>JADJIV010000003.1:0-176248 GCA_016706845.1 bacterium
CCCAGGGGCGTTGCCGTACTCCCAGATGCCGGTGACCACCTCGCGAGCGATGTCCAGACGGTGGGCCCCGCCCTCCCCCAGCGGCCAGCCGAAGCGCAGCGGGTCCAGCACGCCGATCACCTCGCCGCCCATGCAGTAGACGTCGCGCACGATGCCGCCGATGCCGGTGGCCGCCCCCTCGACGGGCATGACCTGGCTGGGGTGGTTGTGGCTCTCGTGGGCGATGATGACGCCCCAGCGCACGCCGTCGACGGTGCCGAAGTCCACGATGCCCGCGTCCTCGACCGGACCGACGATGACGTTGCTGCCGGTGGTCGGCAGGAACTCCTTGAGCGTGGGCCGGCTGCTCTTGTAGGAGCAGTGCTCGCTCCACATGGTGTCGAAGAGGGTCAGCTCGGCGAGCGTGGGGTCGCGGCCCAGCAGGTCGCGGACGCGGCGGGCCTCGGTGGCGCTCAGGGTCAGGGCGTGGGCGCGCAGCGCGCCGACGAGCGCCGCGTCGTCGAGGGCGGTGACGGCGACGACGTCGAAGGAGGGATCGCGGGTCATGCCTGCTCCTATCGATCCTACGCTTGGTCCAGGGTCCTGGCGAACAGCTGGCCGACGTGGCGCCGGTGCCAGGCGGGATCGAAGCAACGGTCCAGATTGGCGGGCGGCAGCAGGGCCGCCACGGCCGGGTCCCGGGCCAGGGTCTCGCGGAAGTCGGCGTCCTGGTCCCAGACGCGCATGGCGCAGCGCTGCACCGCGGCGTAGGCGTCCTCGCGCGAGGCGCCGGCGCGCACCAGGGCCAGCAGCACCGTCTGGCTGTAGACCATGCCCCGCACGCGGTCCATGTTCTCGAGCATGCGCCCGGGGAAGACCACGAGCCCCGCGATCAGCCAGGTCATCTTCTGCAGCATGTAGTGCAGGACGTGGCAGGCGTCGGGGAAGATGATGCGCTCGACGCTGCTGTGGCTGATGTCGCGCTCGTGCCAGAGCGCGACGTTCTCCATCGCGGTGTGGGCGTAGCCGCGCAGCAGCCGGGCCAGTCCGGTGATCCGCTCGCTGACGATGGGGTTCTTCTTGTGCGGCATGGCCGAGGAGCCCTTCTGGCCGCGGCCGAACGGCTCCTCCACCTCGTGGACGTCGGTGCGCTGCAGGTTGCGGATCTCGACCGCCATCTGCTCCAGCGTCGCGCCGGCCAGGGCCAGCGCCGTCAGGAAGGCCGCGTGGCGGTCGCGCTGCAGCACCTGCGTCGCCACCGGGGCGACCGCCAGGCCCAGGCGCCGCATGGTCTCGGCCTCGACCTCGGGGTCGAGGTGCGCCATGGTCCCCACCGCGCCGGAGATCTGCCCGACGGTGACCTCCTCGATGGCCGCGTCCAGCCGCCGCAGCGAGCGCCGCAGGGCCGACCAGTAGACCAGCAGCTTCAGGCCGAAGGTGGTGGGCTCGGCGTGGATGCCGTGGCTGCGCCCGACCATGACGGTGTCCTGGTGCTCGAGGGCGCGGGCCTTGACCGCGTCCATCAGCGCGACCAGGGCCGCCCGCAGCACCAGGCCCGACTCGCGCAGCTGGACGGCGAAGGCCGTGTCGACGAGGTCCGAGCTGGTCATCCCCTCGTGGACGAAGCGCGCCTCGGGTCCGATGTGCTCGCCGAGGTTCGTCAGGAACGCGATGACGTCGTGCTGGACGGTCTCCTCGATCTCCAGGACCCGCGCCTCGTCGAAAGCGGCCCGCTCGCGGATGAGCCGGGCCGCCGCGGGGGGGATTTCGCCGCGGTCGGCGCGGACCTCGCAGACGACGACCTCGACCTCCTGCCAGATCTCGAGCTTGCGGCGGTTCGACCAGATGGCGCGCATGGCCGGGGTCTCGTAACGGGAAATCACGCCGCACCTCGCTCCCGGGGTTCGAGAGAATGCAAATTACATGATATCAACATCTTGCAGCCCTCTCCGTCGTGACGTCGACGGGGGACGAACGGGCAGTCGGGTCCGGACCCGCGCAACATAACCGATCGATTCGGGGAAGGGAAGCGGGTTTCGGGGCGGTCAGGAGGCCGCGTTGCGCCGCCGCTGCGGGTCCTCCTCCAGGACGATCGTCCCGGAGAAAGCGCGGCCCTCGCGGATGGCCGTGAACTCCAGCTGGGTGCCGACCTTGGCCTCGTAGACCAGCCGGTTGAAGGTGTCGACGTCGGCCAGCTCGATGCCGTTGATCGTCAGCAGCACGTCGTACGGGACCAGCCCCGCCTTGGCCGCCGGCGAGCCCGTCGTCACGTCGCGCACGACGAAGCCGCGGGCCTGGTCCATGCCCAGCGCCTTGGCGATGGCGTCGTTGACCGGCAGGATGCCGAAGCCGACGTAGGCGCGGCGGAAGTAGCCGTACTGGTCCACCTCGCGCAGGATCCAGCGGGCGCGGTCGATGGGCACGGCGAAGCCCAGGCCGATGCTGCCGCCGCTCTCGGTGAAGATGAAGGTGTTGATGCCCACGACCTCGCCGCTGCTGTTGACCAGCGGGCCGCCGCTGTTGCCGGGGTTGATCGCCGCGTCGGTCTGGATCATGCCCAGGAAGATCTGCTGGTCCGAGCCGGTGCGCTTGATGTCGCGGTTGACGGCGCTGACCACCCCGACGGTCACCGTCGGCTGCGTGTCGGCCAGCAGATAGCCGAAGGGCGAGCCGATGGCGATGGCCCACTCCCCGATGAACAGGCGCGTGTCCTCGGCGGCCATGACCGCCGTCGGCAGGTTGGGGGGCGCGTCGCCGGCGATCTGCAGCAGCGCCAGGTCCCAGGTCGGGACCATCTCCAGGACCTGGGCCGTGTACTGCCGGCCGTCGTGGAGCGAGACGAGCAGTTCGTCCGCGTTCTCGACCACGTGGACGTTGGTCAGGATGTGGCCCCGCTGCGAGACGATGACGCCCGAGCCCAGGTTCGAGACGTCCTGGCGGAAGGCGCGCTGCGGGAACATGCCGGGATAGAAGCGCTCGAAGTACTCCCAGCCGCGCGGGGCGAGCGTGCGCGTGACCGTCCGGTGCTGGATGGCGTTGATGCTGACCACCGCGGGCGCGACCCGCTCGGTGGCCGTGACGATGGCGTTGCGCCGCCCCTGCTCGATCGCGGCCGGCGAGCCGACCGGGACTTCGCGCACCACGACCGTGTCGCGGCCGCCCGCGACCGTCGCGGGCGCACCGGTGCGGCGGCCCAGCAGGAAGGCCGAGCCCAGCAGCAGGCCGAACAGCAGGCCGATGACGACGCCGGTCCATACGGGAGCCTTGCGCACGGTTCACCTCCGGGGCGCGCGGCGGCGCGCGTTCCCGTTTTCAACGCGTCAGCCCTGCAGCTTGTTCCAGTCCTTCATGAAGGCGGCGATCCCCTGGTCGGTCAGCGGGTGCTGGACCAACTGCTTGATGACCTTGTGCGGGATCGTGGCGATGTCGGCGCCCAGCAGGGCCGCCCGCACCACGTGGTCGGGGTGGCGCACGCTGGCCACGATGATCTCGGTGCCGATCTCGTACTTCTCGAAGACCTCGACGATGTCCTCGATCAGGCCCATGCCGTCCTGGCTGATGTCGTCCAGCCGGCCGACGAAGGGCGAGATGTAGGCGGCGCCCGCCTTGGCCGCCAGCAGCGCCTGGCTGACCGAGAAGCACAGCGTCATGTTGACGGGGATGCCCTCGTCGGACAGGGCGCGGGTCGCCTTCAGGCCGTCGATGGTCAGGGGGATCTTCACCACGAGGTGCTCGCTGAGGGCGGCGAGGCGCTTTCCCTCTTTGATCATGCCCGCGGCGTCGAGCGCGACGACCTCGCCCGAGACCGGCCCTTCGACCAGATCGCAGATCTCCTTCAGCAGCTTGTCGGTGTCCTTGCGGCCGGCGCGCGCCATCAGGCTGGGGTTGGTCGTGACGCCGTCCAGCACGCCCATCGACAGGGCGTCGCGGATCTCGTCGAGGTCGGCGGTGTCGATGAAGAACTTCATGGGGTCGCCTCCGGGGTCGGTTTTTCGGCAGGATCTCCAGGGTGGTCGGGGTCGTCGAGCTCGGGCGGGTAGCCGACGTCGGCCAGGTACAGGCCGCAGGCCGGGGCCATGCCGCCGGCGACGCGCCGGTCGCGGGCCTCCAGGATCGCCGTGACGTCCTCGGGGCGGCGCCTGCCCGCGCCCACTTCCACCAGCACGCCGGTCATCGTGCGCACCATGTGGTGCAGGAAGCGGTCGGCCCGGACGTGCAGGATAGCCGAGCTCTCGGCCCACTCCAAGCGGCAATCGGTCACGTCGCAGTCGTTGGTCGGGCTCAGCGATGCCGTCTTGCAGAGGCTGCTGCAGTCGCGCCGGCCCAGGAACAGGGCGCAGGCGGCGTCCATGGCGGCGCGGTCCAGCGGCTCGCCGGGGCACCAGGCGTAGCGGCGGCGGAACAGGTCGCCCCGCAGGTCGAGGCGGTACTCGTAGCGGCGCCAGCGCGCCGAGAAGCGCGCGTGGAAGCGCGGGCTCACCTCGCGCACCTCCAGCACCTGCATGTCGCGGGGTGCGAAGCGGGGCAACACGCGCACCAGACGCGCGACCTCGTCGGCGCTGAGGCCCCGGGCGTGAGCGGTCTGCCGCAGGGCGTGGACCCCGGCATCGGTGCGGCCGGCGCCGGGCGGCATGCAGGGGCGGCCGAGCAGGCGCTCCAGCATGACGGCCAGCTGGCCCTGGACGGTGCGCAGGCCGATCTGCCACTGCCAGCCGTGGAAATCCGTGCCGTCGTAGGCCAGGTCGATGCGCGCCGTGCGGTCCAACTCAGGCGCCCCGCCGGCGCGCGGCCAGCAGGTCGGCGATCTGCACGGCGTTCAGGGCCGCGCCCTTGCGCACGTTGTCGGCCACCACCCACATCAGGACCACCTCGGGGCGGCCTTCCTCTGCGCGCACGCGTCCGACGAAGACCGGATCGGCCCCGTCGGCCTCCAGCTGCGTGGCGTAGCCGTGCGGCGACTCGGCCACGACCAGCCCGGGGGCGGCGAGCAGGGCGGCGACGACCTCGTCGCGCGGCGCGGCCCGCGAGCAGATGCAGCGCACCGCGGCCGCGTGCCCGTTCCAGACCGGCACGCGCGTGGCCAGGCAGGTCACCGCGAGCTGCGGCAGGCCGAGGATCTTGCGCAGCTCGCGCACCACCTTGGCCTCTTCCTCGAAGCTGCCGTCGGGCAGGGCGGCGCCGATTTCCGGCAGCGCGTTCAGCGCGAGGCGGCGGGGGAAGGCGCCGGTGCCGGTCATCGCGGGCGAGGCGTGTCCCTCGCGCAGGCCGGGCAGGCAGGCCGACAGCTCGACCGCCAGCGCCTGGCGGGCGCGGCCGCCCCCGCCGGAGGCCGCCTGCAGCGTCGTGACGTGGCAGGCCTTCAGCCCGAAGGCCCGCTGCAGCGGCGCCACCGCGGCGGCCACCTGGATCGTGGAGCAGTTCGGGTTGGCGACGATGCCGGGGCGCGCCGGCAGGGCCGCGGCGTTGATCTCCGGCACCACCAGCGGCACTGCGGGATCCATCCGCCAGGCCGAGGAGTTGTCCACGACCCACGACCCGGCCTGCGCGAAGCGCGGCGCGTAGGCGCGGCTGGCGGCGCCGCCGGCGCTGAACAGGGCCATCTCCACGCCGGCGAGGTCCGCGGACGCCGCGGCGTCCGTGCAGGTCACCGCCCGGCCGCGGAAGGTCAGGACCTCGCCCGCCGAGCGGGCGCTGGTCAGCAGCAGCGGCGGCTCGTCGACCCAGTCGCGGGTCTCGAGCAGGGCGAGCATGGTGCGGCCCACCAGGCCGGTGGCGCCGAGCAGGGCGGTGCGCATGGGGAGACTCCCGGAATCACGATGTGGGGGCCTGTACTCTGTGCATGCAGTGTAGCAAGGGGATCCCCGGCGGTCAAAGGCCACGGCGTGAATCTCCATCGTCACGCCACATCGGTGGGATTGAGGCCACCCCCCCACGATGCATCGGGCCCGGGTGGGCGGTACGCGGCCTCAGGAATCGCCGCACGCCCTGACGACCCGGACGCAGTTGTAGATCCGGATGGCGTCACCCTGGGGCCGTTGCCGGTGGGAAGTCCGCCGGATCGCCGGCCTTGGGGTCGCTGCGCTGAGAGCCGGCGCCGTGAACGTCGCTCAGGCGCCGTCGATGTAGCCCATCGCACGTCCGAAGGCCACGTAGGCAGCGGCGCGGCCGCCGTTCAGTCCTGCGTGGGTCGTGCTGCTCCAGTAGAATCCGAAGTCACTCGCGCCCGCCTCGTTGATGATGCCGGTGGCGTTGAACAGGGGGTCGATGGCCGCAGAGCCGGAGGACCCGGGCGAACGGGTGTAGTCGACGATGCTCTGCAGTTCCTTGACCTCGGGCAACCTCCAGTCGCTGTAACCCAGGTATTCCAAGGTGTTGCGGGCTTCGACCCAGGCCAGCGCCTCCGCCCAATCGAGACCACCCGGTGCGTCGCCGCCGCTGTCGTCCCGCGCCCACATCAGGCCGGTGGCGCCGTCGGTGATCGTGCCGTCGTCGTTATCGGTGAAGGCGTTGATGCCGTAGTCCGCGTTGCCGCGGACGCACATGACGAAGAAGGTCTTCTCCCTGCCGCCCGGCATGGTCAGCCCGTAACCCTTGATCCGCCCGTCGGCGAAGTTGACGCCGAACAGGAGCTGCCCCGCGTTCGCACCGTCCACGTAAAGGCTGTCGGACGCGTACTGGGAATCGATGATGCGCTCGCCGGCGCTCTCGTCGCCGTAGGCGAAGTCGAAGTGGTCCGTGTCGATGAACGGCGTCAGGCTCGATGTATCGCCGCCGTAGCCGCTGGGATCGAGGCCGGTGAACAGGATCAGGGAGTAGAGTTCTTTGATCGACGGCAACCGCCAATCGGAGTACCCCCCGTACTCCGCCGCGTTCAGGGCGGCCGGGTAAGCCTGGCACCCGGACCAGTTCAGCTTGTCGGACGGGCCGATCGCGCCGTCCCGGTTCACATCCGGCGATCTCTGCCAGGTCAGGCCGGTGACCTCGTCGTGGACGGTCAGACCGTCGGCGCTGTCGAGGTAGCTCGGCTGATGGCCGCGGTATTGGCTGTCCTGTCCGTAATACGCCTCGCCGGCGGCGGGGGCTACGATTTCGTCCTGATCGCCGAAGCAGGCGTCTTGTCCGGTGTCGACGATCGCATAGGCGCCGGCCGACACGATCGGATCGACAATCCCGTCGGCCGGGGCAGCGGCTTCGTCGGCGCAGCCCGGAGCACCGGCCGTCAGGAGAATCAGCAGCGCGGCCAGCGCGCCCGTGGTCTGCAGGTTCGTGTTCCTCATGTGCGTGCACTCCCTGGACTCGAGGCCGGCGCCGTTCCCATGCTGCGCTCGATGACCGAACCAGCGGGATCCAGGTTCCTTTCGGTCATTTCTCGAGTTGTGCCGTCGATACTGTGTCCGGCCGCGCCACGCAAAGGCGCGGCCGGTTCTCTTTCCAGCCCATCACATCGCGTAGCTCAACTCGTGCCGCCGCTGCCGCGGCAGCACCCGCGTGCTGATCCTACGCCAGTAGTACTCGGCCCATCGCGCCGGCAACCCGATGCGGCTCACGAACAACCGCCTCTCCAATAGCTCACGTACGCTGACCCGCTGCTCGAGCATTCCCCGCGCCTGCGCCGGCGTCGGGCTCCCGCGCTCCTTCTCCCGCCGACCCTTCATGTAGTTGCGCCACACCAGGAACACCGCCAACCGCTCTGCGCTCGCCTGCCGGCGCTTCGACCACGCGATCGTCTCGCGCTTGTGGTTCGAGCTGCTGTGGCGGATCAGCAGGTCTGCCAAGTTGATCGGGAACAACGGATTGCCAGCGTCTCGCCGTTCCTTGCTCGAGGTCACCAGGTGGGTCGACTCGCAGGGCAACACCTTCAGGATCCTCGGGTAGGTTTGGTGCTCGTCGCTCAGGATCGTCACCCGCCGTTGACCGCCGGTCACCACCTCCAGCAGATGCTTCATGTCCTTGTACACGGCCTTGGGATCCGGCCTGCCGTGGGTCTTCTCCAGGCGCTTGCGCTTGCGCTTCTGGGCCTTGGTCATCCTGCCGCTGCGGCGCACCTCGCTGTCGGTGAAGTAGGGCAGGAAGTCGGTGTCCTTCTCCACGGCCAGGTGATGGTGGAAGGGCCAGTACTGGGACTGCTCGAAGGTGACGAAGCCGTCGATGACGAACTTGTCGACCGGTTTGGCCGACTGCATGAGCTGGGTGTGGAAGAGCAGGCAGTGTCGGCCGAGGCGGCTGAGCTGGCGGTCGATGGTCGAGGGGGCGACGTGCAGATCCCTGGCGATCTGGCGGTTGGCCATGCAGCCGGTGGTCTTGGTCAGCAGCTGCGTGAGGATGTCGGGCCGCTTGAGCCAATAGGAGGTGGCGAAGGTCTGGGTGCTGAAGGAGCGGCGGCAGTGGAGGCAGAGAAACCGCTGGATACGCGTTGGGCTGAGTTGTCTACGGAAGTAGCCGATGCGCTTGAAGCGCCAGCCGGCGGTCAACTGCTTGTGATAAGGGCAGTTGGGGTTGGGGCAGTGGGGCGGGACGAAGCCCGGATCGTTGTTGTGCATGTCTGGCCTCGGGCATCATCCGGGCCGGACACACTTTCAACGGCACAACCCATTTCTCATGGTCGGACTTTGACCGTCGCGCAAGCATGGCTTAAGGTGGGCTGCGGCCGCTTGAAAACGACGGCCTCCCGAAAGGAATTCCCCACCCGGGCGTTGGGTGGGAACGACGGCATGACGCACAGGACCGATGACGAGTTGATGGTGGACCAGATCGCGGGCGACGAGAACGCCCTGCGGGTTCTGGTCGAGCGCTGGGAGCGCCCGGTGTTCGCCTTCCTGGTCCGCATGCTGGGGTCGCCGGAGGAAGCCGAGGACTTGTGTCAGGACACCTTCATCAGCATGATCAAGGCCTCGGGACGCTACCGGCCGGACGGGAAGTTCCAGAGCTGGCTCTTCCGCATCGCCGGCAACCTGGCGCGCAGCCGCCTGCGACGGCGCAAGATCCTGCGCTGGCTCCCGCTGACGGCGGAACAGGCAGAGACGCCGGCGGGTGATCCCGACGCCCTCGCGCGTCTGACCGGCCGGGAAGAACGGCACCTGGTTCAGGGGGCCGTCGCCCGTCTCCCCGACCGCCAACGTCAGGCCCTGGTGCTCAAGCAGTACCAGGACCTGAGCTACCAGGAGATCGCCGACGCCATGGGGACCTCCGTGTCCTCGGTCCAGATGCTGCTGCACCGGGCGATGACCACGCTGAGACGGGACCCTGTTTTCCGGAGGGATGAAACATGAGCGGTACCGATCACCCGACCGGCGATGTGCTGCAGGCCTACCGCGACGGCGAACTGGAGCCGTCGGCGGCCGCCGGCGTGGCCGCCCACTGCGGGCGCTGTGAAGCCTGCCGGTCCGAGTTGTCCGACCTGGAACGGGTGGTCCGGCTGTTGACGGACGTCCGGACGCCCGAATTGCCCCGCCCGGTCTGGCCGCGCGTACGGCCAGGGCAAGTGCGCGAGCCCGGCTTCCGCCCCGTTTTCGGGGTCACGGCCTGCGCGATCGGCGTGGTCCTGGGAATCCTGATCGGGCCCGTGCAGTTCGACTCCGAAGCCACCAGCGCCGCGCCGGCGGCGTCAGGGACGGTGGCGGTATGGAACGGCAGCGCTACCTCGCCGTTGCTGGCCGTCTACCTGAACGGCCGGGAATGAGGAAGGCCACCATGTCGAAAACCATCGTCTACCTGTTGCTGGCGGCGTCCCTGGGCCTCAATGCGGGCCTGATCACCACGACCCTGATCCACCGTCCGAATCCGGCGGTGCCAGGGCTTCGGCACGAACCCGACGGAGGCCGCGACCAGGAACCCGGCCCCCGCCCCGGGCCCGGACAGATCGTCGACGAACACGTGCGGGGAATGACCCAGCACCTGGATCTCGACGCGCAGCAACAGCAGGCCGTCCGCGCCGTCCTCGAACGCCATGCGCCTCAACTGGCCCGGCTCCAGGCCGACGCCGACGACGCCGGCCGCAAGCTGTCCGCGGTCTATGCCGCGGCCGAATTCGATCCCGGTCGCTTCATTCAACTGACCGCTGCAGCCGGCGCCGCCCGCGCCCGGGTGGATTCCCTGTCGGCGGTGATGCTGGTAGACGAGGCCGCCGTGCTGACGACGCAGCAGCGACGGCTTTTCGCCGAGGTCGCGCCGACGATCCACAGCGCTCCCCAAGGACCCCCCGGCCGCAACAGGCCGCCGCCCAGGTAGCGGCGTCCGGCTCTCCCGGCCCGACGGCCCCGCCACAGCCGCACCATCGGGTGCGGCTGTGCCGTCTGTGGTCCGGTGATGCCCCCCGCCGGCGCCGCGTGCCGAATTCCGACTCCTCGAAATCCCACCGAAAGGAATGCCGGACTCGTCCGTTTGGCAGGATATGCGACCATCGGACCCGTCATGCCTCGAACCAACGGAGCGCGGCACCATGAGACTGACCTCGATCCCCATCCTCGTCGCGATCATGCTCGCGATCACCTGCAGCACGGCCGGCGCGGCCCTGATCCCGGCGTCCCATCCTCTGTTCGACGGGGACGCGGTCCATGAGATCCGGCTGACGTTCACGCAGACCGACTGGTGGAACATCCTGACGGCCAACTTCGAGGACTACGACGACCCGCCGTACCTGGAGGCCTCCTTCGACTGGGGATCGACACACCTGGCCTCGATCGGCGTCCGCTTCAAGGGCAACAGCAGCTACTGGCAGTACTACGGGCTCAAGAAGTCCTTCAAGCTGGACATCGACGAGTTCGTGGCCGGGCAGGAGATCGAGGGACTGGACAAGCTCAGCCTGAACAACTGCTTCCTCGATCCGAGCTTCGTCCGTGAAAAGGCGGTGTACGAGCTGTGCGGAGGCCATGGGATGGCCACCTGCCGCACGAACTACGCCGCCCTGTACATCAACGGCACCTACTGGGGCCTCTACCTGCTGGTCGAGCAGCAGGACCAGGAATTCATCGAAAGCCGCTGGGGTGCCGGCGAGAACGGCAATCTGTGGAAAGGGGAACCCTACGGGACCCTGGAGTACCTGGGCGCCGCCGAGTCCGCCTATTACGACGACTATGAGCTGAAAACCAACGAGACCGCCAACGACTGGTCCGACCTGGTGGATTTCGTCACCCAGCTCAACAACACGTCCCTCGCCGCCCTGCCGGACAGCCTGCACAACCGTCTCGACGTCAACTCGGCGATGGCCATGCTGGCCGTGGACAACTTCACGGTCAACCTGGACAGCTACGTCGGCCGCTGCGCCAACTACTACTTCTACCACCGCGATCTGGATGACCGCTTCGTCTTCACCAAGTGGGACCAGAACGAGGCGTGGGGCATCTTCAACCAGTACAACCTGTCCACGACCCAGCTCCAGCAGCTGAGCCCCTACTGGGTGAACACCATGTCCGGAGAGGCCCGGCCCCTGGCCAGCCGCCTCAGGAGCGTCAGCGCCTACGCGGACGTGTACCGCGGCCACATGAAGAAGCTGATGGCGGGCGCCGCGGTGCCGGCCACCCTCATCGCCCGCATGACGACCCTGCGCAACCTGATCCGGTCCTACGTGACCGCCGATCCCAACAAGATGTTCACGAACGCCCAGTTCGAGGCGTGCATGACTTCGAACGTCGTCGCCTCCTTCGGCCCGCCTCCAGGCCGCACCATCCCGGCCCTGCAAACCTTCATCAACGCGCGCAACACCTACCTTCTCAGCCAGATCGGCGCCTGGACGCCCATCACGGGCCTTGTGCTCAACGAGGTCATGGCCAGCAACAACAGCACGCTGGCCGACAATGCGGGCGACTACGACGACTGGATCGAGGTGGCCAACGTCGGCGCCGTCTCCATCAACCTGAGCGGGCTGGGTCTGACCGATCACCTGGAGGGCACGCCGGAGTTCGCGTTTCCCGACATCACGCTCGCCCCCGGCGCCGTCGTGCTGGTCTGGGCCGACGAAGAGCCGGGCGAAGGTCCCCTCCACGCGCCGTTCAAACTCGACGCCGACGGCGAGGACGTCTTCCTGACGCAGGGCGCCGTCATCATCGACCAGGTCACCTTCCCCGCACTGGGCTCCGACGTGAGCTGGGGCCGGTGGCCGCACGGCACGGGCGACTGGGGCCTGCTGAGCGTGGCCACCCCCGGCGCGACGAACCAGAACACCGTGGAGCCCGAAGCCGTCAACCTCTTCATCAACGAGTTCCTGGCCCTGAACACGACCGGCCTCCGGGATGAGGCCGGCGAGTACGAGGACTGGGTCGAAATCTACAATCCCGGTCCCGGCGCGGTCGCGATGGGCGGGTTGTTCCTGACAGACGACATGACGCTGCCGACGCAGTGGGCCTTCCCCGACACCGTCCTCGCCGCCGGTGGCTTCATGCTGGTCTGGTGCGACGACGACGCGGCCGACGGGCCCCTGCACGCGAACTTCAAGCTCAGCGGCAGCGGCGAGTCGATCGCCCTGTTCGGCCGCCTGGCGGCGGGGAACGAGGAGATCGACAGCCACGTCTTCGGCGTCCAGAGCGGCAACGTCAGCGAGGGCCGCGCGACGGACGGCGCAGCGGCCTGGACCTTCTTCTCCATGCCGACCCCGGGCGCCGGCAACAGCGGCACCATCGACGTTCCCGGGGCGACAAGCGGTCGACTGCGCTTGTTGCCTGGTTTCCCGAACCCCTTCAACCCGCAGACGTCGCTGTGCTTCGAGATCCCGCGTGGCGGGCAAGTCCTGCTGGAGGTCTTCGACGTCAAGGGCCGAGTGGTCGCCCGTCTCACGGACGAACCCCTGCCGGCGGGCCTACACCGTGTCGCCTGGGACGGCACCGATCCGAGCGGGGACCCCCTCGCCTCGGGCGTCTACTTCTCCCGCCTGTCGTTCGACGGGGAGTCCCTGACGGGACGGCTCACTCTCGTGCGCTGAAGCCGGCCCGGGGAAACCGGGCCTCCGCGGTCATCAACCAGGGAACAGGCGGACGCAATGGCCTTGTCAGACAACTGCGTATCGGACATCCAGACCCGGTTCCGGCGGTACGAGTGCAAGTATCTCATCGGCGAGGACCAGGCGGCGGGGATCCGCGCTTTCGCCCGACCCTACGTCGTGCCGGATCCCCACGCCGCCGCGAGTCCGGACCTGAGCTACGACATCACGAGCCTCTATCTCGATGCGCCCGATCTGAGGCTATACCGGGAGACCGTGGAGGGCCAACTGAACAGGATCAAGCTGCGGATCCGGCACTATGAGGAGTCTCCGGATTCGCCGGTGTTCCTGGAGATCAAAAAGCGGTTCAACGGGCTGGTCCTGAAGAGCCGGGCCGGCATCTGCAGGGACGCCACGGCCGCGATCCTGGACGGCGGAGTCCCGGATCTTCGATTCCCGAAGAGCGATCAACAGGCTTGTTGCGAGGAGTTCGCCGGCTGGGTCGCCCGTTGGCGCGCCCGGCCCATGGTCTGGGTCAGGTACCGCAGGGAAGCCTACGTGGGGACGATCAACACCGACGTCCGGGTCACCATGGACCGCGGCCTCGTGTGCGCTCCCGCCGACGACGGCGGCGGGCCGGTCCGGGCATCCTCCTGGCGACCGGTGGAAACCAGGCTGGTGATCCTGGAAGTGAAGTTCGACGGGTCCTTCCCCGGCTGGGTGGCCCAGCTCGTCCAGCGCTTCCGGCTCGAGAAGAGATCCTACTCGAAGTACGGACACTGCATCCAACGGGCGATGGCCGAAGATTCGCTGCCGATCACCCGGTTCAGGGCCATGGCGTCATGAGCGGAATCCTGAACAGCATGCTCGGCTACAGGGAGGGCGGCGGCGCCCTGGCGGTGGGAGCCGTCATCCTCGGCCTGCTCGCAGCCTTTCTGCTCAGTCACGGCATCGCCTGGGTCTACCTCCGGACGCATCGCGGCATTTCCTACTCCGGCACCATGGCGCGCTCCCTGGTCATCCTTTCTCTGATCGTGGCCCTGGTCATGATGGTCATCGGCAACAACGTCGCCCGCGCGTTCGGCCTCTTCGGCGCCCTGGCCCTGATCCGGTTCCGGACGCCGGTCAAGGACGCCAACGACACGGTGTTCCTGTTCTTCGCGGTCGCGATCGGGATCGCCGTCGGCACGGGCAACATCCTGGCCGGAACCATCGGCACGGTGGTGATCTGTCTCGTTCTGCTCTATCTCGCGACCGTCAAATTCGGCAACCCCCTGCATCACGACGGCCTCCTGCGCCTCCACGTCCCCGTAGACGGGAACCAGGCGGACGTCGTCGGCGGGATCCTGAACCGGTACTGCGACGCGTTCAACCTCCTGCACATCCGGGAGGCGGAGGGCGGCCCGACGCTGGAAATGTCCTACCAGATCAGGCTGCTCGACATCCGCTACGCGGCGCCGCTGGTGGCGGAGATCGAAGGACTGGCCGCAGTGAGCCGCCTCTCCCTTCTCATGCAGGATACGGAGGCGACTCCCTGATGAACAAATCGCCCGCATGCCCGGTCCCGTTCCGGATCTCCACCCGGGACAGCCTGAAGTGCCGTCTGCGGCGCCGGGCGCCGCTGCTGGTCTGGTTGGGCGTCCTGGCCGCGGCGCTGCCCCTCTACCTCCGGCAGGAGTCGGGTCTCACCGTGACGGGAGTCGCGGAAGAAATCCGCTACAGCGTGGCCTCGGAGTCCGCCGGCCGCCTGCAGCGGCTCGCCGTGACGCTCAACGAAGACGTGTCGCGGGGGCAGATCGTCGCGATCTTCGAAACCGACGGTCTTCGCCTGCAACTGCAGGCAGCCCAGGCCGAACTGGAGCGCCTCGCCCACGAACTCGTCCGGGAGCAGACGCGCTGGGAATTCGACGCCGCCGGGCAGGAGGCGGAACAACTAACGAATCTGCGCCGCTTCGCCCCGCGATGCCTCGAGCATCCACCTGGAGCACCTCGCCGCCCTGGCCGATCTGGCGGCAAACCGTATCAGCCTGCAGGGCCTGGAGCTCAACCTGGACCGGTCGCGCCAGCTCGCGGCGAACGACCTGATCTCCGCGGCGGAGTTGGACGCGGACCGCATCGCCTTTGAGGCGCTCAGCGAGAAGGTCGCCGGCCTCGATTCGACCGCAGCCATCCTGCTCGCTGCCACCCTGGACGCCGACGCCAGGTATCGGAAGTACCTAGGCAGCACCGTGACCGGCCGCTTGGATCCGGTGGTCCAGCTGAAACCCCTGGAGAGCGCGATCAAGGTCCAGGAAACACAGATCGAGATGGTGAATCTGGCAATCCTCGAGTGCGCGCTGAGAGCGCCGATCGACGGCCGGGTCGCCGAAATCTTCCGTCAGGACGGCGAGGTAGCCGCCGCAGGTGAGCCTTTGCTCTCGATCGTGGATCCGCGATCGACCCGACTGCTGGCCTATGTCCCGGAACGAGGGATTTCCGACCTGCACCTGGGCGACAAGGTGAGGGTCAGGAGAATCTCCGATCCTGCCCGCTCCTTCACCTGCTACGTCGCCGGGCTCGGAGCGAGCGTGGAACCGCTGCCGCAGCGGCTCTCCCCCGCGGACGCCGCCCCCGGCTGGGGTCTGGCTGTGACCATCCCACTGTCGGGTTCACACGCAGCGATTCCCGGCGAGTCATTCGAAATCTCGTTCTAGGGCGCAACGGAGGCCGCCGTGTAGCGACGGGAACCCCGGCAGCCAAAGGTCGCGGCGTGGACACCGCCGCGGGGGGATGCTAGGGTAGGGTGGCCCCGAACCGGAGGAACGGCATGCGACGGGTCCCGACATCGATCCTGCTGCTCGCGGCGGCCGTCGCGTTGGCCGCCGGCTGCTCCCCGCCGGCCGACCGCGCCGCCAAGCAGCGCGTCCTGCTGCGCTGGGAGGACCGCCGCCTGGCCGACGCCGACTCCCTGTCCGCCTTCCTGCGCGACGGCGACGCCCACGTCCGGCTGGCCGCGATGCGCGCCGCCGGCCGCATCGGCCGCACCGGCGTCCTGACCGAACTGATCGCCGGCCTCACCGACGCCAGCCCCACCATCCGCGCCGCGGCCGCCGAGGCCCTGGGCCTGGTCGGCGACGCGTCGGCCGCCGGACCGCTGATCGGCGCCCTCGCGGGCAACGGCCCCGAGGTCCGCCGGTCCGTGCTGTTCGCGCTGGCGCGCGTGCGCAACGACGGCGCCGCACTGATGACCGTCGCCCGCGACGGCACGCGCGACGAGGCGGCGCTGGCCTGGAACGCCTTGCGCGACCGCGCTGCCGACGCCGACACCACGGCCCTGGCCGACGCCATCCGCGGCGGCCTGGAACGTCCCGAAGTCGACGTGCTGTGGCGCGTCCTGCGCTGCGCGGAGAAGGTGCCGGTGCCGTCCCTCGCGGCCGACGTCGCGCCCTTCGCGCACCACCTCGACGCCCAGGTGCGGGTGCACGCCTGCCGCGCCCTGGCTGCGCTCGGCGGCCCGACCGCTTTCGCGGGCCTGGTCGCCGGCGGCGAGGACCCGGGACGCTTCACGCAGCGCGACCGCGCGCGGATCGACATCTCCCGCCTGCGCGGCTTCGGCCGGCTCGGCGCCGCGGCCCTGCGCGACAGCGCCGACGCCCAGCCCCTGGTGGGGCAGCTCGGCGAGGGCGCGCGCAGCCCCAACCCCCACGTGGCCCGCACGGCGCTGGAGGCCATGGCCGAGGTCGCGGCCGACGCTCCCCTGCCGGTCGAGGCTCGCCTGCGCGACAGCCTGCTGCCGGTCTGGCGGCTGCGCCTGCTGCAGGTGGCGCAGACCGGCTGCGCGCCGTCGGTGACCGAGCCGGTCGTGCGCGCGGCGGCCGTCCGCGCCTGCGTCGCGCTGCGGGGCGCCGGCGTCCAGGACCTGCCGTTCTGGCCCGCCCTGGCCGCCGACACCCATCCCCTGGTGCAGGAAGCGGTCTGGGACGCCCTGGTGCGCCACGCGCTGGATCCCGACCAGATCGCAGCGCGCTGCGGGGATCTGGCCACCGCCCCGCCGCGCCTGCAGTTGGTCGCCCTGGAGGCCCTGCCCGCGGCGCTGGACCGCATCCGGCAGGAATCCCACACGCCCGAGGCGAAGGCCCGCGCCGGCGAAGCCGTGGAGTCGGCCCTACGCCGGGCAGCTCTGGGCCACGATCCCTACGCCTCGGCGTCGGCCTGCGGGCTGCTGGGCGGTTACCCCTCGGCGCGCAACCTCGGCGTGCTGTCGCGGGCCTGGGCGCGGGCCGACGGCCTCGCCGGCGTCGACGTCCGGCGCGGCGTCCTGCAGGCGCTCACGACCTTCGCAGCGGACACGAGCTTCGCCGTGCCCGACTCCCTGCGCGCCCGCACCGTCGCGCTGCTGGAACAGGGCTTCGACCACGACCGCCTGCAGGTGCGCAGCGAGGCCCGCGCCGCCGCCGCCGCGCTGATGATGACCGCGCCGGCCCTGATCCCGAGCGAGGCCAGCCTGCTGGAGACCATGCCGGCCGCCGTGCGCGACCCCGGGCAGACCACGGCCGCACTGCCGGACAAGGCGCCGCGCCTGCTCTGCACGACGCCCCGCGGCACGTTCACGATCGCCCTGGAGACCGGCGCCGCGCCGCGCACCTGCGCGTCGTTCGTGCAGCTGACGCGCGAGGGCTTCTTCGCCGGCGGGACGTTCCACCGGGTCGTGCCCGACTTCGTCATCCAGGGCGGCGACCCCGGCGGCACCGGCTGGGGCGGCCCCGGCTACACCCTGCGCAGCGAGTGGAGCAGCCGGCCGTTCCTGCGCGGGACCGTCGGCATCGCCCACTCCGGCAAGGACACCGAGGGCAGCCAGTTCTTCGTCTGTCTTTCGCCGCAGCCCCATCTCGACGGCCGCTACACCGTGTTCGGCCGGGTGGTCGAGGGGATGGAGGTTGCGGAAAGGGTGCAACCTGACGATCAATTCACTCTGTCGATCATCGAATGACCCGCACTGCAGGAGGTTGACATGTCCCGAGGATTACTCGTCCTGATCGGTGTGCTGGCCCTGATCGCCGTGGTGGCGTTCTCCCTGGTCGGCAAGTACAACTCCCTGGTCGGCCTGCAGGAAGGCGTCGACGGCCAGTGGAGCAACGTGGAGAACGTCTACCAGCGCCGGGCCGACCTGATCCCGAACCTGGTCAACACGGTCAAGGGCTACGCCGCCCACGAGAGCGAGACGCTCGAGGCCGTCATCCGCGCCCGCGCCGAGGCCACCAAGGTCACGGTCGAGGCCACGCCCGAGAACCTGAACGACCCGGCGTTCCTGCAGCGCTTCCAGACGGCCCAGGAGGGCCTCAGCGGCGCCCTGTCGCGCCTGATGGTCGTGGTCGAGAAGTACCCCGACCTCAAGGCCAACCAGAACTTCCTGGAGCTGCAGTCCCAGCTCGAGGGGACCGAGAACCGCATCGCCGTCGAGCGCCGCCGCTTCAACGAGATGGCCCAGAACTACAACACGCAGACGCGGCGCTTCCCCGCCAACGTGATCGCCGGCATGTTCGGCTTCGACAAGCGGGCCTACTTCGAGGCCAGCGAAGGCGCCGCGAAGGCGCCCGAGGTCAAGTTCTAGGGTGCGGGCGCCTGGCGCAGCACCGGGAGGCGCGATGTCGAGATTCGGGAAAGCCGTACCCTCCTTGAGGCGACGCCTGTGGCCGCCCCTGCTGGCGCTGATGCTGCTGGCGGCGGCGGCCGCCGCCGAGCTGCCGCCGCCGCCGTCCACCTACTTCACCGACGGGGTGGGCGTGGTCTCGCGCGAGGAGGCGGCGGCCCTCGCGAACGAGCTGGAGGCCTTCCACCGGCGCACCGGCATCCAGTTCGTGATCGCCGTGCTGCCGGAGCTCGACGGCGAGATCGCCGACTACGTCAACCGCCTGTTCGAGCACTGGAAGATCGGCAGCCGCGAGCGGCTCGACGGCGTGCTGTTCGCGGTGTTCCCGCGCCAGCGGGCCTCCCGCCTCGAGGTGGCCTACGAGAACGAGGAGCGCCTGACCGACGCGGTCTCGCGCAACATCATCCGGGAGATGCAGGAGATCCCCTCCGACCAGGCCTTCCGGCGCTTCGCGCTGGTCATGGTCCGCGTGGCCCAGCGCCTGGCGCCGGACGACCCGCTGGCCCAGGGACAGTTCGGCCAGACGCCCCGCGAAGCGAGCGGGCGCCGCAGCCGCGGGCTCGGCGGCCTGCTGCTGCCCCTGATCCTGCTCGCGCTGATCGGCGGCGGCGGCGCGGGCCGCAGCCGCTGGCTCGGCCCGCTGATCGTCGCCTCGGCGATGTCCAGCGGCCGCGGCGGTCGTGGCGGCGGCTGGGGCGGCGGCGGGTTCGGCGGCGGCGGCGGCGGCGGCGGGTTCAGCGGCGGCGGCGGCTTCAGCGGCGGCGGCGGCGCGAGCGGAGGTTGGTGACATGGCGAATCGCAGCAGCGTGCCCCGCAAGTTCTTCAGCCGCGACGAGCAGCGGCGGATCGTGGCGGCCATCCACGCGGCCGAGCAGCGCACCAGCGGCGAGATCCGCTTCCACGTCGAGCGGGACGTGCCCAAGGGCGAGCCGTCCGGCGGCGACCCCTACCTGCGGGCGCGGGAGCTGTTCGGCAGGATGGGGATGCACGCCACCGGCGAGCGCAACGGCGTGCTGGTCTACCTGGCGGTGCGGGCGCGGCGCTTCGCGATCGTCGGGGACGAGCAGCTGCACCGGCAGGTCGGCGACGGCTTCTGGCAGGACGTGGCGGCGCTGATGGCCGCGCGGTTCGCGGCGGACGACTTCGCCGGCGGCATCGAGGCGGGGATCGCGCGGATCGGCGAGAAGCTGCGGGAGCACTTTCCCCACCGGGACGACGACGCGAACGAGTTATCCGACGAGATCTCGTTCGAGGACTCCAGGGGGGATTGACGGTTCCATGTGATGTCCGCACACCAGCCGGCAGACGCACCTGCCCGATGCGGCCAGGCGACCATCCCAGGATCGGCCGTCCCACAGGACGTCGCGGGTACCCGGAGACTCGGCCCCCTTCAGTGATCGCAGATGTTCTGCGATGTCTGCAATGTCCCCGCGAGGTAGTCCCCCACCAGGCTCTCCGGAGTCGCCGCCGCAGCGCCCAGCACCACGCGGATGCCATCCTGGGCGAAGAGTTGCTGGGCGCGCTGCCCCATGCCGCCGGCGATGACCAGTTCCGCACCGTGACGCGCCAACCAGGGCGGCAACTGTCCCGGCACGTGCGGAGGGGCGTCGATGTCTTCGCGCCGCAGGATCGTCTTGTCCGTGGGGTCCACGTCGAACAGCGCGTAGCTGTCGCAGTGGCCGAAGTGCATCGAGAACTTCCCGTCGGCCATGGGTATCGCGATCTTCATTCGTTCGTCCTTTTGTTGGGTGTCGGGTTCCGTGCCATCACAAATCGAGTTGCCGCCAGACGTCCAGGATGTCCGGGGCGCACGCAGCGTCGGTCTCCACAACCGCCCGCTCCTGCATCTGGGCCTGGGTGACCGCGCGGTCGTAGCGGATGCGCCCGACCACCCGCATACCTCCTTGCCGCGCCCGAGATTCGATCCGCTCCGTCATTTCCGGATTGAGGTCCCATTTGTTGACACAGACCGCGATCGGCGTGCCGAAGTGTCGCGCGAGGGCATTGATCCGCTCGAGGTCGTGTTCCCCGGACACGGAGGGCTCCGCCACGGCCAGCACGAGCGAGGCCCCGGTCACCGAGGCGATCACCGGACACCCGATACCGGGTGGCCCGTCCACCAGGATCGTGGACCGCTGCTCCTGCTCGGCGATGCGGCGGGCCTCCCTCCGGACGGTCGAGACCAGTTTGCCCGAGTTCTCGGCCGCGATCCCCAACCGGGCATGCACCATGGGGCCGCAGCGGGTTTCCGAAACGAACCACTCGCCGCAGGCCCGTTCCGGGAATGCGATGGCCTGCCGCGGGCACAACCTGACGCACAGGCCGCACCCCTCGCAGGCGAAGGGATCGATCGTGCAACGAAGCCTCCCCGTCGCATCGACGTCACTGATCACCGCCCCGAAACGGCAGGCCTCCAGGCAGGTGCCGCAACCGCTGCACGAATCCTCGAGAATCACGGCTTCATGGCCGCTGTGGAATTCGTGACGTTCGCTGATCCTGGGCGACAGGACCAGATGCAGGTCCGCCGCATCCACGTCGCAGTCGGCGATGACCGGACGCGTCGCCAGAACGGCGAGCGAGGCCGTGATGCTGGTCTTGCCGGTGCCGCCCTTGCCACTGATGACGACGAGTTCCTTCATGCGCCCGCGCCCTTCCCCGGCGCGGCGGCGACGGTGTGATAGGTCCGCCCCCCCACGATGACCGTCGTGATCACGGCCGCCGCGAGGAGCGCATCGAGGATTTTCAGCGCCTCGTTCATATGGATGCCGAGGCCGGTCGCCACATCTGATGCGGTGCAGGGGCGTCGGCTGAGCAACCCCATGACATCCACGTCCTTGATCGGAGTGATGGCCCGCGCGGTTGCGGCGGCAGGCCCGATGTCGCCGATGATGTCCACCTTGCCCACGAAGGCCGCCCGGAAACCGCGCAGTCGGGCGGGGATGAGCGGGAAGGCGAATTCTTCCGCCGGCGGCCGGGACGCCGTGTTCAACTGGACCCGCGCCGGCTTGATCCGGCCGGCGACGGCCGTAATCTTCTCGACCTCGGCCGGGAGTCCGGTCACCCCCGCAAGCAGGAGCACCTCCAGCCACACCTCGCCCGTATACCGCCTGGTGAAGTCGGCCACACCGTCGATGACTTGCTTGAACCCGAGATCCGGGTGGGGGCGATTGACATACCGGAACAACCGTTCGTCGCCGGCATCCAGCGAGGGCAGCACGAGATCGGCCTCCAGCAGCTCGTCCTGCACGTCGCGCCGCCAGAGCAGGGAACCGTTGGTCAGCACGGCCACCGGGACCTTCGTCATCCGGGCGATTCCGGCGACGAGCTCGCCGATTCCAGCATTGAGCGTCGGCTCCCCGGAACCCGCGAGGCTGATGTAGTCGGGCAGGTCCGTCTCGGCCAGCTTCCTCTCGAGCTCGGCCAGGATCGTCTCGACCGCGACGTGGGGTTTGCGTTCGAGCGATTTGTGCGTGGTGCGCCCCAGCTGGCAATAGATGCAGTCATAGGTGCAGGACTTGAACGGCACGAGATCGATCCCGAGCGATCGACCGAGACGCCGCGATGGAACCGGTCCATAGAGGTGCCGATACTGATCAGTGTTCATGTCCGGGCTCCCACTCGCGGGCCGTCGCCGTCCGCGGCTCCGGCCGGCTGTGCCAGTTGCGCGATCTTCTCGTTGAGGTCCGAGAACAGGGCCCGGTATTCCGGCAACTCCCGCACGACCACCCCCCCCCGGGAATAGACCTCGGCGATCCGCCGATCCTCGGGAATCTCGGCCAGGATGGGGATGGCCTGCCGGCGGCAATGCACGTGCACCCTGTCGTCGCCGATCCCCACGCGATTGACCACGACACCGAAGGGCAATCCGAGAGCCCGCACCATGTCCGCGGCGAGCCCGAGATCGTGCAGCCCGAAGGGCGTCGGCTCGGTGACCAGGACCACATAGTCCACTCCCCTGAGCGTCGCGACGACCGGACAGGAGGTGCCCGGAGGCGCATCCAGGATGGCGGGGACACCGCGCTGCAGACGCGCCTTGACGGCGTGGATGAGGGGCGGCACCGTGGCCACCCCGACATCGAGGCACCCGTGGATCAGTTCGATGTGGCCCGACTGCAACCTCGAGACGACGCCGATGCGCCGCCCCGTCTCGGTGATGGCCCCTGTCGGGCAGATCCGCGCACACCCCCCGCAACCGTGGCACATCTCGGGAAACACGAGCGGCCCGGTCGCCAACACGGCGATGGCGTGGCACTGGCAGAACCGGCTGCATTCTCCACAGCCATTGCAGAGGTTCTCGTCCACCTTCGGCACCGGGATGGTGACGACCTCCTCCCCGGCCCAGTCCCCCCCCAGGAACAGGTGATCGTTGGGCTCTTCCACGTCGCAGTCCAGGAGTTGCACGCGCGAACCGAACGCTTCCGCCAGGTTCACCGCCAACGTCGTCTTGCCCGTGCCGCCCTTGCCGGATGCCACCGCGATGATCATGGGGCGCCCCGAGGGCGCACGCGCCCGGACTCGCCGGCGACCCGCTTGCCGCTCATGCCCAGTGCCCCTCGACGTCGGCCGCGTCGGCTGCGGTCAGCATGCCCGCGCGATACAGCGCCAGGGCTTCCTTGACCGTCGGCGCGTCCGTGTTGTAGACGGTGATCCCCGCCATGTTCAGCACGCGGAAGGCCTTCGGGCCGCAGTGACCGGTGACGAGCGCCGATGCTCCCAGCCTGGCCACGTTCTCCGCCGCCTGGATCCCGGCGCCCTGCGCCGCGTCCAGGTTCTGGCGGTTGTCGACCACGGAGAAGGCCCCGCCTTCGAGATCGTAGAGGAGGTACTTGGGCGCCCGACCGAACCGGCTGTCCAGCGGAGCGTCCAGGTCGTCCCCCGATGTCGTGAAGACCAGTTTCATCGGTTCACTCCTTCGCCGTCGCCGCGCAGACCCGATTCGAGCGCCGCCAGGCGCGCATTGACCAGATCGAGTTCCACCCGCAGCGCGTCGGCCTGGCCCACGTTCCTCCAACCACGACCGCCGCCGCGACCCCAGCCGCCACCAGCCCGCCCTCGCCCGGGCCCACTGCCGACTCCCCGACCCGGGCCCGGATTCGCATATCCCGGCATGCCCGAACCGACGCAGTATCCCGCCGCGCGACCGGTCATCGCGCCCATCCCCATCGGTCCCGTACGATCTCCTCCCGGCATGATCACAACCTCCTCGGCGATGAATCGCCCGTTACTGCCTGGTCATGGCAGCGCCGCACTTCGGACACTGCCGCTGCATGCAGGGAACGCCCCGCTCGTGCGGCTCACGATGTCCGCAGTTCGAGCACACGCAGTCGCCGGCCACGCCCGCGGCCTGGGGACCTCCCATGCGGCCGCGACCCTGGCCGCCGCCACCTCGGCCCTGCCCGCCACTGCGCCCTTGTCCGCGACCGTTCCCTCCCGCTCTCCCCTTCCCGTTCATTTCGTCTGCCTCCTGCGCCGGGTTCCACGTCCTGCGGCGGCGCCCGCCACCGCGCCCGCAACAACCCGGCATGGTGAAGGTCTCCTGTTCCAGTTCGCCCTTCAGCCAAGCCCGGATGACATCGTGCAGTTCACCGGCCACGAACGGGATCACGCGAATCCCGCAGGAAATGACCATCCCGTGCAGAGGTCCCGAGATCGCGCCGCAGACCAGGGTACCGATCCCCAACTCCTCCAGCAGGAGCACCTTCTGGACCGCCTGGTCTTCCGGCAGCGTCGCTTGCGATTCGGCGACGATCCGGCCGGATTCGACTTCGACGATGTGGATCCGCCGCGCGGAGTCGAACACCGCCGCGATCCGCTGGTCCCAATACGCGAAAGCCGTTTTCGTCATGCGGGCTCAACTCCTCCCCATCAACGCCATCGGGTGCATGGAAGGAGCCAGTCGGCAGCGCCGCCGCAACTGACGAGTATCTCATTGTTAATAATTGACTTAGAGAATAAGCTCAGGAGGGCTGGCAGCCGACTGAGTAGCGATGTTGCTATTGCATCGGCTGATGAACGAAGCGGTATCGCTACTGTCCGGCATCACGGTGGGAACGGCCGTCCCGGTCGGGCAGGACGAGACCCAGCTTCTTGATCCTGCGGAACAATGTCGTCTTGTGGATGCCCAGTTCGCGCGCCGCCGCCAGCCTGCTGAAGGCGTTGCGCTCGAGGGCGGCACTGATGGTCCTGGCTTCCAGGATGTCCTGGACCGAGCGAAGGGTACCGCCGGTGCCCGCCGGCGCGACCGGGATGACCAGTTCCGCGGGCAGATGCGCGACGCCGATCTGCCCGTCGGCGCAGAGGATGAACGCGCGCTCGATGACGTTCTCCAGCTCGCGGATGTTGCCGGGCCAGTCGTGGGCCATCAGGATGGAAAGGGCTTCGATCCCGACTCCCGCGATCTTCTTGTTCTGCAGTCGGTTGAATCTGGAGACGAACTGGTCCGCCAACAGGGGGATGTCCTCCTTGCGCCTGCGCAACGGCGGCAACTCGACTCGCACCACGTTCACCCGGTAGTAGAGGTCGTCCCGGAACACGCCCTGCCGCACCTGCCCGGACAGGTCCTTGTTGGTCGCCACGATGACCCGCACGTCCGCAACTTCGGAACGCGTCCCGCCCAACGGCTCGTAGACGCGCTCCTGAAGCACCCGCAGCAGCCCGACCTGCAGGGCGGGGCTGATCTCTCCGATTTCGTCGAGGAAGATGGTCCCGCCACGGGCCATGGCGAACCTTCCCGGCTTGGATTTGCGGGCATCGGTGAAGGCTCCGGCCTCGTAGCCGAAGAGTTCGGACTCCAACAACGTGTCGGGCAGGGCCGCGCAGTTGACGGCGACGAACGGCCCGCGGCGGCGGGGGCTCAACGCATGGAGCGTCCGCGCCACCAGTTCCTTGCCGGTGCCGGTCTCGCCGAGGACGAGGACCGTGCTCGGGCTGGCGGCGATCGCGGGCAGCACCTCGAACAAACGCAGCATCAGCGGGCTGCGGCTCGCGAGCTCGCCGACACGGTTCCGGCCCGCGAGCTCCTGACGCAGTTCCTCGACTTCCGAGAGATCGCGGAACGTCTCCGCACCGCCGATCACGCGCCCGTCCGCGTCGCGCAGAACGGCGGTGGACAGGCTGATGGGAATCCGCCTCCCGTTCGAATCGATGATGTAGCCGGCCTTGCCGACGATGGGCTTGCCGCTCAGCAAGGTCTGCTGGAGCGCGCAGTCGGCCCCGCACATGTTGGAACGGAACACCTCCGAGCAGCGCCGGCCGATGGCGTCCCGACGCGGCACTTTGGTGATCTCCTCCGCGGCCCGATTGAACGACGTGACGATCCACTCCTGGTCGACCGTGAAGACGCCCTCGGAGATGCTCTCGAGGATGGCCTCGGTCGGCGTCGGGACCGTCGGCGATCGGCTGTCGCGTCGGCGACTCGTCATGTCGTGCTCCTCGAAATCCCGGCCGGTTGTTCCGCGACGCGGGCCGCTCGACGACGCAAGGCCCGGTCGTGCCGGTCGAAGGGACGATTCGCGCCGCCGTCCGGATTCCAAGATAGTCCTGGCTGCAGCGCAACACACGCCCTACAATGCGAAACGGCGCACGGTCGCAACTGAACAACCCCTTTTCCCGCTGGGTGTTCGGACCGCGCAAGGAGGAGTCATGAAGAGGATCGGCATCGTGATCTGCGACCGGTACGCCGACTGCGCCGGCGGCAAGTGCCTGCGCGCGATGCGGAACCGGGAAGGCGCCTTCAGCCGCTACCGGGACGAGGAAATCGAACTGGTCGGCTTCACCTCGTGCGGCGGCTGCCCGGGCGGCAACATCGAGCATGCCCCTGAAGAGATGAAGAAGAACGGGGCGGAGGTCATCCACCTCGCCACGGGGCTCGTCGTCGGCTACCCGCCGTGCCCCTGGCTGGAGGCGTTTCGCGAGTTCATCCCGGCCAAGTTCGGACTGGAAGTGGTGATCGGCACCCATCCCGTTCCGGAAAACTATTTCCGGACCCACACGGCGCTGGGGACCTGGACGCCGCAAGACGAACGCGTACGCCTGCACCACCTGCTGTCCGATCCGCGGCAGCGGCGCGCTTACGATTGAAACGCCGGCCGGACCGGGCTAGTAGTAGATCCGCTTGACCCGACCCCAGTTGTTGTCGTCGTCGCTGATCGGGTCGAAGCAGCAGGTGCTCGCGGCCAGGATCGGCAACCCGCCCCCGAAGCCCGCCCCGATCAGGTCCTCCCAGCCCGTCCCCGGATTCCGGTAGGAGGTGCAGGGGTCGCCAGGCACCTGCTTCTCCGGCACACCGGTCGTGCCGCCGGTGAAGGGCAACTCGACGCCACCGCTCGCCTCCTGGATCGTCACCGACAGGAAGTAGCTGTCCGCCATCAGGGCGCACTCGAAGTCGCACGGGATGGCGATCTCGTACAGGCCATGAGCCGCGATGCCGTCGACGAGCAGCTCGCCGGATGTCGCCAGCACCTGGCCGGGAACGTCGCAGCCCGCGACATCGTTGACCTTGAGCAGCTGGGCGATCAGACGCACGGTCGCTCCGGCGTCCAGCACCAGGGAGATGCGGACTTCGTCGACGGTGAAACCATGGTCGCAGGCACAGGCCGCGACAGGATCGGTCAACTGCGCATACGCGACGCCGCTACCGAGCCAGCCAGCCTCGAAGCTGACGACGTTTTGCGTGTTGCCAAGCAGACAATCCTGCGCGAAGACGGCCGTGGACATCAAGAGCATGAGCACGATCATGAAGTTACGCATGTTGCACCCCCCTACAGTTGAACAGGATGACGATCTTCGGGCGATCAGTCGTCATGGAAAGGCAGCAGGGCGAGAAGTGCATTCTAGCACAATATTCCACCAGGATTGTCAACATTCGCGCGCTCGCGCTCGGGGAACGGACGCGGCGGTTTCGATTCCGAATGGTCGAAATCGGAAGAACGACAGACCACCGCTCGCTAGTTCAGCGCGAACGAGACCGTCACCGAGAACGTGCGTTGCTTGATGTCGTCGTACTGGTCGGCGCCGGTGACCTCATCGAGGGCATCATCGAGGATATCGCCCACCGGGCGATCGTTGAGAGCCGTCATGCCGATGTCGTAACGCAGGTCCACGCCGATCTTCATGATCTTCACGCCGGCCCCCAGGATCAGGCTCCAGGCGTTCTTCGTGTCGTCCCTGATGTCCGACCAGTCGTGATCGAGCTTCACCTCGCTCTTGAGCGGGATGTTGATGGCGGGGCCGGCGTAGACGCGCGGCGACGCCACGGCCATCGGCAGCGCCATCACGAGCAGGGCCGGGACCTGCAGGAACGTGCTGCGATACTCGAGTTCGTTGCCGCCCGGGTAGCTGCCCAGGGGCGTGCCGCCCTCGAAGCCGTACTGGGAGATCAGCGCCTCGGCCTGCACGTGCAGCAGGAAGGTCGGGAGATCGAGGTAGACACCGCCCACGAAGCCGGACCGGGTTGACGAGCCGAGCTGGTCCGTGTCGATGGACGACAGGTTGAGCCCGGCCCTGATGCCGAACTCCGGCTTGGGCACCAGTGGAATCTGGGCCGACGCCGTCCCCGCCGCCGCCACGGCCGCCAGCACCACCATCACACCAACGACAGCCTTGCGCGTGCACATGTTCCTGCCTCCGCTGAAAGGGCTCTCCACCGGCCGCGGCGAGGATGACCAGTCCGCCTCGCAACAGTCCGATCCGGCCAATCTAGCTCCGTTGTCCGCTTCATGCCCTAGTCGGCCAATCATTGACGCCGCGACGAGCGGTGCTTAAGTTCCCCCAGCTCTCGGTCACCGGACCGACGCCCGCGAGCGCACTCGCATGGGATCGAGCGCCTGTCGAAAGAAGCCAACATGCTGCGGACTCCGCCGGCGGCTGCGTATCTGCTGGCACTGCTCGTCCCGCTGTTCGCAACCCCGCCTGCGGCTTCCTGCGCCGTCATCACGCCCGCACCGGACTTCCCGATCATCGAGACAGGTCCGGGTCTCTCGACGCACAAGGAGAATTTCGTCCTGCCTTTCACGTACTCCGCGGAGTACCACGGGCGACGGACGGAGGCCGTATTCCAGCTGAGCGCGAAGCATCGCCTGTTCGGCTCGAAATTCTATCTCGCCTACTCGCAGCTCTCGTTCTGGCAGGCCTACGACATCCACAACTCCTCTCCCTTCCGCGACACCGACTTCAACCCCGAGATCTTCTACCGTTCCGCACCGATCGCGTATGCGCAGTGCATCGCCGGCGCGGACGCGGGATTCGAGCACGAGTCGAACGGCCAACTGGTCCCCTTTTCACGCAGCTGGAATCTCCTCTACCTGTCCCCCTGGTACCAGCGCGGCAACCTGCTGCTCTATCTCAAGCTCAGGTACCGCATCCCCGAGCCCGCCAAGGCGAACCCTGAAGACGCCCTGGGCGACGACAATCCCGACATCACCGACTACCTCGGCTACAGCGACGTCCACCTGTACTACCGTCCGGGAAAGGGGCACCTCGCACACCTCACGATGCGCGGGTTCCTGGGTTGCGGCCGGGGAAACGCCGCCCTGAGCTACAGCCTGCCGGTGCCCCGCTCCGCGGACAGCTTCCTGGTCCTGAGGCTGTCGCACGGCTACGGGGAATGCCTGGTGGACTACCGCGAGTCGATCACCCGGGTCGGCATCGGCATCATGTTCGCGAGGTAGGCGCCGTCGGGTGCGCGCTGGTCAGGCGTTCCTCAACGAAGCCATGTCGATCGAGAAGCGGTACTTCACGTCCGATCGCAGCAGCCGTTCGTAGGCTTCGTTGATCTTCTGGATGGGGATGACCTCCACGTCGGCGATGATGCCGTGCTCGCCGCAGAAGTCGAGCATCTCCTGGGTCTCCGCGATGCCGCCGATCAGCGAACCGGACAGGCTGCGTCGCCCGAACAGCAGGCCGAAGGCGGAGACCGGCAGGGGCTTCTCCGGCGCGCCGACGAGGGTCAGGTTGCCGTCCAGGGCGAGCAGGTTGATGTAGGCGTTGATGTCGTGGTCCGCGGAGATGGTGTCCAGGATGAAGTCGAAGCTGCCGGCGTGCTTCGCCATCTCGTCGGCGTCGCTGGAGATGACGACCTCGTGGGCGCCGAGACGCAGCGCGTCCGTCTTCTTGCCGGGCGAGGTGGTGAAGACCACGACGTGGGCGCCGAACGCGCGGGCGAGCTTCACCCCCATGTGGCCCAGACCCCCGAGCCCGGCCACGCCCACCTTCTTGCCTGCGGTGACGCCCCAGTGGCGCATGGGCGAATAGGTCGTGATGCCCGCGCAGAGCAGCGGCGCGACGCCGGCCAGATCCAGGTTCTTCGGGACGCGCAGCACGAAGCGCTCGTCGACGACGATGCTATCCGAGTAGCCGCCGTAGGTGACCCCGCCGAGGTGCCTGTCCGGGGAGTTGTAGGTGAAGACCGCCCGGGGCAGGACTGTTCCCGGTCTGCCCGGCAGTTGGGGCAGGTGTGGTCCGAGTCGACCAGGCAGCCCACGCCCACCAGATCGCCCGCCGCGAACTTCGTGACCGCCGCCCCGGCCTCAACGACCCTGCCGACGATCTCATGGCCGGGGACGACCGGGTAGACCGTGGGCATGATGCTGCTCCACTCGTTGCGCGCCGTGTGGAGGTCGGAGTGGCAGATCCCGCAGAAGAGGATCTCGATCCGGACATCGCGTTCGGTGACGTCGCGGCGCCGGATCGTGTCCATGGCCAGCGGCGAGGCGGCGCCGGCGGCGGAATAGGCTTTGGCTTCGAACATCTCGGTTCTCCTGTCGTGTCGGGTGCCGGCGATCCGTTAAGTCTGCACCAATATACATGCGATCCGGCCGGATGCTCAATGCACGTAGCCCAGCGCGCGCAGGTTGCGCTTCTCCCGATCGGAAAGTTCAGGCAACCGCTCTTCGAGTTCCATGGCGGCGTGGCGCGCGCTGTCCTCCGCGGCGATGCTCGCCAGGCGCGCCGACATCGCGCGCACGCGATCGGGCTGGGCATCTGCCAGCGACCGGGTCTCGCCCGGGTCGCGGGCGAGATCGAAGAGCCGGACGCGGAGCGGCTCCAGTCCGTCCTTGTTGATGATCAGTTTCCAGGGCCACTCCAGCAGCGCGCGCAGCGTGCTTCCTTCCGCGTCCACCTCCAGGGGGATCGGAGCGCCGTCGTCGCGCAGGAAGCCGGGCGCGAGCGTCGCGGGGTCGGCGAGGCCGTAGGCCCGGGCGAGGGTCCCGAAGACGCCGCCCACGCCGACGGGACGGTCGATCACCCCGCCGAGCGGCAGGGCGCCCGGCCACCGCACGATGAGCGGCACGCGCACCTCTCCGTCGTAGAGGTAACGGCCGTGGCCGCGGTATCCCTCGTGGTCCCAGAGTTCCTCGCCATGGTCCGCGGTGACGATCACGAGCGTGTCGTCGAGCAGGTCGGCGGACTTCAGCGCGTCCAGCAGCTCCCCCACATACCGGTCGACGTAGGCGATTTCGCCGTCATAGAGATCGACGATGTCGTCGCGGAAGTGGTCGAGGCGGCCGTCGGTCGCACGGTCGAGGCGATCGAGGAACGCGCGCGAGCCGATCGGCTCGCCGCGAGGCGGCAGGTGCGACCCCAACTCCGGGTGAGGCGTGTAGGGGTCGTGGGGATCGACGTAGAGCACGAAGAGGAACCACGGCTTCCCGGGACGTTCCTCGCGCAGCCACCGCAGGGCCCGCTCGTTGACGTCGGCGGCGTCGGTCACCTGGAAATCGTCGGGGTAGCCGCTGTTGCAAGGGGGGTGGTCGTACAGGTCGAAACCCCGGCCGAAGCCGAAGGCGGGGCCGATGTTGTCGTTGCTGTAGATGCCCGCCGTGGCGAAGCCCCGGGCCCGGAACAGCTCGGCCAGGGTCGGCAGGTCCCGGTCCAGGACGTCGTCCTGGTTGCGGCATCCGGACACCGTCGGCGACAGGCCCGTGAAGTAGACGGAGAACGACGAGCGGGTCCAGGCGCTGGGGCTGTAGGCATGCCGGAACGTCGTCGCGTCGGCGGCGAAGGCGTCCAGCCGCGGCGTGGTGTCCTTCGCGTAGCCGTACAGGCTCATGTGGTCGGCGCGCAGGGTATCGATGGCCAGCAGCAGCACGTTGCGCGGCGGCTTGTCTGCGGCCAGGCCGGGGACGGCGCCGAGGAGCGCGCAGATGAGCACCGAGTTGAGAATTCGCATACGACCTCCACCGCCCGCCAGATCATACCGCCGGACACACACAACCCGCTTGTCGGACGGCTACGACAGCGTGACCTCGAAGACGCAGCGCTTGGCGCCGTCGAGCTTGGACGCCATGAGACGGGCCTGGACCGGCCTGCCGAAGATAGCCTCGAAGCTCTCTTTCTGGTAGCCGACGGAGCAGTTGCACCAGACCGCCGGCGTGCGCTGCATGTCGACCAGCGGGCAGCCGCAGTCGCCTTCGGCCACCGTGACGGTGATGATCCCCTTCTCCTTGTCCCACGTGAAGTCGGTGCCCCAATTCTTCTTGGCCACGGCGAAGTAGGCTTCGGGATCGCCCTTGAATCTGGCCCCGAGCCGGCCCAGCTTGGCGCACTCGCGTCCGGTCTGCTCGAGGATCCCCGCACAGGTCTCCTCGGGCGCGTCGGCGGCCATGAAGCCGACCAGCTTCGCGAGCTGGTACCGGGTCAACGCCAGCCGCTGATCCTCGGCGGGAGGTTCGGCCGCCAGCAGCGGGGTGGTCGTGCCGAAAAGGTTCAGGGCGCAGCCGCACATGCCCAGTCCGCAGGCGGTCTTCAGGAATTCCTTGCGGTCCATGGGGTCTCCCTTTCCGGTGGCGGGGCGGGGTCGTTCGACGAGACGTACTGCGGCATACGGTGACCGACCGGAAAGGTTCGGCGGCCTGTTGAAGGTGGACTGCCTGTGCCGGATGCGGAACCAGGGCGCCGCATCGTACGGCGCCCTGGTCTGTCTCGGTCGTCGCGGTGGACGCCGGCGGTCAGACCGCCGTCGCCGCCTTCTCGGCTTCGAGGCGCGTCCGTGCGCCGGCCATCACTTCGGCGAACCACTGGCCGAACTGGAGTTCGAGGTGGTCGAGCTCCAGCGTGGCGACCGGCGTGATCGCGGCTGCCGCACCGCCGGTGAAGGGTTGCCGCGCCAGCGCACCCATCGGGGGGGTCCAGATGCCGTCCGCGTCGGCGCTGTCGACCTTCACCTTGCCGTAGGCCGGCACGACCCGCTGGATCTCGGCGAAGACCTCCGCCGGGTTGGCGTACTTCATCTTGAACCGGTAGCCCATCTGGGCGCCGAGCTGGCAAAGGACCTGCCACGTTTCGAGCGCGGTCGCCGGGGGCACGGCGCGGCGCACCGCCTGCACCCGCCGCTCGCTGTTGGTCAGCGTGCCCGACGTCTCGGCCATCGCCGACAGCGGCAGCACGGCGTTGGCCAGGCGGGCGGTCGGCGTCAGGAACAGGTCCATCACGACCAGGAAGTCGGCGGCGCACAGGCCTTCGCTCAGTTCGAGCGGGAAGCCGGGCGCGCCGACGGGGTCCTCCCCGATCACGATCGCGACCTTGATCTTCTTGTCGCGCAGCCTGGCGGCGAGATCGGCGCCGGCGCCGGCGTTGCCGCCCAGGGCCACGCACCACTCCTTCTCGAACTCCGCCACGACCGCGCCGTCTCCGGCCGGTGTGTAACCCGGGAACCACTGCGGGCTGACGCCCAGGTCCAGGAGCCCCTGCATGTTGGACTTCTCGTGCAGGGCGAGCAGGGTGCAGCCGAACGCGTCGGCGGCGTCGGCGTACAGCCGCAGGTCGCCGGCCACGCGGGGGCCGCGGTAGTCGCGGTTGCAGACGAAGACCTTCAGGATACTCTTCGCCAGGATGGCGGCCGCCGCCGCCAGCGCGTCGGGATCCAGATCCGCAGACCCCGCCCCGCGGGCAAGCGCCGCCAGGGTCTCCCGGTCGTCGAACGCTTCCGGCGCGCTGTCCCCGTAGGCGCCCAGCAGCGCGAGCACGGCCCGGGTCTGGGCACCGTCTTCGCAGCGCAGGAAGACATCGGCATGGCGCGACGTCCGGTTGCCCTCCGGCCCGACGTAGATGAGGCGGGCGCCCTTGCGGATGGCCTTCTTGATCAGCAGATCGGCCACGAAATGCTCGTCGCAGGTATCGGAACCGGCGACGACGATCGCCTGCGCGTCCTCCAGCTCGCGGTAGGTCGCCGTCGAGATGACGTCCGGGCAGGCCAGGTCCTGGTTGACGAGATGCGCGAGCGACGACACCTGGTGCGTCCCCAGCGCGATGCGCGCGAACTTCTGCGCGAGGTAGATCTCCTCGTTGGTCAGGCGCGGCGAGATGAATACCGCCACCTCGTCGCCGCTGTACTTGCGCCGCAGCTCCTTGAGGCGCATCGCGGCGAAGGCGATCGTCTCATCGACCGGCGATTCCTGCAACTCGCGGCCGGCGCGGATCCGCGCGTTCAACAGGCGTTCGGGCGAGCGGACGTAGCCGTAGCCGAAGCGGCCCTTGCGGCAGTGGTTGCCGGCGGTCACGACCCCGTCGTCGCAGCGCGACGCCTTCACCAGCGCGTCGCCGTAGGTGTCGTAGTTGAGCTTGCAGCCGACGCCGCAGTAGGTGCAGACCGTCTGCGACTTGTCGGTGGGCCACGGGCCGGGCTTCGCGAGCTGGACGACCTCGGAGATCGCGCCGGTGGGGCAGGTGCCGATGCACAGGCCGCAGGACACGCATTCGGTCTCCAGGAGCGACCCGCCCAGCGCCGGCTTGACGGCCGTGTTGAAGCCGCGGTTGATGAAGCCGTAGGCCCCCACGCCCACCAGTTCGCTGCAGATGCGCACGCAGCGCCCGCAGAGGATGCACTTGTTGGGGTCCAGCTCGATCAGCGGGTGGCGGCGGTCGACGGCGTACTGCTTCGCCTCGCCGAGGAACTGGGTGATGTCGACCTGGTACTCGGTCGCGTACCGCCGCAGGTCGCAGTCGAACAGGGCCGTGCAGCCGCACTCGAGGCAGCGCGTCGACTCGACCTTGAGGTCGGAGGCGCTGTAGCCGGTCTCGACCTCGACGAAGCTGCGGATGCGGTCCTCGATCGGCAGCTGCGGCATCGGGCGGCGGGTATGGCGCGGCCCCTCGCGCAGGTCCTCCTGCGTGACCTTGCGGAAGGAGTCCTTGCGGCTGACGAATTCCTCGGGCTCGGCCTGCGCCTTGCCCGTATGGACGTAGGCGTCGATGGCGTGCGCCGCCTTGCGGCCGGCCGCGATGGCCTCGATCGCCGTCGCGGCGCCGGTGACGACGTCGCCGCCGGAGAAGACGCCGTCGACCGACGTCTCGAAGGTCTTGTCGTTCACCTGGACGGTCTGCCAGCGAGTCAGGTTCAGCGTCTCGCCGAAGGGCAGCATGTTCGGCAGCCGGCCGCCGAAGATGGCCTGCGCCTGGGTGCTCTGGCCGATCGCGGCGATGATCCAGTCGGCGGCGATCTCGAACTCGGAGCCGCGCACGGGCTTCGGGCTGCGACGGCCGGACGAGTCGGGCTCGCCGAGTTCCATGCGCAGGCATTCGAGGCCGGCCGCGCGTCCGTCCTTGACGAGCACGCGGGTCGGCGCGACGAGCAGATCCAGGTGGACGCCCTCCTGCTCGGCCTCTTCGATCTCCACCGCGTTGGCCGGCATCTCGGCGCGGGTGCGCCGGTACAGCAGGCGCACCTCGTCGGCGCCGAGCCGCAGCGACGTGCGCGCGCAGTCGATGGCGGTGTTGCCGCCGCCGACGACCAGCACCCGTCCGGGCAGCTGGTGGGCGCGGCGCAGGCCGTACTCGCGCAGGAAGTCGATGCCCGGCAGCACGCCCGGCGTCTCCTCGTTCTGCACCCGCATCTTCGAGGTGTCCCAGGCGCCGATGCCCAGGAACACGGCCGCGAACCCGTCCTGCCTCAGGCTCGCGACGGTGAAGTCGCGGCCGAGGGTCATGTTGGTCGACAGCTGGACGCCCAGCTCGAGGATCTGGTTGATCTCGAGGTCGAGGGTCTCCTTCGGCAGGCGGTACTCGGGGATGCCGTAGCGCAGCATGCCGCCCGCCTCGGGCAGGCTCTCGAAGACGTGGACCGCGTAGCCGCGGATGGCCAGGTAGTAGGCGCAGGAGAGCCCCGCCGGCCCGCCGCCGACGACCGCCACGCGCTTGCCGTTGGCCGGCGCGACGTCCGGGCGCCACGGCCGCGTCGAACTGAGGTCGAGGTCGGCGACGTAGCGCTTGATGTAGTCGATGCCGACCGCCTCGTCCAGCAGGTTGCGCCGGCAGCCGGTGACCTCGCACGGCCGCGTGCAGACGCGCCCGCACACCGCCGGCAGCGGGTTGCGCTCCTTGATCAGCTTGATCGCGTCGTGGTACTTGCCGAGGGCCGCCAGGGCGATGTAGCCCTGGATGTCGATCCCCGCGGGCAGCTGAGCTGGCACGGGCCGACGCAGTCGGCGTAGTGGTTCGACAGGATCAGCTCGAGCGCCGCCTTGCGCGAGCGGCGGACCTCCGGCGTGTCGGTCTCCACGACCATCCCCGCCTGGACCTTGGTCGAGCAGGCGGGCAGCAGGGTGCGCGCGCCCTTGACCTTCACGACGCAGAGGAAGCAGGAGGCGAACGGCTCGAGTTGTCCGTCGTGGCAGAGCGTCGGGATGGAATCCACGCCGTGCTGGCGCGCCACCTCGAGGATGGTCTGCCGGTTGTCGGCGATGACGCGCTTGCCGTCGATTTCGAGCTTGACCAGGTCCATGACAACCTCGCTATGAACGCACGATGGCGTGGAATTTACAGGACTTGTAGCACTCGTCGCACTGGATGCACTTCGACGAGTCGAGGTGGTGCACCTGCTTCTTGTCGCCGGTGATCGCGCCCGTCGGGCAGACGCGCCCGCACACCGTGCAGCCGGTGCAGGCCTCGGTGATCGAGTAGGTCAGCAGCTTCTGGCAGTGGTGCGCCGGGCACTTCTTGTTCGTGATGTGGGCCTCGTACTCCGAGCGGAAGTACTTCAGGGTCGTCAGCACCGGGTTCGGCGCCGTCTGGCCGAGGCCGCACAGGGAGTTGTTCTTGACCAGGTGGGCGAGCTTCTCGAGCAGCTCGATGTCGCCGTCGCGGCCCTCGCCCTCGCAGATGCGGGTCAGGATCTCCAGCATCCGCTTGGTGCCGACGCGGCAGAACGTGCACTTGCCGCAGGACTCGCGCTGCGTGAAGTCCAGGAAGAACCGGGCGATGTCCACCATGCAGGTGGTCTCGTCCATCACGACGAGGCCACCGGACCCCATGATGGCGCCCGTCTTGTTGATCGACTCGTAGTCGATGACCGTGTCGTACAGCTCCGCCGGGATGCAGCCGCCGGACGGCCCGCCCATCTGCACGGCCTTGAACTTGCGGTCGCCCGCGATGCCGCCGCAGATCTCGAACACGATCTCGCGGATCGAGATGCCCATCGGCACCTCGACCAGGCCGCCGCGGCGCACCTTGCCGGCCATGGCGAAGACCTTGGTGCCCTTGCTGTTGGCGGTGCCCAGGCAGTTGAAGGCCGCGGCGCCGTTGGCGATGATCCAGGGCACGTTCGCGAACGTCTCGACGTTGTTGATGCTCGTCGGGCAGCCCCACAGGCCCTTGGTCGCGGGGAACGGCGGGCGCACGCGCGGCATGCCGCGGTGGCCCTCGATCGAGCCGATCAGGGCGGTCTCCTCGCCGCACACGAACGCCCCCGCGCCCTCCTTCAGGCGGATGTGGAAGCTGAAGTCGGAGCCCAGGATGCGGTCGCCGAGGAAGCCCCGCGCCTCGGCCTGCGCGATCGCGATGTTGAGGCGCTCGATGGCCTTGGGGTACTCCGCGCGGGCGTAGATGTAGCCGTGGTCGGCGCCGATCGCGAAACCGGCGACGGCCATGCCCTCGAGCACGGAGTGGGGATCGCTCTCCAGGACCGAGCGGTCCATGAACGCGCCCGGGTCGCCCTCGTCGGCGTTGCAGATGATGTACTTGTGGTCGCCGGTCGCCAGACGTGTGAAGCGCCACTTCATGCCGGTCAGGAAGCCCGCGCCGCCGCGGCCGCGCAGCCCCGACTCCACGACCAGGTTGATCAGCCCGTCGGGGTCCTTGTCCTGCAGGACCTTGCGCAGCGCGTCGTAACCGCCGACCGCGAGGTAGTCCTCCAGGACCTCCGGGTCGATGCGCCCGCAGTTGCGCAGCACGATCCGGTTCTGCCGCGCGAGGTACGCGCCCTCGCTGCCCCGGCCGCCGTCGCTCCAGACCAGCCACTCGTCCACCGGCCGGCCGCCCGCGACGTGCTCGTCGAGGATGCGGTCGAGCTTGTCCTCGGTGACGCCGCCGTACTGCCAGACCGCGCCCTGGTCGTCATGGACCTCGACCAGCGGCTCGATGTAGCACATGCCGAGGCAGCCGGTCTTGCCCAGCTCGAACTGCGGGCCGCCGTTGCCCGCCCGCGCGGCGAGCGAGCGGTAGATCGTCTCCGAACCCGCGGCGATGCCGCAGGTGCCCAGGCCCACGAGGATCTTCATTGCTTCACGACCTCTTCACCGGCCTGCCGGTGCTGCTTGATGACCTTCTTGATGTCCGTGGGGCTCAGGTTGCCGTAGGTCGCGCCGTCGATCATGATGACCGGCGCGAGGCTGCAACAGCCCAGGCACGAGACGGTCTCCAGCGTGAACTCCCGGTCCGGCGTCGTCTCGCCGTCGTGGATGCCGAAGTGCGATTCGAGCGACTCGCTGATCGCCTTGGCGCCCGCGACGTGGCAGGCCGTGCCGTGGCAGACCCGCAGGATGTGCTTGCCGACGGGCTGGAAGCGGAACTGCGCGTAGAAGGTGGCCACCCCGTAGATCTGCGCGATCGGCGCCCCCGTCTGCTCGCTGATCTCCTGGAGCCTCTCGCGCGCGATGTAGCCGTCCTGCGCCTGCGCCTGCTGCAGGAGCGGGATCAGCCGCCCCTCCTGGCCGGCGTAGTGCAGGGTCCGAAAATCGATTTTCTTGTGGTCGGACATCGCCCTCGTCTCCTCATTCGTAATTCTTGTCGCTCGTGCTCTAGTCGTAGGGTGTCTCGAACATCCGGTTCATGAGCGACATCATGTGGTCGATGTCGCCGATGCCGCCGAGCGCGTGCCCCTGGCACCCCCGCCGGCAGCAGAACTCGACGTAGCCGCCCTTGACGAGGTTCAGCGACGTCATGGGCGCGCCGCAGAGCTTGCAGGCCAGGGGCAGGGTGAGGCTGGCCTCGCAGCGCGGGCAGCGGAATTCCACGACCGAACCGGGCGGGAGCTCCAGCTCCGTCGCGACGGTGTAGTCCCCGAACAGCGCGCTGAGGCGCATCTCGCCTTCCTGGTGCGTGTCGTGCACGTAGGCGTTCAGAAGGATCTGACCGCCCTCCGTCAGCAGGGCCGCGCACTGCGGACAGCTCGTGTCCAGGATCAGCATCTGTTTGCTCATGGTGAGCGCTCCCCTCGCTTGGCGGCGGCTTCCTCGCAGCGGTCCAGCCGCAGGAAGATGCAGTCGTCGATTTTCGCCTCGTTGCGCAACGCGTCCTCCACCAGCGTGGCGCAGTCGGGAGCGCCACAGGCGGCACAATCCTTCCGGGGCAGCCGGGCGAGCAGGTCCTGCCGCTCGCGCTCGAGCGCGATCGCCCGCCGCAGGTCCTGGGCGACGGGCCGGACGGCGCGCGCCTTGATCTCCTCCTCGAGATCGAAGAAGTGCTCCCGCATCAGCGAGCGCACCTTCTCCTCCTTGAACAGGCTCTGGGTCCCCAGCCGGCGGCCGATGTGCTGCAGGTTGCGCCCGGCCGCGTAACGGCCTTCGATCGTCAGGCCGCCGCTGATGCAGCCGTCCGGGCAGATGTAGGCCTCGATCAGGTCGACACTCTGGAACTTGCCGGCCTCGAGATGGTCGAAGACGTACTGGACGTCGCGCAGGCTGTGCACCGACATCGTGTTGGTGTTGCGCATGCCCATCAGCTCGCCGCCCGACATCGCCCAGCGGATCCCGGCGCGGCTGATCTGGTCGTCGCGCTCCTCCGCCCCGCCGAGCTTCATGGCCTTCAGCAGCGGCCCGCAGATCTCGCTGATGGCGAAGGCGCCGTCGAGGTTGGACTGCTCCAGGCCGACGGGCGCCACGATCGAGTTCATGATCGCCGTGCAGGGGGTGATGAAGAAGATCCCGATGTCCTGCGGCTCGAGCTGCTGCTCGGCGGCGACCCGCCGTCGCAGCACCTTGGCGGCCAGCTCCCGCGGGGTTTCGATCTGGACCAGGTTGTCGAGCAGGTCCGGGTAACGGACCTGCACCAGCCGCACGATCGCCGGGCAGGTGACCGAGATCTTCGGCCACGGCCCGCCCATCTCGCTGAACGAGGCGTCGATGGCCCCGGCGACCATCTCGTTCATCCACGACATGTCGTAGGCCCGGTCGAACCCGAGGCGGGTCAGGCCGTGGAGCACCTGGCTGGGATGGATGTCGCGGCCGAACTGGGCGTAGAGGGTCATCGACGGGATGGCGACCTTGTACTTGAAGCGCGCGAGGTCGGCGGGGGACGACAGCCGGGCCTGCACCGCGTCGTAGCGGCAGGCGCGGATGCACGCGTCGCAGTCGATGCACAGATCCGGCTTGACGACCGCGCAGCCGCCGGCGACGCGGATCGCCTTCGTCGGGCAGACCTGGCTGCAGGCGACGCAGCCCACGCACCGGGCCGGATCGAAGAGGATGGAAGGTTCGCGGGCGACCATCTGTTTCAGCCCTGGAGGTGGATGGTGTAACGCAAGGTCATCCCCACGCCCGGCGTCGAGATGATCTCGAACTCGTCGGTGTTGCGCCTGATGTTGGGCAGCCCCAGGCCGGCGCCGAAACCGCGCTGGCGCATCTGCGGCGTCGCCGTGGAGTAGCCTTCCTGGAGGGCCTGCGCGATGTCGGGGATGCCCTGGCCGCGGTCGGACAGGATCACGCGCACCGCGGTCGGCAGCACCTGCAGCTGCATCTCGGCCTCGCGCGCATACATGATGACGTTCATCTCCGCCTCGAAATTGGCGATCGAGAGGCGGCGGATGACCGCGGGGTCCAGGCCGAACTGCTTGAGGATCGCCTTGATCTTCGCGGCCGCTTCGCCGCCGTGTTCGAAATCGTCGCCGACGATCCGGATGCTCTCGCTGTAGAGGATCTCCGCGCCCTCCCAGGGCACGCGCGGTTCGCCGGTGCTCCAGCGGCTCTCGTTCACGGCCGCCCCCCCGGCGCCAGGCCGCCCGCGTACAGACGGCCGCACGCCTCGAACATCGACAGCTCCGTCGTCAGCAGGGGGATGCGCTGGCTGCGCACGAGGTCGATGACGGGCTCGGCGGGCGACTTGCCGCTGACGAAGAGGATGCCGGCGAGGTCGGCGACGTCGGCGGTGTGGGCCGACTGGATGGAGGCGAGGCCCGTGACCAGCAGGGAACCGGCGGGGGCGAACGCCAGCACGTCGCTCATGAGGTCGGCTGCGAAGCAGGCCGTCACCTCGAGCCCCTCCATGAATTCCATCCCCAGGATCACCTGGCACTTCAGGAGGTCGACCAGTTCCTGCATCAGCATCGCGGCGACTCCCGGGATTGGCAGCGGATCAGCGCACCCCGGCTTCGTACAGCATGGTCGTGACCTGCCAGCGGCTCAGATCGGTCGAGAAGATCGGAATCTGCGCCTTCTCGGCCATCTTCCTGACGTCTTCCGTCGGCAGCTTGCCCTGGGTGACCACGATGCCCGCGATGTCGACGAGGTTGGCGGCGGCGATCACGTTGTTGTGGATCTGCACCGTCACCAGCAGGTCGCCCGGCTTCGCGTTGGCAATCACGTCGCTCACCATGTCGGAGATGTAGACGCCGGAGATCTCCTTGTCATACATCGCGGTGACGGGCTTGAGCGCCAGCTTCTCCGCGAGGACCGACAGTTTCATGCTCGGGCTCCTTGAGTTGGCGGGTCTAGACCTCGTCCGGTTCCATCGACGCCAGGCCGAAGTCGATCATGATGTCCCCGTAGGACACCGTGCGGTAGAGGTCGAAGAGATCCGGCAGGATCAGGACCTTCTTGCCGGGCGTGTGCAGACGTCCGTTGAACAGCGCGTTGAGCAGCCGCACCTTCTCGCCGTCCAGCACGCGCACCGACCCGTCCGGGTTCTCGTAGGCCACGGCCGCGTAGACCGAGATCCCGTTGTCGTGCGCGATCGCGCCGAGGCGGTGCAGGGTGCTGTCGCTCTTGGCGTTGGCGTAGTAGACGAGGCCGAGCATCTCCCGCAGCGGGACGGTCTCGCTCGTCTGCTCGTCGAGGATGTCGAACTGGAAGGACTGCGCCATGCCCGCGTAGCGCCAGCGGTGCGGACCTTCGCGGTAATCCTCGCGCGGCGGGATGGGTTCGTCGCAGAAGTAGGAACGGGCGGCGTGGCTCAGGACGTCATGCTCCATGATGACGTGTCCGGGCCGGACGTTGACCATCTTGTAGCGGGACTGAGCTTCGCTGGCCATGGCTCCGCTCCCCTCCTCGCCGAGCCGGCCACGGGCTGCGTTCCGGCTGAGGTGCTCGAGGTCCTGGTGATGTCGCCTGGCCGCCGCGGCAACCGGTTGTCGATCAAAGAGGTATGCCCACCGCGACGGTCGTTGAACAAACCTAGTCCGCGGCCTATTTCCTAGCAAGGCGAATGTTGTCGAGGCCGGGCGAAAAGTGCGGCGCGACCTGCCGTCCGGCATAAGAAGGTAATATTGCTCTTGGTTTCCCAGGGCGAAGCGCGCTCGCCAACTCGCCGACAGTAGTCGTTCTCAATATCATTCAGATGACGTGCGCGAGGCAGGGCCGCGGCGGGCGGGCCGACGGTTCGGCCTTCATTGACGCCTCGCCGGGCGCCGCCTATGTTCCCCCGGCTCTCGACCGCCGGGTCGGCGCGCGCACCCGCCCGTGATCGAACGTCCGACGAAAGTGGCCAACATGCTGCGAACCCCGCCGGCGGCCGCGTCGCTCCTCGCCCTGCTCGTCCCGCTCTTCGCCGCCGCTTCTGCGGCCGCCGGCGCCGCCATCGCCCCCGCGGAAGATTTCCAGATCATCCGGACCGGGCCGGGGCTCGCCGCACAAGGAGATCTTCCTGCTGCCGTACACGTACTGCGACGAGTACCACGGTCGGCGGGCGGAGGCCGTGTTCCAGCTGAGCGCGAAGCATCGCCTGTTCGGCTCGCGATTCTACCTCGCCTACTCGCAGATCTCCTTCAGGCAGGCCTACGACATCCACAACTCCTCTCCCCTGCGCGACACCAACTACAACCCCGAGATCTTCTACCGCGGCGCGCCGACCGCGTACGCGGCGGGTTTCGTCGGCGCGGATGCGGGTCTGGAGCACGAGTCGAACGGCCAGGTGGTCCCCCTGTCGCGCAGCTGGAACAACCTCCACCTGTCCCCCTGGTACCAGCGCGGCAACCTGCTCCTGATGCTCAAGCTGAGATACCGCATCCCCGAGCCCGCCAAGGCGGATCCCGGGGATGCACTGGGGGACGACAATCCCGACATCACGGACTACCTCGGCCACAGCGACGTCCACCTGTACTACCGGCCGGGCAAGGGGCACCTCGCGCACCTCGCGGTGCGCGGGATCCTGGATTCCGGACGGGGCAGCGCCGCCCTGCACTACAGCCTGCCGGTGCCCCGCTCCTCGGACAGCTTCCTGGTCCTGAGGATGTCGCACGGCTACGGGGAAAGCCTGCTGGATTACCGGGAATCGATCACCCGGTTCGGCTTCGGCGTCATGTTCGCGCGGTAGGCGCCGCCGGGCGCGCGGCGGCTAGGCGTTGCGCAACGACGCCATGTCGATCGAGAAGCGGTACTTCACGTCGGACCGCAGCAGCCGTTCGTAGGCCTCGTTGATCTTCTGGATGGGGATGACCTCAACGTCGGCGGTGATGCCGTGCTCGCCGCAGAAGTCGAGCATCTCCTGGGTCTCCGCGATGCCGCCGATCAGCGAACCGGACAGGCTGCGCCGCCCGAACAGCAGGCCGAAGACGGAGACCGGCAGGGGCTTCTCCGGCGCGCCGACCAGGGTCAGGTTGCCGTCCAGGCCGAGCAGGTTGATGTAGGCGTTGATGTCGTGGTCCGCGGAGACGGTGTCCAGGATGAAGTCGAAGCTGCCGGCGTGCTTCGCCATCTCGCCGGCGTCGCTGGAGACGACGACCTCGTGGGCGCCCAGACGCAGCGCGTCCGCCTGCTTCCCGGGCGAGGTGGTGAAGACCACGACGTGGGCGCCGAAGGCGCGGGCGAGCTTCACCCCCATGTGGCCCAGCCCCCCGAGCCCGACCACGCCCACCTTCTTGCCCGCGGTCACGCCCCAGTGGCGCAGGGGGGAATAGGTCGTGATGCCCGCGCAGAGCAGCGGTGCGACGCCGGCCGGGTCGAGGTTCTTCGGCACGCGCAGCACGAAGCGCTCGTCGACGACGATGCTCTCCGAGTAGCCGCCGTAGGTGACCCCGCCGAGGTGCCGGTCCGGGGAGTTGTAGGTGAAGACCGCCCCGGGGCAGGACTGCTCCCGGTCGGCCCGGCAGTTGGGGCAGGTGTGGTCCGAGTCGACCAGGCAGCCCACGCCCACCAGGTCGCCCGCCGCGAACTTCGTGACCGCCGCCCCGGTCGCCACGACCTTGCCGACGATCTCATGGCCCGGGACGACCGGGTAGACCGTGGGCATGATGCTGCTCCACTCGTTGCGCGCCGTGTGGAGGTCGGAGTGGCAGATCCCGCAGAACAGGATCTCGATCCGGACGTCGCGGTCGGTGAGGTCGCGGCGCGGGATCGTGGCCGGGGCCAACGGGGCGGCGGCGCCGGCCGCGGAATAGGCTCGGGATTCGTACATCGCGGTTCTCCTGTGGTGTCGGGCGCCGGCGATCCGGACCCGGTGAGCGTTCGATTTCGGAGGCAGGTCGGACCAAGATACGAGCGAACGGCGGGAACCGGTAGACCGGTCCGGTCGGAATCTCGGCCGGCAGTTCAGTGGACGTAGCCCAGCGCGCGCAGGTTGCGCTTCTCCCGGTCGGAGAGCTGCGGCGCCCGTTCTTCGAGCGCCATGGCGGCGTGGCGCGCGCTGTCCGCGGCGGCGATGGCCGCCAGGCGCGCCGACATCGCGCGCACGCGATCGGGCTGGGAGTCGGCCAGCGACAGGGTCTCACCGGGGTCGCCGGCGAGATCGAAGAGCCGGAACCGGGGCGGCGCCTGGCCGCGGGCGCCCCGCGCCTCCTCTTCGCGGATCAGCTTCCAGGGCCATTCCAGCAGCGCGCGCAGCGTGCGACCTTCCGGGTGCAGCTCCAGCGGGATCGACCGGCCGTCGTCGCGCAGGAAGCCGGGCGCGAGCGCCGCCGGGTCGGCGAGGCCGTAGGCCCGGGCGAGGGTCCCGAAGAGGCCGCCCACGCCGACAGGACGGTCGACTGTCCCGCCGAGCGGCAGGGCGCCCGGCCACCGCACGACGAGCGGCACGCGCACCTCCCCGTCGTAGAGGTGCTGGCCGTGGCCGTGGAACCCCTCGTGGTCCCAGAGTTCCTCGCCGTGGTCCGCGGTGACGATCACGAGCGTGTCGTCGAGCAGGTCGGCGGACTTCAGCGCGTCCAGCAGCTCGCCCACGTACCGGTCGACGTAGGCGATCTCGCCGTCGTAGAGGCCGATGATGTCGTCGCGGAAGTGGTCGAGACGGCCGTCGGTCGCGCGGTCGAGGCGGTCGAGGAACTTGCGCGAACCGATCGGCTCGCCGCGGGGCGGCAGGTGCGACCCCATCTCCGGGTGGGGCCGGTAGGGGTCGTGGGGGTCCACGTAGAGCACGAAGAGGAACCACGGCTTCTTGGGACGCTCCTCGCGCAGCCACCGCAGGACACGCGCGTTGACGTCGGCGGCGTCGGTCACCTGGAAATCGTTCGGGTAGCCGCTGTTGCAGGGGGGGTGGTCGTACAGGTCGAAACCCCGGCCGAAGCCGAAGGCGGGGCCGATGTTGTCGTTGCTGTAGATGCCCGCCGTGGCGAAGCCCCGGGCCCGGAACAGCTCGGCCAGGGTCGGCAGGTCCGGGTCCAGGACGTCGTCCTGGTCCCGGCACCCGGACACCGTCGGCGACAGGCCCGTGAAGTAGGCGGCGAACGAGGCGCGGGTCCAGGCGCTGGGGCTGTAGGCGTGGCGGAACGTCGTCGCGTCGGCGGCGAAGGCGGCCAGCCGCGGCGTGGTGTCCTTCGCGTAGCCGTACAGGCTCATGTGGTCGGCGCGCAGGGTGTCGATGGTCAGCAGCAGCACGTTGCGCGGCGGCTTGTCGGCGGCCGGGACGGGGACGGCGCCGAGGAGCGCGCAGATGAGCGCCGCCTTGAGGATCCGCATGCGAACGCCACCTCCCGCGAGCAGAAAGGAGCCGTCACGGTACCACACCGCCGCCGGCGCGCACAACCCGAAGTGCCGGGCCATTACGACAGCGTGACCTCGAAGACGCAGCGCTCGGCGCCGCCGAGCTTGGACTCCACGAGGCGGACCTGGACGGGCCTGCCGAGGATGGCCTCGAAGCTCTCCTTCTGGTAGCCCACGGAGCAGTTGCACCAGACCGCGGGCGTCCGCCGCACGTCGACCAGCGGGCAGCCGCACTCCCCGGCGGCCACCGCGACGGTGACGGTCCCCTTCTCCTTGTCCCACGTGAAGTCGGTGCCCCAGTTCTGCTTGGCCGCGGCGAAGTAGCCCTCGGGATCGTCCTTGAACCTGGCCCCGAGCTGGCCCAGCTTCGCGCACTCGCGGCCGGTCTGCTCGAGGATCCCCGCGCAGATCTCCGCCGGCGTGTCGGCGGCCAGGTAGCCGAGCATCTTCGCGAGCTGGTAGCGGACGAGCGCCAGGCGCTGGTCCTCGGCGGGGGCCTCGGCCGCCAGCAGCGGGGCGGCCGGGCCGAAGAGGCTCAGGGCGCAGCCGCAGGCGCCCAGCCCGCAGGCGGTCTTCAGGAATTCCTTGCGATCCATGGGTTCTCCTCTCCCGGTGGCCGATGACAATCTTGCGACGAGACGTCCTGCGGCATACGGAGCTGGCCCGGAAAGGTTCGGCTGCACGTCGCGTCCCCGTCCCGCCGGATTCTGCTGGTGCTCGCGATGGCCCGGGCGATACCATGCCGCCGTCCCTGGCAGCCGGCGGCACGCGGCACGTGCCGGCGAGATGGCTGCCCTCGCCCGGCAAGGAGATCGCATGAGGCGACTGGCGCTGCTCCTGTTGACCTGCTCGGCGTTGGCTTCGGCCGGGCGTGCCCAGACCCACATCGAGGCGACTCCGTATCTGGGCCAGCCTCCGCCGGGGAACACTCCGGTCATCTTCGCCCCGGGGATCATCTCCAAGGGCAACATCCACAGCCGTCTGGAAATCTCCCCCGACGGCCGGGAGATGTTCTGGAATACCGTCGACATGGAAACGTTCTCGGCTCACATCCTGTCGGTGAGCATCGTCGACGGGAAGTGGTCGGATCCCGAGCCGCCGGCCTTCGCCCAGGCCGGGAACAGCCAAGCGGCCGTGTTCTCACCGGACGGGAAGAGGCTGTACTTCCGGCTCGATACCGGGGACGGCTGGGTCGCGAGGTACGTCGAGCGAACGGCGACCGGCTGGAGCGCCCCGCGCAGCGACGGCAACATGCCGAAAGCCGGCTCTTCCTTCACCACGGCAGGCCGGGCCTACTTCTCCTCCACGATGACGACGAAGGTATGGAACACGGGCATCTTCGGCGCGCGGTATTCGGCGGAGGGCTATGCGGACATCGCGCCGCTGGACGACGAGATCAATGTGCCGCAGGCCATCGACTACACGCCGTACGTTTCGCCCGACGGGTCGTTCCTGCTGTTCGCCTCGAACCGCCCCCACCTCGGCGACCAGGAAGACCTCTACATCCACGTCAGCTTCCAGGAACGCGACGGGTCCTGGTCGCCCCCCCGGCGCGTGAGCGATATCCAGGCGCGGTTCCCCTCGCTATCGCCGGATGGGAAATACCTGTTCTTCTGCGGGGATGATGGGAACATCTACTGGGCCGACATCGGGCTCGTCGACGCCCTCGAGAAGGGTTGACGTGCTTTCTCCCGCCCGGTTTCAGCCGCGTGATCCGGCGCCGGCGCGTCCACGGCGACGCCGGACTACTTCAGGAGCACCATCTTCCCGATATGGGCCGCCCCCGCCTCGAACCGCATGAAATAGACGCCACTGGCGAGCAGGCGCCCGTCGTCATCCCGCCCGTCCCAGGTGAGCGCGTGCGTGCCGGCCGGCATTCGACCATCGGCGAGGATGCGGACCCGCGTCCCGCAGGCGTCGAAGACGGCCAGCCTGACCGGGCCTTCGGCGGGGACCACGTACTCGATCACGGTCTGCGGATTGAAGGGGTTGGGGTAGTTCCGGGCCGGGCCGAAGGCGCTCGCCACCGAGCCATCGCCGACGCCCGTCGTGGTCACACGCTCGACGTCGATGTAGTTCACGCTGAACAGCCAACCGGTCATGTCCGAATCGGAGTCGAAGTCGAACCGCATGATGTGCGTCCCGGCCGTGAGCGGCACGTCCTCGACCCGCAGGGGCGTCCAGAACTGCCAGCCGCCGGTGGAGGTCACGGGCCGCTTTCCGCTCACGTTCACGTTGTCGATCGACAGGGTGAAATTGCCGAAGCCCGGGACGGTCGCCACGTAGGGGACGAAATCGAAGGTGCCCGCCTGCGCCACCGAGAACGTGTACTCGATCCACTCGCCGGCGACGATCCAGTACACGTCGTACCCGCCGCCGGCGGCGCCCTCGAGGTCGACGCCCTCGCTCGGCCGGAAGACCAGGCCGATGTTGTTGGCGTTGACGTCGTGGTAGGCGATGCCTTCGCCACCCAGGTCGTAGCGCTCCGCCTCGATCCTGCCGGGCACCGCCACCGGCGAACCCGAGTAGGGGGTGCCGTTGGGCAGGACGGTCACCTTGACGCTGTCCTGCGCGGAGAGGGCGAGCGTATTGGTGACCGTGAGGCGGACCCAGTGGTCGCCGACGCCGGTGAAGGTGACCGTCGTGTCGGCCGCGGTGCTGGAGCCCGCGCCGGCGAACGACCAGTCGAACGTCAGGGGGCTGCCGTTCGGGTCGAAGCTCTGGCTGCCCTGGAACTGGATGGTCAGCGGGGCCTTGCCGGTCGTCTGGTTCGCCAGCAGCAGCACGACCGGCGCATCGGGGTCCGCGGGCGAGGTGCTGAACGAGGCGGTCCGGCGCGGGCCGACCGTGAACGAGAAGCCATCCGTGAACGTGACCAGGCGGTCGGCCGGGCCGGCGTTGTAGGCGACGTAGGTCGCGTAGCCGGCCTCGTCGCGGAAGACGGCGTAGGTCGGGATGTCGGCGAAGACCGTCGTGTCCACCCGGCCCATCTTCTTGAGGTTGAACAGCCAGTGCATCGTGTGGGCGCGCGATTCCCCGTCGAACGGCGCGTAGTCGCTGTCGGCGAAGTAGTGGGACAGGGCGAGGTCCGCATCCGCGAGGGCCAGGTACTCCCACAGGAGGTCCTGCCAGATGATCGGCTGGCCGCTGCGCTCGGCCACGACTTCGGCGTAGTTGGCCAGGACATGGTCGGGATGATGTCCGAGGTAGAGCGAGCCGCCGTTCACGGGCAGGATGTTGATGCCGTGGATGAACTCCGGATTGGCCCCGAACCAGGTCGAGTGGACACCCTTGCCGCCCCAGACCATGCCGATGGCGACGTGCGGATAGTCGGCCGGGAAGACCGCGTTGTCCACGTCGAACCAGTACTGCTCGACGGCGGTCGTCTCGGTGGCGTGCAGGTAGACGCCCAGGTCGCGAATGTCGGCCTGCCCGGTCGCCTCGCCCCAGAGGATGGTGGCCGTGGCGAAGTTCATGGACTCGGAGCTCGACTCCTGGTTGTTGCCGTCGCCGAAGTCGCCGTGGCCCGCCGCCCAGGAATGCCCGGCATAGGCGTCGTGCGACCGCAGGAAGGGGAACTGCGTGTCGGTCCGGTCCCAGTTGTTGCCGTCCTTGATCAACAGGTTGACCATGCCGCCCCAGTGGTCCTGCGACGCCCACGTGCTGTCATACTGCGCCACGGTGGCCGCAGCCATGACGGCGTAGGCCGCGTGGAAATGATGGTCGTTGATCTGGTTGTCCGCCCCGTAGCCGGACGGGTATCCGGTCAGGACATCCCAGCCGGCGTTGTACGAGTACTCCTGCGCGCCGCCGACGGTGAACCAGTCTTCCAGCCGGGTCTTGATCTCGGCGAGGAAGTGGTCGCGCTCGGCCGTCGCGCCGAGCTGGTCCGCGATATGAACCAGGTGCGCGAAGCGGGCGATGGCCTTGCCGTTCTCGTACGTGGGGCCGACGGCCAGGGCCTCGGTCGCCGCCGCTTGCACCTGCGCGAGCAGCTCGGCGCGGTTGTAGTCCCCGCGGTCCGGCAGCGCCGGCAACACGCCCGAGAACGGCAGGTCGGTCGTGAACGAGCTTCCCTCGTAGAGCTTCATCTGCCCGTTGACGGACGGGTACGAGTAGCCGGTCATCGGGGCGGGCGTGTTCAGCCACTGGTGGCGATAGAGCGCGGTCATCGTCTGGTTGACGCTGATCCCGTTGCTCTCCATCAGCTGGGTCGCGTACGCGTAGGTGGTGTGCACCATCGCGGCCGCCTCGTCGTACTGCCAGTCCACCGTGCTGTCCGTCACGAAGGCGTAGGCGTGTTTGCGGAAGAGCGCGATGGTCGCCGGCTGGTTGTCGGGCAGCAGCGCGATCGACAGGTAGTTCTGTCCGTTCAGCGTCGACGTCAGCGGGCCCATGCCCGTCCACGTGGATCCGCTCGGCGCGAAGACGCCGTAGTTCCGGCCTTGGATCGTGAGCCCGAGCGTTCCGTTCTGGTTGTACCAGGTCGTGAACGCGCCCTCGGGCGTGACGACGGCGTTGCCGCCGCTCACCTTGAAGAAGACGAACGGGAGCCCGTGGCCGAACGTGGCCTCCATCGTCTGGGCCTCGTCGGCCCAGCGCGCGGTGGCGGTCCAGTCGCCATAGCCCAGCGTCTGCGTCTGCGGGGCGAGAGACCCGCGACGCCCACCGTCAGCTGGATCGAGTACGGGAACAGGTCGTCGTTGGCGGCGAAGACAGGTGTCGTCGTGTGGCCGACCTGCAACCCCGTGGCGATGGACTTGACCATCAGCGGATGGGCGTACAGCACGTTGGTGTGCGGGTTGCTGTAGAACGGGTAGATCAGGCTGCTCCAGAAGTCGTTCGACTGCACGGGTTGCGCGAAGGCCGGCGCGACCTTGGGCGAGACGTTCGCGCCGGACGAGTTCTGCGGCCCCACGGCGCCGGAGGGCAGGGTGGTGCTGTAGCTGCCGAGGCCGACGGGGACGGTGGCGCCGAAGGTTGGGGCGGCGGTGAGCGTGGCGAGGGCCAGCAACAGGTAGCGGAGGGGTGCCTTGGAAGAAGAGGTCTTGGAAGTCATGGCCGGCCTTTGCGTGCTCGGTTGGGTGCTGACTGGGGGAGGACGGGGGCATGGCCTCTCGGACCCTACTTTGTTCGGTAACCGATCATAGTCGATGCTGGCATTGAGTTCAAGCAGGTATTGGGGATTTGGATGTAATCAGAAATGTTGGCTCTCTTCACAAGACAAAATCAAGTGACGACAGGCATTAAATGACAGCCATTATCACAATCGTGAGGCGGGGCTAACTTCATATATAACAGGGCAGACGGAATATTGATGAGGGACAACCCCTCTCAATGCACGTGGTCGGACCAGTTTAGCGATATATCCGTTTGACTCGGCCCCAAGTGTGGAAGTCATCACCGATCGGGTCGTAGCAGGTGGTCAAAGCCAGGATCGGTAGCCCGCCCTTGAAGCCCGCCCCGATCAGGTCCTCCCAGCCCGTCCCAGGATTCCGATAGGAAGTGCAAGGATCGCCCGGTGCCTGCTTGTCCGGCACGCCGGTGGTTCCGCCGGTGAAGGGCATTTCCACGCCACCGTTAGCCTCCGAGATCGTCACCACCAGGAAGTAACTGTCCGCCATCAGGGCGCACTGGAAGTCGCAAGGGATGACGATCTCGTACAGGCCCTGTGCCGTGATGCCATCGACGAGTCGCTCGCCGGAGGTCGCCAGCACCTGGCCGGGTACGTCGCAGCCCGCGACATCGTTGACCTTGAGCAACTGGGCGATCAGACGCACGGTGGCACCCGTGTCCAGCACCAGGGAGATGCGGATCTCGTCGATGGCAATGCCATGCTCGCAGAAGCAGGTCGTGATGGGATCTGTGAACTGCGCGTACGCGACTCCAGTCCCGAGCCAGCCCGCCTCGAAGCTGACTACGTTCTGTGTGTTGCCAATGACGCAGTCCTGCGCCATGACGGTTGTGGACGCGATGAGCAGGAGCACGATCATCAAGAGACGCATGGTGTAACCCCCTCCGGTTGGACAGGCGAGCGATTTCGAAGAGTCCCAACTGACTATTCCGTCCGCCTCGGCATGCGAGCAGATACACTAAGCACGTTTGGGCGGGCGTTGGGCAGCGCCGGACCCCCTCCGGCGATACAACTGGGCGAGGTACATATTCTAGCAGACAGACAAGCCGGGCGATCGGTGATTCTCAATTGGGCGGAGGGCGTTAGTCTTGTTTGTGTCCTAGGTGGGTGATCAAACTAGAGACGAGGTGCCGCCAGAACAGCGACACCCCGCCTCTTCAACCCCCGCCTGCACTGCTGGAGAGATGAGGAAGGCCGGAACTCCCCCGAGAACAGCCCTCGCCCAAAGGCCACCCTTAGGGAAGCTCCGGCCAAGGATACGGGGGGCGGAATCATAGCGCGTTTAGGCTTCAAACAGTGTCTACGTATTCTGGACGCAATCGTGTGACGTGTCCCCCCGGACCCCCTCCGACACTTCGCATCGTACGCGAAGCCGGTGAGCCGATGTGATAAAGTTTGTTCAAAATACTTTGCTTGGGATAAACGCCAGCCTAATAGTGCGGCACCGGCAGGGGTGGGCCAAAGCCGCGCCCCAAGCGCACCCAGCGCCGACCAACTAGCAGCAGCTCGTTCCCATAGCCGCTAGCTTACAAATGCGGTTATTAGCATATGAAGCTGTACTCCCAAACTTGTGTTAACCAAAGTGACTGCAGGTCCGATTCTGAGACTACGAGACAAAATGGAGACGTGCCTGACCCCTACTGAACCCCTCCCCCGACCTCTCTATTCCGCCACCCTCGGCACCCCAAAACCCGGCCCCATAAGTATCGTAATACCAATCAAATACAAAGGCCCCGATCTACCCAAGACCGGAGCCTCCGTCAACATCTCTGTAACTCGTTGCTAAACTTAAACTTGTTGGCTCCCCGGGCAGGGCTCGAACCTCCGTCCCATCAGTTAACAGCCGCTGCTCCCCCACCCGAGCAACCCACCTCGATTCAACGCGCCTACTTCAACATCATGATCTTGCTGGTCCGAGTGAATCCCCTCGGTCGCCATCCGCAGGAAGTAGGTCCCGCTGGTCACCGTCCTCCCCCCGTTCGTCCCGCCCGTCCCAGACGATGTCGCAAGCCCCGCTCTGGGCGGCTCCCGTCAACCTGCGCACGGACCGCCCCGCCGTGTCGTAAACGACGACGGACACGGGCCCGTCGCCCGCGCCGCTCAGCTTCAGCACCGTACTCGGGTTGAACGGATTCGGCACCGCCGTCACCCGCACCGGGTCGACCGCGGGCACGGCCTCCTCCGCCCCCACCGGCACCCACACCGCCAGGTACTCCGCCGCGCCGAGATTCCCGTCCCCGTTCCCCTCGGGGCACTGCTCCACCAGCGCCGCCCCATCGGCCGACCCGTACACCCCGAGCGCTACCACCAGTTCCATCGGCCGCGCCCCGGCGTACAGGTCCCCCAGATGGATCGCCCCCTCCAGCACCGCGCCGCGCGCCTGCTCGACCCTCCCGGTCGGCGGCGTGACCTGCGCGGCATTGAACCAGCCGCACCACGCGTTGCTGCCTTCCCCTGCCAGGAACGCGTCCCAGGTGAGCACCTGTCCGGCCTTGGCCCAGGGCGCCCCGCGCGTCGCGGCGCCGCCGGCGCCCAGCAGCAGGAAGGCGTCGCGCCCCGCCTGGCTCGTGACCGCGTCGGTCGCCACGTAGAGCCAGGGCTCCTCCCACGCGTACCACAGGCGCACCCCGCCGCAGTCCTCGAGCACGGCGCCGGTGTCCGGCTGGCCGTCCATCGAGAACGGCGACTCCTCGCTCTGGCCGCCCGTGACCGACAGATGCCAATCGGTGCCGCCGTTGTTGTCCCAGAGGCCAGCGCCGTCGGTGAAGGCGCAGTCCAGGACCAGGGCGTTGCCCAGCACGGCAATGTCGGCGCGCCAGGCCGTGGCGGTGTCGTCCCAGGCCATGGCCGTGTCGTGGACGTTGGTCCAGCCGTCGATCCCCCAGTGCATCAGGACCGCGGCCGCCGACGCCAGGGGCCGGCCGGCCGGCTCGTACCAGACGTGCGCCGTCTGCCCCGCCTGCGGCGGAGCGGGTAGCGTGCGCACGACCGGGTCCTCGCCCGCGCCGCCGTCGCCCGCGCCCACCCAGACGTGCTGGACCGGCGAGCGCGTGACGTGCCCGAGGGAGTCCTCGGCCTCGACGTAGTAGTCCAGCAGGATCTCCGAGTAGCCGGTCAGCTCGACCCAGTACTGGTCGGCGATGCGCGACGGCAGCACCGTGAAATCGATCTCGGCCATGGGCCAGGGCTCGCCCGTCGGCATGACGCGGCGGTTCATCGGCAGCGCGCTCCAGGCGCCGACGCCGGCGCCGCCGGCGTAGGTCTCGTTGACGATCGTGGCCGGGTCGTTGCGGCCGTCCTGGTCTTCGCGGACCATCAGTTCGATGCGCGCGAGGCCCGAGGCGTCGTGGGCGAAGGTCCAGACGTGGAAGTCGCGGGGCATGGTCGTGCCCTGACCGCCGGGGTAGCCCCAGAGCGAGCCGCCGCCCTGGCCGCCGGGGTTCCAGGGCAGGCGCTGCGGCAACCACACCGTCGGCGGCGAGGCGTCGCCCAGACTCGCGATCACCGGATCGGCCAGCGCGACGGCGCGGTTGCAGGCCAGCGTGGCCTTGATCTCCATGTCCAGCGAGGCGCCGTAGTACATGTAGCCGCTCTCGTAGCCCGCCAGCAGGAAGTGCCAGGCCCGCTCGGCGGCGTTGGCGCCGGGGTTCGGCGAGACGACCTTCGCGGGATCGACCGCGAAGTGCGCGGCCGCGGTCTCGACGCGGTTCTGGGCGGCGATCAGCACCGCCCAGTTGCGCTCGTCCTCGGCCCAGCCGCCGGGGATGTCGAACTGGCCGGCCGCGTCCACGAGCGGCCAGTTCCAGTTGATGAACTGCGGGCTGCCGAAGTCGCCGTCGGCGTTGACCCAGCCGCCGTCCTCGACGTGCACGATGTCGCCGGCCGGCACCGGGTGGTGGCGCAGGTAGGTGGCGATCGTGGTGGGCGTGTGGCCGGCCGCGGCCGCGGCGTGGGTGAACTGGGTGACGCTCTCGTGGTAGTAGGAGTAGCCGCCGCTCCAGGCGTTGTCGCCGTCGTGGGCGAAGAGTACGAGCATCGGGCGCAGGGGTTCGTTGGCGGGGGCCAGGGCGTCGACGCCGCCGGTGCCGAACAGACCGTAGCCCTCTTCCCAGCCCATGGCGTCGGCGGCCGGCACCACCACCAGCGACCGGCTCGCGCCGGTGGACGGGTCGACGTACGCCGCGCGGTGCGGCGTGAAGCCGAACGGGTACGGCACCTTCAGCGTGACGCCGCGCGAGATGGTGTGGCTGGTCCAGTTCGCCTGCGCGGGGTTGACCTGGTCGGCGGGGTTCGGGGCGTCGGTGTTGTCGAGGTTCGCGGCCCAGGGGTAGCCTTCGCAGGCCCGTGCGAGGTGCAGGTCGGGCACGATCGCCCAGACCACGCCCGCGTCGGCCAGGGCGGGGATCATGCGCTCGCTGAAGCACATCTCGGCCGGGAAGAAGCCGGCGGACTGCGCGCCGCCGCCCCAGGCGTCGTCCCAGATCGCGCGGCCGCAGGCCAGTTCCATGCGCAGCGCCGCCTCGGGCAGCAGCGGCCCGATCGCGTGGTGGAAGCCCGCCAGCACCGGGTCCAGGCGCGGGTCGCCGGCGGCGTTGAGCCAGCCGCGGGCCGTGCGGTAGTGGCTCCACCAGTCGGCGGCGTAGCGGCCGCCGTTCCAGCCCGCCTGCCCCAGCGAGTTCAGGTTCTCGATCAGCGCGCCCGCGAACGAGACCTGCGCGCCGGCCTCCGGCAGGTCCAGCACCATCTGCAGGGCGTCCTTGGGGTACCACTGGTAGTCCGCGACGCGGTCGTCGGAGTTGAAGATCGAGAACTCGTCGTTCTGCGAGTGCCCCAGCGTGATCGTCTCGAAAGCGGTCTCGTACCGCCCCGGCGTCCAGACGCTCTCGTCCGGCCAGTAGATCGGCTGGTGCATGTGCCACAGGTACGTGGTGTGCACCCCGCTGCCCGCCCCCGCCGCCGCCGCCCACCCCATCACACAAACCAACGCCAAGCCACGCTTCATCGGTCCGCCCCCCATCGGGAATCGTTTCCCCGATGATAGCACACCTGTCGGGAACGGGAACAGAGGGCCCGCGGACGGACCGTCTAGCAAGCGGTCCGTCCGCGGGCCCTCTCCTGTTCCCTCTCTAGTCGGGCTGGCGGAGAGTGCGGACGAGCGTCGCCCAGTTGGGGGCCGAGCCGCTCATCAGGATGCCGACCCTGAAGAGCTTCCCCGCGGCGCGCGACATCATCCAGATCGTCAGGCTCATCAGCACCCACGACAGCAGGACCTGCCACAGCGGCGGCGACGCCAGGCAGACCCGCATGAACATCAGGATGGGCGAGAACATCGGGATCAGGCTCAGCACCGTGGCCAGGGGGCTGCTCGGGGCCCTGAGCACCAGGGTCATGAGCATCATCGGGATGATCACGAACATCATGATCGGCGTGGCGAAGGGCTGCGCCTCCTGGATCGTGTTGCAGAGCGCGCCGACGCCGGCGTACATCATCGAGAAGAGCAGGAAGCCCAGCACGAAGAACACGACGAACGAGCCCAGGATCATCGGCGTCAGGTAGGAGGCGTCGAAGGAGATGCCGCCCACGCTGAGGCCCTGCCCGGCCATGACGAAGATCGCGGCGGTCCAGATGGCCACCTGCGTGAGGCCGGCGCCGCCGATGCCCACCACCTTGCCGAACATCAGCTGCGAGGAGGGCACGCTGGACAGCAGCACCTCCACCACGCGGCTGCTCTTCTCCTCGATCACCGCGGTCAGGGTCTGCTGCCCGTACACCAGGACCATCATGTAGAGCATCATGATGAGCGTGAAGGCCAGCAGCATGACGCCGCCCTCGTCGCGGCGGGTCGCCTCGCCGGTGTCGCCCACCGACAGCGACTCCCACGCCACGCGCTCGGACAGGTAGGCGTGCAGGGAGTCCGGCACCCCGGCTCGCGCGAAGCGCGCCTGGCGCAGCACGCGGTCCAGCGCCGGCTGCAGGTCGTCGCGCACGATGCTGCCGGAGACCGAGCGGCTGTAGTAGGTGGCCTTCGGCGTCCCGATGAAGTCGTCCCCGATCACGACGCCGCCGTCGAGGCTCTCGTCGCGGATCTGGTCCTGCAGGCCCGCCGTCGCGCCCGCGAGGTCGCCGCCGGTGACCGGCAGGGGGATCAGCGAGACGTGCAGTTCCTCCTGCGCGGACAGGGAGGCGTCCAGCAGCGCGAAGTACTCTCCGCTGGGGTCGATCAGGCCGACGGTGTTGCGCGTGTCCACCGACTGCATCGTGAGCATGGGCACGACCATGATCAGGGCCATCAGCAGCGGGATCAGCAGGGTGCTGATCACGAAGCCCTTGGTGCGCACGCGCTCGAGGTATTCACGGCGGATGATGGCGAGAATTTTCACGACGCGGCCTCCGTTCCGGCGGCGGCGCGGCGCTCACGCACCACGCTCAGGAAGATCTCGTCCAGGGCGGGCCGGTTGGCCGCGAACAGCGTGAGCTGGCCGCCGGCGCGCAGGGCGTCGAGCAGCGTGTCGGTGTTGGCCCCCGGTTCGAGGGTCAACCGCCAGGAGTCGTCCTGGAAGACGCGGTGGGCGACCCCGGGCAGGCGCGCGGGCGGCTCCTTGCCCCCGGCGTAGGCCGTCCGCACCGATTTCAGGGGGAAGCCCGTGCGCACGTCCTCCAGGGTGCCGTCGAGCACCTTGCGGCCGCCCTCGATCAGGCAGACCGAGTCGCAGAGCTTCTCCGCCTCGGCCAGCATGTGGGTCGAGAGGATGATCGTGCAGCCCCGGGCGTTCTGCTCGCGGATGACGTCGCGCATCGTCTCGACGTTCAGGGGGTCCAGCCCGCTGAAGGGCTCGTCCAGGATCACCAGGTCCGGCTCGAACAGGAACGTCGCCGCGAACTGGACCTTCTGCTGCATGCCCTTGCTCAGGGCGTCGATCTTGCGGTCCTTCCACTCGCCCAGGCCCAGCCGCTCGAGCCAGGCCTCGGCCCGGCGCAGGGCCTCCTTGCGCGGCACCGACTTGAGCGTGGCCAGGAAGGCGAGCTGCTCCGCGCACTTCATCTTGCGGTAGAGCCCCCGCTCCTCGGGCAGGTAGCCGACCCGGTCCAGCAGGGTGCGGTCCAGGGGCCGGCCGTCGAACAGGATCTCGCCGCGGTCGGCCAGGATGATGTTCATGATGCAGCGGATCGTGGTCGTCTTGCCGGACCCGTTGGGGCCCAGGAAGCCGTAGATGCTGCCCCGCGGGATCTCCAGGGAGATCCCGTCCACGGCGCGGACCTCGCCGTAGCTCTTGCCGAGGTCGGTCACGCTCAGGAAGGCCGGTGCCATGGGCGTCCTTTCGCCGGGGAATGGGGTCGCCGTGCCGGGCGGTAGCTTAGGGCAGCGCCGCCCCGGAAGCAAGTTCGCTCGCGGGAGGGCCGGGCGCGCTGTCCTACGGGCGGGCGGCGCCGCGGTTGCGCCGCGAGCAGCGATGATTCGTGGGTTTCGTCAGGCAGGAGGGGAAAAGAACACGGGGCTACCCCCGCCGGTGGCCCCGTGTCTTGGATCCGGGTCGCGGGCGAGGCCCATCACCCGGTCCGAGCTTGCACTCCCGGAGTGCCGCCGCGATCGGCGGCCGGGAGGAAACATCACTGGTGACATCATAGGTGGCGATGATCACGGAAACATCACGGAGGAGTCAATTCTTCAGGACGGGATCCGGCCGCAGCCGGCTCCGCCCGAAAACCCGCTTGCCGGCAGACAGACGCCGCCGCACCGTGGTAAACTCAAAGACGGTGCTGTGGTAAGCCGCGGGACCGGAAAGGACCGACGTGAGCGAGATGACGAGGCGGCAGATCCTGCTGATCGAGGACGACCGCGACCTCATCGACCTGATCACCCTGCACCTGCAGGGCGAGGGCTACGACGTCACCGCGGCCCACGACGGCCACCGCGGGCTCGAGGCGTTCGCCGGGGCGGAATGGTCGGCCGTGGTGCTGGACTGGATGCTGCCCGCGATGTCGGGCCTGGACGTGCTGCGGGAGATCAGGGCGGGCGACCGGCAGGTGCCGATCCTCATGCTCACCGCCCGCGGCGAGGAGGCGGACAAGGTCCTCGGCCTGGAGCTGGGCTGCGACGACTACATGACCAAGCCGTTCAGCCTGCGCGAGCTGACGGCGCGCCTCAAGGTGCTGCAGCGGCGCATCGAGCTGGCCCGCAGCATCGCGCGGGGCGGCGAGCAGGACCTCGTGCTCGAGCTCGGCGAGCTGAGCATCGACCACACGAAGCGGCGGGTCACCGTGCGCGGCGAGCCGGTCCAGCTGACCCTCAAGGAGTACGACCTGCTGTACACGCTGGCCGCGCGCCCGGGCCGCACCTTCTCGCGGACCCAGCTGCTCGACCAGGTGTGGGATCAGGACTCCGACGTCTACGAGCACACCGTCAACTCGCACGTGAACCGGCTGCGCGGCAAGGTCGAAGCCAACCCGAACCGGCCCCGCTACATCCTGACGGTGTGGGGCATCGGCTACCGCTTCACCGACGAGTTCTGAACACCGCGGATTCCACCCGGACGGAGACCATGAGCCGCTGGACCTTCCACCGCACCCTGCACTTCCGCATCGCCCTGCTTTTCCTGGCGCTGCTGTCGGTCGTGTTTCTGACCTATTCCTGGTGGATCGAGTACTCGATGAACCAGGGCCTTTGGCTGCCCGGTGAAGAGGAGTGGTACGACAGCCGGCGCGAGGTCGAGGCGGAGAGCCTCGCCGTGCACGTCACACCGCTGTTCGCCGACAGCCTGGCGACCACCGACGCCCTGGCCGCCTACGGTCGGGTCATCGCCGGCTACGACGCCGAGGTCGCCCTGATCGGCCCCAACGGCCTGGTGCTCCACACGACCATGCCCGACAGCCTGAGCCGCGTGCTGGTGTACGTGAGCCCGACCCTGCTGGACTCGATGACCGCCGAGGACTGGGACTTCGAGAGCTACCCCTACCCCGCCGCCATCGACGCCTACGAGAACCGCATCAACGACGTGGTGCCGATCTTCGCCGGCGGCGATTCGACGGCTGCGCCCGACGCCTGGCTGGTCTCGAGTTTCCGTCCCGTGAACATCTCGATGGAGGAGATCGAGCGCGACGAGCGCACCCGCAACCTGCGCGGCGCCGCCGCCATCCTGCTGTCGTCCTTCCTGGGCGGGCTGGTGATCATGACCTGGGTGAGCCGCCGCATCCGCTCCCTGTCGTTGGACCTGGCAACCTTCCGCGACGGCGATTTCGAGCACCGCGCCCGCGGCCGCGCCGCCGACGAGATCGGGGCGCTCGAGCGCAGCTTCAACAGCATGGCGGACCGCCTCACGGGCGTCATCGGCCGCCTGCGCCAGTCCGAGGACTACCGCCGCCAGCTGACGGCCAACATCTCCCACGACCTGCGCACGCCCATGGCCTCGCTGCGCGGCTACGTCGAGACGCTGACCCTGCGCGGCCAGGACCTCACCGACGAGGAGCGCGAGCACCACCTGCGCACCATCACCTCGAACCTGGACAACCTGGAAGGCCTGATCGAGCGGCTCTTCGAACTGACCCGCCTCGAGAGCGGGCAGGTGCAGTACCGTCGCGAGGCGTTCTCCCTCGAGGAGCTGGCCGCGGACGTGCTGGGCCGCCTCGAGTCGCGGTCGCGGGATGCCGACGTCGCCCTGAATCTGGACGCCGAGGCGGGGCTGCCGCTGGTCCACGCCGACCCGCTGCGCATCGGACAGGTGCTGCAGAACCTGGCGGACAACGCGATCAAGTTCAACCGCCGCGGCGGCGAGGTGCGCGTCTCGCTGCGCCGGCTCCAGGACGGACCGGGGGACGGGGTCGCGGTCGAAGTCGGCGACACGGGCATCGGGATCGGGAACGACGACCTGCCCCACGTCTTCGAGCGCTTCTACACGGTCGACAAGAGCCGCAGCGGGAACACGGGATCGGGCCTCGGCCTGGCCATCGCCCACCAGATCGTGTCGGGCCACGGCAGCGATCTGACCGTCGAGAGCCGCGAAGGGGGCGGCACGACCTTCCGCTTCTCGCTGCCGGCCGCCGTGCCTGATTGAGCGGTCATTGCGGCGACGCCAGGCAGGGTAAGGCCAGGTGCGCCAGGTAACCCGGATGGACCGAGCGCCCCGCGTCCACGCGGTGCAGCAGCACCGTCAACTCCCTGCTCCCGTGCAGCGTCAGCCCCGCGCGCACCTGCTCGGGCGTCAGCGGGAACCCGCGCTTCTTGATCACCACCGAGCCGGCGTCGTGGCGGTCCAGGGCCGCCTGCAGGCGCGCCGGCGACCATGGCACGCTTTCCAGGCGGCGCCACCAGCGCAGCCAGGGCGAAGCGATGCACGCGGGAGCCGTGAGGTAGGCGATGTCCGTCGCCAAGGCGGACAGCCCGTGCTCGCGGGCGAACGCGTCCAGCAGGCCGGCGCGCAGCAGGGTGCCGTCGGGCTCGGCCAGGAAAGCCGCCGGTTCCGACAGCGGCGGCGGCGCTGTGACCGGATCGCCCGCGTAGGTGCTGGCCTTGGCGTCGGTGAGGCCGCCGTCCAGGACCGTCGCGAGCCGCGGCGCGCCGGGCGCCGTCGCGCCACGCCGCAGGTCCTCCCCTCCCCACAGCACGGCCTCTCGCACCGTCCCCTGCCAGCCGACCACTTCGACCGCGTACTGCGCCGGCGACAGGCCTTCGAGGATCGCGCCGGGCGCGGTCAGCGTCTCGTGGTCCAGGCCGAGACCCGGCCCCCACTTCACGGCCCAGGTGCGCGTCTTCTCGAGCAGGGGGCGCAACTCTCGCGGTGACGGAGAGAACTGTCGGGGGTCGTAGCGGCGCTGGGCGCCGGCGGGACCGCGTCCCGGCTCGCGCCGGGCCGGATCGGCGAACAGGGCTTCGTGCGGGGGCAGGTCCGCGCCGGGGTATTCGCCGTCGGCGACCCGGCCGTCCAGGCCCAGCCGCAGCAGATTGGCGCGCGCCAGAGCCGCGGCCAGCGGATCCCGCTCGAGCCCGGCCACCGCCAGTCCGGCGCCGGCCAACCGCGTCAGATCGCCGCCGGCGCCGCAGCCCAGATCCAGCACCGGACCGCAGCCCGCGAATCGCCGTGCACGGTGACAGGCGACCGGATGGGCCGTGGCCTGTTCCAGCAGTTCAGGAGTGAAGAGCAGATGCCCGGCGTCGGGAAACTTGGCCGTCGCCGCCCGGCGAGCCTCGGCGACGCGCAGTGCAAGTCGCACGAGATCCGCCGGATGATCGCGTCGCAGCGCGCGCTGCATCGGCAGCGGCGCCGTCCCGGCCGCCGTCGCCGCCTCGATGCGCGCCATCAGCTCCTCGCCCGCCGGCGAAACCAGCACATCCACCAGCGAATCGCCCGTCCCCATCATCCCGCCGCCTCCGCGGATCGTCCTGCTCGCCGGGGGTGATGTCGTCCCCCCGCAAATCGCAGCGACACTACCAGACCGGCCCCCGACTTGCACGAACGCATGCAGGGACTCCTCGCTCGGGCCATGCTGCACCCGTCTCGACGGGGGTGTCTGGAAGCCCGGACGCCAGGAGGGCGTCCGGGCCTGGAAATCAAGCGCTCCGGACACGAGGTGTCCGGAGCGCGTCCCCGTCGAGACGGGTGCAGCATGGCCCGAGCGAAGATGTCACTGCCACGGTCGATAATCGCTTGGCCGAACCCGCTGCAGCTGACCTCCACCACGTCCTGGCGCCCCTCGGCCTGCATCAGCCGCGCCAGGTCGTAGGTCACGCGGCCGTCGGTGATGGCCTTCTCGGTGCCGTGCAGGATCAGGTCGGCCGCCTCGGTCCACTGCATGTGGCGCAGCATCATCTCGGCCGACAGGATCAGCGAGCCGGGGTTGACCTTGTCCATCCCGGTGTACTTCGGGGCGGTGCCGTGCGTGGCCTCGAACAGGGCCACCTCGTCGCTCATGTTCGCGCCCGGCCCGAGGCCCAGGCCGCCGACCAGGGCGATCGCCGCGTCGCTCATGTAGTCGCCGTTGAGGTTGGGCAGCGCCATGACGCTGTACTCGCCGGGCCGGGTCTGGATCTGCTGGAAGATGGAGTCGGCGATGCGGTCCTTCAGCAGGATCTTGCCGGCGGGCAGCTTGCCGCCCAGCTCGTCCCAGAGCTTCTTCTCGGTGACGAAGTCGTCGGGGAACTCGCGCGCGGCCGTCTCGTAGCCCCACTTCGCGAAGCTGCCCTCGGTGAACTTCATGATGTTGCCCTTGTGGACGATCGTCACCGACGGCAGCTTGTTCTTGACCGCCCACTCGAGCGCCTTGCGCACGAGCCGGGTGGTGCCGAACTCCGAGATCGGCTTGATGCCGATGCCCGAGTCCAGGCGGATCTGGCGGCCGGTCATCTTCTTGATCAGCTCGATGACCGCGAGCGCCGTCTCGCTGCCGCGCTCGAAGTCGTGGCCCGCGTACACGTCCTCGGTGTTCTCGCGGAAGATCACGAAGTCCACCTGGTCGGCGTACTTGTTGGGGCTGGGCACGCCGGGGAAGTAGCGCACCGGGCGCACGCAGGCGTAGAGGTCCAGGTGCTGGCGGAAGCGCACGTTGATCGAGCGGAAGCGCGGGCAGACGCCGTCGTCCTTGCCGCAGCCGTCGCACTTGCCGTCGTGGTACTGCTGATGGGCGCAGTGCAGGCAGACGTGGGTCTCCTCGCCGATGGGCGTGGTGAACGGACCCTTGATGGCGATCTTCAGGTGGCGGATGGCCTCGACCGTCTCCTCGGGGAACTCGCTGCCGTAGTGGTGCAGGCCCTCGAGCCCGGCGTACAGCGGGCACCAGGCGATGCTGCGCTTGCCGCCGTAGGCCTTGGCGACGGCCGCATCGACGACCCGCTCCATCACCGGGGTGATGTCCAGCCCGATGCCGTCGCCGCGCAGGACGCCGATGATGGGCTTGTCGCCGATGGCCAGCTTGCCGTCGCGCACCTCGATCAGGTCGCCGGCGGGGATCTTGACTGCCTTGAACTCCATGCTGAGAGCCCTTCCGTTCCTGGTTAGCCGTTGCGCAATCCTGCAGAAGATAGACGCCGGGGCGCTCCCCGGACAAGGCGCCTTAAGCCAGGGCGCTGGTGACGGCCGCCGGCACCGCCGCCAGGGCCGCGTCGACCGTCCCGTCGGGCAGGCCGGCCTGCGCCGTGTTCGGTTTGCCGCCGCCGCGGCCGCCGACGCCCTCGGCGATGGCCTTCACCAGGTTGCCGGCGTGCAGCTTCTTGCCGGCGACGAGGTCCGCGGTGACGGTCACCAGCAGGGTCGCCTTGCCCTCCCACTCCGCGGCCAGGGCGACGACGCCGCTGCCCAGGGAGTCGCGGGCGCGGTCGCCCAGCGCCAGCAGGGCGTCGCGGTCGTCGGCCGCGACCCGGGCCGCCAGCACGCGCACGCCGGCGACGTCGACCGCGCCGCCGAGCAGCGCGTCCAGCGAGCCGGCGGCCGACTGCTGCTTGAGGCGGCGCAGCTCGCGCGCCAGTTCGTCGCGCTCCTGCATGACCGCCGCCACCAGGGCGGCGGGCTCGCCGTCCTGGCGGACCAGACCGCGCAGCGCCGCGAGCTGCTCGCGGTCGCGGCGCGCCAGCGCCAGGGTGCGCTCCCCCGCCACCGCCTCGAGGCGGCGCACGCCGGCGGCGCTGCTGCTCTCGGCCGTGATGCGCACCGGCCCGATGTCGCCGGTGCGCGCGACGTGCGTGCCGCCGCACAGCTCCAGCGAGAACGCCGCCGTGGTCGAGAATGCCGCCGTAGTACCGGGGATCTCGATCATGCGCACCGTCTCGCCGTACTTCTCGCCGAACAGGGCCATGGCCCCGCGCGCGCGGGCTTCGGCCAGGGGCACGTCCAGGTGGACGCGCACCTCGCCGTTGTCCAGGACCTCGCGGTTGACGATCTCCTCGACGCGCGCGAGCTGCGCCTCGTCCAGGGCGCCGTCGTGGTGGAAGTCGAAGCGCAGCTTCTCGGGGCCGACCTCGCTGCCGGCCTGGGTCACGTGCTCGCCCAGGACCTGCCGCAGGGCGGCGTGCAGCAGGTGCGTCGCGGTGTGGTGGCGCATGGTGGCGGCGCGGTCCGGGCCCGACCGCCAGCACGACGCGCGGGTCGCGGCGCAGGCGCGCGGCGAGGTCCTCGGCGTCGGCGGCCACGATCGCGAGCGGGCCGGCCTCGTCGGCCACGGTCGTCGAGACCGCGTAGGACGATCCGTCGGCCAGGACGACGGTGCCGGCGTCGCCGATCTGGCCGCCCGACTCGGCGTAGAAGGGGGTGCGGTCGCAGAGCAGCTGGCAGCGGCCGTCGCCGAGGGAGCGCACGCCGAGCGCGCGGGCGTCCTCGCGCAGGCTGCCGTAGCCGGTGAAGACGGCGCGCACCCGCGCCGGGTCGTCGTCGCCGACGGGCAGCCAGGCGCCGACGCCGGCCATGAAGCGGCGTTCCTTGCCGCTGCCGGCGCGCTGCCGCTCCATGTTTTCGGCGAACCCGGCCTCGTCCACGGCCAGGCCGTCCTCGCCGGCGATCACGCGCGTCAGGTCCAGGGGGAAGCCGAAGGTGTCGTGCAGCTTGAAGGCGTCGGCGCCGTCGAGGCGGTCGCGGCCCGCGGCCCGCGCCGCATCGCGCATCTCGCCGTAGACCTGCAGGCCGCGGTCGAGCGTCAGGTTGAAGCGCTCCTCCTCGCGGCGGATCACGTCGATGACGCGGGCCTGCCGCTCCACCAGCTCGGGGTAGGCGGCGCCCATCTCGCGCACGACCACCTCGGCGCAGCGCCACAGGAAGGGCTCGCGCAGCTCGAGGCGGCGGCCGTGGCGCGCCGCGCGGCGCAGGATGCGGCGCACGACGTAGCCGCGGCCCTCGTTGGCGGGCGCGGCGCCGTCGGCCACCGCGAAGGTGACGGCGCGGGCGTGGTCGGCGATGACCTGCATCGAGACGCGGTCCTCGCCCTCGGGGCGGCGGCCCGACAGTTCGGCCACGAAATCGATCAGCGGCGTGAACAGGTCGCTCAGGAAGTTGCTGCGCACGCCCTGGGCCACGGCCACCAGGCGCTCCAGCCCCATGCCGGTGTCCACGCTGAGCATCGGCAGCGGGTTCAGGCGCCCGGCCTCGTCGCGGTCGAACTCCATGAAGACGTGGTTCCACAGTTCGAGCCAGCGGTCGCAGTCGCAGACGCCCAGCGCGCAGCCCCGCGGGTGGTCGCAGGCCATGTCCGCGCCCTGGTCGATGTAGATCTCGGAGCAGGGGCCGCAGGGGCCGGTGTCGCCCATCGACCAGAAGTTCTCCTCGTCGCCCTTGGCCAGGTCGCCCAGACGCTTGATGCGCTCCGGGGGCAGCTTGATGACGTCGCGCCAGATCGCGTACGCGTCGTCGTCGTCCTTGTAGACCGAGGCCCAGAGGCGCGCGGGGTCGAGGCCCATCTCGCGGGTCAGGAAGTCCCAGCCCCACTCCAGCGACTCGCGCTTGCCGTACTCGCCGAAGGACCAGTTGCCCAGCATCTCGAAGAAGGTGTGGTGGCGGGCGTCGCGGCCCACCTCTTCGAGATCGTTGTGCTTGCCGCTGACGCGCATGCACTTCTGGCAGGAGGCGGCCCGCACGTAGTCCCGCTTCTCGAGGCCCAGGAAGACGGCCTTGAACTGGTTCATGCCGGCGTTGGTGAAGATCAGCGTGGGGTCGTCCTGCGGCACCAGGGAGCTGGACGCGACCACGGTGTGGCCCCGTTCGGCGTAGAAGTCGAGGAAGCGGGCGCGGATCTGCTTGGCGTTCAAGGGGTTTCCTTCCGAGTACACGTCAGGGGCGCGGCGCGGGCGGTCGGCCCGCGGGCACGATCCATGCTCATTCCGGCTATTCGGGATACACTTGGGCGGCTATTGTAAGGGCGCTCCGCACGAAAATCAACACGCGCCCGGCCGGGCACGGAGGCGGCATGTCCCGCGTTTCGCTCATCTTCGGCACCCGGCCGGAAGCCATCAAGCTGGCCCCGGTCATCCTGGCCCTGCGCACCGAGCCGGACCTCGAGCCCCACGTCTGCGTCACGGCCCAGCACCGCGAGATGCTCGACCAGGTGCTGGCGATCTTCGGCCTCGTCCCGGACGAGGATCTGGACCTGATGCTCCCCGACCAGACGCTGGCCGGCCTGACCTCGCGCGCCGTGGCGGCCGTCGACGGCTACCTGCAGCGGGCGCGGCCCGACCTGGTCCTGGTCCAGGGCGACACCACCACGGTCTTCTGCGCCGCGCTGGCCGCGTTCTACCGCGGCATCCCGGTGGGCCACGTCGAAGCCGGCCTGCGCACCGGCGACCTGCGGGCGCCGTTCCCGGAAGAGGCCAACCGCGTGCTCACCACGCGGCTGGCCGACCTGCACTTCGCGCCGACCGCCACCTCCCGCGACAACCTGCTGGCCGAGGGCGTCCCGGCCGACCGCATCCACGTCACCGGCAACACCGTCATCGACGCGCTGCTGATCGCCCGCGGGCGCGTGCTGGCCGCGCCGCCGGAGGTGCCGGGCCTGCCGGCGGGCCTGGTCGCCGGCGACCGGCCCCTGGTGCTGGTCACCGGCCACCGCCGCGAGAACTTCGGCGAGGGCTTCCGCGCGGTCTGCCGCGGCATCGCCCGCCTGGCGCGCGGCTTCCCCGACCATGCCTTCGTCTACCCCGTCCACCTGAACCCGCACGTCCAGGCGCCGGTGAACGAGCTGCTCGGCAGTCTGGACAACGTCCACCTGATCGCGCCGCTGTCCTACCTGCCCTTCGTGCGGCTCATGGACCGCGCCACGCTCGTGCTGACCGATTCGGGCGGCGTGCAGGAGGAGGCGCCGAGCCTGGGCAAGCCGGTGCTGGTGATGCGCGCGACCACCGAGCGGCCCGAGGCGGTGACCGCCGGCACGGTGAAGCTGGTGGGCACCGACGAGGATCTGCTCGTATCCGAGGCGACGCGCCTGCTGGCCGATCCTGCGGCCCACGCCCGGATGGCCCGCGCGATCAACCCGTACGGCGACGGCCTGGCCACCGGTCGGATCGTGGTGGCGTGCCGCCGATTCCTGCAGGAGCGCGCCTGACCGGCGCCCGCCGCGCCATGACGCCGGCTATTGATATCGCCATTTCATCATCTTGACCGCGATTTCTCCGCGGGCCTAACGTCGCGGGCAACCTCGCCAAGGTCCACGGCTCCGCCCGCCGACATCATCCGGAGGTCAAGATGCGCATCCCACATCTTCTCGCGGCTTTGTGCCCTGTCCTGCCGGCGCTCGCCGCCGGCCGTGGCGGCGGACGCCTGGGCGACGCCGCGCTCGGCACCCGGTCCTACGACGACTACGAGCGCCCGCAGGCCTGCGCGACGTGCCACGTCGACATCGCCCGCCAGCACGAGCAGGCGATGATGTCGCAGGCCTACACCCACCACTGGGACGCGATCGAGTACTTCGGCCTCGCGGTGCCCCACGCAGAGAAGGAGCCGAAGGTCGCGGGCGTGAAGGCCGGCTGCAACGGCTGCCACGCGCCCATCGCCTTCCTGGCCGGCGACGTGCCTCCACCGCATCCGGAGGCCGGCTCGCGCGCCAACGAGGGCGTGTCGTGCGACCTCTGCCATACGATCACGGGCTTCGAGGGCGACACGCCCTTCAACTTCAACTGGATCAGCGAGCCGGGCCGGGTCAAGCAGGGGCCGCGGGCGGGCCGGGTCAGCCCGCACCACGACACCGTCGAGAACCCGTTCCTGCGCACCGCCGAATTCTGCGGCACCTGCCACAACGAGCAGGACCCCTGGGGCCTGTGGGTCAAGGGCACGCACCTGGAGTGGAAGGAAGGCCCGCACGGCAAGGCCGGCATCGTCTGCCAGGACTGCCACATGCCGCCGGCGGCCGGGCGCAGCGCGACGATGGGCGAGCCGCTGCCCGACGTGCGCCAGCACCTGTTCCACGGCGCCCACGACAACGGCAAGCTCGCCGGCGTCGTCGAAGTGCGCATCCACCCCGAGTCGCGCGAAGCCGAGCCGGGCGACAGCGTGCGGCTGACCGCGACCCTGGTCAACGCGAAGGCCGGACACAAGGTGCCGTCGGGGTCGGCCGAGGAGCGCGTGCTCTGGCTGCACGTGACCGCCACCGACGCCGCGGGCAAGACCTGGCACCTGCCCGTCGACGCGAAGGGGTTCGCGGGCGAGGAGACTGACGATCGCGTCGGCGACGGCGCTGGCCTACCAGGACATCGGCGACATCAAGGGCCTGGCCGGCTTCCCCGGACTGAAGCGCGACGGCGAGGTGCCCGCCGGCGACCGCATCTTCCGCCTGCCCTACCTCGACCCCCAGGGCCGCATGACCATCGCCCAGTGGAACACGGCCTCGTTCGGGCCGGACTACCGGCTGGCGCCGCTGGCGGCCGTGAACGAGACCTTCACCTGGAAGCTGCCGCAGGACGCGGCGCCGGGGCCGATGACCGTCACGGCCGAAGTCTGGTACTCGCGCCTGGTCTCCTCGGTGGCCGAATACATGAACGTGCCGCGCGAGGAATCCGAACCCGTGAAGATCAACACCCACGTCACCACGTTCGAGGTCCTCTGACCGCGCAAGGGAGTCCGACATGAACCGCAGAATCCTCACTCTCGCCGCGCTGGCGGCCCTGTCGTGCGTCGCGCTGCTGATGGACGCGACCGACGCGGCCGCCATCCCGGCCTTCGCCCGCAAGTACAAGGTGAGCTGCACCACCTGCCACGCCCCCTTCCCGCGCCTCAAGCCCTACGGCGAGGAGTTCGCCGGCCGCGGCTTCGTCATGGAGGAGGGCCAGGAGCCGGTGCGCGCCGTGTACGACGTGGGCGACCCCCTGCTGCGCCTGCCGCGCGACCTGCCGCTGGCCGCGCGCCTGGAGGGCTACGTCTCGTACAAGGAGGACGCCGACGCCGAGATCGACATCGAGTGGCCCTGGGTCTGGAAGATCCTCTCCGGCGGCCCGGTCGGCCCCAAGGCGTCCTACTACTTCTACTTCCTCATGGAGCGCGGCGACCTCGTCGGGCTCGAGGACGCCTACCTGCAGCTCAACGACGCCGCCGGCAGCGGCTTCGACCTCGTCTTCGGCCAGTTCCAGGTCTGCGACCCGCTCTTCAAGCGCGAACTGCGCCTCGAGCGCTTCGACTACCTGATCTACAAGACCCAGGTCGGCGACTCCCCCGTCGATCTCACCTACGACCGCGGCCTGATGTTCCTGCGCACGCTGCCCGGCGAGGTCGCCTTCACGGCGATGATCCTGGACGGCAGCGGCATCGGCGCCGCCGTGGACGCCGGCGTCTCCGACTTCAAGAACCACGACGACGACAAGTACAAGAACTTCGCCCTGCGTCTGGCCAAGCAGACCGGCCCGGCGCGCCTGGGCGGCTTCGGCTACTTCGGGCGGACCCAGGACAACGGCGGCACCCTGCGCCGCAACGACACCTACTACCTGGGCGCCGACCTGATGCTCGACGCCGGCGCGAAGTCCCAGCTCAACGCCCAGTTCCTGTACCGCGAGGACGACGACCCGTTCTACGTCGGCGGCGACACCCACCGCACGCGCGGCGGCTTCCTGGAGGCGCACTACTTCCCGCAGGGGCAGGACGGTCGCTGGGCGCTGTCGTGCCTCTACAACCTGGTCGCGTCCGACGACGACGCCGCCGACCGCGAGACGATTTCGCTCACGGCCAACCACCTGATCGACCGCAACCTGCGCCTGCTGCTCGAGGGCGGCAAGGACGTGGAGGCCGACAAGCTGCGACTGAGCATCGGCCTGATCAGCGCGTTCTGATGCGCGAGGGAGGATCGGGCCGCACCGACCGCCGACGCCGGCTCGCCGGCTTCGGCCTGATCCTCCTGTCCGCCCTCTCGTTCGGGGCCATGCCGATCTTCGGCCGCCTCGCCTACCGCTCGGGCGTGGACCCGGTCACGCTGCTGCTGCTGCGCTTCTCGATCGCCACGGCCATCATGCTGCCGGTGATGTTCGCGCGGCGCCTGCCCTGGCCGCGGGGCCGGACGCTGCTCGGCCTGATCGTCATGGGCGCCGCCGGCTACGTCGGGCAGTCCATCTGCTTCTTCACCGCGCTGAAGCACGCCTCGGCCGGCCTGGTCTCGCTGCTGCTCTACCTCTACCCGGCGCTGGTGGCGATCCTGTCCGTGGTCGTGCTGAAGGAGCGCCTCACCCGCCGCAAGGCGCTGGCCCTGGGCCTGGCCCTGGCCGGCGCCGTGCTGACGATCGGGCTCAGCGGCGGCGGCACGCCGGCCGGCATCGCCCTGGGCGTCGGCGCCGCGGTGATCTACGCCCTCTACATCATCTACGGCACCCACCTGCTGAAATCCGCGCCGCCGATCCCCGCCGCGGCGGTGATCCTGGCCGCGACCGCCGTCTACGCCGGCCTGGTCTCGGCACGCGGGCCGCAGTGGCCCGCCACGGCGGCCGGCTGGGGCTGGATCGCCGCCATCGCCGCGATCTCGACGGTCGTGGCGACCGTCACCTTCCTGGCGGGGCTGGAGCGCATCGGCCCGACCAGCGCTTCGACGCTGTCGACGGTCGAGCCGGTGATCTCGGTGAGTCTGGCGGCGCTGGTGCTGGGGGAGCGGCTGGCGCCGCCGGGGTTGATCGGAGGCGTAATGATCCTGGGAGCCGTGCTGCTGCTGGCTCGCAGCGAGTTGCCGCGGGAGGGGCGGGACTAGCCGCCGAATGCCGGGGCCATCGCCGCTTTCGGCGACCTGTCGGCCCGGTACAGCCCCCAGTGCTTCTCCACCTCGTCGGGGTGGGGCCCGCCCTTCCAGTTCTCGTCGAAGGCCTCAGGAACGGGCTTCCGCTGGCCCGGCCCGGACCTCGCGTGAATTCTTCTGTTCGGCCTCGGCGGCCTGGATCAGCGCCTGCTCCCCTCGTCGTGGCGGGGTGGCCCACCCGTCTCGCCGATCACGCGGTCGGTGCGCGCCTGGACGCGATGTCTGTGGCGCAGGGCTTCATCCAGCTGTGCCGTTCCCGGTGCGCTGCACGTGTGAGTCGTCTCGGCGAGTCGGCTCTCGGCCTTGTTCCGTTGAGTCGTCCGCGTGGCCGGCGGGGGACCTCGCGCGTGCCGCAGGATCCCGTTGCCGGTCGGGCGACCACGCCTGGGTTTCGTGGCCGGCGGCCGTCTCCGGGTGGCCGGGCCGGCGGTCGGTTCGCGGCGGCGCAGGTCCCCCAGCATCACTCGCCCGTCCTCCCGATCAGGGCGGGCCGGACGCGCCGAGATCCGCGCAGCGTGGGGCTCGCGCGGGGTCCTGCGCTGCGGGGGGCGTGGGGCGGGGGGGGGGGGGGGGGGGGGGTCCGCTGGTGGCGTCGGGGACCCTCTCGGCGGCCCCCGCAGGCTGCCAGCAAGGTCGCCAGCACGATCGACGCTCGGCGGCACGGTCGCCCGGCCCTCACAACCTACTCCAGATCACGCGGCGGCGTCCCGGGCATCTCACGACGCGTCGTTTTCGGAAACGACCGCCCCCGTCGGCCCACGACGGTTCTCCAGTTCACGCCGCACGGCCAGGGCTCTGGCTTCCGTGATGGGGTAGGTCGCCACGGCCCAGATGGCGATGGCCGACGCGACGATCGGGATGCCCGCATCGAAGATGCGCAGCAGGGTGACGGTCCCGGGCTTCTGCGCGCCGCCCAGCGCGACGTCGAACCCCGTGGCGTTGAGCAGGTAGCCGCCGCCGGCCAGGGCTGCCGCCATGCCGAGCTTGACCATGAACCAGAAGATGGAGCCGTACATGCCCTCGCGGCGCTGGTGCGTCCTGAGCTCGTCGGTATCGACGACGTCGGCGATCATCGACGGCATCAGCGTGAACAGGCCGCCCAGGCTGAAAGCCAGCAGCGGCGCCGGCGCGACCACCAGCCACGGCAGCTCCGGATTGTAGCAGACCCACTTCATCGCGAAGCCGATCATCGAGACTCCCGTGGCCACGAAGAAGGCGCGCCTCTTGCCGATCCTGGTGGCGAGCCATGTGACGAAGGCGACGACGGCGAAGGTGCTGACCGCACCCACGGTGCCCGCATACCCGGCGTACTTCGCGCCCTCGGCCTGATCCCCGCCGCAGACGTAGTAGATGATCACGTAGAACTGGAACGACGAGATGAGCATGAAACCATTGAACACCAGGAACGTGGCCAGGCTCAGCTTCATGAACGGCCCCGACGAGAGCGTGCTGCGGAAAGCCGCGAAGAACTCGCGATGTTGCGCCTGAACGAACCGCCGGCGGCGGTGGTCGCGGCGGCCCGGGCGGCCGTCGCCTCGGCCGTGGCGACCGCGAGCATGCGTTCGCGCAGGAGGATGGCCGGCAGCACGCCCAGACCCGCCACCAGCACCGCCACGATGATGGCCAGGCCGGCCGCCCCGGCGACCTGGTCGGAAAAGAACCGCTGGGAGGTCATGAACCACAGGAACCAGGGCGAGATCATGTAAGCCAGTTGCCCGATGAAGTTCTGTGTTCCCATCAGCCGCGTGCGCTCGTGGTAGTCGGGCGTCAGCTCGTATCCGAGGGCCACCCAGGGCGTGGCGAACACCGTGTAGGCCATGTAGAAGAGGATGGAGCCGACCAGGAAGAACACGAAGTAGAAGGTGTCGCTCTGCTCCCGCGGCAGTTGCCACAACAACGCGAAGATGACTGCCGAGGCGATGGCGCCGCAGAAGATGTAGGGCCGGCGGCGTCCCCAGCGGGTGCGGGTGTTGTCCGAGATGAAGCCCATGATCGGATCGGTGATCGCATCGGTCAGTCGCGGCAGCGCCCCCAGCAATCCGACCAGCGCCGGGTTCAGGCCCAGACCCAGATTCAGGACGATCATCATCCCGCCGCTGGCGGCGGCCAACAGGTTGTTGACGAAAGCGCCCGCACCGTAGGCCAGTTTATGGGTGAACCTGATGCGGTCCTCAGGCGCGGTCCGGCGGTGGGTCGCGGCGTTCATGGTGTCATCTCGCAAGTACGCTCCCGGTCGGAGGGAAAGACGTCGATCGGACGGATCTTTGTACGTACGCCGAACAAAGTACCCTGATATCTTGGCATCGGTCAAGCGCATTCTAGGATACCCCGGCCCCCACTTCTCTTCCATCGTTGGTCAATCGGCAACATGCCTTAAACAAGTCATTTTGACTCTGATTTAACCATGAATCGATTAAAGGATTTTCTACATTTAAGACTTGATTCGGTCACCGAACATAGTCTATGCTTGATCTCAAGGAATCAGCCTTGAGCAGTCGTCCTTGATGGTCGTCCCGATTCCGGGTCCTGCCACGAGCACGAACGAAGGCAACAACGAAAGGCCACGAGCATGAAGAATCGAGCTACTGCTGTCATCGCGGTCGTCTTGTTGATCTGCGCGGTGCCCGCGCTGAGCTTGGCCATGACGGCCTACAACCAGGATTTCGAGGCCCTGAACCAGTCCAGCACCAGCGCCCTTGCCGATGCCGGCTGGGTGGTCTACGCGAACGTCTTCGGCCCCGACTGGGCGTACTGGTACGGCTACGGCGTCTTCCCGGCCCCGAACGACGGCGCCGCGTTCTGCGCCATCGTCACCGGCGAAGGCGGAGCCGCGCAGGGCAACCAGCAGATGTCCGTCTTCAGCGACTACAACAACGTCCAGCACGGCATCGGCGCCCACATCGAATCCCTCGTCTTCCACGAGCAGGCGATCGACGCCAGCGACGTCGGCCAGACGTGGATCTTCGACTTCCAGGCGAAGCTCGGCAACCTGGCCGGCAGCACCACCGCGGTGGCGTTCATCAAGACGCTGAATCCCGCCGCCGGCTACGCGACCACGAACTACATCCCCCTGGACATGACCTCCACCCCCGCCTCCTGGACCGACTACACGCTCTCGCTCGCCATCGACGCCAGCCTGGTCGGGCAGTTGCTGCAGATCGGGTTCGCGAACACCGCGACCAACTACGAGGGCTCGGGCGTGTTCTACGACAACGTCAACTTCCACACCGAGACGGTCGCCAACGAGGACCTGTCCTGGGGCGGCGTAAAGTCGCTGTACAAGTAGGTTCTGGCCACGAAATTGTCCCTACCGGAGGCGAGGCCTTGCGGCCTCGCCTCTCCTTTTACTTCAGAACGCGTACTTCAGCTCGTGCCGCAGGTTGACCGGCAACGCCGCCGTCACCACCCCGCACTCGTAGTACCGGTTCCAGCACTCTGGCAGCTCGGTCCGCGTGCGGAATATCCGCTCGCGCAAGATGTCCTGCACAGTCAGCACCTGGTTGACTGCACCCCGCAGCATCGCCGGCGTCACCGCTTCCCCGTTTTCCCACCGACGCTTGATGTTGTTGCGCCACACTTGTAGCACGGCCAGCTTCTCAGCCGACGCCTGTCGCCGCTTCGCCCAAGCGATCGTCTCCCGCTTGTGCGCCGCCGTACTGTGGCGAATCAACAGATCCAGGAGGTTCACCTCCCACAGCGAGTTGTGCTGATCCCGGTGTTTCTTCCCGGGCGTGATTCGGTGATCGATCTCACATGTCAGGTGTTCCATAGCTCGAGGATAGGCGGGATGGTCGTCGCTGCGGATCACCACCCTATCCACGCCCCGTGCCGCTACATCCAGCAGTTCGGCCATCCCCTTGCGGATGGCCTTCGGGTCAGGGCGACCATGCTTGGCCTCGAACTCAGCCCGGCGCAGCTTCTGATGCTCTGTCATGCGCCCCTTGCGGCGCAGCGGACTGTCTGTGTGGTAGAGGAAGTAGCCGGTCGCGGGATCGACGGCCACGTTGTGGTGGAAAGGGAAGTACTGGCTCCACTCGAAGGTCTCGAAGCCGTCAACGACGATCTCGCGCGTCGGCCCGATCTGCTGCAGTTGCCTGGCGTGGAACAGCAGGCAGTGACGTCCGAGGCGCGTGGCTTGATGCTGGACGGTGCGTGGAGCGATGTCCGTGCCCTGGCCATCTGGCGATTGCACATCGATCCCACGATCGACATGAACAGACGAGCCATCAGATCGGGGCGCTTCTGCCAGTAGGTGGTGGAGAATGTCTGTGTACTGAAGTTGCGGCCGCAGCAGAGGCATGTGAACCGTTGGATACGATTCGGTGCACTACGACGGTTGAAGTAGCCCTTGCGCTTGTAGCGCCATGCAGAGGTAACCTGATGATGGTATTGGCATTGCGGATTTGGGCAGTGGGGCGGTTGCCAGCCGGGGGTGTTGGTCTTCATGCCCCAGCGCGGCAATGACCGCGCCAGGGACAATTTCAGGGCCAGAACCTACTTGACCAGGGTCGCTTGACGGGTTTCAACGTAGCCATCACCCCGCAACTGGAACAAGTAAACCCCCGAACCCACTCCCCCCCCTCCCCATCCAACCCGTCCCACTCCGCCGCATGCTGCCCGGCCGTGAACCAGCCATCGACGAGGGTTCGCACGCGGCGCCCATCGAGATCGAACACTTCGAGCTGGACTGGGCCTTCCCTGATCAGTTCGAAGCGCACCGTGGTGCGGGGGTTGAAGGGGTTCGGCGCGACGGAACGGAGCAGACCGGCCGGGCTGGCGGGCGTGCCGTGAACGATGTCGTCCTGCACGCCGGTGGCGCCGCCCTCGGGAATGAAGGTGAAGTCCTGGAAGACGATCTCCTGGTTCGCGGCCGGCGTGCCTTCCAGCTTCCACAGGTTCAGGTGCATGCGGGGCTGTTCGGGACGTGGGATGTGCGGGCCCGCGTAGGTCCACGCGGCGACGAGGTTGGCCGGCGACTCGTCGTCGGGGCCACCGCGCCAGACGCGGTACTCGACCCGGTCGGGCAGCCAGCGCATGGCGTGGCTGGCCACCTCGCCGGCGGCGAACGTCGCGGCGAAACGGCTGATGTTGCCCGGGTAGTCGTAGGGCTGGGCCACGAACTGGCCGATGTTCGCGCCCGCGTTGCCCCAGCGGCTGTACTCGATGTCGATTTCGTTGAAGGCGTTCCACCACAGATAGCCGTTGTCCCAGCAGGTCCCGTACTCCCAGAGGAAGATGCCGAGCACCGCCTGCGGATCGAGCAGGTCCGGGCGCCCCACCGTCGTGAGGATGTAGTCGCCGTAGCCGAGCGCCTCCTCGGCGACCACCTCGGTGCTGGCCCAGGTGCCGCCGGAAGATTTCAGGGTGAGGTGCAGTTGGCCGGAACCGTCCACCCAGACGCGGTCGGGGGCGATGCTGAAGTAGTTGATGCCGGGACCGTAGACGCCCGGGCCCTTGACGCGCCAGGTGCGACCGGCGAAGGACAGGGTCCTGCCGCCCGGAAAATCGTTCCACTGCTGGTCGTCGATGGTGGGAGGCGTGGTGCTGGTGAAGGTGACCTGGTCGTAGTAGACGTCGGGCGACGCAGCGGTCGGGCTCTGCAGGACGCCGAGCAGCAGCCGGGTGGTGGCCGTCCCGACCGGGGCGGGACCGCTCAGCAGGGAGAAATCGAGGTACTGGTCCGCGGGCGACGAGGCGTCGGCCACCGTGTAGGAATCGTAGTCGATCAACGCGCCGGAGCTGTCGCGCCATTCGACGTTGACCAGGGCGACGCACTGGCCCGTCAGAGGCTTGACCGAGGGATGCCGCACGTGGCCGGTGATCTCCCACTGTTCCCCGGGTTCGCTGGTCTGGTTCTGCCAGAATCCGGATACGTCCCAGCTGCCTTGGTTCGGGCCGATCACGCGCGCCGCCCGTGCGCCGTGGTAGGAGAGGCTGGTCGAGCCCACGGCGCCGAACTGGTTCCAGCCGCCGAAAGTGGCGCCGCCCGAGCCGGCGATCTCGAAACTCGGATTGGCCAGGATGCATTGGGCAGACGCCGGGCGGCAGGGCAAAACGCTCACGAGCAGGATCCCGGCGAGGGCTGCGAAGGTCAGTCTGGGGTGCATGATCGACTCCGATCGCGGGGAGCCCGTGTGCCGGCCCGCGGTCGGGGCCCGGTTGCGGGGTGCACGGTGTGTTCGGGAATCTCCGCCTCGATCGTGCCGATGAGGCCGTTGCGTTCCAGAAGATCCTCGCTGGACCGGACGTCGAGCCGGCAACCTGCGAATTCGCTCGGCGAACCGTCACGGTAGATGACCTGGATCCGGGCCTCGCCCCGGACGAGCCTGTAGATCACGGGCGTCTGACAGAAGGTGAACGCGAGGCTGCCTGCCGGCAAGGCCAGGGCGAGGGCATCACCGCCGGCATCGAAGCCATGGAATTCGGCGGGGTGCTCCAGGAATTCGTCGGCGCGCAGCAGCGTCGGCTGGAAACTCACGGAGCCGCCCTGGACACAGACTCCGAGTTCCCCGAAACGAGTGAGGATTTCCTCCTTCACCTGGCCGGTCATGCCGGGCTGCCGGGCGCCGCCGCCGGCGGGGGTGTGCGAGTAGGGGTCGGCGGGGAAGGCGCCGTATTCGGCGACGGTCTTCTCATAGCCGAGGCCGGCGCGGATCCTGAAGTACATGTCCGCCAGATCCTGCCGCAGCTGTGCCGGCCGGCCCTCGCGTTCGGCTCGCTGCAGCACCTCCTGCACGGCCAGCAGGAGCTTGGCCACCATGTGCCAGTAGACACAGCCCAGCCCTTCGTAACCGTACATGGCGCCGGAGCGGCCGGTGTAGGCCTTGTGGCGGAAGCCGGCCTCGAACAGGGCGAGCACGGCGTCGCGGTCCCTCGCCACGGCGGTCGACCAGCGGGCCTGCGCGGCCAACGCCTCGAGGGAGCCGTCGAGGTCGCGGGCGTTGCCCGGGCTGCCCAGGAAACGCAACACGCCGCCCTTGTCGCGCGCGATCAACGTCGTGTCCCCCGCGGCCAGCAGGTCCCGCAGCAGGGGGATCGCCGCGACCGCGGCGTCCGGCAGCACGTTCTTCGCGATGAATCCCGTCAGCTCGCGTTCGGGGTAGAGCATGAAGCTGCGCTGGGAGGGCCGGTACAGGGCGCTGACGAAGAGGCCCTCGAGGACGGCGAGGCACTCGGCTGGGTCGAGCAGGCCGGAGCTGAGCGCGGCGACCTGCCCCTCCAGCATCTCCGGCAGGCGCGCCACGCGGGCGGCCGTCCCGTCGTCGTCGATTTCCAGCAGGTTGTAGGCGTGGTACAGCCCGTCCGCGCGGCGGTTCGCGGCGATGCCCCGGTCCACGTAGCGCAGCGCGGTGCGGCACAGCTCGGCCAGATCCGCGACCGGCACCGCCGTGCTGCCCGTGAGACCCCGGTCGTAGGCCGCGCCCCGGTAGTCGCTGAAGGCGCCGCCCAGCCGGTCCATCAAACGCTTGCGGTCCTGCGGCTCACAGGGTTCCGACGTCAGGCAACCGATTTCCTGGGTCAGGATGGCGTCCACCTCGCGGAACCACGCGGCCACCTCGCGGGAAAGAGGCAGGGACGCGGCCGGGCTGTCCGCCAGGACCTCGGCGAAGAAGGACAGGTAGCGGCGGAGGTAGCAGAGGGTGACCACCGAGACCCCGCCGCCGCCCAGGGCGTTGTTCGCGTCGTTCCACTCGGGCCGCTGGGTGTTCATCCAGATGCCGGCGTCGAGGATGAGGTTCGACAGCTTGGAGAGGACCGGCACCAGCAGCTTCTCGCAGAGGTTCGCGTGGTGGACCCCGCCGTCCGCGTCGGTCAGCAGCTTGCCGTCGGTTCCCCGCGCGGCGACCCGCGCGGCGACGAGCGCGGCGCGCGCCGTATCGAATTCGATCGTGTTGCGGGGATCCGCGAGGATCTGCGCGTAAGGGCGGATGCGGTAGGGGATGTCCGCGTAGCTGAAGATCTCCTCGCCGAGCATCGCCCTCAGCGCCGCCGGATCGGTGCGCTGCAGCCCCTCGAGCAGCTTCAGCAGGTAGACGAGCTGGTGGTCGCCCCAGTAGCCGATGTTGCTCCAGGGATCGTCGGGCGCAGAGGTTTCCCAGTCCACGCCCTCCCGGGTGACGCGGTACGGGTTGAAGCCGTCCACCGTCGAGGCGTTGACGAACTTGGCGACGAGGTTCGGCAGGAAGCCCGGGAAGGACGCGCCGAGGGCTTCCCAGTTCTGGAAGATGTCCCGCCAGTTGCCTTCGTAGTTGAGCTCCTGCTCGCCGTCGCGATTGCGGACCTTGATGGAGAAACGGTTCCAGGGCCGGCTGGGATCGCCGTGCCGGCGGCCGAAATACAGGGGCAGGTACTCGTGGCAGAGCCGCGCGAAGTCGGCGTCGCCGGTCGCGCGGGCCGTGTCCCGCAGCGCGCCGGCCGTCAACGTCGCGGGCAGACAGGACAGCAGGGAACGGTGGCGGTCCGCGACCGCCGGGTGGCGGACGCCGAGGAACCGCACGAAGTCGGCCACCGGCACCTCGTGGTCCCGCCAGAACACGCCGCCGCGCATGTTGTTGAACAGGACGTTCGCGAAGTGGTGGCTCCAGGACGCGCGGCGGGCCGTGAGCTGGAGGCCGTCGGCGCTGCCCACGTTGCGCCGCAGGTTGTCGCCGGCCTGGCGCAGGCCGGCGGCGATCTTCTCCTGCAGGTCCGGCGCGTTCTGGATGAGGTCGCGCAGGGCCGCGACCTGCAGGTGATCCCGGCCTGCGTCGGCGATCAGGCGCCACTGCTTGGACGCGCCGGGGGCCAGATCGAGGCCGAAACTCACCAGGTAATTGCCCCGCGCGCCGCACAGGAGGCTCTCTCCAGCCAGGACGCGGCCCTCCCGGAACGCGGTCAGGGCCGCCGGCGACAGGTGGACGCGGTACTCCTGCGGCCCGCAGCACCACACCGTGTTGGCCCGCAGCACCTCGAGCGCCTCCGCGCGGTCGGTGATGCCGGCAGTCAACGCGAAGATGCCGAGTCCGGTCTCGGGATCCGCTTCGGTCCTCTTGTAGGCGTCGACCAGGTTGCTGGAACGCTGGTACAGGGCCAGGGGCGCTCCGTACGGCAGGACGTTGCGCAACCCGTCCAGCAGTTGGACCCGTACCCGCGTCGCGCTGCGGTTCTCGAGGGTCACCGTTCGCACCCAGCCGAATTCGTCGCAAGCCGCCCAGGAGTAACGCAGCTCCAGCCCGAGCCCGTGGTGGACCTCTTCGAAGGTCAGGCGGTTGCCGGTGGTGTTCTTGTAGAGGTTGCGCTCGACGGCCGGCTGATCGTCGGACCCCGCACCGAACGGCTCCCACAGGATCTGATCGCCCTGTTCCCGCTCGACGCGGACCAGGGTCACCGGACCCGTGTGGTGGTGGGCGTCGTGGAGCTGGTCGTCCGTCAGGTAGGGGAACAGGCTGCCGTCGGCGTCGATGCGGCCGGCGGTCAGCCCACCGCCGGAGGCGACGAACATCCACAGATCGGTGTCGCTCGCCACAGTCATCAGGAAGGGGGCCAGGCTCCGGTAGCCGGAGATCCGGAAACACTCCTGCCCGTCCAGGACGACGAATGCGCCGGCCGGAGCCCTGGGCGCCGTCGTCATGGCCGCGGAACGCGGAGCCGCCGCCAATCTGCCCTTCATGAACCGACTCCTGCCTCGTCAGAATGCGGATGCTGCGGGGTCAGGGTCCGGCCTGCGCAGGACCCTGCCCATGTCGTCGACGGAACGTGTTGCCCGCTCGACGGTCCTACTTCAGCAGGATCATGCTGCGGTACAACCGGCCCGTATCGGTCTTCAGCATGTACCTGTAGTGTCCGGCCGGGGCATCGGCGCCGCCGTCGATCCGCCCGTCCCAGGTCACGTGGTGCTCCCCGGCGCCCAGGTCGCTCCGCTGCAGCGTGGCCAACCGGCGGCCGGCGAGATCGAACACGGCGATTTCGACACGCGACGGACGCTCCAGCGCGAAGTCGATCCGCGTGGAGGGATTGAAGGGATTGGGGTAGTTCTGGTGCAGCATCGCGCCCGCGGCCACCGTGCCCGAGGGGACGGCAGAGGTGGTGTCGAGGTGGAAATCGAGGTTGTCGTAGAACGTCCCCGAAGCTTCGAAGTGGGTCGCCTTGCTCAGGAAGCCGAACTGCAGGAGCTGCCCGACCAGGCTCGCATCGATGACGATCGACAGCGAATAGTTGGACCACGTGGCGGGGATCGACGTCATGTCCAGCGGGATGAAGTTGGTCAGCGCGTAGCCGGCCGCGGGATTGAGCGTCTTGATGAACGCCTGCGCGGTCGAGGCGCCGGCCAGGTTGCCGTGCTTGGCGTCGAAGGCGAAGACCCAGGTGTCGCCGACGTCGTCCAGGACGATCGTCTGCTCGTGGTAGACGTTGGCCTCGACGATGTTGCCGGCGCCGTGGGCGCCGGTGTTGTTGTAGTCGTTGTAGACGACGAGCTGCTGGGCGCCCTGCTCGGCGCCGCCCTGCCCGGAGTCGATGGCGCAGAAGGCGGCGCCGTCGTTGGGGGCCGGGAAGGGGCCGTACCCGTAGAGGTAGATGCCGGCGGGGGTGGATACGTTGCCGTACACCAGCCAGCCGTCCGTGGCGAGGGCGTTGATATCCGACTGCACGAGGTTCTCGAAGTTCTGGCTGTAGGGGGTCAGGGCGTGGGCGGCGGCCGGCATCAGGCAGGCCAGGGCGGCGACCGCGACGAATCCGGTGACGAGATGGCGCATGGTGGTGACCTCTTTCCGAGCGTGGCCGCATCCGGGTGCGGGACGGCCGGTCTTGGTGCGGGCCTGCCGTCGTGACCTTGTTGCCGACCGCCGGGAGCGGCCTCCCGTCGGCGAGCGGTAGTGTTTTCCGGGTCCCGGAATCTCCGGCGACGGGCGGTCCCCGCGCCGAGAGAGATCTTGACAGGACCATGGTGTAGCATACACTATGTTCGGAGTCCGAACAAAGGTTTTTTCGCACGCCGGCGCGAAAAACGGGGGATGGTTCCCGATGCGCAAGGACATCTTTCCCGAGGGATTCCTGTGGGGTGTCGCCACTTCGGCCCAACAGGTCGAAGGCGGTGCGCGCGAGGACGGGCGGGGGGAATCGATCTGGGACCGCTTCGCGGCCATCCCCGGCAAGATCGCCGACGGGTCGCATCCGGGGATCGCCTGCGACCACTACCACCTCTGGCGCGAAGACATCGAAATCATGCGCCAACTGGGACTGGGCGCCTACCGCTTCTCCATCTCCTGGCCGCGCGTTCTGCCCCAGGGGCGCGGCTTCGCGAACCGGGCCGGGCTCGACTTCTACGACGCGCTCGTGGACGGACTGCTGGAAGCCGGAATCCGCCCCTTCCCCACGCTCTACCACTGGGATCTGCCCGAGGCGCTCCAGGACCGGGGTGGTTGGAGCGACCGCGATACGGCCGCCGCATTCGCTCACTACGCGGCCGTCGTCGCGGGCCGCCTCGGCGACCGGGTGAAGTGCTGGACGACCCACAACGAGCCGTGGTGCGCCGCCACCCTCGGGCACGAGGAAGGCCATCACGCACCCGGACACCGCGACCCCGCCGAAGCCCTGCGCGTCGCCCACCACCTGCTGCTGTCCCACGGCTGGGCCGCCGAAGCCATCCGCCGCGAGGTGGCCGACGCCGAAGTCGGCATCGTGCTCATCCACACCCCGGTCCACGCGGCCACGGACTGCGCGGCGGACCGCGACGCCGCCCGCTGGTTCGACGCCCTCTTCAACCGCTGGTACCTCGACCCCATCTTCCGCGGTTCGTACCCCGCCGACGCCGTCGCCGACCGGGTGGCCCGCGGACACCTCACGGGCCCGGAGATGCCGTTCGTGGCCGCCGGCGATCTCGCGGCCATCTCGCAGCCGCTCGATTTTCTGGGACTGAACTACTACAGCCGCGTCGTCATGCGCGCGGACGCGGACGGCCGGCCCGTGGCCGTGCCGCCGGCCCCCGCCGGCGAACTCACCGACATGGGTTGGGAGGTCTACCCCCGGGGGCTGCAGGAGAGCCTGCTGCGCGTCCATCGCGACTACGCGCCCCGGAAGATCTTCATCACGGAAAACGGGGCGGCGTACGACGATCCCGCCGACGCCGCAGGTCGCATCGCCGATACCCGGCGCATCGCCTACCTGCGCGCGCACCTGCAGGCCGCCCACGGCGCCCTGGCGCAGGGGGTGCCGCTCGCGGGATACTTCCTGTGGTCCCTGTTGGACAATTTCGAATGGGGCTACGGCTACGGGATGCGCTTCGGATTGTTCGCCGTCGATCCGCAGACCCGCCGACGCATGCCCAAGGACAGCGCCCACTGGTACCGCGACATCGTGGCGGCCAACGCCGTCGACGAAGCCACCTCCCCCCCCAGCCGAGGAGAATCCCGTGCGTCCGATGCTTGACGACCGTGTACGCCGTTGCCGCCGGACCGGCCTGGCCTGCGACCCTGCTCCTGGTCGGGCTGCCCGTGGCCGCGGCCCAGCACGAGGGCGGCGCCAACGCCGGGCCATGGTCGTCGACGACGCCGGCGGCTCCCGCCTGCAGGTCGACGGGCGGGACTTCATGATCCTGGGCATGAACTGGGACTACCTGCCCATCGGCCAGAACTACACCTACAGCCTGTGGTCGCAGCCCGACGAGATCATCGAGGCGGCCCTGGCCCGGGAGATGCCTCTGCTGACCGCGATGGGCGTCAACACCATCCGCCAGAACGCGGGCGTCCCGCCCCGCTGGGTGAGCTACATCTACGAGCGGTACGGCATCCATACGATGCTGAATCACACCGTGGGCCGCTACGGCTTCACCATCGACGGGGTCTGGCGCCCGTCACCGACTACAGCGACCCCCAGGTGAGGCGCGGCCCTGAACGCCGAGTCGGCCGCTGGTCGGACGAGTACAAGGGCACGCCCGGCGTGCTCATGTGGCTGCTCGGCAACGAGAACAACTACGGCCTGTCCTGGGCGTCGTTCGAGATCGAGGCGCTGCCCAAGGGCGAGCGTGACGCCGCGCGGGCCCAGAACCTCTACTCGCTCTTCGGCGAGATCATCCGCGCCACCAAGGCGCGCGACCCCAACCACCCGGTCTCCATCGCCAACGGCGACCTGCAGTACATCGACCTCATCGCCCAGGAGTGCCAGGGGCTCGACGTCTTCGGCACCAACGTCTACCGCGGCAAGTCCATGGGCGACGTCTACGACGTGGTGAAGGCCAAGCTGGGCGTCCCGGTCATGTTCACCGAGTTCGGCGCCGACGCCTTCGACGCCCGTACGATGCAGGAAGACCAGGCGACCCAGGCGCACTACCTGGTGGGCCAGTGGCGGGAGATCTACGAGCAGTCGGCCGGCAAGGGCAGGGCCGGCAACGCCATCGGCGGCCTGATCTTCCAGTGGAGCGACGGCTGGTGGAAGTTCAAGCAGGAGACCAACCTCGAGGTCCACGACACCAACGCCTCCTGGCCCAACGGCGGCTACAAGGAGGACTTCGTCGAGGGCGAGAACAACATGAACGAGGAGTGGTGGGGCATCTGCGCCAAGGGGCCCCCCGACAGCCGCGGCCTCTACGAGCTGTACCCGCGCGCCGCCTACTACGCGCTGCGCGAGGCCTTCCGGCTGGACCCGTACGCTCCCGGCACCGACCTGGCGGCCATCGGCGCGCACTTCGCCGCCATCCAGCCCATCGACGGCCGCGCTCGCGGCCCGCGGCGATCCGGCCAGCCTCGTCCGCCGACCCCTGAGCAAGGTCCGCATCTCGGCTGCGCCTGAGCTCGAGACCATCAGCACCGGCGGCACGCGCTCGCCACGCCGCCCAGGCGCCGAGCCCGTCCCCGGTTCCGCGGCTTCGACAGCGGCCAGGCGTTCTACGCCGACTCTCGAGGCGCATCCCCAACGACGCCTGTCACGGCCGGCTTTCGCTCAACGTCCTGGGCGCGTGCCCGGGAATCCCATCGACGAGATCTTCTACGAGAACCGGGGCCGCCCGCACGCGATCGCACCGGCGGCGAGACCGTCGACCTGAATCCGAGCGGGTCAAGGTCCACCAGGCCGGCGCTGTCCTGGGAGGACCGCTGGTTCAGCTCGACGGCTTCTACCGCACCGGCCACTACCACTGGGGCTACGAAGGGGACTTCTTCGGCCTCTACCGCGAGGCCAACTACGGCAAGAACATCGACACCTACAACGGCGAAGCACCCATCGGCTTCGAGATGGCCGGCAAGCGGCGCTCGACGGGCTTGAAGGTGGCCTTCGGCCCGGAGCTCTGGTGGGGCGCCAACCCCGCGGTGCTGGCTGAAGTACCGGCTCCCTGGCCGGGATCCGCTGGACCGGCATCTTCGAGGAGGAGTTCGCGCAGCAGACGCAGCTGACCAGTTCGGTGGCCATCCCGCTGCGGTCGACGCGCAAGGCGACCGTGCAGATGCAGTCGCGCGTCGGCCCGTTCGGCGTGGAGGGCGGCGTCATCTGGTCCGGGCAGCCCCGCAACGGGGAATCGTTCCAGCTGGTGTCCGACGACGTCCTGGAGGCCGGCGGTCCCGTCTCGCCGCAGGACATCAAGACCGACACCATCAAGCCCGAGGACACCTTCGGCGTCAGGGGCAAGCTGACCTGGCAGCGGGGGCGCTGGAACTGGTACGGGCAGGGCGCCTACATGGGTCTGGTGGCCGACGCCGGCCCCACGGCCATTCCCACCTACACCGGCTGGAGTCCGGGAAGGACAGCGGTCGGCAACCAGGTCAACGTCCTCACCGGCGGGCCGTGATCGATGGGCCTGGCAGGTCGGGCCGAACTTCCTGTGGCAGAGCCCATGGTCGGCCCGATGCCCAGCGCGGCGCTCGCTTCACGCAGGGGCGGCCCCGCAACGTCCTGGATGATCCCTTCGCCGTGCGCGCCAACCGCGAGACCACCGCCGGCGAGATCATGCTGACCTACGACCCGACCCCCGCGACCTGGATGTGGGCCTGGGACAGCGACGTGCGCGAGGACGCCGGCCTAGCCGCGGGCGTGGGCCTCTCCGTCAGGCGCCACCACACCACGGCCGACGCGGGCCTGTTCATCTCGGCGCAGAACAGCGTGTACGCGTTTCCGGGCGCGACGCCCGCGCGGGACCTCTGGGAGCTGCGGTGCCGCGTGATCAACCGCCTCGGTCCGAGCACGCGCATGATCAGCCACCTCTTCTACGGCACCGCGGAACCCAACGGCGACAATACGCGGCTCGTGCATCGCTTCGGGCTCGACAGCCGGATCGCCTGGACCTCGCTGGTCCTGGCCGGCCATGTGAAGGTCAACGACTTCGGACCCTACGATTACCATCGGGACTTCAACATGACGTACCCCCTGCAGGTGATGGCGGATTTCTCCACCACCCTGGGCTCCCCCCGCTGGTTCGATCTGCCGCAGACCCGCCTCGGCGTGCGCGGCACCTACCGGACCCTGGACCGGTACTCCAACCGGTACCGGCCCGAAGGCGCGTCCGAGCTGCTGGAAGGCGAGCTGTATCCCGACGGGTTGCCCGGCGGGCGCGAGTGGGAGATCAGGACCTACCTGCACATGTCCATCTAGGGGCAGCGATGGGCGGAAGCTGCGGCCCGGTCACGACGACCGGGCCGCTTCTCATTCGAGGGGACCGTAGACCCTGACGTAGTCCACGAGCATGGTCTGGGGGAAGACCGTCGAAGCGTCCGGCGCGCCGACCCAGCGACCGCCCACCGCGACGTTGAGGATGATGTAGAACGGGTGTTCGAAGACCCACGCCGCTCCAGGCGGGAGATCGGCCGGCGTCACCGTAAAAAAGGCGTACCCGTCGACGAACCAGACGATGGCCTCGTCGCTCCATTCCACGGCGAAGACGTGGAAGCCGAGGTCGAAGCCGCCCTGCGCCAGGACGTGCGCGCGGGTGAGGGCGCCGTTGCCGGCGTAGCCGGGCCCGTGCAGGCTGCCGTGCAGGACTCGCGGTTCCTGTCCGCGGTACTCCATGATGTCGATCTCGCCGCACGCCGGCCAGCCCACTTGCCCGATGTCGGCGCCGAGCAGCCAGAAGGCGGGCCAGATCCCCTGGCCGACGGGCAGTTTGATCCTGGCCTCGAAGCGCCCGCGCGCGCGCTCGAACAGACCCTGCGTCTTGATCCGTCCCGAGGTGTACGACTGGCCGCCGTAGTCTTCGGCGCGGGCGGTGATGGCCAGGTGGCCCTGGCCGTCCAGGCTGACGTTCCGCGGAAGATCCGTGTCGTACTCGAGCTGGGCGTTCCCCCAGTCGGTGCCGATGTCGAAGCGCCAGCGTTCGGGATCGGGAACCGCGTCGGCGGGGCCGTCGAACTCGTCCTGCCAGAGCAGGCCGTAGGGGGCGGGCCCCTGTTCCTCGCGGCAGCCCGCGCCAACGGCCGACAACAGCAGCATCGCCGCCAGAACCTCCCGGCTCCTCAAGACGCAGAGCCCCGGGGCGATGCCGCGGCGGCGGGTACGACCGGCGGGAACAGACGCGAGTCCGCGAGCGCGGCCTTCAGCACGAGCGTGGCCGCCCCGATGGCCACGGCCCGCTCTCCGAGATCGCTGGCGCGGATCTCCGCCGCGGTCACTGAGCTGACCAGCGTGCGGACCTTCACGGTCTCGCGCAACGGGTCGAGCAGCAGATCGCCCAGCCGGGCGAGGTCGCCGCCGATGATCACCAGAGAAGGGTTCATGATGTTCAGCAGACCGGCCACGGCCCGTCCCAGGTGCGCCGCCGCTTCCTGCGCCACCTGCAGGGCCAGCGGATCGCCGGCCAGAGCGGCGTCCTCGAGTTCGACCAGGGTGGTCGCCTTGCCGGTCAGACCACTGCGCGGATGGGCGGCCCCCAGTTCGGCGGCCCTGGCCATGAGCGCGCGGCCCGCCGACCAGCGTGACGAGGCAACCCCGGAGTCCGCAGATGCAGGGGCTTCCCCTGGGGATCGATGGAGAGGTGGCCGATCTCGCCGGCCACGCCGGTGGCGCCCCGGTAGATCTCGCCGCCGATCACGTGCCCCGAGCCGATGCCCATGGCGACCTTGATGTAGGCGAGGTCGTCGACGCCCCGGCCCACGCCCCACCAGTGCTCGGCGAGGGCGCCGAGATTGGCATCGTTGTCCACCATCAGGGGGACGCCGTACTGCGCGGACAGCGCGTCGAGGCCGAGCCTGGCGTCCCAGGCGGGCAGCACGATGGTCGACAGGCGGTCCGGATGGGACGGGTCCACCGGGCAGGGTAGCGCGACGCCGATCCCGACCAGGGGCCGGCCGGCCGCGGCGGGGGCGGCCAGGCAGTTGCGGCACATCTCGGCGATCAACTGCCGCGTGCCGACCGGATCGGTGCGGACGGGGTGTTCTCGCGACCCCAGGTCAGCACGCTGCCCCGCAGGTCGGTCAGGGCGGTGACCACGTGCGTCGCGCCCATCTCGATGCCGGACGATGACGCAGGCGTCGTCCTGGAATTCCAGCACGATGGGGCGGCGGCCGCCCTGCGAGCGCCCCCTCGCCCACCTCGGTGACGATGCCCATGGGGAGGATCTCGTTCACGATCTCGGAAACCGTGGAACGGGAGAGGTTCGCCATCCGGGCGATCTCCGCGCGCGTGATCCGGCGCTCCTGCCAGATCAGGCGCAGGACCGCGTCCGCGAGGGGCCGCGGACGGTCCGGGTCCGTCCGCCGCAGTCCCTTCCAGGTCAGGTCGCCGTTTTGCATCGCGCCGTTACCCTCTTGGAGAATCCATCACGCCGCCAGACTCTACCTGTGGAGATAGATATTGTCCACCAGCACGAGCGGCGCGTCGGTCGTGCTGAGCACGAGCTGGCCGAGATGGTCCCGCGGGGCGGGCAGCGGGAAGTCGGCCAGGGGGATCTCCAGCGACGACCAGCCCCCGGAGACGAAGGCGGGCGTGGTCTCGGCGCCGAACGTCAGCTCCGCCTGGCCGATCATGTAGCCGTTGTCCGCGTTGAAGGCGACGAGCTTCACCTTGAAGACGGTCCCCACGGGCGCGTAGACGTCCAGGTGCAGGTGGGTCATGTTCGTGGCGTCGATCGTCTGCGTCGCGAACTGGATACCCACGAAGTTGAGGGTCGTGTACATCCTGGTCTGGTCGCCGCCGATCGCGTAGATCTCGTCCTGGGTCGTGGAGTACGTCCAGTGGGTGTTCCAGCTGTCGACCGTCACGGGTTGGTAGACGTCGCTGTACAGCGCGATCACGTCGCCGGCCGGCACGGCCGGAACCGGAGCCGCGATCTGCGGCGGCACGAACCCGCCCAGCGTCAGCGTGCCGGCGACTTCCACGCCGCCCATGGTCGCGGTCAGGGTCGCCTCGCCCTCGCCCACGATCCTGACCCCGCCGCCGGTCACTTCCGCGACCGCGGGATCGGAGGAATGGTAGTCGAAGTACCCGGGCATGTGCCCGACCACCACGTCGGCCCCGTCCACGTCGAACGTGGTGCGCGTGCCCTCGAGGCTGACGGTCGAGCCGATGAAGTACTGCTTGGTGCCCGAGGGCATGAAGGGCCGCGGGTCGGTGATGTTGCCCAGGGCCGCGAACCGGATGTCGTCGAACCACACCTCGTGGCCCCGCGGATTCGCCGCTTCCCAGCCTTCGGCGAAGGTGAAGAGCCCGCGCTCGGCGATCAGCTTCGACGGCGACGGGATGGGGATCACCACGAACTGCCAGTCGCCGGTCAGGGGGATGTTCAGCCGGCCGGCCGAGTAGCGGGAAGTGCCGGTGTTGTCGTTGCCGAAGCCGGCCTCGTTCAGGGTGGAGTTCACGCTCGACCTGACGTAGAAGGTCAGGGCGTTGTAATCGGCCAGGTCCCTGGCACCCGCGGAGGTCAGCACCCCGCCCGCGTAGGCGCCGAGCGCCGAGTTCTGGGGCGGCACGGTCACCTTCAGCGACGTCGCGCCGCTGAAGGCGTAGATCGAGTCCTGACTCGTGGCCGCGTAGTGCGTGCCGGAGAAAGCCTGGAAGTAGACGTCGTCGTAGTACCCCTCGTCGAAGACCCGGGGTTCGATTCTGGCGCGCGCTTCATCGAGTTCGGAGAGTTGATCCCGCCCGCTGCACCCGCAGATCAAGGACACCAGAGGCAGCGCCACCAGGACGGGGATTGTCCAACGGGTCGAGTGCACGTCGTACCTCCGTGGTGTTCGTGCGGACCGCACGGCGTTGCCGGATTCCCACCGCCACCGCTACTTTGTACGGCCTCCGATCAAAGTATGGGGCAGCCCGACGGGGCTGTCAAGAATGCGTTCGACCCGGTCCGCTTCAAGCGGACGGGGCCGTTCAGCCCCGCTGACCGACCCCGTAAGCCGAAAACGCGGTTGATCATTTATAGAGCGTCTTGACCTCGCTCCAGGACCTGGCCTCGTTCGGCGTGCTCAGGGCCGTCGCCCCCACCGCATCGAGGTAGGCGAAGTGCAGCAGAGCATTCTGCAGGCAGCGGAACTGCAGCGTGGCGCTCACGTCGTCGGCCGTGAACGAGAACGTCTCGCTCTCCCACGCGATCGCCGCCGTGTGGTTCACGGCCGTGAAGATCTGGCTCGCGCCGTCGGCGCTGACCACGATCTCCGCCGTGCCGTCGCGACCCGACGTCTGGTGGGTCCCGAGGGAGAAGTCGATGATATAGACCTCGCCGGGCGTGGTGGGGAACGTCTGTTCGATGCCGCCGTCGGACGAGGTGTAGTTGGCCAGGTCGATGTTGTAGAGCCCGTCGGAAGCGTAGCCGGTGAACCACTCGACGCCCGAGGCGAAGGTCGTCCAGCCGGGGATCGCGGTCGAGCCGCCGGGCAGGGTGGTCCAGCTCCCGAAATAGCTCGCGGGCTCGAACGAGCCGTTGACAAGCTGGGCCTGCGACGGCGCGACGCCGACGATCGTCGCGATGATCACGAACACGGCACGGTAGAAATTGCGCATGGGTGTCTCCGGTTGCGGATAAGTGGGCCCCCGGGCGGGTAACGCGGCCGAGGACGGATTCCGATCATGATACACGAGCCGAATCTGATTGTCTATCAAATTAGTACGGTATTAACTGCTTGATATGAAAAGTGATGTTTGAAGGAAACCTCAGTCGTCCGGCAGCGTCCGACTTCTGATCGACCAATATGTAAGCCGGGAGACCGCCGCCATGCCCAGCCGCCGAACGAGTCTGATCCTGATGACGCTGCTCACGGCCGCCGCGGCCGGCCGTGCCGGCGAGGTCGCCGACGGCGTCCACCTGCTGCCCGGTCGCTTCGTCCAGGGCAGCCAACCCGACGGCAACACGGTGATCCTCGAAGCGCCCGGCGGGCTGATCGTGGTGGACACCGGGCGCCACCCGGCGCAGACGCAGGCCATCCTCGACTTCGCGTCCCGCGCACGGCAGCCCGTCGCTGCGATCGTGAACACCCACTGGCACCTCGACCACCTCGGCGGGAACCCGCGCGTGCGGCGCGCCCATCCGGGCGTGCGCGTCTGGGCCAGCGACGCCCTCGCCGGCGCGATGACGGGGTTCCTGGCGGACTACCGCGCTTACCTGGAAGGCGCGCTCGCGCAGACAGAACTCGATACGAGCAGCGCGGCGACCATGCGCGCCGAACTGGCCATTCTGGACGAGGGGGACGCTCTGGCGCCCGACGAGATCGTGGCCACAGCGGGCGTGCACACGATCGCGGGACGCGAGTTCGAACTGGGTCTGGAAACGCGCGCCGTCACCGACGGCGACGCCTGGCTCTTCGATCCCGCCACGCGGGTGCTGGTCGCTGGCGACCTGGTGACCCTGCCCGTCCCGCTGCCTGACACGGCCTATCCCCGCCGCTGGCAAGCCGCGCTGGCGCGCCTGGACGAAGTCGATTTCGCACTGCTGGTCCCGGGTCACGGCCCGGTCATGACCCGCGAGGACTTCGCGCGCTACCGCACCGCCTTCGGCAACCTCCTGGACCGCGCCGCCGCCGACTCGTCGTCCACCGCCTGCGCCGACGGCTGGCTGCACGACATCGGCCCCCTAGTCCCCGCCGACGAACACGCCTTCGCCCGCATCCTGCTCGATTATTACGTGGACAGCCACCTGCGCCCTGCTGGATGAAAACCCATCGTGACAGGGGACGCGCTCCGGGCACCTCGTGTGCCCGGAGCGCTTGACCTTCAGGCTCCTTCGCCATCCTGGCTACGGAGCCTTACGGACACCCCTGTCACGATGGGTTTTCATCTACGGGCGGAGGGCGGCCGGGGGGGGGGGGGGCCGGGAAAGTTAGAATTCAATGAAACCGCCGACGCCGACGCCGATCTTTTCGTAACCGTCCAACCCTTCTCCGAGATCCAGCCAGCCAGCCTGCAGCTTGTACCCCAGGCGCGGGCGCACCCATCGCTGCAGACTCGCCGTGATCTCGTAGAAGTCGTGGTCGACGTCCTGGATCGGGGTCACCCACGTTGCGGCGTAGCGCTCCTGGCCGATCGTGAGGTTGGCGAAGAGCCAGCTGCGGCCTTCCTCCCCCCAGCCGCCGGACACCCGGTGCTTCCAGCCGACGTGATCGCCCGGGTCGCTTTCCGTGCGGGTCGCGAGGTACTCGAGGATCAGGTGGCCACGCCACAGCCGCGGACCGAAGGCGAGCGACCAGTCCTCGTGCCCGTCGTGGTCCTGCAGCCAGCCGGCGCCGGCGACCAGCGTGACCGGGCCGGTGTTCAGGTAGAAGGAGTGGTCCCAGCGGTTCTTCTGCAGGTAGTGCGAACGGCCGCCGGCGGTGAACGAGGTGGACGAGTACAGGCGGCCGGTCCAGTCGGCGTAGGTGCCGACGGAGAAGCCCGCGTCGACGTCCTCGCGCTCCAGCACCGAGACCTGCACGAACGGCGTCAGGCGCGGCAGGGTCTTCACGTAGAGCGTGGCCGTGCCGGTCGCCCAGTTCCCGTAGAGGTCCTGCGGGTCGAGGCGGTCCAACTGCAGGTCGACGTCCAGGCGGTAGCCCGGGGCCCCGCGCAGGCGGGCCCACTCCTCGGCTCCGACGGCGGCGCGCGCCGCCGCGGCCCCGGTCAGCGACAGCGCCGCCAGGCCGGCGGCGAGCAGGACGGATCGCAGTGTCGTGTGGGTCACGGCGTCACTCGCTCCCTGGTCAGGTCGATGATCGCGCGCTGGACCGCCGAGACCGGCTGCCCCGCGCGCGGGTCGTAGCGCTGCTCGAACTCTTGCCACAGGTGCTGCGCCAGCTCCGAGCGGGCGTCCACCACACCGTACAGGATCGGGAACAACTGGGCCAGCGCATCCGGGTAGAACACGTCCCAGTCGGACCGGTGCGGCACGCCGCCGGCGTCCGCCCAGTGGAAGCGCCGGCCCGGCCCGTCGGACAGGCGGCCCAGCACGGCCTCGCGGACGTCCTCGGCCGCGATGCGGTGGCGCGGCCCGGTGTCCCAGCCCAGGCGCCGGCTCAGGGCGTCGTAGGCCAGCAGCCCCGCGTAGGCCTCGCAGTTGTCCATGAGGTAGCGCGCGTTCGCGTCCGGCAGCGCGCGCACCAGCCCGTCGGGATCCTGCAGGCGCAGCAGCAGCCAGGCGACGTCCTGGATGCGCGCCCGGTTCGCCTCCAGCAGCGCGCGGTCGCCGCCGGCCTGCTCCCACTCGTCCAGCAGCAGCAGGAACGTGCCGGCGTAGCCGTCGACCGAGTCGTAGCTGCCGGTCCGCTCGAGGCGGCCGCCCGGCCGCACGTCCATGTCGTCGATGGTGCCGGTCAGGCCATGGCGGTCCGGGTAGTTCAGGTGGTCGAGGTACCAGGACACGTAGTCGTCGACCTCGCCGCTGCCCAGCCGGTGACGCACCAGCGACAGGGCGTAGAGGTTCGTGAAGTACGGGTTCACGCGATTGCGCCCGCCGTCGAGGGGCTCGAACCAGTTCACGACCGACAGCGCCGGATTGCGGTGGCCGGCGCAGCCGCCGACCAGCGTGAGGAGTCCCGCGCTAGCGAGCATGCAGCACCACGTCCATTTCGCGCGCATCGTCCTCGATCACCACCACGTGGCGCCCGCCGCCGGTCGTGGCGAGCAGGCGAGGCGCCGTCGGGGCCTGCCAGCGGCCGGCCGGCACGCTGAAGGCCAGGTCGCGCAGGCCGCGCGGGTTGCTCAGGTGCAGCCGCAGCTCCCCGTCGGCGAGCCGCCAGGTCGCCTCGGTCGCCAGCATCCGCAGCTGGAAGTCGGCGAACTCGCGCATCGGGCGCACCTGCAGCCGGCCGTCGCGGCAGCGCGCCGCCAGCTCGTCCAGCCAGGCGGCGTAGGCGGGCAGGTAGTCCTGGTCGCCGTGGTAGAGGTAGAGGTTGTAGGGGTGCGAGTACATCAGGCGCACCGTGCGGTTGCGCTCGCAGTAGTCGAGCATCCCGCCGAGCCAGGCCGCCACCTCGCCGGCGCCCAGGCGGTGCTTGGTGTCCATCTCGCCGAAGCTCGCCACGTCGCGCAGCGGCATGACCGGGAACGCGATCAGCAGGTCCGACAGCCGCCGCCCGTCGCTGAAGCTGCGGTTGGGCGCGCTGCCGACGTCGCTGGTGGTGTAGTAGCAGGTGAAGCCCAGCGCCTCGAGCAGCGGCGTCATCAGGTGCGGCGGGTGCACGCCGTCGGGCGCGGAGTACTCCACGACGGGCCGGCCGACGACCTCGCGCAGGCAGTCGCGGTTGCGGCGCACGGCGTCGCGGGCCTCGGTCGCGCCCCAGCGTCCGGCCAGCACCTCGGCGGAGAACAGGTTGTGGGTCCAGCCGCCGTGCGAGCCGATCTCGCCCAGGCCGGCCAGGGCCTCGAACTGGCGGCGGCCCTGCCCGCAGGCGTCGAACCCGTCGCCGTCGCCGGGCACGTTCAGGTCGGGGCCGGCGCAGACGTGGATCGAGGCGGGCAGGTCGCGTCGGAAGAGGCCGCGGGCGATCATGTCGTCCAGGTAGGGCCAGTCGCCGTTGCCGTCGACGTGCCAGTTCAGCACCAGGCCGCCGACGCCGCGCGGCGTGCTCATCAGGGCGGGCAGGCCCACCTCTTCGAGCAGCCACCAGCGCGCGAGCGAGCGCAGCGGCACGTCGTCGGCGTGCGACTTGAGGTGGCCCAGCGGCAGGTTCACGTGCAGGCAGCGGCCGGCGCCGTAAGGACGCGCGATGATCGCCGGGTGCTCGCGTCCGTCAGCGGCGTCGGCCCAGGCCAGCACGCGCGCGTCGTCCGCCTCGAGCCGCGTGCGCGCGACGGGATAGCGCAGGCGCCCGTAGAGGTAGCCGGTGAGGGTCAGATCGGTGTCCAGCTTGCCGGGCGGGATCTGGCAGGTGCGGGCGGCATCCTGATCGACGAAGCGCAGCGTGCCGGTGGTGTAGCTGTCCTGGCCCCCGTCGGTGTAGTCGACGTGCTGGACGCCGGTGAACCGCGCCAGGTAGCTGCGCGGCAGGTAGGCGCCCTTGAGGCTCTTGATGCCGGCGTCGTAGACGACCATCAGGGAGCCGCCGGCGCGCAGGTAGGCGTCCAGCCAGGGTTCGAGCGAGGAGTTCAGGCGGCGGCAGACCCCGTCGGGCAGGATCAGCGCGGGGCAGGCGGCCACCGTCGCCGCGGGGTCGAGGTCCAGCAGGGTGTACAGGTCGAGGGCCTCGGCGGGGATGCCCTCCTCCTCCAGCACGCTGCACCAGGCCGCGACGACGTCGCCGCTCTCCTGCATGAGCGAGGGGTTGAAGCCCACGAGCACGCGCAGGTCGCCGCGCCCGGCCTCCTGACCGACGTCCCGCTGGACCCCCACGCCGTAGATCGCCACGGCGACGCAGGCGGCCAGCGCCAGGATCAGTCCGAGTCGCGACATCGCACGCTTCCCAGGCCGTCGGTCAGCACGTAACCGTGGACGGCGACGTCGCAGGCCAGCGTCACGCGGCGCTTGCCGACGACCGTCTTGACCAGCCCCGGCGCACCCACGCGCGCCCCGCGCCCCAGCTCCACGGAGTCCTGCGAGAACACGCAGCCGCGCACGGCCGCCCCCTCGCCAACGACCACCGCACCCTCGACGAAGGCATCGCCGAGCAGCAGCGCTCCGGGTTCCAGGGTCAGGTCGCCGTACACCTTGACCGTGCGGTCGACGACCGCGTCGGTCCGGATCCGCAGGTCGCCCCGGACCACCAGCGGGCGGTCGAAGGTCTCGCCCGGCCCGATGACCAGGTCGCCCCGGTGCAGGCTCGCCAGGTCCTCGATGTCGCGGATCTCCTGCACGTCGGGCAGCGCGAACGGCGCCGGCCCCCCCGGCAGTTCGCGCGGTCCGCTGTAGCCGGTCGTGCGCACAGGCGAGCCCCAGAGGCGCTCGAAGGTCACGCCGTCGGCCAGTTCCAGGAAGCCGGAGGCCGCCGCGTTGGCGCCGAGGGCCGACTGCGGGCCCACGTACGCGTCGCCTTCGACGTCGAGCCAGCGGGCGATGCTCACGCCGCGGCCCAGCGCGGCGCGCCCGTCGCAGGCCAGCGAGCGCAGGCGGCGCCCTCGCCGATGCGGGCGCCGGCGCGGGCGTAGAGGTCGCGGTCGCAGGTCGCGCGTTCGCCGACGACCATCGGGCCCCGGGCCAGCTGGATCGCCGACAGGTTGGCCCCGGCCGAGACGTCGAGCCGGTCGTGGACCTCGACCGCCTCGACCTTCGAGAGGGTCACCGTGCGGCGGCCGGGCGGGCCGTCGTCGCCGCGCAGGGCGGCGGCCAGCAGCGCGCGGGCCGAGCGGCCCAGGTGGCGCGGGTCCTTGACGTAGTCCATGTCCACCGGCAGCGGGTAGCGGTCGCGCGGGCGCCAGACCTCGATCAGCCCCGGCACGAAGGGCACCAAGATCAGCAGGCCGAAGGCGCCCAGCAGCAGCGCGGCCTCGAAGGGCAGCGCGTGCGTGGCGGCCCCCGCCGTGACGGCGGTCGCGGGCAGCAGGGCCAGGCCGGCCAGTCGGCGCGTCATACCGGCGCCTCCCCGCGGAAGCGCCGGGTCTTGTCCCACTCGGCGCGCTTGCGGCGCCAGAAGCGGTCGCCGAGGGCCTGCAGGAACCCGTGCGTGATCGTCCAGATGTTCAGCAGGAAGTAGAACATCAGGAAGGGCAGCAGGCGGATGCGGTGGGTCACGCCGTCGAGCAGCGACGCGGTGCCGATCTGGTAGAAGGGCGCGAAGTTGCCGAAGGAGTTGTAGGTCGCCACGAACAGGAAGACCAGCACGCTGTCGACGATCTGCATCTCGCCCATGAAGAACAGCGCCACGGAATCCAGGATGCCCGTCAGCAGGAAGACCGGCACCAGGTAGATCGTCAGCAGCAGCAGGCCGTCCAGCTTCTCGGCGCGCGTCAGGTAGGGCGAGCGCAACAGAGCGCCGAAGTGCTTGAACATGACGTAGTTGTGCCCGCGCGACCAGCGCCGGATCTGGCGCGCGCGCACCTCCCAGGTCTCGGGCACCTCCTCGAAGCACTCCACGCGGTTGGCGTAGACCACCTTCCAGCCGTTGATGAACAGGCGGTAGGTCAGGTCGGTGTCCTCGGCCAGCACGCGCTGGTCGAAGCCGCCGAACGAGAGCGCCAGGTCGCGCCGGAAGCCGCCGACGGTGCCGCCGTACTGCGGCATCAGGTGCAGGTTGTGGCGGGCCTGCTGGTCGACCTGGTAGCCGCCGCTGCGCTCGAGGTCGAGCAGGCGGGTCAGCAGGTTCGCGCGCGTGTTGACCGGCACGACGCGCCCCATCACCGCGCCGACCTCCGGGTCCTTGAACGAGATCGCGAGGTCGCGCAGCGAGCCCCGGGCGGGCAGGTAGTCGGCGTCGAAGACGATGATCACGTCGGCCGCGGCCACCAGCAGCGCGTCGTTCAGGGCGGCCGGCTTGCCACGCTGGCCCTCGTGGCGGTGCAGCGGCCTGATCACGTCGTGCCGGGCGGCCATCTCGTCCAGGATCGCCGCGGTGCCGTCGCGGGAGTGGTCGTTGATGGGGATGATCTCCAGGAGCTCGCGCGGGTACGCGCAGCGCAGGATCGCCTCGAGGGACTGCCGGGCCACCTTCTCCTCGTCGTGCATCGGCACCAGCACCGAGATGCGCGGCAGCTCCGCGTCGATCAGGTCCTGGTAGTACAGGCGCTGGTCGCCGACGAGCCGGTTGACCGTGAACCGGTAGTGCCGCGTGGCGTAGATCGCCATGATCACCACCACCAGCAGCACGTACAGCTTGAGGATCAGAACGACCATCGCCACGTCTCCGGCCTGTCGCGCAGCCGCAGGGCCACGACGTTCATGTACACCGAGTAGATCGCCACCAGGTAGACGAAGTCGATCAGCGGGCCCAGGGCGAAGAACATGGCCGCCATGTGCAGCACCGTCAGCTTCTGCAGCAGGTACAGGAAGCTGGCGTAGCGCACCGCGCCGAACAGCACCGCGTAGCCCAGCGTCGCCAGGATCACCGCGAAGCGCTCCCACACCGGCGTCTGCAGCGGCGAGAGCGCGACGCCCATCACCACGGGCATCAGCAGCCACATGCCGAACTGGGTGCCCATGTAGAGCAGCGAGAAGTCGAGCACGTCGTAGGGGAACAGGTGCGGCACCAGCACGAAGAACGCGCCGGAGATCAGGTTCAGCAGGGACAGGAACACCGCGTAGACCCGCAGCACCTTGGGCACGAAGCGCAGCTTGGGCAGCACCACCACGATCAGCACCGAGGCGATGAAGGTGCCCAGGGCCAGCCGGCGCGAGGGGAAGGCGCCCGCCGCGTCCAGCACGGGCATGCGCGTGATCCAGACCGGCAGGAATTCCCAGTGCGTGAGATCGGTCCGCACGCCCACCCAGTCCGCCATCCGCGCCACCTGCCGGACGAAGGCGCCCAGCAGGGGCGCGTGGAACCAGGCGATCGCCGCGTCGAGCAGGGCCACCAGCAGCAGCGCGACCAGGGACAGCCGGCGTACCGGTCCCAGCCGCTTGTAGGCGCGATGGTAGTGGATGCGATCCTTCAAGGGGCGAGCTTTCCCGGCCGCGGCGGTCAGACGGCGTGCACCCGCACGCTGCGCCGCCGCGGACCGTCGAATTCGCAGAACCAGATTGCCTGCCAGACGCCCAGGGCCAGCCGGCCGGCGGCGACCGGCACCAGCTGGCCGCAGCCCACCAGGCTGCTCTTGACGTGGGCCGCCGCGTTGCCCTCCGCGTGGCGCCAGCCGGCGTCCCAGGGCACGGCGCGGTCCAGGGCCTCGATCATATCACGGACCACGTCGGGATCGGCGCCCTCGTTGACCGTGATCCCCGCGGTGGTGTGGGGGGCCCAGACCAGGACCGCCCCGTCTTCCAGGCCTATTTCGTCCACGGCGCGTTGAACCTGAGTCGTGATATCGACGAACGCGCTGCGCGCGCCGGTGCGGACCTCGAATTCGACCATGTCCACCTCCGCCCCGCCGGAAATACCCAAGGAAAAGGGGCGGGGGGGGGGGGGGCCTGGGGCTAGAGGTCGAAGTACATCGAGAACTCGTAGGGGTGCGGCCGCCGATTGATGGCCTGGATCTCCGCGCGCTTGATCGACAGCCAGCGCGTGATCAGGGCCTCGGGGAAGACGCCGCCCCGCGTCAGGAACTCGTGGTCGGCCTCCAGGGCGTCCAGGGCGTCGTCCAGGGAGCGCGGCAGGAACTCCACGGTGTGGGGCTGTCCGTCCGCCGGGGGGTGCTCGGGGCAGTAGCCCGCGGCCAGCGGATCGATGCCGCGGACGATGCCGTCGAGTCCCGCCATCAGGATGGCCGAGGCGGCCAGGTAGGGGTTGCAGGTGAAGTCGGGGGGGCGGTACTCCATGCGGCGGTGCTGGGGGTCGGCCACGTAGCTCGGGATGCGCACGGCCGCGCCGCGGTTGCTGCGTCCGAAGGTGATCGCGGTCGGCGCCTCGAAGCCGGGCACCAGGCGCTTGTAGGAGTTCGTGCTGGGGTTGGTGAAGGCGCACAGCGCGTGGCTGTGCAGCAGCACGCCGCCGACGTAGCTCAGGGCCAGCGGGCTGAGCGAGGCGTAGCCGGCCGGGTCGTCGAAGACGTTGCGGCCGTCCTTCATCAGGTACTGGTGCAGGTGCCAGCCGCTGCCCGCGTTGTCGAAGAGGGGCTTGGGCATGAAGGTCACCCGCAGGCCGTGGCGCTCGGCGAGGTTGAACAGGATGTACTTCGTCATCACGGCGTTGTCGCAGGTGGTCGGCAGGTCGTCGAACCAGCCCTCGATCTCCTGCTGGGCCTTGGCCCCCACCTCGTGGTGGTGGTAGCGGACCGGGATGTCGAAGTCCCGCATGACCGCGCAGACCTCGTCGCGGAAGTCGTCGTGGCGGTCGTGGGGATTGCAGGCGTGGTAGGCGTTCTGGAAGAAGCGCTCGCGGCTCTCCATCCGGTAGTGGGCGCTGGTGTTGCCCGAGTCGTAGTCCGCTTCCTCGAAGATGTGGAACTCGTACTCCGGGATCCAGCGCGTGGTGTCCGCGACGCCCATCTCCCGCAGTAGCCCCTCGGCGGCGCGCACGATGGTCCGGCCGTCCTGGGCGAACGGGGTGCGCCCGGCGTCGACGTGCTTGACCTCGGCGAACATCGTCAGCGTGGGGCGCTTGCGGAACGGGTCGACGTGCGCCGTGGAGAGGTCCGGCAGCAGCACCATGTCGCTGTCCTCGACCTTGAGGAAGCCGTAGCTGGAGCCGTCGAAGCCGATGCCCTCGCCCATGACCTCGGGCGTGAAGCGGTCGAAGGGGAACGTGATGTGGTGCAGCCGGCCGACGAGGTCCAGGACCTTCAAGTCCACGAACTCGATCTTCTTGTCGATGGCTTCCATGCGCACGGCGGCGAAATTCTGCGACGACATGACCAGCTCCTTGCACGAAACCAGGCTTGCGGCTCGCGACGGCGGCGGGCCGTCAAATATATGCTGCGGATGCTGCCCGCAAAGAGAAGAAAACGCCCGTTCATTTCGCGGGTGCCGCCTTGCCCACCCCCGGCGCCCGGCCTATGTTTCGCCGCGCTGCGACGACGCGCGAAAGGAGCCGCCCGTGGCCGACCCTGCAGTGACCATCCTGTTCGAGGGCCAGCCCCTCGCCTGCCGCCCCGGCCAGTCGGTCGCGGCCGCGCTGTGGGACCACGGCGTCAAGGTCCTCTCCCACAGCCCCAAGTACGGCCGCCCCCGCGGCGCCTCGTGCGCCCGCGGCCACTGCATGGGCTGCCTGATGCGCGTCGACGGCGTCCCGAACGTCCGCGCCTGCAACGCCCCGGTCCGCGAGGGCCAGCGCGTCGAGCGCCAGGACGCCGGCGCCGTCTACGGCCGGCCCATGCAGGCCGCGCTGGCCAACACCGGGCACCTGCTGCCCGTCGGCTTCTACTACAAATGGTTCACCAAGCCGACGGCCGTGGCGAAGCTCTTCATGCGGGCCATCCGCCCGGTGGCCGGCATCGGCCGGCTGCCCGACGAGGCCGCCTGGCGCGGCATGGCGCCCCCGCCGCGCTCCCGCGACCTGGGCCGCTGGGACACGATCGTGGTCGGCGGCGGCGCCGCCGGGCTGGACGCGGCGCTGGCGGCCGAGGGCCGCACGCTGCTGATCGACGACGCGCCCCGGGGCGGCGGCCAGCGCCGTGAAGCCCTGGACCTCGCCGCTGCGGGCGACGGCGACCCCCTGGCCGGCCTGCACCGCCTGCGCCGCCTGCGCGCGGTCCTGCACGAGCGCGACGCGCTGGTCGACGCCGCGCCGCACGTGACCCGCGCCGCCGCGACCACGGTGGTCGGCTGCTACCAGCCGGACATGCTGCTGGTGCGCGACGGCACGGGCCTGGCCTTCGCGCGCGCCGACCGCATCGTCTGGGCCGCCGGCGCGCTGGACCAGCTGGGCCTGTTCGACGACCACGACCTGCCGGGCATCATCGGGCCGCGCGCCCTCTACCGCCTGGCCGGGCCCGACGGGATCGACCTGCGTGGGCGCACCGCGGTCGTTTGGGGGCACGGGCCGGACCAGTGGCTCAGCGCCGCCCTGCTGCACGCGCGCGGCGCGCGGGTCGTCCTCGCCCTGGACCCCACCGCCGCCCCCGACGACGACGCCCTGGCGACCGCCGGCCGCCTCGGCTGGCGTCTGCTGCACGGCGTGCGGCCCGCGGCCGCGCTGGGCCGCGCCGGCTCGCTGGCCGCGCTGCGCTTCGACGACGGCCAGGGCGGCGCCCGCCGCGAGGCCGCCTGCGAGATCGCGGTGATGTGCGGCCGCGGCAAGCCCGTCTACGACGGGGCCTACCAGCTCGGCGCCGACCTCGTCCTGGACCCCCTGCGCGGGGGCTATGTGCCGCGCGGCGCCGTCGCCGGGCGGTGGGACGGCGACACCCCGGCCGGCCTGCGGCTGTCGATCGCCGGCGAAGCGGCCGGCGCCACGCTCGCCGACCTGCTCGAGGAGGTGACGGCGTGAGCAAGCGCATTCTCTGCCGCTGCGAGGACGTGACCATCGAGGAGTTCGGCAAGGCCTACCGCGATGGTTTCGCCGAGATGGAAGCGCTGAAGCGGTTCACCGGCGTGGGCACCGGCTTCTGCCAGGGCAAGGGCTGCCTCTGCGAGTCCGCGCTGGAGCTGGCCCGCCTGCGCGGCATCGACCCCTCGCAGGTCCCGCTGACCAACATCCGCCCCCCCATCGAACCGCTGACGTTCGAGGAGCTGGCGAGCCTGGACCTGCCGCCGTTGATGGGCGAGATGGAAGCCGCCCTGCGCGGCGACGACCCGGAGGTGGGCTCGTGATCCCCCTGCCCGAAGGACCCGTGCCCGCGACGGCCGACGCGGTCATCGTCGGCGGCGGCATCAACGGCCTGGCCATCGCCTACGAGCTGGCGCGGCGCGGCATGAAGCACCTCGTCGTGCTGGAGCGGGACTACCTCGGCAGCGGCTCGACCGGGCGCTGCGGCGGCGGCATCCGGCAGCAGTGGACGACCGAGGAGAACATCCGCCTGGCCCAGGAGAGCGTCGCCGCCTTCGAGCGCCTGGCCGGCGAGCTCGGCCTGCAGACGTTCTTCCGTCAGGGCGGCTACCTGATGGTGACCGAGGACGAGTCCCACCTCGACAGCATGCGCAAGGCCGTCGCCCTGCAGAACTCCTGCCAGGTGCCCAGCCGCTTCCTGGAGCCGCGCGAGTGCCTGGACATCGTGCCGCAGCTGGACGTGTCGCGCCTCAAGGGCGCGACCTTCTGCCAGAAGGACGGCACCGCCTACCCGTTCAGCGTGGTCTGGGGCTACGCGAAGGCCGCGACGCGGCGCGGCGTGCGGATCTTCATCCGCACGCGCCTGCTCGAGGTGCGGCACGGCGACGGCCGCATCACCGGCGTGGTCACCGACCGAGGCGAGATCGCCACGCCGTTGCTGATCAACTGCGCCGGGCCGTGGTCGCGCTCGCTGGCGGCGATGGTCGGCGTGCAGCTGCCCAACCGCCAGGAACGCCACGAGATCATGGTCAGCGAGTCCTGCAAGCCGTTCCTGGACCCGATGGTCATCTCGATCAGCAACGGCATCTACTTCAGTCAGAGCATGCGCGGCGAGATCGTCGGCGGCATCGGCGACCTCGACGAGCCGCACTGGGATCGGCCCGCGCAGTTCGACACGCGCAGCCAGCTGCGCTTCGCGGTGCGCTTCGCCCGCGCCCTGACCGCCTACTGGCCCCCGGCGCGCAAGCTGCGCCTGATGCGCCAGTGGGCCGGCATGTACGACGTGACCCCCGACCACCGCCCCATCCTGGGCGGGGTCCCCGGCCTCGAGGGCTACCAGATGGCCTGCGGCTACAGCGGCCACGGCTTCATGCTGGCCCCGATGGCCGCCTCGCGGCTGGCGAAGCAGATCACCACCGGCGAGCCCGACGGGATCATCGACTCGCTGTCGCTGGCGCGCTTCGCGCGGGGCGACATCGAAGCCGACGCCTTCGTGGTGGGCTGAGCGGCCGCTCCCGCCTCCGGAACATAACCTGTCAAAATCGCTGCAGTTGCGATAGTGGATGGATTTAGTAATCTATTCTGGTTCGCACCCGTCACCCGTACCCGGAGGAGCAATCCATGCGCAGGATCATGAATAGTCTGCCTGGTCGCCGCCGCGACCTGTCCTGCCCCTCGGTCTCGGCGCCGGCGACGCCCGGGCCGATCTCGCCATCTACACCACGGCCCTCACCGGCGCCTCGGAAGTCCCGCCCAACGCCAGCCCGGCGGTCGGGATCGCCACGCTCACGGTCGACACCGAGACCCTGGTCGGTTCCTACACGTTGGAGTTCAGCGGTCTTTCGAGCGCGCAGACCGCCGTCCACTTCCACACCGCCGCGGCCGGCGTCAACGGTCCGGTCGCCTTCGGCCTGCCGAACGGTTCGCCGGTGGCCGGCACCTGGGACCTGACCGAGCCCCAGTACGCCAGCCTCGTGGCGGGGTCGATCTACCTCAACGTCCACAGTACGACCTTCCCCGGCGGCGAGATCCGCGGGCAGATGACGCTCGACCATGTCGTCGCCGGCGAGGAGATGACGTCGGGGGCCAAGTCCTACCGGCGTACTCTCAAGAACGGACCCCTCGGAGGCGGCGACAAGGGCCGTCCCCTGCGGGAGGACGGCCCTTTCACTTCGCCGCAGCGCGCCGGCGGTCACTCCATATCAGCGATACAGCGCCTTGACCTCGCCCCAGCGCGCCGCGTCGGTCGGCGTCGGCCCGCCGTAGGCCGTCAGCTCCCAGGCGTCTTCCGCGACCAGGCCGACGCCGGCGGCGTAGCTGGCCGGCGTGGACACCCGCGCGCCGCCGTCGTGCCGGCGACCCAGCGCGTCGTGGGCCGCCTGGCCCGGGACGGCGGACCACGGCGGCAGGGAGGCCTCGACCGCGATGGTCGCGAAATCGCCGGCCGGGACGGTCGTGACGCCGCCGCCGACGATGCAGTAGCCGATCGTCGCCGTCCCCCAGGGCTCGGAGTCGTCGAGGCTCCAGTAGATGCGCGTGGCGGTGCTCCAGCAGCGCTGCGTCGCCGTGACGGCGGGTAGCGCGAGGATCGGCGGCGAGTAGCTGGCGACGAAACCGTCCTCGTTGTAGGCGGCGTGCAGGCGGACGGCGCCTTCGGCGTCCAGGGACCAGAAGTTGTGGTAGACCTGATCCGGCTCGGTCCAGACCAGTTCGACGACGTCCTCCCCCTGGATGACGGCCGGTCCCACCGCTTCGACGAGGAGCTCGTGGCCGGCCCCGTCGGTGTACGTCCAGGCGCAGCCCGGCGCCAGCGGCTGGTACGCGATCTGGGCGCAGACAGGGGCGGCCAACGCCGCCAGGGACAGGACCAGGGTCAGGATCTTCATGTGCCGCATCCCGCGACCTCCCTTGCGAACGTGACCGGGCCGTCCATGGTACACGAGTTGCGGGACTCAGGACAACAGGTGCCGCAGCGCCGGTTCCAACTCCCGGTACTCGAACTGGAATTCGTTGGCGCGCAACGCTTTGGGGACGGCGCGGCAGCTCTGCAGCAGCATCGTCGACATCTCGCCCAGCACCAGTCCCAGCACGAAGCCGGGGGTCGTGAAGCCGCTGGGCCGGCCCAGCACGCGGCCCAGGGTCCGGGCGAACTCGCGGCGGGTCGGCGGGTCGGGCACCACCGCGTTGACGGGGCCGGCGATCGCCTCGCGGTCCAGGACGTGCAGGATCGCGCGCACGAGGTCGTGGCGGTGGATCCAGGGCACGTAGGCGCGGCCGTCGCCGAGCGGGCCGCCCAGGCCGAACCGGTACGGCAGCACCATGCGGGGCAACGCCCCGTCCTCGCGGTCGAGCACCAGACCGGTGCGCAGCAGCGCCACGCGCGTGCGGCCGTTGTCGGCCTCCAGCGCACAGCCTTCCCACTCGTGGGCCAGCCGGCCCAGGAAGTCGCGGCCGCCCTCGGTCTCCTCGTAGAGCGGCTCGGCGCCGCCGTCGCCGTAGTAGCCGACGGCCGACGCGCTGATCAGCACGCGCACCCGCTCGCTCGCGTTGACCGCCGCCGCCACGTTGCGCGTGCACTCGAGCCGGGAGCGGCGCAGCAGCGCCTTGCGCTTGCGGGTCCAGCGCTTGGCGGCGACGGGCTCGCCGGCCAGGTTGACGACCGCGTCGCAGTCCCCCAGCGCCCGCTGCCAGGCGCCCGGGACGGTCGGGTCCCCTTCGACGATCTCCACCGGCCGCGACAGGCGCGACAGGGCGCGCTTGCGGTCGCGGGTGACGCAGACGACCTCGTCGCCGCGCTCGATGAGCGCGCGGACGACCGCCCGTCCCACCAGGCCCGTACCGCCGGTCAGGAACACCTTCATGCCGAGTTGTCCTCTCTGGAATCTCCCGGATGCGAAGCCCCGGCAGGATACCCGCCGGCGGCTCCCCTGTCCAGACCTGTCGCGGGGACGGCCGCGTTGACACCGCGAGGGCCCCGGCCTATCGTCCAGCGCACGGAGAGACGAACCGCGCCGCGCCGGCGCACCCCCGCGCCGGCCACTTCCGGGAGGGTCATGACCTACGACTTCTTCGACTGCGAGGTCCGCGACGGCGTCGCGACCCTGTCGCTGCTCGGCTCCGGCACGCCCTCGCTGCAGGAGCTCGGGGACGAGCTCGTCGACGCCCTGCTGCGCCTGCAGGAGGACCGCGCCGCCCGCGTGGTCCTGCTGACGGACGCCGGCGGGCCCTTCGACACCGCCATGGACCTGCGCGCGGCCGCCGAGGCGCAGGCCGGCGACGCCGGCATGGGGTCCGTGGCCGCCGACCTCGACACCATCCGTCGCGTCGTGACCCTGATGCAGGAGCTCGGCAAGCCCATCGTCGCCGCCGTGGCCGGCGACGTGCGCGACAGCGGCTTCGGGCTGGTCATGGCCGCCGACGTGCGCCTGGCCGCCGCCACGGCCACCTTCACCACCCAGGACATGCGGCTGGGCCTGCTGCCCGACTGGGGCCTGACCTCGACGCTGCCGCGCGCGATCGGGCCCAACCGGGCCCTGGACGTGCTGTGGTCCGGGCGCACGCTGTCCGCCGACGAGGCGTCCCGCCTGGGCCTGCTGGACCGCGTCTTCTCGGCGCAGGAGTACGAGCAGGAAGTCGAGGCCTACTGCCGCCGCCTGGCGGGCATCCCGCAGCCGGCGCTGCGCCTGAGCAAGCTGGCGGTGCAGCAGTCGAGCGAATTCGACCTGACCACCATGCTGTCGCTCGAGTACGAGGCCCAGCAGCAGTGCTGGGACTCGCGCGAGACCTCGGCCGGCCTGGCCGCCGGCCTGGACGGCGACGAACCCGACTTCGGCCTCCCCGGCGGCGAAGACGACGACTGACGACGAACCTTGAGACGGCCCGTTGGCCGGAGGTGGATCCATGGGACTGACCCTCATCGAGAAGATCATCGCCGCGCACTGCGACCAGCCGGTGTTCCCCGGCGCCACGGTGGACATGCGCGTGGACGTGCGCGCCGCCCGCGACTTCGGCGGCGCCAACGTGGTCAAGAACCTGCAGAAGGCGGGCCTGACGGTCGACGACCCGTCGCGGACCCTGTTCACCTTCGACTGCAACCCCGGCGGCTCGGACCAGGGCTACGCCGCGAACCAGCAGTTCTGCCGCACCTACTCGCGCGAGACGGGCGTGGGCCTGCGCGACATCACCCAGGGCATCGGCACCCACCTCGCGCTCGAGGAGGGGCTGGTCGGGCCGGGCTCGACGTTCGTCAGCACCGACAGCCACGCCAACATCATGGGCGCGGTCGGCGCCTTCGGGCAGGGCATGGGCGACCAGGACATCGCCTACGCCTGGGCCGCGGGCAAGGTCTGGTTCAAGGTGCCGAAGTCGGCGCGGGTGGTGCTGAAGGGCCGCCCCGGCCCCGACGCCACGGCCAAGGACATCGTCCTGAAGATGCTGCAGACCCTCGGCGCGGACGGCCTGCTGGGCTACGCCGCCGAGATCGTCGGCGACATCGTGCCCTCGCTCTCTTTGCCCGACCGCATCACCATCGCCAGCCTGGCCACCGAGATGGGCGGCATCATCGCCCTGTTCGAGCCCAGCCCCGCGATCCTCGACGCCTGCCGCCGCGCGGGCGGGCGCGATTTCCCGGCCCTCGCCGCGGACCCCGACGCGCACTACGACCTGACCGTCGAGGTGGACGTCGACGGCCTCGCGCCGATGATCGCGCGCCCCGGCCACCCCGAGGACACGGTGCCCGTCGCGTCGGTCGCCGGCCGCAAGGTCGACTCGGTGTTCGTGGGCTCGTGCACCAACGGCCGCATCGAGGACCTGCGCGCGGCCGCGCGGGCGCTCGCGGGCCGCAAGGTCGCCCCGGGCGTGGTGCTGAAGGTCGTGCCGGCGACGCGCGCGGTGTGGCGGCAGGCCCTCGACGAGGGCCTGGTCCAGGTCTTCACCGACGCCGGCGCCCTGATCGGCAACGCGGGCTGTGGCGGCTGCGCCGCCGGCCAGATCGGCCAGAACGGCCCCGGCGAGGTCACCGTCTCGACGGGCAACCGCAACTTCGCCGGCAAGCAGGGCAAGGGCGAGGTCTACCTGGCGAGCCCCGAGACCGCCGCGGCCTCGGCCGTGGCCGGCGTCATCTGCACCGAAGCGACGGTGCCCGCGCAGCCGGTGTTGTTCGCCGCGCCGACGGCCGCGGCGAAGACCGCGCCGTCGGCCGCGGGCGCCGCCGGCGGCGGCAAGCCCACCGTGCTGACCGGCCGCGCCTGGGTGGTCGACGTCGACAACGTCGACACCGACATGATCTTCCACAACCGCTACCTGGCGATCACCGACGCGAAGCAGATGGGCCAGTACACCTTCGACAACCTCGAAGGCTGGAAGGACTTCGCGAGCCGCGCGCGGCCCGGCGACATCGTGGTCACCGGCGGCAACTTCGGCTGCGGCTCCTCGCGGCAGCAGGCCGTCGATTGCTTCGCGGCGCTCGGCGTGCAGGCCCTGATCGCGCGCAGCTACGGCGCGATCTACGAGCGCAACGCCATCAACGCGGGCCTGCCGGTGGTGGCGGCCGACGCGGTGAAGGCCGGGCTGAAGAGCGGGGACACGATCACCGTCGACCTGGGCAGCGGTCTGATCGCGTGGGACGGCGGCCGCCTCCAGGGCGAGCCCTTCAGCCAGGTGCAGATGGAGATCTACCAGCGCGGGGGGCTGCTGGCGAAGTAGGCGCCGGCGGCGGTTCAGCGCACGGAAGCGCGCAGTTCCGCCTTGAGCACCTTGCCCGAAGAGTTCTTGGGCAGGGCCTCCACGGGATGCAGCCGGCGGGGGATCTTGAAGCCGGCGAGCTTCGAGGCGCAGTGGCGCAGCAGGGCCTGCTCGTCGAAGGCCGCGGCGTCGGCCGGCACGATCCAGGCCTCGATGGCCTCGCCGAGCAGCGCGTCCGGCACGCCGATCACGCAGGCCTCGACCACCTCGGGCCGCTGCAGCAGCGTCTCTTCGACTTCCTTCGAACTGACCCGGTTCGCCCCCGCCTTGATCATGTTCTTCACCCGGTCGACGATGAAGATGAAGCCGTCGGCGTCGCGGTAGGCGAGGTCGCCGGTGTGCAGGCCGTCGGGGAAGAGCACCTCGGCGGTCTCCTGCGGGGCGTTCCAGTAGCCGCGCATGATGTTGGGGCCGGCGGCCACGATCTCGCCCTGCTCGCCCGCGTCGCACTCGCTGCCGTCGGGGCGGCGCACGGTCAGCGAGACGCCGGGGATGCCCCGGCCGATCGAGCCGAACTTCTCGCGCAGGCGCTCCGGCGGCACCCACGACAGGCGCGCGGAGGCCTCGGTCTGGCCGTACATGATGTAGACCGCGATCCGGTCGGGCAGGGCCCCGCGGATGCGCCGCACCAGGTCGGGGGCCATGGCGCCGCCGGCCTGCGTGATGTAGCGCAGGTCCTGGTGGGGGCGCTCGAGGAAGTCGGTCCGCGCGCAGAGGATCGCGTAGTGGCTCGGCACGCCCGAGAACCCGGTGCAGCGCTCCCGCGCCAGGGTCTCGAGCACCTGCTGCGGGAAGGCGAAGCGGTTGTCGATGACCGTGCGGCCGCCGCAGCGCACGTGGGTCAGCAGCAGCGAGTTGCCGAAGCTGTAGTGGAAGGGCAGCACGCAGCAGACGCTGTCGTCGGGGCCCAGCTTCAGGTAGGCCAGGATCTGCTCGGTGTTCGCCACGAGATTGCCGTGGGTCAGGGTCACGCCGCGGGGCGTGCCGGTCGAGCCGCTGGTGTAGAGGATCGCGGCCAGGTCGTCGGGACCAGCTTCGCCGGCGCCGTCGAGGGCGCGAGCGCCGACGCCTCGTCGGCGCGGTGCAGGTCGAGACCCGCGGGCAGCCGCCAGCGTGGGGTTGGCGCGGTCGACCACCGCGAAGCGCAGGTCGGGGCAGCCGTCCACGATCTCGGGCAGGGCGCGCGCCTCGCGGGCGCGCGTCCAGAGGGCGACCGCGCCGCAGTCGCGCAGCAGCGCCCGGTGGGTCTCTTCCTTGTTGGCGTGGTTGAGGGCCACGCAGCAGGCGCCGGCCTGCAGGACGCCGAAGAAGGCGGCCACGTACTCGGGGGAATTCTCCACCAGCACGGCGACGCGGTCGCCGCGGCGCACGCCGCGCTCGCGCAGGAAGCGGGCGATGCGGCCGGCCTCGGCGGCCACGGCCGCGTAGGTCGCGTGGCGCTCGCCGTGGGTGAGCGCCACGGCGTCCGGGCGGCGGGCCGCGGTCTCCAGCAGCATGCCGTGGACGGTCACGTCCCTACCCCCGCTTGCGGGTGACGAAGCCGACGAGGTTGTCGATCGAGTCGAGGTTCTCCGGCACGAGTTCCTGGTCGTCGATGCCCAGCCCGAGGTCACCCTCGAGGAAGGCGACGAGTTCCATCACGCCGACGGAGTCCATGATACCGTTGTCCAGCAGCGACATCTTGTCGTCCTTGAGCGGGGCGCCGTCGCCGAACAGGAAGTTCTCGACCACGAAGCCGCGGATCTGCTGTCGCAATTCCATCCTGCATCTCCCTCTCTGTGCCGATGATCAGGCGGCGACCGGGCCGCCGCGCCAGTTCACTTCTTCGGGGCGCAGCGCGTCGTCGTGGACGCGTTGAGCGAATTCCGGGCCGAACTGCCGGGCCAGCAGCTGCAGGCTGAGCAGGCCCACGAACGCCATGTTGTCGCGCGCACTGGTCAGCTTGCCGGCCTGCCACTTGCGCAGCAGGCCCGCGGTGCGCTGCGGGTCGATCAGGCCGGTCTCGAGCAGCGCCTCGGTGTCGAAGGCCTCGCGCACCAGGTCGGCGCCCGGCCCGACGAAGAAGCTGGCGCTGTCCGGGGCGCGGTAGGGCTGCTTGGGCCGCTGCACGATGGCCGCAGGCAGCAGATCGGCCACCGCCCGCTTCAGTAAAGACTTTTCGTTCAGGCCCGCCAGCTTGGCGCTGGCCGGCAGCGTGCCAGCCAGCTCGGCCAGGCGGTGGTCCAGGAACGGGAAGCGGCCCTCGACGTTGTGGCCCATGAGCATGCGGTCGCCCTGCGAGGAGAGCAGGTAGCCCGCCATGAACAGGGTCATCTCCAGGTACTGCGCGCGCGCGACCGGCCCCCAGAGGCGGAACTCGGGGGGCAGCGAGGCGCCCAGGCGCTCCTCGCTGTCGCGGGCCACGGCCGCCTCCTGGATGTCGGCCGCCAGGAAGGCGCCGATCGGCCCGGTGTTGCGCCAGCGCGGCCGGTGCGAGAAGTACGGGTCGCTTGCCGACTCCTCCAGCCCCGCCCCGTAGAACTGGGCCAGGAACCCGGGGGGCGACTGCTGCAGGTACGGGTAGAGCTTCGTCAGCAGCAGCGGGCGGCGGCGCGAGCGGGGGTCGCGCGCCCAGAAGGCGCGCACCTTGGCCTCGCGCAGGATGTTGTAGCCGCAGAAGACCTCGTCGGCCCCCTCGCCGGTCAGCACGACCTTGTAGTTCTGGGAGCGGACCAGACCCGACAGCGCGTACAGCGGCGTCGGCGCGGTGCGCAGCAGCGGCGTCTCGCTCAGCCACACCACGCGCTCGAAGGCGCCGGCGATCTCGGCGTCGCCGACGCTGATGGACTCGTGGTCGGTGCCCAGGTGCTCCGCCATCATCGTCTGCCAGCGGGTCTCGTCGTAGGCCGCGTCCTTGAAGCCCACCGAGAAGGTCTTCATCCGGCGCTGCGTCGTGTGCTGGATGAGCGCCGCGGTCGCCGAGGAGTCCAGGCCGCCGGACAGGTAGGCGCCCACCGGCACGTCGGCCCGCAGGCGGATGACCGCCGCGTCGGCCAGCAGTTCGCGGATCTGGCGCGCCATGCCCGGCAGCTCGTCGCGGGCCACGAAACGGTGGTCCTCGCGGGCGGGCAGGAACGTCGGGTGCCAGTAGCGCCGCGGGCGCAGCTCGGGGCGGGTGTTGCCGCCCTCCCCCAGCTCGAGGGTCGCCGTGTGGCCGGCCGGCAGCTGCCAGACCCCGCGGAAGGGCGTCGCCGGCGGGATGTTGACCCAGTAGGTGAAGATCTCGCTCAGGGCGCCCGGGTCCAGCAGGGGCGCTTCCAGGTTCCAGGCGCCGAGGGCCTTGATCTCCGAGGCGAACAGCAGGACGCCGTCGCGCACGGTCCAGAACAGGGGCCGGATGCCGAAGCGGTCGCGGGCCAGCAGCAGCCGGCGGCGCTCGCCGTCCCAGAGCGCGAAGGCGAACTGGCCCACGAAGCGCTCGACGCAGGCGTCGCCCCAGCGGCGGTAGGACTCCAGCAGCACTTCGGTGTCCGAGGTCGTGCGGAACACGTGCCCGAGGGCGCGCAGCTCCTCGCGCAGCTCGACGTAGTTGAAGATCTCGCCGTTGAAGGTCAGCCAGAGGCGGCCCGCGGCGTCGCCCATCGGCTGCTGGCCCGTCGCCAGGTCGATGATGCTCAGGCGGGCATGGCCGAGCAGGACGCGGTCGTCACGCCAGGCGCCGAACTCGTCGGGCCCGCGGTGGCGCATCACGCCGATCATCCGCTCCGGCGCGCCGTCAGGGACTTCGAGCCGTCCCTCCAGCGCCACTGCTCCGCAAATGCCGCACATGGGTCAATCCTTCGGCCGGGCAAGCCAGGTCTTGACCTGGTCCACGGCTTCGACGGGGGTCGCGGCCAGGCTCCACCGGCCATCGCCGCACAGATCCAGGAACTGGCGGCCGGGGTCGAAGTCCAGAAGCACGACCCGCTTGCCGAAGCGCAGGGCCATGGCGACCTCGCTCAGGGTGCCGCCGTTGCCGCGGCAGGCCACGATCGCGTCGCTGCCCAGCACGTTGATGATGTTGCGCCCGGCGCCCATGCCGGTCGGGATGACGATGTCCAGGTGCTCGCTGGCCGCGGCCACGTCGTCGTCGAACAGCACGCCCACGCTCAGGCCGCCGGCCTCGCGGGCGCCGCGGGCCGAGGCGTCCATCACCCCGGTCGGCCGGCCCCCGTTGAGCAGCACCCAGCCCTCGGCGGCGATGAGGCGGCCCAGTTCGCGCGCGTGTTCCAGCGTGGCGGGCTCGACGTGGCAGCCCCCCATGACTCCGACCACGGTCCTGCGCATGGGCGTCCTTCCGTTCGCGGGCCCCGGGCAGGATCGCAGAAGCGGGCCGGACCCGCAAGGTGCGACTGCCGGTTCAGGCGCCGGGCTTGCGGCGCGGCAGGCCGCGGGTGATCGCTTTCCCGCCGTAGCGGTCGGCGGCCCGGTCCATGATCGCGTCCAGGGTGCGGCTGCGCTCCGCGTCGGGATCGGGGAACAGGCTGGGCGGCTCCGCCTCGCGGTCGACGAGGTTCTGGCCCGAGATGCCGATCAGGCGCAGGGGCCGGCCCCGCCGGTCCAGCTGCCCGTCGAACAGGCGGCGGCCGGCGTCGCGCAGCGCGTCGGTGCGGTCGGTGGGTTCGGGCAGGGTCTCGGCGCGGGTGACGGTCGTGAAGTCGGGGTAGCGGGCCTTGAGCTGCACCGTGCGCGCCAGCTTGCCGGCGCGGCGCAGCCGGCGGGCCACCTTGTGCACGAGCTGGTCGAGCACCTCCAGCAGCGCCTCGCGCTCGCCGATGTCCTCGGCGAAGGTCGTCTCGTGGCCGATGCTGCGGGCCTCGCGGTCGGTGGTCACCGGCCGCTCGTCGCGGCCGACCGCCAGCTCGCACACGTGGCGGGTGAACGCCGCGCCGAGGCGCGACTCCAGGCGCACCGGGTCGGCGAGCCGCAGGTCGCGCAGCGTCCGGATGCCCAGCGCCTCCAGGACGGCGGCGGACTTCTCCCCCACGCCCCACATCCGGCCCACCGGCAGCGGGTCCAGGAAGTCCTGGACGCGCGCGGGATCGACCACCACGAAGCCGTCGGGCTTCTCCAGGTCGCTGGCCAGCTTGGCCAGGAACTTGTTCGGCGCCACGCCCGCCGACGCGACCAGGCCGATCTCGTCCAGGAGGCGCCGCTTGACGAGACGGCCGATGGTCGGCCCGTCGCCGAGCAGGCGCCGGCAGCCGCCGACGTCCAGGAAGGCCTCGTCCACCGACAGCGGCTCGACCAGCGGGGTGATCTCGTGGAAGACGTCGAAGATCCAGCCCGAGACCTCGGCGTAGCGCTCCATGCGGGGGCGCAGGAAGATCCCGTCGGGGCAGAGCCGGATCGCGCGGGCGGCGCTCATGGCGCTGCGCACGCCGCAGCGGCGCGCCTCGTAGCTGGCGGCCGAGACCACGCCGCGGCCCTCGGGCGTGCCGCCGACGATCACCGGCTTGCCGCGAAGGCGCGGGTCGTCGAGCACCTCCACCGACGCGAAGAAAGCGTCCATGTCCACGTGCAGGATGGTGCGCTCGCTCATCACGGCTCCCGATCCCCCGGCGGAAAAAGACGGACGGCGACCGCGGCCGCCGTCCGTCGCACAGCCGGTGACGGCCTCCCTTACGAGGACTGCTCCACGCGGACCGTCGCGTCCTCGACGATCGCCTTGTAGAAGTAGCCGCTGCCGAAGTCCTTGTCGACCGACAGCACGCCTTCGATGAGGACCGTGTCGCCCACCTTCGCCGACGTGCCGGAGGTCACGGTCAGGTCGGCGCTTTCGCCGTCGCCCGAGCCGTCCTGCACGTGCAGCCAGTTGCGGCCCATGATGCCGGTCAGCGACTTGACGACCTTGCCGCGCACCTTGACGGTCTTGCCCGCCAGCTCGGTGCGGCGCGTGTTCACCTCGGCGACCTTCAGGCCGCCCGACGGGGTCGTCAGACCGCTGAAGTCGCCCTCGCTCTTGCCGACGGCCACGCCGCCGTGGGCCTTCTTGATCTCGTCCTGCATGTCGGCCGGGGGGGCCTGGCCCGGCGCGGCGAACGAGGCGGCGAACCAGATCTCCGCGAAATCGCGGTTCAGGCTCGCGGAGTGGAAGTTCTGCATGGCCATGGCGCCCACCAGTTCGAGCTTCTGCCCGACCTGGACCTGGCCCTCGGGCCCGGCCGCCCACAGCTCGCCGCCGGCGCTCTTGAGGCGGACGTACGTGTAACCGCCTGAATTGAAGGTCTCGGCGACTTCGCCGCCGAGGTTGCCGCCGGCGGCCATCCCGGCCGGAGCGGCCTCGGCCGGCATCTCCTTGGCCACGGCCGCGGCCTTCTGGTTCCAGGCGGCGGCCGAATCGCTCTTCTTTTCGCCGCAACCGATCAGGGCCGCGGACAACGCGATCGCGAGGATCGCCAGGGTCGTCATCTTCACCGGGTGCCTCCGGGGGTTCGGGTCGAGCAACACGCCCCAAGGATAGGCGCCGCCGCCCGGATTTCAAGTCGGGACCGACAATAGCCTGTTTCGTGGCGGCCCTTGCTGATCGTGGATATCATAATCATTCTCCACAAACTCGCCCTTCCCCTAAGTGGTTGGAGAATATGATGTACGATCCGTTGATGACCCAGCACATGCGAGCGGAGCTGACGAGCTTGGGAGTCGAAGAGCTCACCACCGCCCCGCAGGTGGATGCGTTCCTGTCGCGTCCCGGCACCGCCCTGCTGTTCTTCAACTCGGTCTGCGGCTGCGCCGCCGGCAGCGCCCGGCCCGGCCTGGGCCAGTTCCTGGCCGAACCGGACCGCCCCGAGCATCTCGGCACGGTGTTCGCCGGCATGGACCTCGAGGCCACCTCGCACGTCCGGGCCCGCTTCGCCCAGTACGCCCCGAGCAGCCCTGCGGTCCTGCTGCTGCGCGACGGCGAGCCCGTGCGCTACATCCACCGCACGGAGATCGAGGGCCGCGACGCGAGCGCCTTCGCCGGTCTGCTGAGGCAGGCGCACGCCGGACTGCCGGGCTGACCGCGGCATCGTCCCTTGAGAGCCGGGTCTGTGGCGAAGACGGCCCGGCTCATTCGGCGCTCCAGAGGTAAATGACTTGTCCCGGGCCGGCGCGGCCTTTAGCATCCCTTCCCGTCCGCCCACGCCAACCGGGAGCCGTCCATGACACGCACCATCCGCATCGGCAACGCCGGCGGGTACTGGGGCGACGACGTCCGCGCCCTGCGCCGCCAGCTCGAGGGCGGACCGCTGGACTACGTCTCCCTGGACTACCTGGCCGAAGTCACCATGTCCATCCTGCAGCGTCAGCGCGCCAAGGACCCGGAGCTGGGCTACGCGACGGACTTCGTCGACCAGATGCGCGACTGCCTGCCTTTGATGATGGAGAGCGGCGCGACGGTCATCACCAACGCCGGCGGCGTGAATCCCGAGGGGCTCGGCCGCAAGCTGGTGGAGATCGCGCGCGGGCTGGGCCTGCGCCTGAAGGTGGGCGTGGTCTCCGGCGACGACATCCTGGGCCGGCTGGCGGAACTGCGCGACGGCGGCGACCCCCTCGACAACATGGAGACCGGCGCGCCGCTGGCGCCGCACCTCTCCCGCGTGTCCGCCGCCAACGTCTACCTCGGGGCCGAGCCGGTCGTGCGGGCGCTGGAGATGGGCTGCCGTGTGGTGGTGACCGGCCGGGTGACCGACACCGGCATCACGCTGGCGCCGCTGATCCACGAGTTCGGCTGGGACGAGGACGACTGGGACCGCCTCGCCGCGGGCATCGTCGCCGGCCACGTCATCGAGTGCGGGACGCAGGCCACCGGCGGCAACCTGACCGACTGGCGCGATGTGCCCACCTACGACCGCATCGGCTACCCGATCGTCGAGGTGTCGCCGGACGGGTCCTTCGTCGTGACCAAGCACCCCCGCACCGGCGGGCTCGTCAGCGAGAAGACCGTCAAGGAACAGCTGGTCTACGAGATGGGCGACCCCCGTTCCTACATCTCCCCGGACGTCATCGCCCGCTTCGACACCATCCGCCTGGAGGATCTCGGGCGCGACCGGGTGCGCGTCTCGGGCGTGCGGGGCACGCCGCGGCCCGAGAACTTCAAGGTCTCGATGGCCTACCAGGACGGCTGGAAGGCCGTCGGCACCATCCTGGTCAGCGGGCCCGAGGCCACGGCCAAGGCCGAGACCCTCGCGCGCGCCTTTTGGAACCGCGTCGGCCACCGCTTCGCGGCGACGCACACCTCGGTCGTGGGCACCGGCTCGATCTGGCCGGAGACGCTCGGCCGCTGCGAGACCGACGAGGTGCTGCTGCGCCTGGGCGTGCGCGACCACGACCGCGCCAAGGTCCACGACTTCGGCATGGTGCTGCCGACGATGATCCTCTCGGGTCCCTCGGGCCTGGCGGTGACCGGCGGGCGGCCGAAGCCGTCGGAGGTCGTGGCCTACTGGCCCGCCCTGATCCGTCGCAGCAGCGTCACGGCCCGGGTCACCGCCCTGGACACCCACGGCCCCGAGCGCCGCGAGGTCCTCGCCTTCACGGACCCGGCCCCGCCCGCCTCGGCGCGGCCGTCGCGGCCGCCAAGGCGCCGCCCGCGCCCGCCGCCGGCGGCCGCACGCGCCGCGTGAAGCTGCGCACGCTGGCCTACGCGCGCTCGGGCGACAAGGGCGACACCTGCAACATCGGCGTGCTGTGCCGCAGCCCCGACCTGTACGCCTGGCTGCGCCGCGAACTGACGCCGGCCGTCGTGCGGCGCTTCTTCAAGGGCATCGTGCTGGGACGGGTCACGCGCCACGAGGCGCCCAACCTGCTGGCCCTGAACTTCCTGCTGGAACGGACCCTCGGCGGCGGCGGCACCGTGTCGCTCATGCTGGATCCGCAGGGCAAGACGCTGTCGCAGGCCCTGCTGGAGATGGAACTGGACGTGCCGTCCCGGCTCGTGCCGCGGGAGTGACGCCGTGCAGGACCTCCGCGTCGCCGGCCTGTTCGCCTACCCGCTGAAGGCCGCGCGCGCGGTGCCGCTGGCCGAGGCCGTGGCGCTGGCCCGCGGCCTGCGCCGCGACCGCCGCTGGCTGCTGGTCGCCCAGTCCGGCGAACCGGTCATGCTCAAGTCCCACCCCCGACTCGCCACCGTGGCGATCGGCCTCGATGGTGACGCGCTCGTCGTCGCCGGCGCCGTCGGCCCGCCCCTGCGCGTCGCACCGCCGCCCGCGAGCGCAGCTGCGCTGCCGGTCACCGTCAAGCGCCGCACGCTCGCGGCCAGGGTCGCCGACCCCGCGGCCAACCGCTACTTCAGCGAGCTGCTGGGCGAAGCGGTCTGGCTCGCGCATCTGGCGCCCGGCGAAGCGTCGGCGGGCGAACCGGCCACCGCCGACCCCGCGGTCAGCGACGGCCTGGCGGGATCGGCGCCCTACCTGATCTGCTGCGAGGCGTCGCTCAGGGACCTCAACGAGCGACTCGCCGCGCGCGGCGAAGCGCCGGTCGGCATGGACCGCTTCCGGGCCAACCTGGTGATCCGCGGGGGCGAGCCCTATGCGGAAGACGGTTGGCGGCGGCTGCGCGCCGGCGCGGCCGAGTTCGAGATCCTGCGCCCGTGCCCGCGCTGCCCCAACACGACGGTCGATCCCCTGACCGGGGAGATCGGACCGGAACCCCTGCGCACGCTCGAGGAGTACCGCACGCGCGACGGCGGCGTGATGTTCGGCGTGTTCGCGCGCGTGGTGCGCGAGGGTGCGATCCGCCCCGGCGACGACGCGTTCGCGGAGGCGCGGACGTGAGCGGCCTGACGCTGTCGGGCCTCTGCGTCTACCCCCTGAAATCCGCCCGCGGCTGCGCCCTGACCGCAGCAGAGGTGCGGATGCGGGGCCTGCGCGGCGACCGCCGCTGGCAGCTCGTGGACGCCGACGGCCGCTTCGTGAGCCAGCGCTCGCACCCCCGGCTGGCGCGTCTCGCCGCGCATCTCGACGGCGAGGTCCTGCGGTTGAGCGCGGACGGGTGCGGGGAAATCCGGGTGCCGCCGCCGGACCCCGACGGACCCCGGACGACGGTGGAGATCTGGCAGGACCAGGTCGACGCCCTGACGGCCGGCGCGGACGCCGGCGCCTGGCTTTCGCGCTTCCTCGGCGAACCCGTGGGCCTGGTCTTCATGGATGCCGCCGCACGCCGTCCCGCGCGGCTCGCGCCCGAGGTCGCGGTCAGTTTCGCCGACGGCTACCCCTACCTGCTGACCTGCGAGTCCTCGCTGGCCGACCTCAACGCGAGGATCGTGGCGAGCGGCGGCGAGGCGGTCGGGATGGACCGCTTCCGCCCCAACCTCGTGGTCCGGGGCGGCGACGCCTTCGACGAGGACCGGTGGCGCCGGGTGCGCATCGGCGCCGTCACGTTCGAGGTGATCAAGCCCTGCGCCCGCTGCGTCGTCACCACGACCGACCAGGCCACGGGCGAGCGCGGCCGCGAGCCCCTGCGCACGCTCGCCGCCTACCGGCGCCGCGGCGAGGGCGTCGACTTCGGTCTGAATCTCGTCGCCCGCGGCGAGGGGGTCCTGCGGCTGGGGGATGCGGTCGCGATCCTGTCCTGAATCCCTCAAGGAGGCTCGTCATGCGCTCATTCCTGATCCTGATCGGATGCCTCGCCGTCGCCACGGCCCTGCAAGCCGAGACGCCGCCGACCGGCTCGTTCGCCTTCACGGTCGAGGCGACGGTGACCGCAACGCCGGCCGCGGCCTTCGACGCCGCCACCGGCGACATCTCCGGCTGGTGGGACCACACCATGTCGGACCACCCCGTGCGTCTGGTCGTCGAACCGAAGCCGGGCGGCGCCTTCCTCGAGGTCTTCGACGAGAGCGGCGACGGCGTCCGTCACGCCGCGGTGACCTACGCGCGCCGTGGCGAGATGCTGCGCTACGAGGGACCGATGGGCCTGGCCGGTCACGCGATCCACATGGTCACGACCTGGACCTTCGCCGACGCCGGCGAGGGGCGCACGCTGGTGCGGGTCGCGGTCCACGCCGCCGGCGAGATCCTGGAGGGTTGGCCGGCGGTGGTCGAACAGACCTGGCAGCACTTCCTGCTGAAGCGGTATGTGCCCTATGTGGAAGGCGGTTGCCGGCCGCTGAAGTGATGTCGGCGTCCGGCGAGGGATTGCCGGCCGCGCCCGGATCTCATATCATCAGTTGTGGTCCCGCCATCGAGCCCGGCGAGGATGGCCCCGATGACGGCGGCAACGATCTCGCGGGGGCCGAGATGCGCGATCGCCTCGACCCTATCGTCCTGTCATGTTGGTCCTGGCGGCCACCACGGCCGTCGCCCAGCTGACCGTCACCACCAACGACTGGGTGTACACCACCTTCGACGTCGTGACGATCACCGTCCACAACGCCGGCCCGAGCCAGGCCCTCTTCGCCTCCTCCCCGCCCTGCGTCATCCACCGGCTCGACACGCCGGAGTGCGTGGACGGCTGCTTCGGGCTGCCGATGCTCTGGGACATGGGCGTCGGGAGACGATCACGGTCGAGTACGACCCCTACAGGACGCCGTCCCCCGACCCGCTCGGCTGGTACCGGGTGGAACTCACCGGGGTCTCGAGCGATCCCGGCAGCATCCTGCAGTGCGACTACCGCCTGGTGGCGGTCGTGCCCAACGGCGAGGACTCCTGGGGCGGCGTGAAGGCCCTGTACCGCTAGGTCCCCGCACCCGCACGCGAAACGGGAGCCGCCGTCGGCTCCCGTTCGCTCGCTGCCGGCCGGCGGGCCGCGCCTCAGCCCGCCCGCTTGCGCTCGTACTGCCGCAGCAGGTCGGCGAACAGCTCCGGGATCATCGCCATGCGTTCGGGCGTCTCGACGTAGGCCACGCGCATCTGGGTGCGGCCCGGGTTGGGCTCGCCCGCGGGCACGCTGTAGAAACCGGCCATCGGGGCGGTCAGCACGGTGAGCGCCCGGCCGCCGACGTCGACCTTCCCCTCGGACGCGCACCACAGGACGAAGTCCAGGGCGTCGAACCCGCCGGCCACCACGTCGCGCACGTCCAGCACCGAGTAGATGGCGGCGTCGGGGCTCGAGACGATCACCCCGGGCAGGGCGGCGCGCATGCGCGAGGTGAAGTCGAAGAGCATGCCGCGGTAGTAGTCGCGCTGCTTCCCGTACCAGGCGCGCAGCGTCGCGTGGTCCTCGTGGGCCACCGCGCCGAAGACGTACTGCCCGATCACGCTGCTGCAGAGGCTGACGGTGTGCTCGGCGATGGCCTTGCGGTGGAACTGCTCGTTGTCGGTGACCAGGGCGCCGATGCGCAGGCCGCAGGCGTTCCAGACCTTCGAGGTGGTCTCGATGCCGATGCGGCGGCCGGTGATGCCGGGCGCGTCGGCCTCGGTCAGGCCCCAGACGCTCGCGCAGCGGCCGCCGGTGTAGAACAGTTCGCGGTAGGCCTCGTCGCACACGAGCCACAGGTTGTGCTTCACCGCGAGGCGGGCCAGCGCGACCAGCGCCTCGTGGTCGTAGTACTGGCCGGTCGGGTTGTCGTAGGGGATCACGACGATCGCGCGGGGCCGCTTCGCCTCGATGACCCGCTCGATCTGCGCGGGGTCGGGCAGGGAGAACTTGCCGTCCTCGCCCAGGGTGCGCTGCACCGAGCAGGTGGCGCGGCCGAGGCGCTGGCAGAGCGTCTTGTAGTTCGTGTAGGCGGCGTCGATCAGCAGCAGCGGGGCCTCGTCGGTGCCGGCGGGGCCGCAGACGCCCACGATCAGCAGCTCCATCGCCTGGGTGCCGCCCTCGGTGATGTGGCCGTGGAGGCCGGCCGTCTCGAAGCCGCTGCTGGCGATCACGTTCAGGAAGGCGTCGACGCACTCCTGCGTGCCGGCGGTCGAGGAGTACTTCACGACGCCGTCGTGGAAGGGGCTCTGCGGCGCGCCGAGGTTCCGCAGGCGCTCCTGCATGGCCGGGTACATCGGCAGCGAGACGTTGCCGATCGCCACGTTGATCGCCTCGGTCCCGTCGCGGCGCTCGTCGAAGCGGAGCTGGGCCATGCGGATGACCGAGGGCTGGCGCCCCGCGAACTGGGCGGACATCTCGGGCGGCTGGGCGGTGGTCTGCTTCATGAACCCCTCCTGGTGGGTGTGCGGCCCGGCCAATGTGCACCCGGGAAGCGCCCGCCGCAAGGCCGGCTTGTGATCCCAACCCCAAGTGTTATATTGGGATCCGGGAGGCGGCATGCACGAAATGACCCTGGTCGCCGGCATCCTCGAGATCGCCGGGGAGCGGGCCCGCGAGGCGGGCGCCGCGCGCATCAACACCGTCACGGTGGAGATCGGGCGCCTGGCCGGCGTCGAGCTGCCGTCGCTGGTCTTCTGCTTCGAGACGGCCCGCCTCGGGACCCTGGCCGCCGGCGCCGAACTGGCCGTCCGCGAGCTGCCCGGCCGCGGCCGCTGCCCCGCCTGCGGCGCCGAGACCGAGATCGACTTCTACGCGGCCCTCTGCCCCGCCTGCGGGGGGTGCCTGGAGGTCGTGGGCGGGCGCGAGCTGCGCGTCGCCTCGATCGACGTCGACTGAACAACCTGCCCCTGGAGGGCGCCATGTGCGACACCTGCGGCTGCAACCAGCCCCCGGACGCGGTGACCTACCGCAAGCCCGGCGGGCACGACCATCCCCACCGGCACGGCGACCTGGAACACGCCCATCCGCACGAGCACCCGCATGACCACGGGCACCCGCATGATCACGAGCACCCGCACGACCACGACCATCCGCACGACCACGACCACGGCGGCGGCCGCCGCCTGACGGTGGAGCAGGACATCCTGCGGCGCAACGACCTGACGGCCGAACGCAACCGCGGCTGGTTCGAGGGCCGCGGCGTGCTGGCCCTGAACCTCGTGTCGTCGCCCGGCTCGGGCAAGACCTCGCTGCTGGAGCGCACGATCCGCGACCTCAGGGCGGAGATGCCGCTGGCCGTGATCGAGGGCGACCAGCAGACCCTCAACGACGCCGAGCGCATCGCGGCCGCCGGCGCCCCGGTCCTGCAGATCAACACGGGCTTCGGCTGCCACCTCGACGCGGAGATGGTCCGCCGCGCCCTGGCCGACCTCGAGGTGCCGCCGGCGGCGTGCTGCTGATCGAGAACGTGGGCAACCTGGTCTGCCCCGCCCTGTTCGACCTGGGCGAGCACGCCAAGGTCGTGATCATCTCGGTGACCGAGGGCGACGACAAGCCGCAGAAGTACCCCGCGATGTTCGCCGCGGCGCAGCCTGTGCGTGATCAACAAGACCGACCTGCTGCCCCACGTCGACTTCGACGTCGAGGCCTGCAAGGACGCCGCGCGGCGCGTGAACCCGGCGCTGGCCTTCGTGGAGCTGTCCGCGACCCGCGGCGAAGGGCTCGAGGGCTGGTACGCGTGGCTGCGCGAGCGCCGCGCCAAAGCGGCCCGGTGAGATGACGCCGCTGCGCCACAGGCTCCGCGTCGACGGCGTCGTGCAGGGCGTGGGGTTCCGCCCCTTCGTCTTCAACCTGGCCGAGAGCCTCGGGTTGGCCGGGCACGTCGCCAACGACAGCGAGGGCGTGATCCTCGAGATCGAGGGCGACGCCGACGCGCTGGCGACCTTCCGCCGCCGTCTTGCGGCCGAGGCCCCGCCGCTGGCGCGCATCGAGTCGGTCGCCGTCGAGGCGATCCCCCCCACCGGCGCCGGCGGCTTCGCCATCCTGCCGAGCCGCGACTCCCCGGGCACCGCGACCTGCGTGCCGGCCGACAGCGCCCTCTGCGCCGACTGCCGCCGCGAGATCCTGGATCCCCGCGACCGCCGCCACCGCTACGCCTTCACCAACTGCACCAACTGCGGGCCGCGCTGGACGATCATCGGGCGCATCCCCTACGACCGCCCCTACACCAGCATGGCGCCCTTCGCGATGTGCCCCGACTGCGAGCGCGAGTACCACGACCCCCGCGACCGCCGCTTCCACGCCCAGCCCAACGCCTGCCCGGCCTGCGGCCCGCGGCTGCGGCTGGAGGGCGACGGCGTCGATCCCGGCGCCGACCCGCTGCGCGAGGCCGCCCGCCTGCTGGCCGCCGGCCGCATCCTCGCGGTCAAGGGGCTCGGCGGGTTCCACCTGGCCGTGCGCGCCGACGACGAGGCGGCCGTGCGGCGGCTGCGCGCGCGCAAGGGCCGCGAGGCGAAGCCGCTGGCGCTGATGGTCGCGGACCTCGACGCGGCGCGGGCCCTGGCTGCCGTCGGCGACGACGAAGCGGCGCTGCTCGCCTCTCCCCAGGCGCCGATCGTCCTGCTCGAGCGCCGCACGGACACCGCGCTGGCTGCCGCCGTCGCGCCCGGTCACCGCCGGCTCGGCGTGATGCTCGCCTACACGCCCCTGCACCTGCTGCTGCTGGCGGAAGTCCGCGGCCCTCGGCGTCGGCGCGCTGGTGATGACCTCGGGCAACGCCGGCGACGAGCCCATCTGCCTCGGCGACGACGAGGCCCGCGAGCGCCTGCGCGGCATCGCCGACGCCTGGCTGCTGCACGACCGGGGCATCCTGCGCCGCGCGGACGACTCCGTGGTCCAGGTCGTGGACCGGCCGCACGCTCTCTGCACCGCCGCAGCCGCGGCTATGCGCCGCTGCCGGTGCTGCTCGGCGGTCGCGGCACGCCGGTCCTCGCGGTCGGCCCCGAGCTGAAGAACACCGTCTGCCTGCTGAAGGAGAACCGTGCCTTCCTGTCGCCCCACGTCGGCGACCTGCAGAACGCGGCGGCCTACGGTTATTTTCGGGAATCGATCCGCACGCTGCAGGAACTTCTGGAATGCGAGCCCGCGACGATCGCCCACGACCTGCATCCCGGCTACCTCAGCACGCGGTGGGCGCAGGAGCAGGCCCGCGACGCGGGCAAGCGCCTGATTCCCGTCCAGCACCACCACGCGCACCTGGCCGCCGTCCTGGCCGAACACGGCCACCGCGGGCCGGCCCTCGGCCTGATCCTCGACGGCACCGGCTACGGGACCGACGGCACGATCTGGGGCGGCGAGATCCTCGCCGGCGACGCCGCCGCGTTCACGCGCGTGGGCCACCTGTCGTGCGTGCCGCTGCCCGGCGGCGACGCCGCCATCCGCCACCCCTGGCGCACCGCGCTGAGCCACCTGCGCGCGGCCTACGGCGACGACCTGCCCGACCTGCCCTTCCTCGCGGGCAAGGACACGGCGGTCGTGCTGCGGATGATCGACCGGGGCCTCAACGCGCCCCCGACCAGCAGCTGCGGCCGCCTGTTCGACGCCGTGGCGGCGCTGACCGGCGGCTGGGACGATGCGCTCTACGAAGCCCAGGCCGCGATCGAACTGACGGCCCTGACCACGGCCGCCGCCGTCGAGGCGGCCCGGCCCTTCGCCTGGGACGTCGTCGAGGCTGCGGGCGCCCTGCTGCTGCCCTGCGCGCCGATCGTCCGCGGCGTCGTCGCCGACGTGCAGGCCGGGGCGGACGCGGCCGCGGTCAGCGCGCGCTTCCACCGCACCCTGCTGGACCTGCTGGTCGAGGCGTCCCGGCGCGCCGCGCGGCTGACCGGCCTGCGCACGGTCGCCCTGGGCGGCGGCAGCTTCCAGAACGAGATCCTGGCCGGCCTGCTGCCGCCGCGCCTGGAAGCCGCCGGCCTGCGGCCCCTGCTGCCGCGGGAGCTGCCGCCCAACGACGGCGCGGTGTCCCTCGGCCAGGCCGCCGTGGCGCGGGCCGGGCTCGCGTGAGCCCCCGCCGCGTTGGACGGGGCCGCGCCCGTGACCTATCTTCGCCCCAGCGCCCCGCACCAGGGAGGACCGCCATGTGCCTCGCCGTACCCGGCCAGGTGATCGAGATCTACCAGGAGAACGGCCTGCCGATGGGCCGCATCGACTACGCCGGCGTCGTCGGCGCGGCCTGCCTGGCCTACACGCCCGAGGCCGTCGAGGGCTCGTGGGTCATCGTGCACGCGGGTTTCGCCCTGCAGGTGCTCGACGAGGCGGAGGCCGCGGCCTCGCTGGCCACGCTCACGGAACTCAACGAGCTGATCGAGGCCGACAGCCTGCCGGACGACGACGCCGACGGCGAAGGCCGGGACAAGCAGCCGTGAAGTACCTGCAGGAGTACCGCGACCCGGGCCCCTGCCGTGTCCTGTTGGCGCGCATCGCCGCGGCGGCGACGCGCCCCTGGACGATCATGGAGATCTGCGGCGGCCAGACGCACGCCATCCTGCGCCACGGACTCGACCAGCTGCTGCCGCCCTCGCTGACCCTGGTCCACGGCCCCGGCTGCCCGGTCTGCGTGACCCCGCTCGAGACGATCGACCGCGCGCTGGCGATCGCCGCGCGCCCCGGCGTGATCTTCACCTCCTTCGGCGACATGCTGCGCGTGCCCGGCTCGCGCGACGACCTGCTGCGTGTCAAGTCGCGCGGCGGCGACGTGCGCTTCGTCGACTCGCCGCTGGCGGCGCTGGACCTGGCCCGCCGCCACCCCGACCGCGAGGTCGTGTTCCTGGCCGTGGGCTTCGAGACCACCGCCCCGGGCAACGCCATGGCCGTGCGGCAGGCGGCGCGCGAGGGACTGACGAACTTCAGCGAGCTGGTCAGCCACGTGCTGGTGCCGCCGGCGATGGCCGCCATCCTCGGCTCCCCCGCCAACCGCGTGCAGGGCTTCCTGGCCGCCGGCCACGTCTGCGCCGTGATGGGCTGGCGGGAGTACGAGCCGCTGGCCGCGCGCTTCGGCGTGCCGATCGTGCCGACGGGCTTCGAGCCGGTCGACCTGCTGCAGGGGATCCTCAGCTGCGTGGAGATGCTGGAGCGGGGCGAGGCGGGCGTCGAGAACCGCTACGCCCGCATCGTGAAGCGCGACGGCAACCCCGCCGCGCGCGCCGTGGTGGACGAGGTCTTCGAGGTCTGCGACCGCCCCTGGCGCGGCATCGGCGTCATCCCGCGCAGCGGCCTGCGCCTGCGCGCCGCCTACGCCGCCTTCGATGCCGAGCGGCGCTTCGACGTCGGCGACATCGCGCCTCTGGAGCCGCGCGAGTGCATCAGCGGCGAGATCCTGCAGGGCGTGAAGAAGCCCGACCAGTGCGCCGCCTTCGGCAAGGGCCTGCACGCCCGCCACGCCCCTGGGCGCCACCATGGTCTCGAGCGAGGGCGCCTGCGCCGCCTACTGGAAGTACCACCGGAGGAACCCGTGAGCGACGCCCCCGACTTCGACGGCCTGTCCTGCCCGGCGCCCCTGACCGGCCACGACACCGTGCAGCTGGCGCACGGCGCCGGCGGGCGGCTGTCCGCCGAACTGATCGACGCGCACGTGCTGCCGCGCTTCCGCAACGACCTGCTCGCGAAGCTCGAGGACCAGGCCGTGTTCGCGCTGCCGCCCGGCCGCGTCGCCTTCTCCACCGACACCTTCGTGGTCACGCCGCTGGAGTTCCCCGGCGGCGACATCGGCGACCTGGCCGTCAACGGCACGGTCAACGACGTGGCCATGAGCGGCGCGCGCCCGCTCTACCTGAGCGTGGGCCTGGTGCTGGAGGAGGGCCTGCCGCTGGCGCTGCTGGACCGGATCCTGGGCTCGATGGAGCGGGCGGCCTGCGCCGCCGGCGTCAGCGTCGTGACCGGCGACACCAAGGTCGTGGACCGCGGCAGCTGCGACGGGATGTTCATCAACACGTCCGGGATCGGGGTCGTGCCCGCAGGCGTGACGCTCTCGGCCGCCGCGCTGCGGCCCGGCGACGCGGTGCTGGTCTCCGGCACGATCGCCGACCACGGCATGGCCGTGATGTCGGTGCGCGAAGGACTGAGCTTCCGCTCGACGATTACAAGCGACACCGCCGCGCTCGGCGGCCTGGTTGCGGACCTGCTGGCAGCGGCGCCGGGCCTGCGCGCCCTGCGCGACCCCACCCGCGGCGGGCTGGCCACGACGCTCAACGAGTTCGCGCGCGCCTCGCGCGTCGGCATCCGCGTCGAGGACGGGGCCGTGCCGGTGCGGGACGATACGGCGGCCGCCTGCGAGATCCTCGGCATCGACCCGATGTACGTGGCGAACGAGGGCAAGCTGGTGGCGGCGGTGCCGGCGGGCGAGGCGGCGGCGGCCCTGGCCGCGCTGCGGGCCCACCCCCTGGGACGCGGGGCGGCCGTGATCGGCGAGGTCGTCGCGGGAGAACCGGGACTGGTGACCGTGCGCACGGCGCTGGGCGTGGAGCGCATCCTGGACATGCCGCTGGGGCTGCAGCTGCCGCGGATCTGCTGAGTTCCGCTCGGGGATCTTGCGCTTTCATGCCGACCATCCCTGATATCAGGGATGGTCGTATTCATCCCTCAAACGAATCGATGGTCACCGGCGTGCCGATCCGCAGGGCATCCCCCTCACCTCCGACTCAGGACGCTTCCTGCTGCGTAGCGAGTTGCAGCAGCGTCTCCCGCGCCACCGGCCGCAGGATCAAGGCCCGCTTCTCGGATACCAACCGATAGAAGTATTCGGACGCGAACTGCGGCTCGATCCGGGGCGACGCGTGCGGTGTCCAGTCGGAGTCGTAGCCGTAGCGGATCAGGACATCCTCGTAGATCGTGCGGAAGAGTGCCGCGTCTGTCGGCCGGAACCAGTGGCGCCAGTCGCCGGACGACTTCGTCCTGACAACTCTCGCGTGTTTCGGATCGACGTCGGACGAACCCGCGAGCTCCATGCCGAGGTACTCCGACAGTTCGTCCAGACGTCCTGCCACGAAATCCTCGTACCTGAACGGGAAGAAGTCCGGGTAGCGGACGTAGAAACTCTCGATCCTGGCCCATTCCGCCGCGTAGTGGGCGCGGATGGTCGCGTCGTCGCAGGCGATCCCCCGCAGTCCCCAGTCGAAGCGGATGAGGTCCAGGACGCCCAGTTCGCCGTCCGACGCTTCCAGTCGCCGCAGGAACCCGTACATGCGGGCGACCTGGCGGTCATCGCGGTCGTAGGGGCTGTGGTAGCCGATGCCGTACATCAGACGGCTGATCAGGGTGTCGCGGGGATCGCGGACGATGGCGATCTTGTGGTCGAAGTGCAGGTAGGGGGTCAGGTCCTCGGTGTCGGGATTGATGACGACCTTGGCCAGAACGCCGCGCTCGTCGTCACCGGGTTCGGGTCGGTAGGGCTCGGGTTCCTCGAAGAGAAGCCTCGGCCCCCCCCCCACGAATTCCGTAACTTGTAGTAAAGACCGGTAGTTCCGGTCTTCGGCGAGCCGGCGATGAGGATCTTCATAACCCAGCGACCTCCTGTTGGGCCGCCCCCGGCGCGGGTGCGGCGGTCGGCCGGATGGCAGCGCCGCGGTCCCACCTCCGTCGACTTTGGGTAGCCGGACGAAGCATCTCTTAGCCACCACTTCATTTGACCACCTTGTCGTCATTAATCGACGTATTTTGACATCATACTATACAATATTTCAAACAGCGTCAAGACCGAATAATATCACATCTTATTGTCAATCACTCAAGATCATCAGCGCCACCTGGACCACCGGACTCGTCCCCGCCCCTCCGCCTCCAGCAGCGCCCGCGCCTCCTCGAGGTCCTTCTCCCAGACCAGCAGCTTGATGGCCCGCAGTTGCGCCATCGCCGGGTACATGCCGCCGGCGTCGTCGGTGCTCACCAGCGCCTCGAGGCCGTAGGCATGCAGCATCGCGGCCACCATCTCGGCTTCGACCTCGGTGCCGTAGGTCCGCAGGACCGTCATGCCGTCGATCATGGCGCCGCCTCCTGTGTCGCGGGTGTCCACGGCTGCTCGCCGGCGGAGAAGGCCGCCGGGTCGTAACCCTGGCGAACGAGCAGGGCGTCGATCTCTTCCCGCTGCGCCGGCGTCAGCCGCGGCTCGCGGGCCAGGATCCAGCCGTACTTGCGGTCGGGGCCGCCGACCACGGCCCAGCGGTAGTCCGGCTCCAGGCCGAGGATCCAGTAGTCGGCCTTGACGGGCGCCAGGCCGAGGATCTTGAACGGCGTCAGCTTCAGGCGGGCGTTGGTGCGGGTGTCGACCACTTCGGCCTCGGCGGTGAACTCGTCGAGCGTGCCGTCGGCCTTGCGGCAGCGGTTGGTCACCGACAGCTTCCCGTCGGCGCGCAGGGCGTAGGTCGCCGTGGCGCAGCAACCGCAGTCCTTCTGGAAGCGGTTGGGGATGTGGGCGATCTCGTGCCAGGTGCCGCAGTAGCGCGGCAGGTCGACGCGCTCCACGACGCGGGGGCGGTGCGGGGCGCGGGACGGGCGCTCGGCGGCGGCCGCGGCCGGCAGCAGCGCGACCAGCAGGGTGACCAGCAAGGCGAGAGCGGAGAATCTGACGGCGTGCACGGGATGCCTCCGGGGCCGGGGTCCACCCCCATCATGCCACAGGAAGCGCGGCGCCGCCAGCGGGCTTCGGAGCGGGAGGGCCCGCTACTCGGGCCAGATGAACCGCTTGCGGAAGCTGGCCTTGGCGGCGGGGGCGTCCGGCTCGGCCACCACCACCGAGATGCTGTTGACCGAGGAGCCGAGCGAGAGCGTGTCGATGCCGTCCCGGCAGAGCGCCTGGTAGACCTCGCTGGCCAGCGCGATGCGCTCGTAGAAGTGGGGGCCGTAGAGCGTCAGGATGGTGACGGGCTCGCGCATGTCGACCGCCCGGGGCTGGTGGTCCGCGCGGATCACCTCCAGCAGCTTCGCGGTCGCGTCGAAGTGCTGGCGCGAGACGCACAGCGCCAGGTTGCGCAGGCCGTCGGCGCCGTTGCCGATGGTCAGGTAGCACAGCGGGATGCCCGCGTCGGCGAACAGGCCGAGGATCCGGCAGGAGCGGCCCGGCTGCCAGCGGTAGGCCAGGACCTCGACCAGGCACAGGTCGTTGCGCTCGATGAGGCCGCCGCACTCGGTACGCATGCTCAGGTTCTCCTCAGGGTCGCCGTGAAAGTGCTGCCGCGGCCCGGTTCGCTCTCGACCGCGATCTCGCCGCCCATCTGCTCGATGAAGCGCTTGACGATGGGCAGGCCCAGCCCCGTCCCCAGCGACGAGGCCGCCTTGGCCTCCGGCGTGCGGTAGAACTCGTCGAAGATGCGGCCGAGGTCCTCGGGCCGGATGCCGATCCCCTCGTCGGTGACGGCGACGCGCACGGCGTCGCCCAGGTCGCGCAGCTCCACGATCAGGCGCCCGCCGTCGCGGTTGTAGCGCACCGCGTTGCTGATCAGGTTGCCCAGGACCTTCTCGACCATGGTCTCGCTGGCGCGCAGCAGCACGTCCTCGGCGGGCAAGCGGGCCTCGACGCGCAGCTCGCGCGACTCGATCAGCGACTGCTGGCCGTCCAGCAGGGCCGCGACGATCCGGTTGAGGTTCACGTCGCGCACGTCCTGGCCCTGGTGCAGCGGGCCCCGCGTCAGGTCGCTGAGGCCCTGCACGATCTCCGTCGCCTGGCGCAGGCGCTCGACCGTGCGCCGCAGCAGGTCGCGCGGCTTCTCGGCCATGTCCGCGCCCGCGACGGCCAGCACCGCCTCCACGGCGCTCTGGGCCGTGACGACCGGGGTCTTGACCTCGTGCGAGACGTAGCGGAAGAAGTCGATCTTGGCCTTGTCCGCCTCCACCAGCTGGTCCTGCCGCACCACGAGCTCGTCCTTGATCGTCCGGTTGTGCCGCATGATCGAGGCGCTGAGGTAGGCGCAGCCGACCAGCACCAGCCAGAAGGCCGCCAGGCCCGAGGAGACGAAGCGCCAGTCTTGGCTCATCTCCGGGCCGCTGGACAGGTGGTGGTGCGGGACCAGGCCGAACGCCTCGCCCAGCACCTCGGCGGTGAACAGCAGGCCCGCCAGCAGGGCCATGCGGCGGATCTCGCTCCCCTTGAACAGCAGGCCCGCCAGCAGCACGTGGATGATGTAGATGAAGTGGAAGGGATTCTCGATCCCGCCGCTGAAGCTCAGCAGGACCGTCAGCAGCAGGAGGTCCAGGACCATCTGGAGCTTGACGACGAGCAGCTCGGCGCGGATGTCGACGGCGGGCACCCGGCGGTTGCGCAGCGTGTAGGCGGTGTTCAGGGCCAGCAGGAGGCCGACGGTGGCCAGGATCGCCGCCATCGGCAGCGCGATGCCGCCGAACTCGACCGCCAGCAGGGAGATCAGGACCAGGCCGCTGGCGGCGCTCCAGCGCATGCGGTTGAACCAGTCGGAGCGCACGCGCAGCGACGCGGCCGAGACGAAGTGGGCCGATTCGGGGGCGATCGGTTCGGCGGCGCCCGCGGCTCTGCGCTCCATGGCCTCCTAGATCGTCGGCGGCAGGTGCTTGCGCACCAGGTCCACGAGCCGCCGCGGGCTGACCGGCTTCTCGAGGTACTCGTCCACCGGCAGGAAGTCCGAGTCCTTCTCCGGATCGAAGGCGTACCCCGTCTGGTCGGCCACCGCGGTCAGCATGATGATCGGGATGTCGCGGGTATTGTCACCCTTGCGCAGCTCGTAGGCAACCTGGAATCCCTCGTCGATCTCGCCCATCATCACGTCCAGCAGGATCAGGTCGGGCTTCTTCTCCCGGGCGAGGTCCAGGCCCCGGGCGCCGTTCTGGGCGTCGATCACGCCGTAGCCCTCGCTCTCGAGGGTCAGCCGGATGATCTCGACCAGGTCGATGTCGTCGTCAATGACCAGGATGGTCCGCTTCATCGGAATGAACCTCCGCTTTGATGATCTCCAGCACCTCGGGGACCGCCGACGCCACCGCGTCCGAGAGGCCCCGGTCGATCTCCAGCGACTGCGGCTCCACGCCCACGACCACCAGACGCCGCGGCAGGCGGTCGATCCGCTCGGCCAGGGCGAAGGTCTCCGCCAGGCCGAACCCGTGCAGCGAGAGGCGGTCCCCGGCGATGCCCAGGGACACCTCGCCGGGGGCGAAGCGCGCGACGCGGCCCGGCTCCAGGCCCATCCGGGCCGCGTCGACGATCACGTGCAGTTCCCCGTCCTCGAAGCGGTCGATCAGCGACAGGGCGTCGACGCCGGCGTCGATCAGTTCGGCGCCCGGGAAGGCGCCGGTGGCGCGCACCCGCTCCAGGACGGCCGCCCCCACCCCGTCGTCGCCGTACAGCGGATTGCCGACCGCGATGATCTTCACGCCGCTCCTACCTCGTGAACTTGACGTCCAGCATGTGCACCGAGCACGAGATGCAGGGGTCGTAGGCCCGCACCAGCATCTCCAGCAGATGCGCGATCGCGGCCTCGCCGCGGTCCACGACCTCGGGCACGAGCTTGACCATGTCGTCGTCGATGTTGGCCAGGTTCTGCCCCGTCGGGATGATGCAGTTGGCGGCCGTGATGCGGCCCTGGCGGTCGTAGGTGTACTCGTGGTAGAGGATGCCGCGCGGCACCTCGGTGGCGCCGATGCCCGTCCCGTAGCGCGTCGGGTCCTGGTTGGGGACCTCGTCGCGGATCCCGGCCGCCAGCAGGCGGTCCAGGATGGCCATGGCGTCGAGGCAGCAGTGGACCGACTCGACGACCTGGGCCACGGTGTTCATGAACGGGTTGTGGCAGTCCGGCTTCAGGCCGAGCTGGCTGCCACGCCCAGGGCCTCGGGGCACAGCCGGTCGTGGTTGTTGTTCCAGCGGGCCAGGGCGCCCACCATGTACGACGACCGGTTGACCTTGCAGTGCTTCGACGTGCTGTGGTGCACGATGTACTCGTTGCTCATGCGGCGGTACTCGGCGTCGGGGACGCGGCCGGTGTCGGTCGAACAGATGTCGCCGTCGTAGAGCGCGTAGTCGTCGTCGCTGCGCAGGGAGATGAACTCCGTCTCGCGCCGGAAGTCCGGGATCTCGCCGGCCAGCGTCGCCACGACGTCGGCCGCGAAGACCAGGTCCGGCAGCATCTGCTTCTCGAGCCGCTCGCGCAGCCCGCGCAGGGACTGCGCCGAGGGCAGCTGCGTGAAGCCGCCCGGCACGCAGGAGATCGGGTGGACGGCGCGGCCGGAGACCACCTCGCCGATGTCGTTGGCCAGGCGCTTCATGCGCAGGGCGGCCTTGACGACCTCGGGGTGCGTGCCCACCAGCGGGAACACCGAGCCGACCTTCAGGAAGTCGGGCGCGGCCAGGAACAGCGCGTGCAGCACGTTGGACTGGATGGTGGCGCCGTGGACCAGCAGCTTGCGCAGCAGCACCGTCTGCTCGCTGACCTCCAGGCCCAGCGCCTGCTCGGTGGCCTTGAACGACGTCATCTGGTGGCCCAGCGAGCAGATGCCGCAGATGCGCGAGGTGATGATCGCGGCCTCGTGGAAGTTGCGCCCCTTGAGCATGGCCTCGAAGTAGCGCGGGGCCTCGACGATCTCCAGGCGCGCCTTCTCCAGCACGCCGTCGCGCATGTTGACGACGATGTCCCCGTGGCCCTCCACCCGGGTCAGGTGGTGGACCTTGATGTCCAGATTGGTGCCCATCAGGAGACCCCCTCGAGCTGGTTGGCGTTGAACAACTGGAGCTTCTTGCGCGCGTCGTCCATCGACAGCCCGTGCGCGACGAGGATCTCCTCCATCGCCGCGACGTTGGGCTCGGGCACCAGCCCGCGGCAGCCCGTGCAGTACTGGCCGAAGGTGGGGCACTGCGCGTCGCAGCCGGCGCGGGTGACCGGCCCGAGGCAGATCATCCCCTTCTCGAAGACGCACTCGTTGTCCTTGAGCTTGCACTCGGTGCACACCGAGTCGCCCGGCTCGATCGGCGTCTTGCCCATCACCAGGGAGGTGAACACCTTCAGGAACTCCTTCTGGGTCATCGGGCACCCGCGGACGTTGACGTCGACCTTGACCACCGAGCTGATCGGCAGCGCCGGCAGGGTCGGGAACAGGTACTTGTCCTGCCCGTAGACCTCCTCGCGCACCTGCTCGATGGGCCGGATGTTCTTCAGGGCGTTCATGCCGCCCTGCACCGCGCAGGCGCCCAGGGCGACCAGCACCTTGGACTTGCGGCGGATCTCGTGGATCCGCTTGATGCAGTCGGGCGTGGACAGCGAGCCCTCGACGAACGCGATGTCCAGCTCGTCGACCTGCCCGTCCATGGCCTCGCGCCACTCGACGATCTCCACGTGCTCCAGGATGTCCAGGAGCTGATCCTCGAAATTCAGCTGGTTGAGCTCGCAGCCCTCGCAGCCGGTGAAGTCGAAGATGCCGACTCGCGGTTTGTTCGCCATCACAGAGCCTCCCGGAGTGCCTTGATGTCGGGATAGTGGTAGACGGGCCCGTCCTGGCAGACGTAGCTGCCGTTGATCTGGCAGTGCCCGCACTTGCCCACGCCGCACTTCATGCGGCGCTCGAGGGACATGTAGATGTTCTCCTCGGGGAGGCGCTTCGACTTCAGGGCCAGCAGGACGAACCGGTACATGATCGGCGGCCCGCAGACGCAGGCCACGGTGTTCGGCAGGTCCAGGTCGAGCCCCGGGATCAGGGTCGTGATGACGCCCGTGCGGCCGCTGCCAGGCCGGCGAGCCGTGGTCCACGGTCAGGTGGAACTCGACCCGGGGGTCCCGCTCCCACGCGCGCCGCTCGTCCTCGAACAGCAGGTCGGTGTCGCTCTTGCTGCCGTAGCAGATGACGAGCCGGCCGAAGTCGGCGCGGTTGTCCAGGACGTAGTTGATCAGCGACCGCAGCGGCACCAGGCCGATGCCGCCGGCGACCACCAGCACGTCCTTGCCCTTGAACTTCGACATGTCGAAACCGCTGCCGAAGGGGCCGCGGATGCCGACGCGCTCGCCGGGCTGCATGCGGTGGATCATCTCGGTGAGCATGCCCACCTTGCGGATGCCGAGGTCGAAGGCGCCCTTCTTCGTCGGCGACGAGGAGATCGAGATCGGCGCCTCGCCGACCCCGAACAGCGACACCTCGACGAACTGCCCCGGCCGGTGCCCCAGGTCGGCGCCGCCGGGCAGCCTGATCTCGAACAGCTTCTCCAGCGGCGTCATCTGCCGCACGTCCGTGATTTCCGCCATGACGGGCAGGTACAGGTCCTTCGTCCCGGCGGGAGCGATGAGTTCGTGCTTGGTCATCTTGCCTCTCCTTGACGGGACCTAGGCCTTGACGGCGTCGTAGTCGTTCACCATGCGGTTGACGATCGAGACGATGCTGATGCCGGCGGTGCAGGACGCCGTGCAGCGCCCGCAACCCACGCACCAGGGCTCGCCCGTCTCGTCCGAGATGTACTTGAACTTGCGGTACACGCGGTGGCGCTGGCGGGCGGCCGGCTCCTCGCGGAAGACCTCGCCCCCGGCCACCTCGGTGAAGCTGCGCAGCATGCAGCCGTCCCAGTGGCGCTCGCGGCTGCCGCGGGTCACCGTGATGTCGACCGCGTCCTCGACGTCGAAGCAGTAGCAGGTGGGGCAGACGAGGTTGCAGGTGCCGCAGCTCATGCACTTCTCGGCCTCTTCCTCCCACACCGCGTTGTCGTAGTTGTGGGCGAAGACGTCCTTGAGCTTGGCCTGCGGCACGTAGATGTGCTGCTGGAAGGGCGCGGCGGCGGGCAGGCCCGACGTGTGGGCGGGCAGCTTGAAGCCCGCGGCCAGCTTCTCCCCGGCCGGGGTCAGCACCTCGAGGGCGTAGCCGCCCTCGCAGGGGTGCAGGAACAGGTCGCAGCCGGTGGTGTCGCCGGCCGGGATCCCCACCGAGCCGCTGAAGTGGAACCGGTCGGGCGTGAAGCCCACCCCGACGATCAGCGCGCCCTGGCGCCGCGTCAGGTAGTTCCGCTCCGGGTTGCCCGCGACGAAGTTGTGGTCGAGCTTCAGCACCGCGTGGACGTCGTAGCTGTGAACGCCCAGGAACACGGCGTCCAGCGGCGCGACGGCCGGCTGCGCGCAGGTGTTCTCGACCAGGTTGAAGCTGAGCAGTTCCTCGCGCGCGGGCAGGAAGTACTTCTTGATCGAGCTGACGGTCCGAGGGTAGTCCAGCACCACATCCTCCGGCCGCTCGACCGGCGCGAACGCGAACGCGTTGCGACCCTTGCGGTGCGGTGCATACACCGTCTTCTGCGACTGCAGATGCGCGATGAACGCCGCAACCTTGCCCTTTTCCAGATAGAATCGAGCCATGCGAGCACTCTCCCCTGTGGTGGTTCGGCCCGGGTGACCCCGGAAGACTGCTCAAATGTTTTTTCTGGAACATCTTATGTCAAGAAATAAACAGGGCCGCGCGGCGTTTCGCAGACACCCTGCATCGGTCGTGCCGCCCGGGCCCGTGCGATGAATTGTGATAATCTTCTGGCAGATCGAGCTTGTTACATTATCGTTGAGTCTCGTTATCGTCCAGACTTGGCCCCGGCCCTGCCGGTGCATCCTTTCTTGACAGTACCCCGCCCGGCGGGGATAACAGACCACGGCATCCAACCGCATGTCAGCAGACCGGCTCTCCCGACCGGCGGGTCGCCGCGTTTCGCCAATCTCGAAAGAGGGGTCGTCATGTTCCGTGTGCTCGACCACGCCCGGCCGGGGCCCGTGCGCCTGGCCGCGGCCGTGTCCGCGCTCGTCCTGCTCGCCTGCGCCGCCCCGGCGGCCCTGGCCCAGCACGCGCCCGGCGGCGAGGCCAATCTGGTCCTCCCGCCCCTGACCGAGGGTCGCGGCCTGCTGATGGCCGGGCTGCTCGTCTGCGTCCTGGGCATCGGCTTCGGCCTGCTGATGATGCAGCGGGTCAAAGGCATGCCCGTGCACAAGTCGATGGCTGACATCTCGGCCCTCATCTACGAGACCTGCAAGACCTACCTGGTCCAGCAGGGCAAGCTGCTGCTCGTGCTGGAGCTGTTCATCGCCGTCATCATCCTGCTCTACTTCGCCGTGCTGCTGAAGTTCGCGGCGCTCAAGGTCTTCATCATCCTGCTGTTCAGCCTCATCGGCATCGCCGGCAGCTACGGCGTGGCCTGGTTCGGCATCCGCATCAACACCTACGCCAACAGCCGCACGGCCTTCGCCAGCCTGAAGGGCAAGCCCTTCCCGACCTGATGGCGATCCCGCTGCAGGCCGGCATGAGCATCGGCATGATGCTGATCAGCGTCGAGCTGCTGATCATGCTGCTGATCCTGCTGTTCATCCCCGGCGACTACGCCGGGCCGTGCTTCATCGGCTTCGCCATCGGCGAGTCGCTGGGCGCGGCCGCGCTGCGTATCGCCGGCGGCATCTTCACCAAGATCGCCGACATCGGCGCCGACCTCATGAAGATCGTCTTCAACATCAAGGAAGACGACGCGCGCAACCCCGGCGTGATCGCCGACTGCACGGGCGACAACGCCGGCGACTCGGTCGGCCCGAGCGCGGACGGCTTCGAGACCTACGGCGTGACCGGCGTGGCGCTGATCACCTTCATCCTGCTCGCGGTGCCCCAGGCGGCGACGCAGGTCCAGCTGCTGGTCTGGATCTTCACGATGCGCGTGCTGATGGTCATCACCAGCGGCCTGTCGTACCTCATCAACGGCGCCGTGGCCAAGGCCCGCTACGGCAACGCCGACAAGATGGACTTCGAAGCGCCGCTGACCTCCCTGGTCTGGCTGACCTCGATCATCTCGGTCGCCGTCACCTACGTCGCGTCCTACTTCCTGATCCCGGACCTCGGCGACGGCTCGCTGTGGTGGAAGCTCTCGACGGTCATCACCTGCGGCACCCTCGCCGGCGCCATCATCCCCGAGCTGGTCAAGGTCTTCACCTCGACCAACTCGCGCCACGTGCGCGAGATCGTGACCTCGTCGCGCGAGGGCGGCGCCTCGCTGACCGTCCTGTCCGGCCTGGTGGCGGGCAACTTCAGCGCCTACTGGCTGGGCCTCGCCATCGCCGCCCTGCTGGGCATCGCCTACGGCGTCAGCACGCTGGGCCTGGGCGCCCTGATGGCCGCGCCGGCGGTGTTCGCCTTCGGCCTGGTGGCCTTCGGCTTCCTGGGCATGGGCCCGGTCACGATCGCCGTGGACTCCTACGGCCCGGTGACGGACAACGCCCAGTCGGTGTTCGAACTGTCGGTGATCGAGAACATCCCGGGCGTGAAGGAGGAGCTGAAGCGCGACCACGGCTTCGACGTCGACTTCGCACACGCCAAGGACCTGCTCGAGGAGAACGACGGCGCGGGCAACACGTTCAAGGCCACGGCCAAGCCGGTGCTGATCGGCACCGCGGTGGCCGGCGCCACCACGATGATCTTCTCGATCATCGTGGCGCTCACGCACGGCCTGACGGAAAACCTCGACAAGCTGTCGCTCCTGCACCCACCGTTCCTGCTCGGCATGCTGTGCGGCGGCGCGATGATCTACTGGTTCACCGGCGCCTCCACGCAGGCCGTGTCCACCGGCGCCTACCGCGCGGTGGAGTTCATCAAGCGCAACATCAAGCTGGATGACGGTGCCACCAAGGCCTCGGTGGAGGACAGCAAGAAGGTCGTGGAGATCTGCACGCAGTACGCGCAGAAGGGGATGTTCAACATCTTCCTGGCCGTCTTCTTCGCGACGCTGGCCTTCGCCTTCTTCGAGCCCTACTTCTTCATCGGCTACCTGATCGCCATCGCGATGTTCGGCCTCTTCCAGGCCATCTTCATGGCCAACGCCGGCGGCGCCTGGGACAACGCGAAGAAGGTCGTCGAGACCGACCTCAAGGAGAAGGGCACGCCGCTGCACGCCGCCACGGTCATCGGCGACACCGTCGGCGACCCCTTCAAGGACACCAGCTCGGTGGCCATGAACCCAGTCATCAAGTTCACGACGCTCTTCGGCCTGCTCGCCGTCGAGCTGGCGGTCGCCCTGCGCGCCAATCACCCCGCCCTGGTGCTGTTCCTGTCGGGGCTGTTCCTGCTGATCTCGATGACGTTCGTCTGGCGCTCGTTCTACCGGATGCGCATCCCGGTCGAGGGCGAGTAGCGACGGTTCTGGCCACAAGATTGTCCCTATCAAGGCGAGGCCCCGCGGCCTCGCCTCTGCCGTTTCCTCAGAACGCGTACTTCAGCTCGTGCCGCCGGTTCACCTTCAGCGCCGCGGTCTCCACGCCGCCCTCGTAGTACCGGCTCCAGCTCTCCGGCAGATCGATCCGTGTCCGGAACAGCCGCTCACCAGGACATCCCGGAACCGTCGGGATGCGGTCGGCAGCTACCCGCAGCATCGCCGGTGTCCTCCGCCGTTCTCCATCGCCGCTTGATGTTGCCCCACCTGCAGCACCGCCAGCTTTTCCGCCGACGCTGGCCGGGCGCCCGTCGCTGTCGCGCTTGTGCGCCGCCGTGCTGTGGCGGATCAGCAGGTCCAGCAGGTTCACCTCCCACAGCGAGTTGTGCTGATCACGATGTTCCTTGCCCTGGCGTGATCCGGTGCTCTACCCCGCGACAGATGTGCCATCGCTCTCGGATAAGCCGGATGATCGTCGCTGCGGATCACGACGCGATCCGCTCTCCGCGTAACGACGTCCAGAAGTTCGGCCATGCCCCGACGGATGGCTTTCGGGTCCGGGCCACCCAGCGAGGCCTCGAGTTCAGCCCGGCGCCGTTTCTGGTGCTCGGTCATACGCCCTTTGCGTCGTAACGGACTGTCGGTATGGAAGAGAAAATAGCGGTCGCGGGGTCGGCCACGTTGTGATGGAAGGGAAAGTGCTGGCTCCTCAAGGTCTCGAAGCCGTCGACGACGATCTCGGGGTGGGACCGATCTGCTGCAGCTGCACTGTGTGGAACAGCAGGCAGTGGCCGGGCCAGGCGGCGGCGGCGCTGGACGGTGGAAGCGGCGACATGCTCCGCCCTGGCTGACTGGCGGTTAGACATCAGGCCGACCAGCGTCATGAACAGCCGGGACATCAGGTCGGGACGCTTCTGCCAGTAGGAGGTGGAGAAGGTCTGTGTGCTGAAGTTGCGGCCGCAGCGGAGGCACGTGAACCGCTGGATACGCTTGGGGGCGCAGCGGCGGGAGAAGTAGCCCTTGCGCTTGTAGCGCCAATCTGGGCTAACCTGTTGATGGAAAAGGCAGTCGGGGTTGGGGCAGTGGGGTGGTTGCCAGCCGGGACTGTTGGTGGTCATGCCCCTGGCGCGGCAACGACCGCGCCAGGGACAATTTCAGAGCCAGAACCGACTACTTGGCCTGTTCGGCCGGCTCCGCCGCCTTGCCCTGGATCCCCAGCAGCTCGACGTCGAAGGTCAGCGTCGAGTTGGGCGGGATGACGCCCAGGTCGCGGTCGCCGTAGCCCAGCTCCGGCGGGATGGTCAGCGTGCGCTTGCCGCCGACCTTCATGCCCTTGACGCCGATGTCCCAGCCCGGGATCACCTGGCCGGCGCCGAGTTGGAAGTCGAACGGGGAGCCGCGGTCGAGCGAGCTGTCGAACGGCGTGGCGGCCTTCTGGCCGTCCTTCATCAGCCAGCCGGTGTAGTGCACCTGCACGAGGTCGCCGGACTCGGCGGCGGCGCCGCTGCCGGTCGTCGTGTCGTTCATCTGCACCTCGGGGATGGCGACCATCTCGACCTCGAAGATCAGCGTGGAATTGGCCGGGATCTTCGGCGTGTCGCGCTCGCCGTAGCCCATGGCCGGCTCGAGGATGAGCTCGCGCTTGCCCCCCACCTTCATGCCGGGGATGCCCTCGTCCCAGCCCTTGATCAGCCGGCCGGTCCCGATCGGGAAGGTCGCCGGCGAACCGCGGGTCACGGAGCTGTCGAAGGGCTCGGCGGCCTTCTGGCCGTCGGTCAGCACCCATCCCGTGTAGTGCACGGTCACGAAATCGCCCTTGGCGGCCGCGCGGCCGTTGCCGACGGTCAGATCTTTGATTTTCAGTCCCGGCACCTGGACCACGCCCTTCTCTTCCGAGGAATTCTTGCCGGCGGCGTCGCCGTCCTTGCAGCCGGCGAGCATGGTCGCCAGGATCAGGATGATTGCGATGATCGCCGTGGTTGTGCGCTGCATAGGCCTCTCCTTTGCTGACCGGATGGGGGGCGACGCCCGGGGCGGCGCGCGAAGGGGTGAATATACCCGCCCCGGGCCGGGGACGCTAGGGCAGATCCCGCCGCCCGGCCAGGGTCAGCGCCCCGAGCCAGGCCGCGTAGGCCAGGTGGGAGACCGCCATGGCCCAGGCCACGCCCACCGCCCCCCCCAGCGGCGCAGCGATCACGGCGCCGGCGGCCGCCAGCGCCGCCCCTGTCGCCAGGGGCGGCAGGCCCGCGGCCTGGCGATCCTCGGCCACCAGCGACTCGTGCAGCAGCAGGGCCAGGGCCAGGGCGGCGTAGCCGACCGCCAGCACGGCGAACACGGACGCCGAACCCGCGAACGCCTCGCCAAACAGCCGGCGCACCAGCGGACCGCCGAACAGGGCGCCCGCAGCGGCGAGCGTCGCGAGCGCCAGGCCGGCCCCCGCCGCGGCTCGCCGGACGCCACGGCGGTAGACGGGCAGGCCCTTGAGGCGCAGCTTGGCCAGCCGCGGCAGGACCGCGCCCAGCGACGACTCGGTGACCGTCACCAGGACGAAGGCCAGCCGGCTGGCCGCGGCGTAGCGGCCGGCCTCGACGGGCGTCGCCAGCAGACCCAGCACGACCAGGTCGATGTTGAACAGGACGCGCCGCATCAGGTTCGCGGCGCCGAGGGGGGCGGCGGCGGCCAGATCGCCTGCGCAGGACGGGCCACGCCGGCCGCCGCCGGCCGGGACGCGCGCCGAGCGCGAGTGTCGCGCCGGCGGAGGCCACGAGGTTGCCGGCGAAGAAGCCCGCGAGGTAGGTGAGCGGCGCCCACAGGCGCAGACCGTCACCGGCGCCCTCGCCCACGCCGCCGAAGATCAACAGCACGAGCAGGGCGGCCACCAGACTGCGGGCGGTCCTGGCCGCAGCGGCCCAGGCGGGTCGACCCAGGCCGAGCACGACCCAGTCGGCCATCAGGGCCTGGGGTAGCACGCCGGCGAGGTAGAGCCAGAGCAGGCGGGGATCCAACCGTGGAGCGCCGAACCAGGGCAGCACGGCGGCGCCGAGCAGGCCGGCGGACAGAGCCAGCAGCAGCAGGCCGGCGCGGCGCGCGACGAGGTCGCGGGCGCCGGCATGGTCGCGGGGATCGAGGCGCGCGAGGTCCCGCACGCCCAAGGTGAACAGGCCGGCTTCGGCCGCGAGCAGCACGTAGGCGGAGGTCGCCGCCGCCACCTGCAGGACGCCGAACCAGTGGCCGCCGAGGGCGCGCGCGAGCACGACCAGCGCCGCCAGGTTCAGCAGCTGGGCCGCCCCCTGGCCGGCCGCCAGCACGCCCAGGTCGCGCCAGAGGCCGGCGCTGCGGGTCACGGGCGCGCGGGCGGGTTCCGCAGGATCTCGTCGCGGTGCCGCGACAGGTAGTCCCAGCCGACGGCCAGGGACAGGCCGCCCAGCAGGCCGGCGGCGGCCAGCAGGCCCAGCACGCGCAGCTTGCGCGGGCGCACGGGCTGCTCGCTGACCATGATCGTGCCGATCTGCTCCAGCGGCGTCAGCACCTCGAGCCGCGACTGGAAGACGCGCACCTCGTCGGAGAGCTTCACCAGTTCCTGCTCGAGGGAGCGGTCGCGGTTGATCTCCATCTCCTTGATCTCGGACTCGAGCAGGGCCGCCTTCTTGCGCAGGGTGTAGGTCTCCTCCAGCAGCAGCTGGCGCCGTTTGAGGTCCTCCACCCGGTTGGCGGAGCGCAGGTCGAGGGCCTCGAGGCGGTCCTCGTAGACGGAAGAGCGGGCTTCCAGGGTGCTCAGCAGCAGCCGGCCCGCGAGGGAGGTCTTGTCCTGGACCAGGTCCGGCAGCCAGGGCGACTCGGCGCCGGGCGGGGGGGCCTCCACCAGCAGCGTGTCGAGGCTGTCCTGGCGGCGCTCCTTCTCCTTCATGCGCTCGAGGTAGTAGGCCATCTCCTGCAGGCCGCTCTCCATGACGCCGATGCGGGCGTCGAGGCTGGCGGCCTTGTCCTGGCGCAGGTCGGCCTCGACCAGGAACTCCTGGATCCGCAGCTCGAGCTTCTTCTGCTCCATGGCCACGCCCTCGAGCTCCTGGCGCTTGCGGTCGATCATCAAGTTGAGCAGGTCGCGCTTGATGGTGATGTTGGCGCGTTCGTTCTGCAGCTTGTCGATCTCGTTCTGCAGGCTCTTGCGGGTCAGCGACAGGCTGTTGCCCACGGAGTTGATCTCGGCGTACTCGTTGAAAATAGCGATCGAGGTCTCGAGGATCGCGCTCGCCTGCTGACGCGACGGGCTCAGCGTGGTCAGCGTCACCACGTCGCCGCCTTGGGTGCCGACGCCGCGCGGGATGAAGTCGGCCAGGATGTCGGGCCGGTAGGAGCGCTCGGGCAGGCCGAGCTTCTCCTTGACGCCCGACCCGTACATGCCGCGGCTGTACCAGCGCACGATGTCCTTGAGCTGCCAGCCTCGCTCGGGCTGCCAGGCGGCCGTGTAGTTGGTGATGCCGGGGCGCACGGTGGCCGAGGCCTGGTACAGCGGCTTGGTCACCACCAGGTAGAGCAGGGCGGCGGCCAGGCCGGCGGCGGTCGCTCCCAGCACCAGCCAGCGGCGGCGCCAGATCACGCCGAGCAGGCTCGCGAGGGAGAAGACGCCGGCGTCGGGGGCGGCGGGGCGGTACGGGGTCGGGGCGTCGTGGGACAAGGCGCACTCCTTGCGCGACGGCCGCGTCGCAGCCGTTCCGGTGTTAGGGCTTCAGCAGGCGAGACAGGGCTTCCGCCGACGCCGACGCCACGCTCGCGTGCAGGGACTTGCCGTGGGCGTCCATCGTCACCACGGCCGGGAACTTCGCGACCCGGAACTCCCAGATCGCCTCCGGCGAGCCGAACTCCTCCATCAGGTGCACGCCCAGGACATCGGTGACGCACTCGGCCAGCACCTGCGCGGCGCCGCCGACCGCATGGAGGTAGCAGGCGCCGACCTTCTGGCAGGCGGCCAGGGTCTTGGGCCCCATGCCGCCCTTGCCGATGACCCCGCGCAGCCCGTACTGCTCCATCAGCGGGCCCTGGAAGGGCTCCTCGCGGATCGAGGTCGTCGGGCCGGCGGCCTTCACGACCCAGCGCCCGCCCTCCTTCACCACCACGGGGCCGCAGTGGTAGATGATGGCGTCGCGCAGGTCGACCGGAGGCTTGCCGCCGTCGTGCAGGTACTTGTGCACCGCGTCGCGGCCCGTGTAGACCACGCCCGTGATCTCGACCAGGTCGCCCACCTTCAGGGCGCGCATCTTCTCTTCGGTGAACGGGGCTTCCAGGAGCATGGCGTTCCTTTCGGTGGCTAGTCGTAGAGCCACTTGGCGATCTTGCCCGCGGCGGACAGCTGGAAGCCGTCGCGCCGGTACGCCCAGCACATGTAGGACACCGAGACGAAGTACGAGGCCGGCACGCGGTTGCGCGCCGTGATCTTGACGCCGAGCAGGGTCGTGGCGCCGCCGAAACCCATCGGGCCGATGCCCAGGGTGTTCGCCTCGTCCAGCAGTCTGCGCTCCAGCTTCGCCAGCACGGGGTCCTCGTGGACGTCGTCCAGCGGGCGCAGCAGCGCCTCCTTGGAGGCCACGTAGCCGGTGGCGCGGTCGCCGCCGATGCAGACGCCCAGCACGCCGGGGCCGCAGCCCTTGCCCTGGGCCTTGTGGACGGCGTCCAGCACGCAGATGCGCACGCCCTCGAGATCGCGACCGGCGCCGAGGCCCGTGTCGGGCAGGCTGTACTGCGCGCCCACGTTCTCGCAGCCGCCGCCCTTGAGCATCAGCCTAGCCGTGAGCGACCTGGCCGTCGTCTCGTGGAAGTGGATGACCGGGCTGCCGGGTCCGAGGTTGTTGCCGGAGTTGCGACCGGTGACGGAGTCGACGGAGTTCTGGCGCAGGTAGCCGACGCGCGTCGCCTCGTCCACGGCCTTCTCGAAGGCCGTGCGGAAGGCGCGCTCGCTCACCCAGTCCGGCCGGGCCACGTCGCAGATGATGGTGCCGGTGTCCTGGCAGAGGGGCTGCGACTTGCCCGCCGCGAGCTTGATGTTGTCGCGGATGACCCCGAACGCGTACTTGGCATTGGTGTCGGACTTCTCGCGGCGCCAGCCCTTCTCGATCGCTCGGATCACGTCGGGCGGCAGCTCGCAGGACGTGCGCCTGATCAGTTCCAGCAGCCGCGCCTGCAGCATCTTGGCGTCCATGGGGTCTCCTTTTCGGCTGGATGGCGCCGCGCGGGCCGTCCCGGGGGCGCTGCCGGGAGTCTAACCCCGCCCCCCGCCGGCGTCAAAGGACGGATCTCCGCCGGCGCCGACATTTTCGGGGCGTTGCGGGGCGCGGCGCCGGGTGGTACGGTGCCCCTCCCCACAGAGAGGACCGACCATGCGCCACCTGCTGCTCGGCGCCGGCCTGCAGGGCCGCGCCATCGCCTGGGACCTGCTGCGCCACGCCGAGGGCGTGACCGGCCTGACCGTCGTGGACCAGGACCGCGAAGCGCTGGTCGCGCTGGCGGGCTGGCTCGACGACCCCCGCCTGCGGACCGTGGCCGGCGACGTCACCGACGCGGTGCTGCTGGCCCCGCTGCTCGACGAGGCGCAGGTCTGCACCAGCGCCGTGAACTACTGGTACAACGCCGAGCTGACGGCCCTGGCGATCGCGCACCGCACCCACTTCGTGGACCTCGGCGGCAACAACGACGTCGTCGCGGACCAGTTCGCGCGCGACCCGCAGGCCCGCGCCGCGGGCGTGACCGTGGTGCCGGACTGCGGCCTGGCGCCGGGCCTCGCGGGCCTGCTCGGTCACCACCTGGCCGTCGGCCTGGACGCGTGCGACGCCCTGCGGCTGCGCGTCGGCGGCCTGCCGCTGCACCCCCGCCCGCCGCTGGACTACATGATCGTCTTCTCGGTGCAGGGGCTCATCAACGAGTACATCGAGCCCTGCCTGGTGCTGCGCGACGGCGAGGAGCGCAGCGTGCCCTGGCCTGTCGGAGCTGGAGAGCCTCGAGTTCCCGCCCCCCTTCGGCCGGCTGGAGGCCTTCCAGACCAGCGGCGGCGCCTCGACCCTCACCCGCACCCTGCGCGGCCGCGTGCGCGACCTCGACTACAAGACGATCCGCTACCCGGGCCACCGCGACCGCATCCTGCTGCTGCACGAGCTGGGCCTGACCTCCTCGGAGCCCCTGCGCCCGGCCGGCGCCGGCGGCGAGGTGCGGCCGCGCGACGTGCTGGCGACCTGCCTGGAACGCGCCTGCCCCAAGACCGGCCCCGACGTCGTGCTGCTGCGCATCGAGGCCGACGGGATCGCCGGCGGCCGGCGCGTGCGGCGCTCGCTGACGATCGTCGACCACGAGGACCCGGCGACCGGCCTGACGGCCATGATGCGCATGACCGGCTTCCCGGCGGCGATCACCGCCGCGCTGCTGGCCGAGGGCAAGTCGCCGGCCGGCGCCCGGCCGCAAGAGCTGGCCGTCCCCGCCGAGCGCGTGCTGGCGGAGCTGGCCCGGCGCGGCATCCACGCCCCGCTGGTCGAGACGCCCCTGGACTGAATCCCGGCGCCGGCGCGCGAACGAAGAGGGAGCCTCGCGGCTCCCTCTTCCCCGTTTCCGGCCGTACGCGGCGCGGAACGCTATTGAGCTGCAGGTCCCACGCCCTGCAGCTGGTCGCGGTGCACCATCACCGTCAGCATCTTCAGCGCGACGTAGTCCGCGTCGAACATGTAGTAGCCCTCGTAGGCGCCCAGCCGCGAGCTGCGGTTGCTGTCCTTGATCAGGAACCAGTCGCGCCCGCCCAGGGTGGTCAGGCCCACGGCGTGGACGCCGTGGTCGTCGCCGGTCTGGCCGGAGGCGATGCGGAACTCCCGGCTGCCCTGGTCGATCAGCTCGCCGGGGATGTCCCAGCGCGGCACGATCGCCGCGTCCACCATGCCGTCGACCCCGGGCTCGGAGTTGTCGCCGCCCAAGGCCACGGTGTAGCCCGCGCGCAGCGCCTTCTCGGCCGTGGCCCGGAAGACGTCCAGCGGCAGGTTCAGGTAGTCGGCCTTGCGCCGCCAGTTGTCGCGCACGTCCAGCAGGCAGGGCTGGAAGAAGGCGACGCCCGGCTGCTCCATCCGCGACACGCAGGACACGTAGGCGCCGGGATCCAGACGCAGGGCCTCCAGCAGGAACGAGCGCGGGCTGAAGGTGCGGCCCTGCCAGGAGAAGGTCTCCGGCGGCCGGCCCAGGTGCTTGTCGAGGATGGCGCGGGCGCCGTCCACGACGCGCTGTTCCTCCCAAACGCCGTTGTCCGCGGCCCATTTCAGCCAGGACTTCAGCTCGTCCATCAGCACGGCGTGGTCGTGGCGGCCGTCCGCGAACAGGACGCCGGTGTAGATCTCGCCCGGCACGGTCCCGTACTTGGCGTAGATGTCCAGGACGGCGTCGCCCTGCGAGCCCTCCTCCACCTCGCTGTGGCCGTACTCGCGCACCCAGCGGCGCACCTTCTCCACGTATTCCCAGTAGACCAGCCACATCTCCGACAGCTTCACGTTGCGCTTGGTCAGCCGGATGACCTCGGATTCCATGAACGACGTGGCCGAGAAGGCCCAGCACGAGCCGGTGTTGTACTGCGCCACCGGCGGCAGGTGGGCCAGGCGGATCTTGAAGGCGTCCGGGCCGGCGGGAAGCTCGACGCCCGTCCAGTCCGGGCGCAGGGTCAGCGCGGCGTCCTTCTGCGCCTTCTCCTGCTCGGCGTACTTCGCGTCGACGGCGGCCTTCGCGTCGGCGACGAGCGCCTTGAGGGAGTCGCGGCGGGCCTCGATCCGTTCCAGGACCGGGTACTTGTACTTGGCCTTGTAGACGGGCCCCTGCGCGGCGGCGGACGTCGCGCACGCGGCCAGCAGGCAGGTCAACAGCAGGCGCTTCACGGCGGTCCCCACTTTCAGTTGGCGGCGCCCGACAGGTCCGGCATCCCGCCGAACAGCATGCCGATCACCACGGTCACGGCGATCATCGCCAGCCAGCCCAGCACGCAGACGAGCGCAGCGCGGGCGGTGCTCGTGTAGTCCAGGGCCTGGCGCACCGCGACGACGGTGGCGGCGAGCATCCAGAAGAAGGCGACCAGGCTGACCAGCCAGCCCAGCACGGGGATGGAGCCCAGCACGCGGATCAGGCCCGGCGAAGAGGCGAAGCCCAGCGTGCGCAGCAGCTGGCCCAGGTCGGCCTCGGTCCCGGCCTCCGGCAGCACCTTGGTGCCGAGCAGGTAGACCACGCCCGACCAGACCACCCACCCGACGACGGCGCCGATCAGGCCGCTGAACAGGCCGTTCACGCCGCCGAGGCCGAGGTTGCCGATGCCCGCCGCCACGCTCGACAGCAGCACCACGAACAGGGCCTGCATGGTCGCGCTGCCGTCGTGCTCGACTTCCTCGTAGAGAGCCGCGTCGAGCCGCGCGGCGCGGATCATGCGCTGGAACAGGACGTTCACGGTCCACCTCCGTCGGTTGGGATCCCGGCGCAGGATGCCACCGCCGGCGCGGCGGGTCAAGGATCGCGCTCGCCGGGCCGCGGGTTGGCTGCCGGGCGGCCGTGTGTTATCGTCCGGCGGTCCGGATCCCGCGGCCCGAACCACCAGGAGTCGCCTTGGCCACCTCGATCCCCACGGATTTCCAGGCCCGGATCCGCCGCGGCCTGCCCGACGTCCCGCCGCCGCCGCCCCCGGTCGACCCCGCGGTCAGCCGTGCGCCGCGCCGGCCGCTGCCGCTGGACGCCGCCGGCAGGCGCCTGGCCCTGCGCAACGCCCTGCGCTACGTGCCAGCCGCCTGGCACCGCGAGCTGGCCCCCGAGTTCGCCCGCGAGCTGGCCGAGCTGGGCCGCATCTACATGCACCGCCTGCGCCCCGCCTACGAGATGCGGGCCCGGCCCCTGGGCGAGTACCCGGCGCGCACCGCGCAGGCCGCGGCGATCATGCACATGATCCAGAACAACCTGGACCCGGCCGTCGCCCAGCACCCCTACGAGCTGATCACCTACGGCGGCAACGGCACGGTCTTCCAGAACTGGGCCCAGTACCTGCTGACGATGCGGTACCTCAGCGAGATGTCCGTGGACCAGACGCTGGTCATGTATTCGGGCCACCCGCTCGGGCTGTTCCCCTCGCACCCCGACGCGCCGCGGGTGATCGTGACCAATGGCATGGTCATCCCCAACCACTCCTCCCCCGACGACTACACCCGCCTGGCCGCGCTGGGCGTGACCAGCTACGGACAGATGACGGCCGGCAGCTACATGTACATCGGACCGCAGGGCATCGTGCACGGCACGGCGATCACGGTCATGAACGCCGGGCGGCTGTACCTCGGCTGCCAGGACGCGGACGAGCTGCGCGGCAAGGTCTTCGTGACGGCCGGCCTCGGCGGCATGAGCGGGGCGCAGGCCAAGGCCGCGGTCATCGCCGGCGCGGTCTGCGTGGTGGCGGAGATCAACCCCGAGGCGGCGCGCAAGCGCCACGCCCAGGGCTGGGTCGACGAGCTGTACGAGGACCTCGACACCGTGCTGCGCCGACTCGCGGAGGCCCGCGCCGCGCGGCGGCCGGTGTCGATCGCCTACCTGGGCAACGTCGTGGACCTCTGGGAGCGCCTGGTGCGCGACGGGGTCGACGTGGAGCTGGGCAGCGACCAGACCAGCCTGCACATCCCGTTCACGGGCGGCTACTACCCCGCCGGCCTGACGCTCGCCGAGGGCAACCGCCTGCAGGCCGACGACCCGCCGGCCTTCAAGGCGGCCGTGCAGGCCACGCTGCGCCGCCACGTGGCGGCGGTCAACGCGCTCGCCGGGCGCGGCATGAAGTTCTGGGACTACGGCAACGCGTTCCTGCTGGAGGCGGGCCGCGCCGGGGCGGACGTGATGGCCGCCGACGGATCCTTCCGCTACCCGTCGTACGTAGAGGACATCATGGGCCCCATGTGCTTCGACTACGGCTTCGGGCCGTTCCGCTGGGTCTGCACGAGCGCCGACCCGCGCGACCTCGCGATCACCGACGGCCTCGCCGCCGAGGTCATCGCCGATCTGGCCGCGACGGCCCCGCCGCAGACGCGCCAGCAGTACCTGGACAATCTGCGCTGGATCCGGCAGGCCGGCGAGAACCGCCTGGTGGTGGGCAGCCAGGCCCGCATCCTCTACAGCGACGACCAGGGACGCCGCCGCCTCGCGGCCGCCTTCAACGCGGCGATCCGCGACGGGCGCCTGTCGGCCCCGGTGGTCATCGGCCGCGACCACCACGACGTCTCGGGCACCGACAGCCCCTACCGCGAGACGGCCAACATCCGCGACGGCTCGCAGTGGTGCGCCGACATGGCCGTGCAGAACTTCGCCGGCGACGCCTGCCGCGGCGCCACCTGGGTCTCGCTGCACAACGGCGGCGGCGTGGGCTGGGGCGAGGTCATCAACGGCGGCTTCGGCCTGGTGCTCGACGGCACCGCGGACGCCGACCGCCGCCTGGACCTGATGCTCAACTGGGACGTCAACAACGGCATCGCGCGGCGCGCCTGGGCCCGCAACGCGGGCGCCGAGTTCGCCATCCGCGCGGCGATGGCCCGCGACCCGCTGCTGCGGGTGACCGTGGGCGAGCACGCCGACGACGAGCTGATCGAACGCACGGCCAGCGACATCTTCCACGACTAGACCGCAGGAGCCGCCGATGCAGCCGCAGGCCGAACGCGTGACCCGGGCCGCCGTGCCCGCCCTGGACGAACTGCTGGGCGTCGTGCTGCCCGTGCTGGACGACGGCTTCGTGCGCGTCGTGGACTACATGGGCGACGACCGCGCCGTGGTGCAGGCCGCCCGCGTTTCCTACGGCGACGGCACCAAGCAGGTGAGCGAGGACCGCGGCCTGATCCGCTACCTGCTGCGCCACCGCCACACCACGCCCTTCGAGATGTGCGAGCTGAAGCTGCACGTGCGCGTGCCGATGGACGCGTGGCGGCAGTGGATCCGGCACCGTTCGGCCTCGGTCAACGAGGTGAGCTCCCGCTACTCGATCGTGACCGACTCGGCCCAGCGCACGGCGCCGGACCAGTGGCGCCGCCAGGCCGACGACAACCGGCAGGGCAGCGCCGGCTGCTTCGGCGAGGCGGAAGGCGCGGCGTTCACCGCCGGCGAGCGCGAGGTCCACGCGCTGGCGCGCCGCGTGTACGAGGAGAAGATCGCCCGCGGCGTCGCCCGCGAACAGGCCCGCAAGGACCTCCCCCTGTGCACCTACACCGAGGCCTACTGGAAGATCGACCTGCACAACCTGCTGCACTTCCTGTCGCTGCGCATGGATGCGCACGCGCAGCAGGAGATCCGCGCGTACGCCACGGTGATCGGCGAACAGATCGTCGCGAAGTGGGTGCCGCTGGTCTGGGAGGCCTTCGTCGACTACCGGCTCGGCGCGGCGTCGCTGTCGCGCATCGAGCAGGAGATCCTCGGCGCGATCGGGGCCGGGGACGGCGAGCGGGCCTGCATGCTGGCGAGCGAAGCTGGCTGGCTGGAGCGGGGGGCTGGCGGGCTGAAGCGGCACCGGGAGCGGGCGGAGTTCGAGGCCAAGCTCGCGCGCTGGCAGCTAGATCCTCCATGGTGACAACGAGTTAGAAAGCAGCGCCGTCCGCCGGACCGCAAATGCCTCCAGCCTCTGCCCTCTCCCCGCTCGCACCGCCCCCGGTCGTTTGACACCGCTCCCCGCCCGGCTGTATCATCGATCCATGCCATACCCATCGTCATCGCCTTACTCACGCAAGAACACCATCTCCGGCTGGAGGTCGCCATGTCCCGCTGGCGCTGCATTTCCATCCCGCTGGTCGCGCTCGGCCTGAGCAGCCTGCTGCTGATCGCATCGCTACCCGCAACGGCGGCGGCCGCGATCATCGTCGAGCCGGACTCGCTGTCGGCCGACCTCCCGCCCGACGGCGTCGCCACGGCCTCCCTGCTGATCAGCAATACGGGGAAAACGCCCCTGGCATGGACGGCCTTCCTTTCCATGCCCGGGGCGTCCCTGGCCGGGACCCGCGGCGCCGGCTTCACCTATCGCGACATCCCGATGGAACGGACCGACCGGCCCGCCGGCGCCGACAACGGCGACGCGGCGCCGCCTCCGTTCGCCAAGCGCATCTACAGCAACGATCGGCAGCGGAGCGTCGGCCCCCGCATCCTGCTCCACGCCACCTACCACCCCGAGAACGACGCCTACTCGCTGGCGCTGCAGCGCCTGGGACTGAGCCACACCGTGGTGACGAACTGGGCGTCGCTGGCCGAGGCGCTCACGGAAGACGGCCCCTGGGACCTGGTCGTGGTCAACAACTACTCTCTGACCGCATCGGCGGCGGCCCTGGCGGCGCTGTCCGGACATCTCGACGCCGGCGGCCGGCTGATCTACGCCGACTGGTCCGTCGCCTACCACCCCAATCAAGATCTGCTGACACGCCTCGGCGTCTTCTACCGGTCGTCCTTGACCCGGCCCCTGGACGTCGTGGCGCTCGACCCCCGGCACCGCTGTTTCCGGCTGCCGAATGCGGTCACGGGACTGAGCTGGAGCGAGGACCAGCTTCCCGTCGACGGGCAGATCGTCACGGCCCTCGCCGGCGCGCAGCGACTGGCCGAGTTCCCGGATCACCCCGGCTCCGGCGCGATCGTCCTGAGCGAGTCGCGGTTCGCCATCTTCAACGCCTTCCAGGCCGCGAACTACCGCGCCGACGACAACGACAACGGCGTGCCCGACATGGTCGAACTGGCCGAGAACGAGATCGTCCTGGTCGCCGCCGGCGCGCGCTGGCTGTCGATCGCCCCGGAAGCCGGCACGCTGCCGGCCGGCGGCACCCAGACCGTGTCGGTCAACTTCGACGCCGCCACGCTCTGCGGCGACGAGCGGACGGCGCTGATCGTCGTGGAGAGCGACGATGTGGCCGTGCCGCAGGTCGAGATCCCGGTGGCGCTCCACGTGTCTGCCAGCCCGGGCATCGTGGCCGCTCCGGCGAGCTTCGACTTCGGCCTGCGGCCGACCGGGTACGCCGCGTCCGCATCGCTGCTTTTGTCCAACGACGGGTGCTGGCCGCTGACGGTCGCTTCCCTGGCGACCGATCAAGCCGAGTTCACCGTCACGCCCGCCGGTCCGTTCACGCTGGCGCCGGGAGCGACGCAGACCGTCGAGGTGACCTACGCGCCAACGGAATCCGGCGTCGACCTCGGCACCCTGACGATCCTCAGCGACGACCCGCTGCTGCCGTCGCTCGCGGTGCCCCTGTCGGGAGCGGCCGGGTCGCCGCCGGCGATCGTCGTCGCGCCCGACTCGCTCGCGATGTCGCTCCACCCCGGCCAGGTCGGAACCGCCGCGCTCGCGCTCGGCAATTCCGGGGAGCTCGACCTGGTCTGGTCGGCGCACGTGAACGCCGCCCGCGCCGTCGCGGCGCGGACCCGCGGCGCCGTCTACGCGATCGACGAACTGCCGGCGCGTTCGCTCGCAGGGCTGGCCGGAGAGACCAACGGCGTGCAACCGGAAGCACCGTGGTCCGGGCGACGCGTCTACACCGGCGACCGCCGCGCCGGCTACGAGCCGCGCATCCTGCTGCTGACCTCCACCAGCTGGTGGACCGACGCCTTCAACCTGGCGCTGCAGCGGCTGGGTTTCGGCTTCACGATGGTGTCGGATTGGGGGGAACTGGAGGCGGCGCTCGCCGGCGACGACCCCTGGGATCTGGTGATCGTGAACAACTACTACGCCTCCACGATGGTTTCGGGCCTCGATGCGCTCGTCGGCCATCTCGACGGGGGCGGCACCCTGATCTTCGCCGACTGGGCGGTCTACAGCTACCCCCACCACGAACTGTTGACGCGCCTCGGGGTCACCTACCAGTCGACGTTCACGACACCCCTGGACTTCGCGGCGACCAACCCCGACCACCTCTGCTTCCGCCATCCCAACACGATCAGCGCCCTGCACTGGAACCAGGACCAGTCCACGCGCGACGGCCAGATCGTCGCGGTGAATCCCGGGGCCCTCCAGTTGGCGGCATTTGACGGTTACCCCGGCTCCGGTGCGGTCGTCCTGGCCGCGTCGGGCCGCGCCGTCTTCAACGGCTTCCAGGGGGCGAACTTCACGGCCGACGACGACGGCGACGGCGTGCGCGACGCCGTTGAGCTGGCGGAGAACGAGATCATGCTCGTCGGCTTCGGCCCGTCCTGGCTGTCGGTCGCGCCGGACGCGGGCGTCTTGCACGGGGGCGACACCGTGGACCTGACGGTGACCTTCGACGCCACGCACCTGTGCGGCGACGACTATGCGGCGCTCATCGGCCTCGCCAGCAACGACCCGCTCGCGCCCGAGGTCACCACACCGGCATCGCTGCACGTGAGCGAGGAGCCGGACATCACCGTCACTTCGGCCGACCTGGACTTCGGGCCCGTCATCATCGGCGCCGCGGCGACCAGGACGGTGAACCTCGTCAACGACGGCTGCAGCGAGCTGACGATCACCGGCGTGTCCGCGGACGACGGGCAGTTCACGTCACCCACGCCGTTCCCGGCCACGGTGCCCCAGAACCAGTCCCATCCCGTGGAAGTGATCTACCGACCGACCGGTGTCGGCCTGGTCGACCCCGTGCTGAAGCTCACGAGCGACGATCCCGACGAGCCGGTGATCACGCTACGGATGTCCGGCGCGGGAATCCCGGCGCCCGTGATCTCCGTGGCGCCCGACTCGCTGGCGGCCGAACTGGTCGCCGGCGGCGAATCCGCGCAATCCCTGACGATCCGCAACGACGGCCTGAGCGATCTCGTCTGGAGCGCGCGGATCGGGTACGACACCCCGGCCGCACCGGCCGGACCGCGCGACCTCAGCGGCGTGCGCGTCATGTGGGCCGCGCACCACGGGCAGAGCCTGCCGGACTCCTGGTCGCGGATGGTCGACGACCTCGCGCTGCGCGGCGCCGAAGTCGTCGTCAACACCGCTCCGGTCACCCCGGATCTCCTGGACGGGTTCGACATCGTGTGGACCGTCAACTGCGCATCGGGTTGGTCGTCGTCGGAGATCGACCTGCTGGCCGACTGGCTGCGCGACGGGGGCGGGATGCTCCTGGAGGGCGACAACGACACGTTCCAGTCCGCGTTCGACGCGATCCTGGCCGCGGCGGGAGCCGGCATCGGCTACTCCACGAGCGATGCCTATGCCGGAACGACCACGGAAATCACGCCGCACGAGACCACGGCGGGCGTCACGCGCCTGCGCCTCGATTCTCCGCAAGCCACCCTGGAGACCGTCGTCGAACCGGCGCAGATCCTGGTCAGGGATGCGAACGGCCTCACCGTGGGCGCCTGGAGCGAAGTGGGCCGTGGCCGCGTGATCGCCCTGAGCGAGGAGCTGTTCCGCGACGCCGACCTCGGCATCGACGACAACCGCCGTTTCGGAGAGCTGGTGTTCGACTGGCTGGCCGCGGACAACTGGCTGCGGATCTCGCCGCTCACGGGCGTGCTCCCGCCCGGGAGCGCGCAGGAACTGGCCGTGGTGTTCGACGCGACCGGCCGCTGCGGCGCGACGCTGTCCGCGCGGATCACCGTGGCGAGCAACGATCCCTACGCCCCCGCGATCGCGGTGCCGGCCACCCTCGAGCTGCTCGGCGAAGCGAACCTCACCGTCTCTCCTGTAGCCCTGTCCTTCGGGACCCTCTACCCCGGCACCACGGCCACTGATACGCTGACGCTGGTCAACGAAGGCTGCGTCCCCCTCGCGATCGACGCCCTGACGTCCGACGACGACGCGTTCACGATCTCCCCCGCCGGACCGGTCACCCTGGCGCCGCGCGGCTCGCTGGCCGTGGCGGTCGTCTACGCGCCGGCCGCCGTCGGCACGCACGCCGCCACGCTGACGATCGCCAGCGACGATCCGGACGAGCCCGCGTTCGCCGTGGCGCTGGCCGGCGCCTGCGCGGAGCCGCCGGCGATCACGCTGACGCCCACCTCCCTGTCGGCCGTCCTGGAGCCGTTCGTCGACGAGTTGACCCTGCCCCTGACGATCGGGAATCAAGGACACAGCGAGCTGGTCTGGTCGGCCGTCGTCGCCGACGCCGCCGTCACGCGCCGCTTCACCCTGCCGCGCCTGGACGCGTCGGACGCCGCGGCGCCCGGCGGCGAGCTGACGGGCGACCTGCGCGACCTCACCGGCGTGCGCATCATGTGGGACCGGGGTCACGGACAGGCCGCGCCTGCGGACTGGACCGGCATGATCCACGACCTCGCACACCGCGGTGCGACGGTCTCCGCCAACACGGCGGCGATCACCCCCTCCCTGCTGTCCGGCTACGACATCTTCTGGTCCGTCAACTGCACTTCGTACCTCACGACGGACGAGAAGACGGCGCTGGCGGCCTGGGCGTTCATCGGCGGCGGCATCCTCCTGGAAGGCGACAACAACGCGTCCATCTACCCCTTCAACCAGATCCTGGCCGCCGCGGGCGCCGGCATCGACTACAACTCTACGGACGCCCGCGCGGGCACCACAGCCCGGGTGTCGGAACACGCGACCACGGTCGGCATCGGCAGCCTCTTCCTGCCCAGCCCCGGCGCACACCTGGGGAGGGTGGTCATGCCGGGCCGGGTCCTGGTCCTGGACACGAGCGGCATCAGGACGGGTGCCTGGAGCCGGGTGGGCCGCGGTCGCGTCATCACGCTGAGCGACGAGATGTTCGGCGTGAACGGCCTGAACGCCGACGACAACCGCCTCTTCGGCAACCAGGTGTTCGATTGGCTGGCGGGCGCGGGTCCCGTGCAGATCGAACCGGAGTCGGGCGTGATCCTGCCCGGCGAGAAGCTGGAGGCGAAGGTCTGGTTCCACGCCGCGGACATCCTTTGCGACATCTACGCGACGCACATCTCCCTGGCGAGCAACGACCCGGTCACGCCCGCGGCCATCCTGCCGGTGACGTTCGAAATCCCCGGCCAGCAGGACATCGCGGTCACGCCGACGGCCGTCGTTTTTGCTCAGCAACCCGTCGGCATCCCGGCGCAGGCGACGTTGACCGTGGCCAACACCGGCTGCCGACCGCTGACGGTGTCGGCCGTGACCTCGGATCATGTCGAGTTCACCGTCGCGCCGGCCGGCCCATTCACCTTGGCGCCGGAATCGGCGCAGGAGGTGCTTGTCACCTACCTCCCGACCGCCCAGGGTACGGTCACGGGCGCGCTGACGATCGCGAGCGACGACCTGGACGAGTCGTCGGTCGTGATCCCGTTCGCCGGCACCGCCGTGCCGGCGCCCCTGATCGCCGTGGCGCCGGACACGCTGGCTGCGACGCTCGACCCCGACGGCGTCGACCTGCGCCACCTGAAGATCGCCAACACGGGGCGGCTCGACCTGCACTGGTCGTTGTCCGTGGCCGCGCTGGACGCAGCAGCATCTGCGGAGCGCGCCGCGCCCAGCGTCCTGCTGCTGCCCTCCGAAGACACCGCGACCGACGCCTTCGTCCAGGCGCTGCAGCGACTGGGCTGGAGCTACACCGCGGTGTTGGACTATGCTGGCCTCAGGGCTCAGTTGGTGGCTGGCGGTCCCTGGGACCTCGTGATCGTCAACAACAACCAGGATGACTACGGCGATTCCGTGATCGACGACCTCGTGGACCATCTCGACGCCGGCCGCGCCCTGATCTTCTCCGACCTTCGCATCGGCTATGAACGCAACCACGAGCTCCTGGTCCGCCTGGGCTTCTCCCACCTCGAGTTCAACTCGACGCCGCTGGATTTCGCGGCGACCGACCCGGACCACCGCTGCTTCCGGATGCCCAACGCCGTGCGGCAATTCCGCTGGGACCTGGATCCGTCCGGCTTCAAGGCCCAGATCATCGCCGTCCACCAGGGGGCGCGACCGCTGGCGTCGTTCCAGGGCCCCGCGAGTTCCGGCGCGGTCGTGCTGAACGGGACCGGCCGCGCGATCTTCAACGCCTTCAGGACCAACATCTACACCGGCGACGACGACGGCGACGGCCGGCGCGACATCGCCGAACTCGCGGAGAACGAAATCGTGCTGGTCGCCGGCCTGGCGCCCTGGCTGTCGGCGCAGCCGACCTCGGGCACGATCCCCCCGGGACAATCGCAGGACGTCGCGGTGACGATCGACGCGACGGTGACCCGCGACACGACGGACCGCTGCAGCTCCGCCTTCGCCGCCCGGATCGACGTGGCCAGCGATGACCCGCTCACGCCCGTCGTCCCGGTGGGCGTCACGCTCGCGCTGCTCGGCGAGCCGGACATCACGGCGGGGGCGACGGACCTCGCCTTCGGGACGCAGCACATCGGGGGCACGGCCACGAGACCGTTCACCGTCACCAATGACGGCTGCGAACCGTTGACGATCGACACCCTGACGTCGAGCCACGCCGATTTCACCGTCGCGCCGGCCGGCCCGATCACGCTGGCGCCCGGCGCCCTGCAGCTCGTGCAGGTGACCTACGCTCCGGCGGTGCTCGGCCCCGTCTCCGGCACGCTGACGATCGCCAGCAACGACAGGGACGAACCGGTGATCGTGCTGCCGCTGTCCGGCACCGGCCTGGCTCCGCCGGCGATCGCGGTGACGCCGGATTCGCTCGCGGTGACGCTGGCGCCCGGCGAAACCGCGGCGTTCCCGCTGTCGATCAGCAACCTGGGCCCTGGCGAGCTGTTCTGGTCGGCGTCCGCCCATCTCACGGCCTCGCCTGTCGGGAAGCCGGCGGACTCCGCCCTCGCATACCGGGAACTGCCGGCGGGTCCCGCCGAGCCCGCCGCCGTCGGGGACAACGGCGGCGCGAAAACTCCCGCCCCCTTCGGCCTGCGCATCACCAGCGGCGACGGCGCGACGCGCAACGCCCCCCGCACGCTGCTGCTGGCCTCCTACGAGCCGGCGAACGACGCCTTCGCTCTGGCGCTGCAGCGGCTGGGCCTCGGGCACACCCTGGCGACCACCTGGCCGGATTTCCTCGCCGCCGCCGCGAACGGCGGCCCCTGGGACCTGTTGATCGTGAGCAACTACTCGCAGGTGACATCCTACACGGCCCTCAACGCCCTGACGGCGCACCTCGACGCCGGCGGCTCCCTGATCTACGCCGACTGGTCGGTGTACCTCGTCGCCAACCACGGCCTGCTGGGGCGCCTGGGCGTGTCGTACCAGTCCACCTTCAACACCCCGTTGGACGTGGCGGCCACGGATGAGAATCACGTCTGCTTCCAGTGGCCCCACGCGATCCGGGACCTCCACTGGGACGCGAACCCGCTGACGCGCGACGGCCAGTTCGTCGCGACGCTCCCCGGCGCCCGGCGTCTCGCCGCGTTCCGCGACCACCCGGACTCCGGCGCGATCGTGCTGGACGCGTCCGGACGCGCCCTCTTCAACGCCTTCCAGACGGCGGACTACACGGCCGACGACGACGGCGACGGCCTGAGGGACGCGGTCGAACTGGCGCAGAACGAGATCGCCCTGGTCGGCCTGCGCGCGTCCTGGCTCTCGATCGCGCCCCAGACGGGCACAGTGCCGTCCGGCGGCACGCAGGAAGTGACGGCGACGTTCGACGCGACGGGCGCCGACGCCGGCGAACACCACGCCACGATCATCTTCCGCAGCGACGATCCGGCCGCGCCGCTGGTCCTGATACCGGCGACCATGACCGTGACCGGGACCGCGCTCGCGGCCGCCAAGCATGAACTGGAGACGGCCTTGGGGTTGCAGCTGACCAACCGGCCCAACCCGTTCAACCCGAACACCCGGCTCCAGTTCAACCTGCTGCAGGGCGGCGACACCGAGGTCGTGATCTACGATTCGCGCGGCGTGCTCGTGCAGCGGCTCCGGGCCGGCCGCCTGCCGGCTGGCCCGGCGAGCCTGGACTGGAACGGGACCGACCAGCGCGGCCGCCAGGTCGCCAGCGGCGTCTACCTGTACCGCCTGTACCAGGACGGCAGACAGCTGGGACAGAGCCGCAAGATGGTGCTCGTGCGGTGATGCGGGGCGGCGGCGGCGGGACTCAGGGGCGCGGCGTCCGCTGCGCCCCGGCCGCCCGCCTCACGACCCGGCCTCCGGGACCAGCGACCGCCCCGCCTCGAAGTCCCACAGCGTCTGCCGCCGCAGGTCCGCGCCGGCCAGCTGGTACTGGATGAAGGCGTCCAGGTAGGCCAGGCTGGCCTGCGTGAGCCGGCTGCGGTCCAGCGCGAGTTCCTGGCTCGTGATGTCCCCGTTGTCGAAGCGCTGCCGGCTGATGTCCAGACCGCGGGTGGCGACTTCGACGCTGCGCGCCAGGGCGTCGAGGCGGGCCCGGCTCTCGGCCAGGTTGCTCAGCGCCGCGTTGACCTGCAGGACCACCGACCGCCGCCGCTGGTCGATGTCGAGATCGCTGCGTTCCAGCGCGGCGCGGGCCGCCGCCACCTCGGCGCCGTTGACGCCGCTGTCCCAGATCGGCACCGCGAGGGTGAAGGCCACGCCCTTGTTGCCGGGCCGGTGGCGCAGGTCGTCCCAGCTCAGGTCCCACATGTCGCGCAGGGGCAGGTCGTCGCTGCTGCCGATGCCGGTGAGGTCGTAGTAGGCGCTCAGCTCGCCCTTGACGGCCGAGCGCGCGTCGGTCTCCGCGACGGTGATCTCGGCGCGGCGCAGGCCGGCCTCGGTGTTGCGGATCTCGGCGCGGTGCTCCAGCGCGTGCTGCAGCGCCAGGTCGGGGTCGACCTCGTAGAAGCGCGGCGCGGTCTCGGCCGCCAGCCGCAGGGCGGCGTCCAGGGGCAGGCCCACGCCCAGCTTGAAGCGGTCGGCGGCGCGCGCGACGCCGCCCTCGGCCCCGAGCAGGTCGTTGCGGCTCTGGGCGAGGTCCACCTCCATCTGCAGGGCCTCCACCTCGGGGATCAGGCCGGCCGCGAACTTGCGGCTGGCGAGCTGGTAGGCGTCCTCTTGCCGGGCGAGGTCGTTGCGGGCGATCTCCAGGCGGCGCTGGGCGCGCAGGTAGTCGTAGAACTGGGCGGTCACGTCGTAGACGAGGCCGAGCTGGGCGGCGGTGTGGTTGCGGCGCGACTCGTCCAGGTTCAGCCGGGCGCGCTCGAGCGAGAGCTGCAGGGTGTTGGGCGTCAGCAGCGGCTGGGAGAAGTCGATCCGGTAGCTGTTGAACAAGGTGCGGCTCTCGAGCTTGGTGGCGGTCAGGTCGTCGTAGACGGTGTCGGTGCGGTGGTACACGTCCCCCGACAGGCCGATGCTGCCGCTGGTCGGCAGGGGCTGGGTCAGCGACAGGCCGGCGCGCCACTCGCGGCTGCCGTAGGTGGTGTACTGCGGCAGCTGGCCCGGCACGCTCACCCCCTGCACCGACTCGTCGTAGTCCGGGGCGGCGAAGGCCAGGCCCACCTGGGTCCCGAAACGGCCGCGCGCCGCGGCGACGTCCTGCTCGGCCTCCAGCAGCGCGAGGCGCACGACGCGGGCCTCGTAGCCGTCGGCCAGCGCCAGGTCGAGCGCCGCGGCCAGGGTCAGCGAGACGGTGTCGGCCGGGGCGTCGGCCGCGGCGGCGAGGCAAGGAACGGCGATGCAGGGAACGGCGAGCATCGCCAGACAGCACATGAATAGTGTTTTCATCACTCGTACCTGATGGAGTCGATGGGATCCATGCGCGCCGCCCGGCGCGCGGGATAGTAGCCGAAGACGATGCCCACGGCGGCCGAGACGCCGAACGCCAGCAGCACCGACCACGGCGCGACGGCCACCGGCCAGCCGGCGTAGCGGGCGACGGCCTGCGCCAGCCCGATCCCGAAGGCCACGCCGATCAGCCCGCCCAGGAAGCTGACGCCGACGGCCTCGAGCAGGAACTGCAGCAGCACGTCGCGCTGCGTGGCGCCCACGGCGCGGCGCACGCCGATCTCGCGGGTGCGCTCCAGGACGCTGGCCAGCATGATGTTCATGATGCCGATGCCTCCGACCAGCAGCGAGATGCCGGCGATCGCCCCCATCACGATGCTGAAGATGCGCTGCGTGGACTGCTGCTGCCGGATGAGCTGCTGGGGGATCACCAGGCGGTGGTCGTCGACGCCGCGGTGGCGCCGCGCCACGAGCGCGCCCAGCACGGCCGCCGTCTCCAGGATGCGGTCGGTGTCCCCGACCTGCGCCACCAGCCGGTGTAGCTCGCTCTCCCCGACCTTGCGGGGCAGCCGCTGCAGGGCGCAGGACACCGGCACGTAGGCGTCGCGGTCGGTGTCGCGCACGTCCTCGAGCCGGTCCCCGGCCCCGGCGGGCGGTCCGGCCATGACCCCGATCACGTCGTACCAGTCGCGGCCGATCTTGACCCGCTCCCCGAGCGGGTCGGCGAGCAGGAACAGCTCGCGGGCCAGCCCCGCGCCGAGCACGCAGACCCGCGACACCGAGTCCACCTCGGAGGACGTGAAGAAGCGCCCCGCCGCCGGCCGGCCGCGCAGGACCGCGACGTAGTCGGGCGTCGTGCCGACGGCGCTCGCCGAGACGCGTTTGCGCCCGGACTGCACGTCCAGCTCGACGATGCGCAGCGGCACCACGCGGCGCACGCCCGGCAGCACCTCGCGGATCGCCGCGGCGTCGGCGAGCGTCAGGCCGGGGCTGAAGGGGCGGCCCTGCTCCTCGTCGTCGGGCGCCGGCGGCGGCTTGTCGACGACCAGCAGGTTGTCGATGCCCAGCAGCGCGAACTGCGCCATCACCTGCCGGCGCGCGCCCTCGCCGATCGACAGCATGGCGATGACCGCCGCCACGCCGAAGACGATGCCCAGGGTGGTCAGCAACGCGCGCAGGCGGTGGGCCGCGAGGCCCGCCACGCCGACGCGCGCCGTCTGCAGCAGGGGCATGCTCAGGGCTTCGCCTCCCGCGCCGCGTCCTTGCCTGGGGCCGCCGGCAGCGGCTGCTGCGGGTCCCGCAGCGAGACCGTCTCGCCCGCCTCCAGGCCGGACTCGATGACCACGAAGTCGTCGTTGCGCTCCCCGAGCACGACCGGCCGCGCCGCGACGCGGCCGTCGACCGCGAAGACCACGCTGCCGCCGTCGCGCTCGAAGACCGCCTCGAGCGGCACGGTCACCACGTCGGCCAGGCGCGCGACGATGATCCGGCACTGGGCGGTCATGCCGGGCCGCAGGTCGCCGGCCTCGCCCTCGATCAGGACGTCGACGTCGAAGACCTTGACCTTGGCCTCGCCCTCGGCCCGCGCCAGCGTGGCGATGCGCGTGACCTTGCCGCGGAACTCCAGGCCGGCCAGGGCGTCGACCGTGACGACCACCTCCTGGTCCACGGCGATCTGCCGCACGTCGATCTCGTTGACCCGCGTGCGCACCTGCATCTGCGAGAGGTCGGGCAACTCGATCAGCTCCATGCCGGGCCAGGCCTGGTCGCCGACCTTGATCTTGCCCCCGCGGAAGCTCTTGTAGACGACCAGCCCGGGCTCCGGCGCCATGATCTTCAGCGACGCGAGCGCCTCGCGCGCCTGCGCCACCTCCATCTCGGCGTTGCGCACGTCGTACTGGGCCTTGGCCAGCTCGGCCTCGGCGATGATCCGCTGGGCGGCGAGCCGGTCGCCGGCCTCGCGCAGCGACAGCTCGGCCTTCTTCAGTTCCAGTTCCTGCTCGCGGCGGCGCACCTCGGCCTCGAAGGCCATGAGGTCGTAGCGCAGCCTGGGCGGCTCGTAGACGTACTCCTGGTTCAGGCGCGCGCTCTCCAGCTCCGCGAGGCGCTGGTCGATCTCGGCCCGCCGGCGCGCCAGCTCGGCCCGGGCGTTCAGCAGGGAATTCTCGACCTGCTCGAGCTGCTGGCTGGTCGTGGACTGGTCGAGCTGGACCAGGAAGTCCCCCTGGGCCACCACGCTCCCCTCGGGCGCCATCTGCGCGATCTGCACCGCGTCCCACGAGAAGCTCGTGCGCTGGCGGGAGACGCTGCGGCTGCGGACCGCCTCGACCTGGCCGACGGTGGCCACGTCGATCACCAGTTCGCCCCGCCGGGCGACGGCGGTCACCAGCGACGCCGGCGGCCGGCGCGCGACCAGGGCCAGGATCGTCGCCAGCAGCAGCACGGCGACGGCGGCGGCCGCCAGCAGGCGGCGGCGGGAGGGCATGGTCATTCTTCCTCTTTCGGCGGCGCGGCGACCAGCTCGGTGCCGGCGGGCAGTTCGGCGCCGGCGGCCACCGCCACGGTCATCGGCGTCACGGCCAAAGGGCGCACCTGCAGCGGGCGCGGCCAGTCCGCGCGCGGGTAGACGAACCACGCCCCGTCGCGCTCGCTCGTCGCGGCGCGCGGGACCAGCTCGGCGTCGGCGACCTCGCCGAGCCCGATCTCCACGATGGCCGTCATGCCCGGCCGCAGGCGCGGGTCGGCGCCGTCGATGCGGGCCACGGTCGGGAACGCGCGCACGCCGGACCCGGTCTCCAGCTCCGCGGCCAGGCGCGCGATGCTCTCGATGCGGCCCGTGAACTCGGCCTCCGGGTACGCCTCCAGGCGCAGCTTCACCGGCAGGCCCGCCGCCACGCGGTGCCGGTCGACCTCGTGGATCATCATGGTCACCTGCATAGCCGACAGGTCCGGGATCTGGATGATAGGGCGCCAGGGGTCGATCGCGTCGCCGACGCGCGGCTTGGTGCGCTTGCCCTGGCGGTCCTCCTGCTCGAGGTAGACCACCAGGCCCGGCAGCGGCGACAGCAGCGAGCGGGCCCGACGCCGCTCCAGCAGCGAGGCCCGTTGGGCGCGCGCGTCGGCCAGCTCAAGATCGGCCTTGGCCAGGGCGAGGCTGTCCAGGATCGCCTGCGCCACCAGCTTCGCGCGGGCCTCGTCCAGCGCGATGCGGGCGCGTTCGGCCGTCAGTCGGGACTCCTGCTGGCGGACCTGCGACTCGAACTGCAGCTTGGCGAGCTGCAGCTGCGCCTGCTCCCGGCTCAGTTCGGCCATGGCCACCGCGTCGACCAGCGCCTGGCGCTGGCTGGACTGGCTGGCGACCGTCCCCTCGCGCTGGACGGCGAGGTTGCGCAGGCGGTCCTCGACGTCGGCCAGGGGCCGCGCCAGGGCGCTGTCGTCGAAGCGCGCCACGGTGTCGCCCACCGCCACGACGGTCCCCTCGGGCGCCAGCTCGACGATGATCAGCGAGGATTCCCAGTCCTGCGGCGGGCGCAGGTCCTGGGCGCGCACGGCGCCGATCTCGCCGGTCTCGACCATCACCAGCGGCAGCGCGCCGCGCTCGGCGCGCACGACGGCGAGCCCGTCGTCGCCCGCACAACCGGCGAGCAACAGCGGCAACAGACAGGACCAGAGGAGATGTCGCGGCATGGTCGTCAGGATGGATGCTCCCTGATAGGCGGGCAACATAGCATGGAAAGGAATGGAACATCCAGTCCGCGGTACGGGTTCCGGGGGTCAGTCCAGCGGGCCCGTCAGAAGCGGACGGCCGCCCCGGCCACCAGGTAGTGGAAGAGGGAGAAGGTGTAGACCTCGTCGTTGTCCGCGCCGCCTTCGAGGATCCGGTAGCCGGCGGTGAGGCTCAGGCGGTGCGGCAGGTCGCGCTGGACCGCGAACAGGACGTCCTCGGCCCTCCCCTGCGGAGCGGCCAGCGCCTCCCCGTCCACCAGCAGCCGCCAATGCCGCGCCGGCGCCCAGACGACGTCGAAGCTCAGCAGCGGGACGAATCCCGTGTTCGTCTTCTCGGCACGCAGTCCCGGCGCCTCCAGTTCGATCGCCGCGTCGCGGACCTTCAGGGCGCCGCCGAGCCCGAACCGCCAGCGGCCCGAGCTCGCGAATCGGTAGCGGTAGACCAGCCGGTAGGAATCGAACCGGAAGGTGGCGTCGATGCGCGTCCCGCCCGGGAAGCTCGTGCCGTCGAAGTCGACCGGCCCGGCCAGGGTGCCGCGGGATGTCACCGTCAGCGGCGCCGCGAGCGCGGCCAGCCAGTGCCGGCCGGCGTGCAGGTGGCTGTAACGGAGCCGGAACGACGTCGCCGATCCGGCCGCCAGGTCGTCGGACAGCGACAGGCGGGTGCCCGAGTCGCCAGGGATGGCCACGTCGTTGTACCCGGTGGCGACACGGCCGACTTCCAGTTCGAACACGTCCTGGCCGTACGCGGCGCCGGCGGCGCCGAGCCCCAGCAAGCCCATGAGGATCAGGGTTCTCATCACGATCGCGACCTCCCGGCCGGGGTACCGGCCCTACGACAGCGCCCATGCCATCGACCCGGCCGCCAGTTCCAGCAGGCGCCGACCCGCTCCGCACATGCTACCATCGTTCGCCATGGCCGGCATCAGCGTTGATGCACTGCCCACCCTGATGCGGGCAGACGGGTCCGCGGCGCCGCGCGATCTCCGGGTCGGTTGAACCCCAAGGGATGCGGTGGTAGGATCGAGAGGCGCAGCCGCCGACGGACAACACCAGCGAAGGAACGCCCATGCGCCGTCCGGCCCGGATCCTGACCGCCTGCCTGCTGAGCCTGGCATCCGTCGCCACCGCCGAATCGCCCGGCGACGGCACCACCGCCGAACAGCGGATCGTCGGCGCCGACACCCTGTGGGTCATCACCGAACCCGTCGTCGTCTACGGCTCCACGACCTCCGGCACGACCGACCCCGCCGCCTCGTCCGTCGACGCCATCGTCCTGGGCGCCCAGGACCTGCACGCGGCCGCCGACCTGGCACCCGTGCTGCCGGCGACCCGGACCGTGGTCAACTCCCGCGGCGAGAGCGTGTTCATGGTGCGCGGCGCGTCGGAGCGGCACATCCGGCTGTGGCTGGACGGCATCCCGCTGAACGTGCCCTGGGACGAGCGCGTGGACGCCGGCCTGGTGCCGGTCGACGCCATCGGCTCGGTGCGCGGGGTGCGCGGCGTCGGCAGCGTGCTGGAAGGTCCCAACGCGCTGGCCGGCACCATCGAGCTGCGCCCGCAGACGATGCCGTCGGACGGCGCGCGCACCCGGCTGGGCGTGCAGTTCGGCGAGTCGGTCCTGCGCGAGGGCCGCCTGCTGCACCAGCGCCGGCAAGGCGCCTGGGAGGTGCTCGCGGCCGGATCGTGGCGCGCCCAGGACGGTTACGTGGTGCCGGCCGGACTCGACGCCCCGGTCAACCAGGGCCCGTCGCGGCAGCGCCTCAACAGCGATCTCGAGCAGGCCGCGCTCCTGCTGCGCCTGCAGCACCGCAACGCCTCGGGCGCGACCTGGCACTTCACCTGGCTCAGCTCCGACGGCGAGAAGGGAGTTCCGCCCGAGACGCACCTGGGCGCCGACGCGCGCTTCTGGCGCTACCCGTCGGTGCGACGCGGCCTGCTCGGCGCCGGACTGCGCACGCCGCTGGGCGGCGGCCACGCCTGGGAACTCGTCGTGGACGCCGCCGCCGACCTGTTCCACCAGGAGATCCGCTCCTTCGACGACGCTTCCTACACGACGCCCGCGCTCGCTCCGGGCGTCGGCTACGAGACCGACGACGACCGCACCGGTTTCGCCCGCGCCCGCGCGACCCGCTACCTCGAGCGCGGCAGCGTGGCCGTGCAGGCGTCGGCGCGCTACGCCCGCCACCGCGAGTCGCTGCAGTTCGCGGGCCCGGAGCTGACGTACGCCCAGTTCATCGGCGCGGCGGCCGCCGAGGCGGACCTGGACCTCGGCGGCGGCTGGAGCACGCGCGCCGGGGGCGGCTGGGACCTGGCCTCGACCCCCGAGTCGGGCGACAAGCCGGCCCGCGACGCGACCGGGGCGGCGGCCGCCTTCGCGCGCCTGGAGCGACGGCTGGGCGAGCCGCTGACCCTGCACGCCTCGTACGCGCGCCGCAGCCGCTTCCCCGCCCTGCGGGAGCTGTACTCCGGCGCGCTCGGCCGGTTCGTCCCCAACCCCGGCCTCGCGCCCGAGGTGCAGGACCTGTGGGACCTGGGCGCCGTCGCGCGGCGGGGCGCCTGGGAGCTCGGGCTGACCGGGTTCGCGAGCTACCTCGACGGGGCGATCGAGCGCACGGGCCTGGGCGACGGCACGAACCGTTTCCAGCGCGTGAACCTCGACGCGGTGCGCACCCTCGGCGTCGAGGCGGTGGCGACCTGGCGGCCCTCGGCGGCGTGGGAGATCGGCGGCCACCACAGCGTGATCGAGGCGCGGCGGCTGGCGGACGGGCGCTACGACGGCGCGGTGGAGGACCGGCCGTCGTACGTGTCGTTCCTGTCGGTGGCGTGGCGCAGCGGCGGCTGGCAGGCGACGGCCGAGGGGATGGCGCTGGGGCCGCGGATGTCGGCCGACGTCACCGACGCGGGCGACGGCCTGAAGCGGCTGCCGGCGCAGGGGACGGTCAACCTGCGGCTCGCGCGGGCCGTGACCGGCGGCATGGGACCGCTGTCCCGCGGCGCGGTGCACCTGCGGGTGGACAACGTGTTCGACGCGCTGGTGGAATCGCAGACGGGGCTGCCGCTGGCGGGCAGGACGGTGGTCTGCGGGTTCGAGGCGTGGTTCGAGGCGTGGACGTCGGATTGATTCGTCGCCCCCGGCTTCGCGCCGCTACTCCGCGATCTCCGCCTCGACGAGCTTCGCCAGCATCGCAAGCGACTCCTGCCACCCGAGGTAGCACATCTCGACGGGGATGACCTCGGGGATCCCCTCCTGCACGATGCCCAACTCGGTCCCGCAGGACACCGCCTTCAGGACGATCGTCGCGATCATCTCCCCGGGCAGGTTCGGGTCGTCGAACTTGTCGTTGTAGCGGATCCGCTCGTTCGGCACGAGCTCGAGGTACTCGCCCCCGAAGGCGTGCCCGCCCCCGGTGGTGAAATTCGTGAACGACATGCGGAACGTGCCGCCGACCCTGGCGTCCAGGTGGTGGACCTTGCCGGTGAAGCCGTGCGGCGGCAGCCACTTGGCCATCGCGTCGGCGTCGAGGAAGGCGCGGTACACCCGCTCGGGGGGCGCCCGCAGGACGCGGTGGAGTCGGACCGTGCCGGTCGCCATGGTGGTTCCTTTCGGTGATGGCCCGGATCCCGGCCGGCGGAGCGGCCGGGACGGGAAGACGTCACGAAAGGCGCGAGCGCCGCGAGCCGCAACCACCTGCAGGACCGGCGACCCGCTCGGCATGCTAGGTCGAACCCCATTCCACGGTTCTCACCAAGATGATCAACGCCACGGTCCCGACCATCAACGTCCCGAAAAAAATCCCCATCAACAAGTTCGAGCTCTCGGTGCCCCTGCGCTCCTCGAGCGCCTGGATGTCCTGCCGCGGCACGACCCTTTCCTCGACGGCGTGGTTCGCCACGATCCCCACGGCGAGTTCGTCGGGCGACACCCGCCAGACATCGCCGGACAGCGATTCGCCGCTCTCGAGCGTGACGCGGACCTGGCTCCCGGCCCTGATCGTCGGCCGCGGATCGCCGGCAGGGGTCCGCTCGGGGGCGTCCGGCATCCTGGCGGGCCGCCATGCGGTGCAGCCGCCGATGGCTAGCGACATCACGAGCAGCCACAGGCAGGGGTAGCCGGGCCCGGGAGTGGATACCGGCCTGCGCCTATTCGGCCGCTTGCTCCGCCAGCACATGGATCACCCGCTCCAGCGCCTGGTTGAACTCCTGCGGCCGGTCCATCATCAGGAAGTGATCCGCGCCTTCCAGGATCACGGCGTCGAAGGCGGCCATGTGGCGCCGGTTCGCCTCGGCGTTGACGGGCCACAGGTCCCCGTTGACGGTCATGACGGGGATGCGGATCGCCTCGAAGACCGCCGCCGCCTCTCCCGTCACGTACTGCATCATCATCTCTTCCATCGCGCTCAGCGCGATCGGCGGCGGCGCGCTCGACACATCAGTCAGAACCCACTCGCGCAGCTCCGGATCGGTGTCGGGAGCGAACATCCCGGCCACGAACTCCCGGCTCCCGGCCCGGAAGTCCGCCCTCAGCGGCGCCATCAACCCGTCGAGTTCCTCGCGCGTCATCCGGTACTCGACGTCTTCCAGGGTGTCCACGCCGATCAGGCCCACGACGAGATCAGGCATGAGGCGCGCGGCCTCCGCGATCACCGCCCCCCCCATGGAATGCCCGATCAGGATGACGCGGCGGCTGCCCGACGCCTCCACCACCGCCTGCACGTCCTGCCCGAAGGACGCCATCGTGCAGCGCTCCCGCCCGGCGCCGGAGTGCCCGTGGCCGGCCAGGTCCAGCGTGATCACGCGGTGATGTAGCGCAAAATGAGGCACCTGCTCGCGCCAGTAGCGGGCGTCGCAGCTCCAGCCGTGCACGAACACCAGGACCGGCTCCCCGGAACCGCTGACCTCGTACGTGATCGGCACGCCGTCGGCGGAGACGGCGACGCGCGGCCAGGCCGTTTGCGCCCGCGCCCCGCCCGCGGCGAGGACCAAGATCGCCAGGAATGCGGCCAGGATCCTCGATCGCCCCCCCGCCGGCCTGACGGCCAGGCCACCGCCGACTCGGATCGTCTTCCCTCCGACCATCATGATCCCCTCGCTTTCGCCGTGGCGTGCCGTTCTTGCCGGCTCGATCCCGCAACGCCGCCGGGATCGGCGGGAACCGCTCAAGGTGTCATTCCGTCCAGGTGGCGGACGAACCGCAGGCAGAGCGAGCGCGCCGCGGTCTCACCGCCCAGGTGATCCCCGCTTCTCGAGCGTGAACTCCGGCAGCCTCCGCCCCTGCGCCGAGCAGGTCTTGAGCTTGTCCAGCCGCCGCCGTCGCGTCGCCTCCTGCTTGGCGCTGACGATCCACCAGCTGACCGCCTTGCGGTAGGATGCCGGCTGCCCCTGGAAATAGGCCCAGGCGGTCGCGTCCTGCTTCAGCAGCCCGGCGTACGGTTCGGCCAGATCCACGCTGCGCTGCTCGTAGGAGTAGGCGCCGCTTTCCTCCTCACGCCTGGCCGCGAAGACCGCGAGGCCGGCGGGGCGCATCCTCCCCTGCCCGATCAGCGCCCGGGCGCGGGCGATGTTGACGTCGCTCCAGTGGCTCCGGGCTTGGCGGGGGGTGAAGCGGATCGTGTAGCTGCTGTCGTCGAGCCTCCGGCGGATGCTGTCGATCCAGCCGAAGCAGAGGGCCTCGTCGACGGACTCCGGCCAGGTGAGACTCGGCTTGCCGGAGCCCTTCTTGTGGAAGCCGACCAGCAATTCGCCCGCCGCGGCATGGTGGAGTTCGAGCCAGGCTCTGAATTCGTCCGGTGTGCGGAAGAACTTCGGTTCCATGCCGGCTCCGTTGGGCCCGGGGTTCCCCCGGCGACGAAGAGCTTCGCGCCGGCTTCGGCGGCGGGGCGGTGAAGCTCCGCTTCGACCACCCGCACGCGGATGGACCCGAACAGGCAGGTCCACCGCAGGGACATGCGAATCGCAGCCCCCCATCAAGGCCCGGATGGTAGCACGCCCGACCCTGCCCGTCCATGCAGCGGGAAACCGGCCAGCACCCGCACGCAGGGGCCCGGCCGCCTGCCGCGACCGGGCCCCTCGCCATTCCGTCGGAACTTGCAGCCTACTTCAGCAGCAGCATGCGCTGCATCCCTGCGAAGTCTCCCGACTGCAGCCGGTAGAAGTAGATCCCCGACGGCATCGTCGCGCCGGCGTCGTCGCGGCCGTCCCAGGTCACGGCGTGCTCGCCGGCCGCGAGGCCGCCCGCGACCAGATCGCGCACGTGCTGCCCCCGCACGTCGAACACCTTCAGCCGCGTGTCGCCGCCGTCGGCGAGCGTGAAGCGGATCGTGGTGCTCGGGTTGAACGGGTTCGGGGCGTTCTGCCGCAGCAGGGTGCGGCCGGGAACGGCGGGCGCCGGGGTCAGCGCCCCGTTGAGCCAGCCCAGGTCGCGGAACACGGCCAGGGTCAGATCGACGCCGTCGTGGACCAGGTCGACGTTGATCGTCGGTTCCATGAGCGGGTTCGGAAGGGCGCTGACGTCGAAGTGCGACACCGACAGGCCCGACTGCACGGGATTGGGCGTGTAGACCAGGGGCCGCCCGCCGGCGTCCGGGCCGCCCGCCGGGTGAGGCTCGTCTGCATGGTCGCGACGACACCGTTGGCCAGCTGGGCCTTCAGCAGGTTGCCGTCGGCGAGGCTCACCATGACCGTGGGGATGGTGATCGATTCGCCGACACCGGCCATGGGCACGGGCGGTCCGCCCAGGCTGTTGACCACGATCACCCCGATGGCGCCGGCGTTCTGGGCGGCCTGCACCTTGACGGTGTAGGCGCACGCGCCGCGGTCAACCAGGGCGATGTTGCCGTTCAGGGCCGCGGCGTTGACCACGGACTGGCAGGCGTCCCCGGGCGGAGACGTGCCGTCGAGGGCCTGCACCACGAGTCCGCTCACCGGCTGCTCGTCCACCGTCGGCCCGAAGGCGGCTTCGGCGAGGGCGTAGGTTCCGGCCACACCGGCCGGCGCGCTCACGGCCAGTTCCGGCGCGAAGCCGAGCAAGGCGTCGGCGGCCGCGATCGTCTGCGGCCCGTCGAAGGCCACCCGCTGGGTGTTGGTGGCCGACCAGGACCGGTCCAGGTCGGTCATATCAGGCCAGTGGAGTCCGTAATCGTTGTCGTACAGGAAGTTCGAGAACACGTCGTCCTGCCCGGAGTAGAGGGCGCCGGTGGACTTGTTCACCAGGCTGGAGAAGCCGAGCCCGTGCGCGAACTCGTGCAGGAGCACGACCACCAGATCGACGTCGGTGCCGTGGTTGCCGTCGAGGCCGTAGTACCAGTCCGAGCCCGCCAGGCAGTTCACGTTGTTGTCGATGCTCGAGTTGAAGCGGGCCTGCAGGTCGTCGGCGTTGGTGTTCGGATCCCCCGGCGCGAGGTCGACGCCGGCGAGCTTGTTCGCCAGCGCCGCCGCGTACCGGGTGGCCGGCAACGGCGCGCCGGCGAAATCTGAGAGAAGACCTGCCACGGTCGGCCGAGCCCAGCACCGCGCTGGGCGTTGCAGGTCAGCGGGTCGAAGGAGGCGGTGATGCTGATCTCGACCTCGCTGGGCAGCAGGGCGCCCCAGACGTCAGCCGCGAACTGGAAGGCGATCAGCCGCTGCTCGCCGATCGTCGCGCCGGTGTTGCCGCCGATCGGCGCCGTCGGCGTGGGGTCGTTGAAGCCCTCGGCGACGCCGTCGGCGTTCACGATGGTGATGGTGGCCGCGGACGCCGCCGTGGCCAGCCACAGCGCGCTCGCCGCGGCGACCAGGGTCCCGCGCAGGGTGGTGGTCTTCATCTAGCGCACCTCCGCGCCGTCGGCGGCCGTCCCGGCGGCGAAGAAGGCGTCGAACTCCTCGCGGCTCGAGACGCAACCGGTGATCACCATGCCGTCGGGGCCGATCTTCGCGACGCTCATCGAGCGGAAGCTCGCGTCCAGCACGGCGGATTTCATGCCGTCGGGGTGCACGACCACCTCGGCGCCCGCCGCTTCGCGCTGCGGGTAAGGGTGTTCGCCCGCGCCCCGGGCGAGGTCGGCGGCCGTGGCCGCGCGCGGGAGGCCGGTTACCGGATCGACGACCGTGCGCAGGACGTTCACATTGAAGGCGGCGGCGGGCGGCGTCCGGATGACGGGCGCGGACCCGGGCACTGGCTCCGGGACGGCGGCGGCGGAGACCGCACAGGCGCAAAGGCCCAGTCCCGAAATGGATAACATGAAGTGTCGCTTGGACATCTGGAAATCGTCCTCCTGGCGTGAGAAGTGGGAACCGCCGGGAGGCCGGCGAAGGCGGGTCGATACTGGATGATTATACACCTGATTGTGAGACATGACCAGCGCGATGGCGGTGTGATGCGCGAGGGGGGAACGGAAAGGCCCCCGAGGCGATGCCTCGGGGGCCCCATTCGCCGCCGCCCGCCCGTCAACCGTGCTTGCGGGCGAACGCGTCCATGAAGTCGGCCAGGGCCTTCGCGCCCTCGACCGGCATCGCGTTGTAGATGCTGGCGCGGCAGCCGCCGACGCTGCGGTGGCCCTTCAGGCCGCTCATCCCGGCCGCCTTGGCCTCCTTGATGAACTGGCCCTCGAGCTCCTCGCTGGGCAGGCGCCAGACGACGTTCATCTTGCTGCGGCACGACGCGTCCACCGGGCAGCGGTAGAAGCCGGCGTGCTTGGCGATCATGTCGTACAGCATCTGGGAACGCTTCGTCGCGAGCTGCTCGGCGCCACCCGAACGCCGTGGGCGCTGACGTGCTCGAGCACCAACGCCGAGACCCAGATCAGGAAGACCGGCGGCGTGTTGTAGAGCGAGTCCTCCGCGGCGTGGACCTTGTAGCTCAGGTACGCCGGCAGGTCGTCGCTGCACTTCTCGAGCAGGTCGTCGCGGATGATGACCACCGCCATGCCGGCGGGGCCGAGGTTCTTCTGCGCGCCGGCGTAGATCAGCCCGAACTTCTCCACCGGGAAGGAGCGGCTCAGGAAGTCGCTGCTCATGTCGCAGACGATGGGCACGGCTCCGGCGTCGGGCCAGCCCTGCCACTGCACGCCGCCGATGGTCTCGTTGCTGGTCAGGTGCAGGTAGACCGCCGCGGGATCGACCTTCAGCGAGGCCGGGTCGGGCAGGGTCATGAAGCTCTCGGGCGCGCCGTCGTAGATCACGCGCGGCTTGCCGACCTTCTTGGCGTCGGCCAGGGCTTTCTTGGCCCAGGTGCCGGTGACCGTGAAGTCGCAGGCCTTGCCGCCGGCCAGCAGGTTCAGCGGGATCATGCCGAACTGCAGCGTGGCGCCGCCCTGCAGGAACAGGACCTTGTAGTTGGCGGGCAGCCCGAGCAGCTCGCGCATCAGCGCGCCGGCCGTCTCGTGGACCTTGGTGTACTCGGCGCCGCGGTGGCTGGCCTCGATCAGCGACATGCCGCTGCCCTGGTACTCCACCATCTCGTCGCGCACGCGCTCCAGGACGGGCAGGGGCAGGAGTGGACGGGCCGGCGCTGAAATTG
>JADJIV010000004.1:0-117799 GCA_016706845.1 bacterium
GCGCCCCAGCGCCGCGTAGAACGTCCGCCGCACCGCGAGGACGACATCCTGTGCGGCGGCGGACGAGCGCAGCGCCGCCGCCCGGCTGCCCGCATCCGCCGCCGCGGCCGTGCGGGACAGCTCGCCGCCGGTGTACAGCGGCAGCGACAGGGCCAGGTTCACGTCGGCCACGTGTCCGTCGCCGAAGGACAGCGTGCGCGACGGCAAGCCGGGCGCCAGGCTGATCTCCGATTCCATGGTCTCGCTGGCGTAGCGGTACGTCGCGCCGAGCCCGAGCGACGGCAGGCGCCGGGCCGCCGCCTCGCCGGCCGTCGCGACGGCCTCGGCTTCGACCGCCCGCAGCTCCTCGAGCCGCGGCGCGGCGGCGCGCGCCTGTTCCAGGCAGGCGTTCAGGTCGAGGCGGTCGGCTTCCTGCGCGCCCGCCGCGGATGCCGCGACGGCGAAGAGGACCGCCGTCCAGCGGCACGCTTGCATCACCCGCATGCTCACTCCTTCCCCGCCGGCGCCACGAGGATCCCGCCGCGGATCAGGTTCGTCAGGTGTTGGCGGTGCTGCGCCCAGGCCTCGTCGTCGGCCAGGGAGAAGCCCGTGATCTCGTGCGCCACCGGCTCCATGAAGACCAGGCCGTAGGCGTTGGCCAGCAGGAACAGCAGCAGCGAAGCGGGCGGCGCCGCCGCCAGCCGGCCTTCGGCCTGGGCCGCGCCGAGCATCCCCTGCAACTGCTCGCTCAACCCGAGGATGCCGAAACGGCCGAGTGTGCGGATCGCCTGCAGCATCCGCTGCGGCTCGGTGCCCATGATCATCCGGAGCAGTTGCAGCCGGACGCGGTCGCGCCGCAGGACGTCGAGCAGGCGCGCCGGGTACTGCACGAAGAGCTCGGCCGGCTCCAGATCCCCGTCGAGCCCGCCCACGAGATCGCGCAACACCTCGACGACCTCGCGCAGCACCACCGCGTCGATCAGCCGGTCCTTGCTCCCATAGTAGTAGTGGATCATGGCCTGGTTGACCCCGGCCTGCGCCGCCACCAGCCGCATGCTCAACCCGGCGGGCCCCTTGTCCGCCAGCACGTCCCGCGTGGCGGCCAGGATCCGCCCCGCCGGCGAATCCGCCGCCGGCGGCGCCAGCTCCGGCGGCAGTTGCTCCAGCACCCCCCGCAACCGCTCCGCCGGCATCCGTGAATCGATCGACTGCTCGCGCATCGAATTGCCCCCATAGATCGAAGTCCCGATATCATAAATTAATCGACCAATCAAGTCAATCGATCAATTCATTTTTTCCATCCGATTGAATGAGCATCCGGTTGGAGGGCAGGGAGCCGCGGGCGCGGGCGCGGGGGCGCCGGGCGCGCCGCGGGGCCCCCCCCCCGCGTTGCAATCAGAATTGGAAATAGATGAACGGTGGATTGCTGTAGACGCGGTAAACCGCCGCCGCCAGGGTGATCCCGAACAGCGCCGACCCCACCGAAAACTGCAGCCACGGCCGCCGCGAATCGGCCAGCCAGGTGTGGCTGCCAGTCGCCTCCTGGACGATGTCCAGCGTCAGCATGATCGCGCAGACCAAGAAGACGTGCGCGGCGCCGAAGACGAACAGGCCCTGACCGGCGGCGATCCCCGTCATGATCTTCCAGGCGGTCGGGAAGTCGGGCGAGCGGAACAGGATCTTCGCGATGCCGAGCAGGTGGAAGGTGACGACGACCTTCACCACGTCCCAGGCGAAGGCCCGCGGCGCGCGCGGCCAGTGCAGGTCGACCTTGCGCCCGTCGGTCAGCCGGTAGAGCACCAGGTAGAAGCCGTTGAACACGCCCCAGGCCACGAACGTCCAGCTCGCGCCGTGCCAGAGCCCGCCCAGGAACATCGTCACCATCAGGTTGACGTAGCCGCGCAGGCGGCCCTTGCGGTTGCCGCCCAGCGGGATGTAGAGGTAGTCCATCAGCCAGGTCGACAGCGACACGTGCCAGCGCTTCCAGTACTCGGCGGGGCTGCGGCTGAGGTTCGGCGCGTGGAAGTTCTCCATCAGCTCGAAGCCCAGCAGGTGCGAGACGCCGCGGGCGATGTCCGAGTAGCCCGAAAAGTCGCCGTAGATCTGGAAGCAGAAGGCGTAGACGCCGGTCAGCAGCTGGCCCGCGGTGAAGGCGCCGGGGTCGTCCCAGACCTGGGTCACGTAGGGCGCCAGCGTATCGGCCACGAAGAGTTTCTTGAAGAAGCCCATCAGGATCAGGTTCAGGCCGGTCTCGACCTGGCGCCGGGTCACCGTGCGCGGCTGCTGGACCTGCGGCAGCAGGCGGGTCGCGCGCTCGATCGGCCCGGCCACGAGCTGGGGGAAGAAGGCCACGAACAGCGAGAATTCGATGAGGTCGCGCGACGGCTCCAGGCGGCGGCGGTAGACGTCGATCGTGTAGCTCATCGTCTGGAACGTGTAGAAGCTGATGCCCACCGGCAGCAGCACCCGCAGCAGCGGGAGGTGGGGCTCCATCCCGAAGGACTCGATCAGCACGCCCATCGAGTCGACGAAGAAGTTGAAGTACTTGAAGAAGCCCAGCAGGCCGAGGTTCGTCGCCATGCTGACCAGCAGCAGGCGCTTGCGCACGGACTGGTTGTCCGTCCGACCCATGCGTCCGGCGGCCCAGTAGTCGACTCCGGAGGAGATCCACAGCAGCAGCAGGAAGCGCCAGTCCCAGTAGCCGTAGAACACGTAGCTGGCGACCAGCAGGAACACGTTCTGCGGCCGGTGCCGCAGTCGCGGGTAGACCAGCAGGACCACGGCCAGGAAGAGCACGAAGATCAGCGAATTGAACAGCATGGCCGGGACATTAGCCGCGCCGGCCCGCGCCTGTCAAAGACCGTGTTGACCGCCGCCGGGCCGGCCGCGAAACTGGGTGCATGGCAGCCGCGCACCACATCCTGGAACCCGTCGACCACGTGAAGCCGTTCTGGCGCCTCGTCGAGGCGTTCCGCGCCGGCGGCCGGGCGGAGCCCGTGCTGCTGGACAGCGCGGCAGGCGATCCCCGGTTCGGCCGCTTCTCCTACCTGGGCGTGGGCGAGACGGCGACCTTCGAGGCGCGCCGGCGTCCCGACGGCCGGGCCGACGTGGTGACCGGCGGCGGGGACGGGCCGCGACGCCTGAGCGGCGTCGACCCCTTCGCGGCGCTGCGGACCTGGCGCCGCGACACGGCGGCGCCGGCCTGGGCCCTGCAGGCGGCGCGCTTCCCCTTCGTCCACGGGATCGTCGGCTGGTTCGGCTACGAGGCGGGCCACTGCCTGGAGTCCTACCCCGACACGGGGCGCGACGACCTGGGCCTGCCGGACCTGCGCTTCGTGAGGCACGAAGCCCTGCTCGTGCGCGACCACGGCGCCGGCCGCACCTGGCTGTCGGCCGTCGGACGCGGCCCCGACGACGCGGCCGCGCGCCGCGACGCGGACCGCATCGCCGACGCGGTCCGCGACCGGCTCGCGTCCTGGGGGCCCCTGGCGCTGCCGCGGTGCCGGCCCCACGCACGGCCGACGCCGTCGCAGGACGGCCGCGCGGACTACATGGCCCGCGTGGCCGCCGTCCAGCGCGACATCCGCGACGGGCGCGTCTTCGAGTGCTGCCTCACGCGCCGCCTCGGGCTGGAACTGCGGGCCGACCCCTGGCGGCTCTACGGCAAGCTGCGCGGCAACAACGCGGCGCACTTCGGCGCCTGGCTGACCTGCGGCGACGTCGCGGTGCTCTGCTCCTCGCCCGAGCGCTTCCTGAGCCTCGACCGCGACCGTTGGCTCGAGACGCGGCCGATCAAGGGCACCCGCCCCAGCAGCGCCGATCCCTGGGAAGACACCCGTTGCACGACGAGCTGGCCGCCTCGCCGAAGGACCGCGCCGAGAACCTCATGATCGTGGACCTGGCGCGCAACGACCTGGGACGCGTCTGCGAGACGGGGAGCATCGAGGTGCCCGAGCTGATGGCCGTCGAGCTCTGCGGGTGGGTGTGGCAGATGGTCTCGACCGTGCGCGGCCGCCTGCGCGCCGGGCTGGACGGGATCGACGCCGTGCGCGCCTGCTTCCCGGGCGGCTCGATGACCGGGGCGCCCAAGATCGAGGCCATGAAGATGATCGACGAGCTGGAGCCGTGGTCGCGCGGCGTCTACGCCGGCTCGCTGGGCTGGCTCGACGACGCGGGCGCCATGGACCTCAACATCGTCATCCGCACGCTGGTGGTGCGCGGCGGCCGCGCCGTGTGCGGGGTCGGCGGCGCGGTGACCGCCGACAGCGATCCGGCGGCCGAGTGGCAGGAGACGCTGGACAAGGCGGCGGCGCTCGCCGGCGCGGTCGACGCGGCCAACCGGCCCGACATTCCCGTCAACTCCTGACGAGCGCCGGAACGGGAACCGGGAGGCCCCCTCGCGGGAAGCCTCCCGGTTGTTGCGTCGGGACGGCCGTCGTCAGTCGGTGTAGCGGGCCACGCGGAAGCCGGCGTAACGACTGGCGAGGTTCGGGAGCGACCGGGCCGCGGAGCGGCAGTCGCCGGGATTGCTGTAGTAGGAGCCGCCCCGCAGCGCGTGCGTGCTGCCGGTGCCGCGGCCGATCGGGTCGGCGATCGTGCAGTCCAGCGACAGCAGCGTCGGGATGCCGCCCGGGTTCGGGCGGTAGACCTGCCCGCGCACGAAGAGGTTGAGGTCCGCGACCCGGTCCCGCGCGAACTGGGAGCCGCCGGCCTCGACGACGCTGAAGTCGTCGACCATCAGGATCTTGCCGCCGACCAGCACGCTCGTCACCGCGCCGGTCAGGGTCACCGTCCCGGTCACGCCGTCCCCGTAGGTCCCGTTGAAGACGGGCGCGGAGGTCACCGCCACGGTGACGCCGGGGGCGACGGTCCCCGGCAGCTCGGAGAACATGCCGCGGTAGAGCGTCTGGCCGTTGACCCGGAAGTTGGTGACGCTGTCGAAGTCGGCGTAGTGGAAGCTGACCTGCGACGTGGTCACGCCGAGGTTCGAGACGCCGAAGGTCGCGCCGATCTGGTCGAGGCGGAAGATCTTCTCGGTGCCGAACCCCGTCTCGGCCTCCATGACGGTGATCGTGCCGCGCTGCTGGATGGTGCCGTCGGGGAACGTGAAGTCGCCGAGCTGCAGCGAGACGCTCTCGTAGTTGCGGCTGAAGTCCCAGGTCCACTCCCACACGTTGCCGTGCATGTCCTCGAGGTCCCAGTCGTTGGGCTGCTTGTCCCCGACGGGGTGGACGTGGGACGAGCTGTTGTTGCAGTACCAGGCGATCAGCTCCAGGTTCGGGTCGCTGTAGCAGCTGGACGCGGCCGAGGTCAGGTCGCCGTTGCTGAGCGCGGTGATCGTGCCGGCGCGGCAGGCGTACTCCCATTCGGCCTCGGTCGGCAGCCGGTAGCCGTCGGCGCCCTGGTCCCAGGTGGCCGTCGAGCCGGCGACCGTGTAGGCCGGCGCGTAGCCCTCGGCGAGCGAGAGCGCGTTGCAGAACTCGACCGCCTGCAGCCAGGAGACCGACTCCATGGGGTAGTCGCCCGGGCAGGTCAGGCAGACGTCGTCGTAGTAGCTCGGGTTGCTGCCCATCAGGTTGACGTACTGCTCCCAGGTGATCTCCGTCTCCGCCAGCTCGAAGGGGCGCGTCAGCGTGACGCGGTGCTGGGGCCACTCGTAGCTGCTGCTGCCCGTCTCGCCGCGGGGGCTGCCCATGAGGAAGGTGCCCGGCACGATCGGCTTGAAGGTGATGCTCGATCCCTCCTCCGACACCCAGGTGGCGGTGAAACGGAGTCCCTCGCCCTGGTCGAGGGTCAGGGTGACGACGGCCGGCGCCGGCGTGGTCCAGTCGTCCACGTCGCCCCAGGTCACGGTGTAGTCGCCCGGATCCATGTTCTCGTAGCGGATGAAGCCCGTGCCCGAGGCGCTGAACTCGTCGGGGCCGGTGATGGACCAGGGGAAGCCGAAGCCCTGGTCGTTCGGCAGCGGGTCGATGTCGATCTGCCCGGGCAGGATCTCGCCGCCGGTGGCCCGGTAGGTGGCGGTGAACGTCGTCAGGGCGCCGGCGGCGACGTTCTTGGTCACCTCGGCGGGCGACGGCGTGACCCAGCCGGTGACTCCCTGCCAGGTGATGGTGTAGGACCCGACCGCCATGTCCACGAGCACCTCGTCGCCGGCCCCCTCGTGCTGGTAGCCGTCGGGCCCCGCGAGCTGCCAGGGGAAGGGCGTGTTCGACCCCAGCGGGTAGACGCCGATGGTCCCGGTGCCCGTCAGTCCGGACGTCGTCTCGTCGTTGCATCCCGCCAGGACGATCAGGCCGAGGGCCAGCACGACCAGCCCGCTGCGGCACAGGGCGGCTCTGTTCATCGAAGGTCTCCCTTGGGGTCGTTCACGCGAACCGCCGATCACGCGGGTCGACGATCACGTGCGCGTGGGGTACGTCGGGTGCATCGGTCGCTCGGGTCCGCCCTCGGGCGGCACACCCGGCTGAAAATACAACACGGACGACGCGGATGCCAGTTTCCCTTGCCGTTGCGCGGCCCCGTGCTATCCTGTGCCGGAATTTAGGTCGCACTAAACCACCCTGCGGGGGACCCCTCCCGCCGCGAGGTCCGGGTGAAGCACACCGAATCCGCCGAGAACTACCTCAAGACCATCTGGGACCTGGAAACCGGTCACGGCCGGGCCACGACCAGCGAGATCGCGCGCCGCCTGGCGGTCGCCCCCGCTTCGGCCACCGGCATGGTCAAGCGCCTGTCCGGGCTCGGGCTGCTCGACCACACGCCGTACCGGGGCGTCACCCTGACCGAAGACGGCCGCCGCACCGCCCTGCGCGTGGTGCGGCGCCACCGCCTGATCGAGTCCTTCCTGGTGCGGATCATGGACGTGCCCCGGGACCGTGTCCACGACGAAGCCGAGCGCTGGGAGCACGTCCTGTCCGAGGACATGGAAGACCGCATCGACCAGCTGCTCGGCCACCCCGATCGCGACCCCCACGGGTCGCCCATACCCGCCCGCGACACCGCCTCGTCGCCGGCGCCGGAGGAACCGTCGTGATGCGAACCGTCGCCAGCAAGACCCGGGTCGGGCGGGCCGTGCGCGGACCCGTGCCGGCCCTCGCCCTCGCCGCCCTCGCCCTCGCCGCTCTGGCGTGCGGCGCGGCCGGTTGCGGCGGCGCCGGCGAGCGGCGCCGGGACGGCCCCCTGAACGTGGTGGCGACCACCGGCATGGTGGCCGACGCCGCCGCCCGGATCGGCGGCGACCGCGTGCGGGTCATCGGTCTGATGGGCCCCGGCGTGGACCCCCACCTCTACAAGGCCAGCGAGGGCGACGTGCGCCGGCTCCAGGAAGCCGACCTCGTCCTGTACAACGGGCTGCACCTGGAAGCGAAGATGGGCGAGGTGCTCGGGCGCCTCGGCGCGACCCGCCCGGCGCGCGCCGTGGCCTCGGCCGTCGCCCCCGCCGACCTGCAGGCGACGCCGGGCTACGCCGGCGCCCACGACCCCCACATCTGGTTCGACGTGCGGCTGTGGCGCGACGCGGTCGTCGCCGTCGGCGAGGCGCTGGCCGCCGCCGACCCGCCGGGTGCGGCGGACTACCGGCGCCGCCTCGACGACTACCGGGCCGAGCTGGATTCGCTGGACGCCTGGGTGCGACGGCGCGTGGCGACGGTGCCGGCCCCGGCGCGGGTGCTGGTCACGGCCCACGACGCCTTCGGCTACTTCGGCCGCGCCTACGGCCTCGAAGTGCGCGGCCTGCAGGGCACCAGCACGGCGACGGAAGCCGGCACGCGCGACGTGCAGGACCTGGCCGCCTTCCTGGCGGAGCGCCGCGTGCCCGCCGTCTTCGTGGAGTCCTCGGTCCCGCCACGGACCGTCGAGGCGCTGCAGGCGGCCGTGCGCGCGCGCGGCCACGACGTGCGCATCGGCGGTTCGCTCTACTCGGACGCGCTCGGCGATCGCGGCGGCCCGGCCGCCACGTACGTCGGGATGGTCCGCGCCAACGTGACGACCATCGTCGAGGCCCTCGGCGGCGCGAAGGAGGCCCCGTGACGGTTCGCGACCCCTCCCCGGCCCCGCCCGCGCCGCACACCGGCGCCGGCCTCGCCGTCGCCGTGCACGACCTGACGGTCGCCTACCGCGACAAGCCCGTGCTGTGGGACGTCGACCTCGAAGTGCCGCCGGGCCTGCTGCTGGCCGTGGTCGGCCCCAACGGCGCCGGCAAGAGCACCCTGCTGAAGGCGATCCTGGGCCTGGTGCCAACGGCCGCCGGGCAGGTCCTCATCCAGGGCGAGCCGCTGGCGCGGGCCCGCGACCGCGTCGGCTACGTGCCGCAGCGCGGCAGCGTCGACTGGGACTTCCCCACCTCGGCGCTGGACGTGGTGACCATGGGCACCTACCGCCGCCTGGGCTGGGTGCGCCGGCCCGGGCGCCGCGAGCGCGAGGCCGCGCTGTCCGCGCTCGAACGCGTCGGCATGGCGGCCTTCGCGGACCGGCAGATCAGCCAGCTCTCCGGCGGCCAGCAGCAGCGCGTGTTCCTGGCGCGGGCGCTGGTCCAGGACACGGACGTGACCTTCATGGACGAGCCCTTCCAGGGCGTCGACGCCATCACCGAGCGCGCCATCGTCGACCTGTTGAAGGACCTGCGCGCCCGCGGCCGCACCGTGGTGGTGGTGCACCACGACCTGCAGACGGTGCCCGACTACTTCGACTGGGTCACCCTGCTGAACGTGCGGCGCATCGCCTCGGGCCCGGTCGCCGAGGTCTTCACCGAGGAGAACCTGCGCCTGACCTACGGCGGGCGCGTGGGCTTCCTCGAGCGCAAGGCCGACCCCACGCCGGGTCCCGGCCGGCACGACGATCCCACCGCCGTCCACTTCGGCAGGATCAGGCCGTGAGCTGGTCAGCCCTCGCCGCCTTCTGGAGCGACTACACGCTGCGCACCGTCGCGGCGGGCGCCGCGGTGATCGGCGCGACGGCCGGCGTCCTGGGCGTCTTCGCGCAGCTGCGGCGCCAGAGCCTGCTGGGCGACGCGGTCAGCCACGCGGCCCTGCCCGGGATCGCGCTGGTGTTCCTGCTGACCGGCAGCAAGGCGCCGGCGGCGCTGGTGGCGGGCGCCGCGGTCACCGGGTGGCTGGGCGCGCTCTGCGTGACGGGGATCGTGCGTTCGTCGCGGGTGACGGCCGACAGCGCGCTGGGGCTGGTGCTCTCGGTGTTCTTCGGGACGGGCCTGATGCTGCTGACGTGGATCCAGCGCCGCCCCGACGCCTCGCAGGCCGGGCTCGACCGCTTCCTCTTCGGGCAGGCGGCCACGCTGCTGGCCGCCGACGTCGCGACGATGGCGGTCCTGGGCGGCGGCGCCGTCCTGGTGCTGGTCCTGCTGTGGAAGGAATTCAAGCTGCTGAGCTTCGACCCGGCCTACGCCGCGCTGCTGGGGTTGCCGGTGCGGCGCCTGGACATCCTGCTGACGGGCCTGATGGTGGCGGCGGTCGTCGCGGGCCTGCAGGCCGTGGGCGTGGTGCTGATGAGCGCGATGCTGGTCGCGCCGGCCGCCGCCGCCCGCCAGTGGACCGACCGCCTGGCGCCGATGGCCGCCCTGGCCGCGGTCTTCGGCGCGGCCGCCGGCGCCGGCGGCGCCGTCGCCAGCAGCCTGTCGGCGCGCACGCCCACCGGGCCGGCCATCGTGCTGGCGGCCACGGTCCTGGTCCTGGTCTCGCTGGTCCTGGCCCCGCGGCGCGGCCTGCTCGCCGGCGTCTGGCGGCGCTGGCGCCGCCGCCGCGACCTGCGCCTGCACGCGGTCCTGCTCGACCTGCACGCCCTGGCCGGCCAGCACGGCGAGCCCACCGCCGCGCCCCACGCGGCCGCGGTGCTGCGCGCGATGGCGGCCGGCGGCTCGGTGCGCCGCTCGCTGCGCGAGCTGGAGGGCCGGGGCTGGGCGGCCGCGGCCGGCGGCGACCGGTGGACCATCACCGCGGCCGGCCGCGCCGAAGCCGGGCGCTTCCTCGCCGCGCGCTCCGCCGCGGGAACGCGGGAGGAGGCGCCGCGATGACCCCCCAGGTCGAGATCCAGCTGATCGCGGTGGTGACCGCCGCCGCCTGCTCCCTGGTGGGCACGTTCCTGGTGCTGCGGCGCATGGCCATGATGAGCGATGCGATCAGCCACTCGATCCTGCTGGGCATCGTCGTGGCCTTCCTGGCGGTCGGGGACCTCGCCTCGCCGTGGCTGGTCCTGGGCGCGGCGGCCACCGGCGTGCTGACCGTCGCACTGGTCGAGGCGCTGCACCGCACGCGCCTGGTCAAGGAGGACGCGGCCATCGGGCTGGTCTTTCCCGGCGCTGTTCAGCCTGGGCGTGATCCTGCTGGCGCGACAGGCGGGCTCGGTCCACCTCGACACCGACGTCGTCCTGCTCGGCGAGCTGGCCTTCGCGCCCTTCGACCGCTTCGCTCCCGGCGGGACCGACCTCGGACCGCGCGCGCTGTGGCTGGCGGGCGGCGTGCTGCTGCTGGACGCCTGCGCGCTCGGCCTGTTCTTCAAGGAGCTGAAGCTGGCGACCTTCGACGCGGGCCTGGCCGCGACGCTCGGCTTCTCGCCCGCCCTGCTCCACTACGGGCTGATGTCGCTGGTGAGCGTGACGGCGGTGGCGAGCTTCGACGCGGTGGGCCTGGTGCTGGTGGTCGCGCTGATGGTGGGGCCGCCGGCCGCGGCCCACCTGCTGACCGACCGCCTGCCGCGGATGATGGGTCTGGCGGTGGCGATGGGCGCGGCGTCGGCGATCGGCGGCTACTGGCTGGCCCGCTGGCTGGACGTCTCGATCGCGGGCGCCATGGCCGCGACGGTGGGGTTCGTGTTCCTGCTGGCGCTGCTGCTGGCGCCGCAGCGCGGCCTCGTCGCCGCCGCGCGCCGGCGCGCGGCGCAGCGCCTGGAGTTCGCGCTGGCGATGCTGGCCATCCACCTGTCCCAGCACGAGTGCGGCCCCGAGGCCGCGGACGAGTGCCGCCCCGACCGCATCCACCTGCACCTGCACTGGGAGACCGGCTTCGCCGAGCGGGTGCTGCGCGCCGCGGAGCAGCGGCGGCTCCTGCGGCGCGAGGGCGGCCTGGTCAGGCTGGAAGAGGCGGGCCGGGCCCTGGCGCGCGGCGCCCTGACCCGCTAGGCCGCGTCGCCGCCCATCACCAGTTCGACGTCGTCGGCCGTCTTGGGGATCGGCGGTCCCAGCACGCGGTTGCCGTCCGCGGTGACCAGCACGTCGTCTTCCAGGCGGATGCCGCCGAAGCCCGCGTAGCGCCGCACGGCGGCGTAGTCGAGGAAGCCCGCGTGGAGCCCCGCGTCCTGCCAGCGGGCGATCAGCGGCGGGTTGAAGTAGATCCCCGGCTCGATCGTGATCACGAAGCCCGGCTTCAGCGCCTTGGCCAGCCGCAGGAAGTTCAGCCCGAACTGCGGGCTGCGCGCCTCCCCCTCGTCGTAGCCCACCGCGTCGCCCAGGTCCTCCATGTCGTGGACGTCCAGGCCGAGCATGTGCCCGATGCCGTGCGGGAAGAACAGGGCGTGCGCGCCGGCGGCGGTCGCCTCGGCGGGGTCGCCCCGCATCAGGCCCAGGTCCGTCAGGCCGCGGGAGACGGCCAGCGCGGCCGCCAGGTGCACGTCGCGGTTGGTCGCGCCGGGCGCCACGGCCTCGATGGCCGCGGCCTGGGCCTCCAGCACCACGTCGTAGACGTCCCGCTGCCGCGGGGAGAACACGCCGCCGACCGGGATCGTGCGCGTGATGTCCGAGCAGTAGCCCTCGCAGGTCTCCACGCCGCTGTCCAGAAGCAGGAGCTGCCCCTGCTCGAGCGTGTTGTCGCGGCTCTCGTTGTGCAGGATCTCGCCCCGCACCGTGACGATCGGCTGGAAGGACGGCTGCATGTCGTAGCTCAGCGCCACGCCCTGCATGGCGCCGGCGATCTGGGCCTCGTGCAGGCCGGGCCGCGCGTTGCGCAGCGCGAACTGGTACATCAGCGCGCTGACGCCCAGGGCGGTCTCAATCTCGGCGATCTCGGCGTCGCTCTTGATCTCGCGCAGCGCCACCACGGCGCGCACCAGCTCGCGCGAGGCCCCGTCCGCCACCGCCGCCGGCGCCAGGCCCAGCAGGTCCGCCAGCAGCAGGCGGTTGGCGGCGCGGTAGGGCGGCAGGTAGTGGACCCGCCCGCAGGCGGCGAGGTCCGCGGCGAGGCTGTCGAGGGGCGCGTGGCGCGCGAGCCCGGCCTGCGCGGCGAGGTCGGCCGGCGAGGGCTGCGGCCCCGACCACACCACGTCGTCGGGATGGGCGGCCGGCACGTACAGCGTGCCGGTGCCGTCGGGCAGCAGCAGCAGCGCGAGGTCGGGCCGCGCCAGTCCGGCGAAGTACAGGAAGTGCGAGTCCTGCCGGAACGGGTACGCGTTGTCCTCGTAGTTGCGGCTGGCCTGCCCGTTGCCCAGCAGCAGGATCGCGCCCTCGGGCAGCAGGCCGCGCAGGGCCTCGCGGCGCAGGGTGGTGGTGGCGGCGTCCATGCGGTCCGTCCTTTGCGGCGGTGGCGGGAGGGTCGCCGGGGCGACCCGATTCACGCCAGAGTAACCGAGGCCCGCCGGGCCGGCCATGGGTTTGACACGCCCGCCCCTGCCGTCTACGCTCGCCCGGCACGGCCACGCGATTCCCGGAGGCGCGCCTTGAAAACCATCTTCGTCGTCTCGGACGGCACCGGCGGCACGGCCCGCCGCGCCCTCGACGCCGCCCTGACCCAGTTCCCCGACGCGGAGACCGACATCCGGGTCCGCTCCGACCTCCACGACGCCGCCCGGGTCGCCGACGTCGTGCGCGAAGCGGCCGCGCGCGACGCCATCATCGTGCACACGCTCGTCTCCCACGAACTGCGCGCCGAGCTGCTGCGGGCGGGCCGCAGCCTCGACGTGCCCACGCTCGACCTCATGGGTCCCCTGCTCGAGCGGCTGTCGCTGGAACTGGCCGCCTCGCCGGCGGAGCTGCCCGGATTGTTCCGCCAGCTCAACGAGGACTACTTCCGCCGGATCGAGGCGATGGACTTCGCCATCCGCCACGACGACGGCCAGCGCACCGAGGAGCTCGGGCGGGCCGACATCGTCCTGGTCGGCGTCTCGCGCACCTTCAAGACGCCGCTGAGCGTCTACCTGGCGACCAAGGGCTGGCTGGCGGCCAACGTGCCCCTGGTCCTGGACCTGCCGCCGCCGCCGGAGCTGCTCGCGGTCCCGCCCGAGCGGGTCGTCGCGCTCAAGACCGAGCCCCACCGCCTGGCCGCCCTGCGGCGGGTGCGGGCCGAACACCTCGGCTACGCCTTCGGCGACTACGACGACCTGCACCACGTCCGCCGCGAGATGGACTTCGCGCTGACGCTCTACGCCCGCAACCCCGGCTGGGCCGTCGTGGACGTCACCGGCAAGCCGATCGAGGAGATCTCCAGCGAGATCCTCGCCCTGCGCGGCCGCCAGGCCTGACCGGCAAAGCGCCGCCCCGGCCTGGGCCGGGGCGGCGCCTCTTGCACGCTCTCCGTTGGATCGCGCCGTCCTACCGGTACAGCGACTTCACCGAACCCCAGTCCGCATTCTCGTTGCCGACGGGGGAGCAGGCGCCCGAGGTGTTGTCGTCCCAGTTGGACGTCAACGTCTGCTCGGAGGGCATGGCGTTGTCGACGACGAAGGTGCGGTTGCCCACGCTCTCCCACGTGCCGCAGTCGTCCTTCTTGAACTTGTACTCGACCACCAGCGGGATCGCCATCCCGGCCGGGAAGACGATGCAGGTCTGGTACAGGCCCGGGCCGACCTGGACGGCCGGCACGCCGGCGCCCCAGTTCGAGAGCTGGGGCACCGAGCCGATGGCGCAGACGCCGCCGGTGTTGTCGACGCCGTCGAGGCACACCTGCAGGCAGACCGTGCGCTCGCCGATCAGGCGTTTCGCCGACGCCGCAGCCGATGGGCAGGTTGTTCCAGCTGTCGGTGCCCAGGACCACCGAGGTCGTGCCGTCGGTGGGCAGCGTCACGATGCGGTTGGCGACGCCTTCCCAGTTGCTACTGCCGATGACGCAGGGGTCGCCGGCGGTGGCTTCGCCGCTCATGCACAGCGTGAAGGTCACGTTCACGTCGACCGGCAGCACGTTGGTCACGTTGTAGCGCTGCGGGGGCGAGTTGTTGGCCTGGTCCTTGACGTCGGTGTACCAGGTGTCGTCGGTCAGGTCGTGGAACTTCACGTGCACGTCGACATACGACGCGCCCATGAGCATCCCCTGCGGGACCTGGGTCGTGTACTCGTCGTTGCTGCCGACATCGCCCTGGAATGTCATCTGGACGGTCGTCACGGCGCCGCCGTCGGCCGACATGTCGCAGAAGGCCTCGATGCCGGCGCCCTGGCCGCCGGCGTCGGTGACCCCGCCCTTCCAGCACTGGGCGTAGACGTTCACGGGGCCGGTCGGCACGACGATCGCGCCGCTGTTGGGCCACACGTTGCCGCCCCAGCCGATGGCGGCGGCCGCGTTGCCGGCGGCGAGGGCCAGCATCAGCACGGACAGCAGAAACACTTTCTTCATGATTCCTCCTCAAGGTGACGCTGCCCGTGGAAGGCACGGGCGATCGGGCCGCATGACGCCTCGTTGTGGCGTGTCGTGGAGTCCTGATTGTAACATATAAACAAACATCCTTGATCAAATAATCTGCGATGTGTGCGAATCCGGGCTCGGAGCCGACCGCGCCGGACCGACCGCGGCGGCCAAGAGGAGCGCATGCGGCGGTTTCGTCATTCTATTGCGATAGCAATGTTTGATATTGCAATGGTTGACCTCATAAGCTATGGTGGGGACATGAACAACGATGAACTCGACCTCTCAACCAGCCTGTCCTTCCAGCTCCTGCGGGCGGCGCACGTGGTGCAGGTGCACCACCAGCGGGCGCTGGAGGGGGCGCCGCTGACGCTCAGCCAGTTCTGGGTGCTGAAGCTGGTGTGCGACGGGACGGCGTTTCGGCCGTCGGACGCGGCGCGGCGGCTCGGGGTGCATCCGGGGGACGTCACGCGGCTGATCCGGGGGTTGTCGGCCAAGGGGCTTCTGACACGGTCGCGCCGGGGGGACGACCAGCGGGCCCTGCACCTGGCGCCGACGCCGAAAGGCGAGCTGGCCGCGGCCGGGATGGCGGCGGCGATCGCGAGGGCGGACGCGGCCCTGGCGGCGGCGGCGGGGCCCGAGGGGACGGAGCGGCTGATCGGGATGCTGGACGCCCTGCGGGAGCGGGCCGTCGGAAGGGCCTAGGCGCCCGTCACATGTTCCTCCTGTACTGCCCGCCCGCTTCGTAAAGAGCCGCACTCATCTGACCCAGCGAACACACCCGCGACGCGTCGAGCAACGCCTCGAAGACGTTGCCGTGCGCGACGGCGACGCGCTGCAGCTCGCGCAGCGCCGCGGGAGCCTGGTCGGCGTGGCGCCGGTGGTGGTCGGCCAGCGAGGCGATGGCGTCCTCCCGCTCCTGCGGCGTCGAGCGGATCACCTCGCCCGGGACGACCGTCGGTGAGCCCCTGGGGTCGAGGTAGGTGTTGACGCCGACGATGGGCAGCTCGCCGCTGTGCTTGCGCGACTCGTAGAGCAGGGACTCCTCCTGGATGCGGGTGCGCTGGTACATGCGCTCCATCGCGCCCAGGACGCCGCCGCGCTCGCTGAGGCGCTCGAACTCGGCCAGCACCGCCTGCTCCACCAGCTCGGTCAGCTCCTCGACGATGAACGCGCCCTGCAGGGGGTTCTCGTTGCGGGCCAGGCCCAGCTCCTGGTTGATGATCAGCTGGATGGCCATCGCGCGGCGCACCGACTCCTCGGTCGGGGTGGTGATCGCCTCGTCGTAGGCGTTGGTGTGCAGGCTGTTGCAGTTGTCGTAGATCGCGTAGAGCGCCTGCAGCGTGGTGCGGATGTCGTTGAAGCCGATCTCCTGGGCGTGCAGCGAGCGGCCCGAGGTCTGGATGTGGTACTTGAGCTTCTGCGAGCGCTCGTTGGCGCCGTAGAGGTTGCGCAGGGCCTTGGCCCAGAGGCGGCGCGCGACGCGGCCCATCACGGCGTACTCGGGGTCCATGCCGTTGCTGAAGAAGAACGACAGGTTGGGCGCGAAGTCGTCGATGCGCATGCCGCGCGACAGGTAGTACTCGACGTAGGTGAAGCCGTTGGCGAGCGTCAGCGCCAGCTGGGTGATCGGGTTCGCGCCCGCCTCGGCGATGTGGTAGCCGCTGATCGAGACCGAGTAGAAGTTGCGCACGCCGCGGTCGATGAACGCCTGCTGCATGTCGCCCATCATGCGCAGCGCGAACTCCGTGGAGAAGATGCAGGTGTTCTGGGCCTGGTCCTCCTTGAGGATGTCGGCCTGCACGGTGCCGCGCACGTTCGCCAGGGTGTCGCGGCGGATCCGCTCGTAGACCTCGCGCTCGAGCACCCGGTCGCCGCCGGAGCCGAGCAGCAGCAGGCCCAGGCCGTCGTGGCCGGGGGGCAGCGGGCCGCGGTAGGCGGGCCGCGGCATCCCCAGGTCGGCGTACTCGCGCTCGATCCGCGCCGCGGTCTCGTCGGCCAGCCCCTGCGCGCGCAGCCACTTCTCGCACTGCTGGTCGACGGCCGCGTTCATGAAGAAGGCCAGCATCATGGGCGCGGGGCCGTTGATGGTCATCGAGACGCTGGTGCGCGGGTCGGTCAGATCGAAGCCGCTGTAGAGCTTCACCGCGTCGTCGAGGGTGGCGACGCTGACGCCCGAGTTGCCGATCTTGCCGTAGATGTCGGGGCGGCGGTCGGGGTCCTCGCCGTACAGCGTCACCGAGTCGAAGGCGGTCGAGAGCCGCTTGGCCGGCATGCCCAGCGAGACGTAGTGGAAGCGGCGGTTGGTGCGCTCGGGGCCGCCCTCGCCGGCGAACATGCGCGTGGGGTCCTCCCCCGCGCGCCTTGAGCGGGAAGACGCCCGCGGCGTAGGGGAACTCGCCGGGCGCGTTCTCGGTCAGCAGCCAGCGCAGCACCTCGCCCCAGTCGTCCCAGCGCGGCAGCACGACCCGGGGGATCCGCGTCCCGCTCTGCGAGAGCGTGACCAGCGGCTGCGCGACCGTCCGGTCGCGCACCTGGAAGCTGTAGTCGTCCTGCGCGTAGCGGCGGCGGGTCGCGGGCCAGGCGCGCAGCTGGTCCGCGCAGCCGGCGTCGAGCCGGCGCAGCAGCGCGGCGTAGCCGTCCAGCAGCTCCGCGCAGCCGGCGGGGTCGCCCGCGCGGGGCTGCGGGTCGGGCAGCACATCGGCGGGGTCGGGCGCCTCGCCGCGCAGCTCGCACAGCGCGCCGTGGAGGCGGTAGAGGCGGCGCGCGAGCCCGCTCTGCTCCTGCACGAAGGCGTCGTGGCGGCGGCTGGCCTCGACGATCTCCGACAGGTAGCGCGTGCGCGCCGGCGGGATGATGAAGTTGCGCTCGGTGGTGACCGGGTCGCCGCCCACGGCCGTGGGGAAGTCCGCGCCCGTCCGGGCGCCGATCACGCGCATGAGGTGGCCGTAGAGGGCGTTGAGGCCGGGGTCGTGGAACTGGCTGGCGATGGTCGCGAAAACCGGCAGCTCGCCGGGCGCCGCCTCGAAGAGGCCGTGGTTGCGGGCGTACTGCTTGCGCACGTCGCGCAGGGCGTCCTGGGAGCCGCGGTGGTCGTACTTGTTCAGGGCGATGACGTCGGCGAAGTCGAGCATGTCGATCTTCTCGAGCTGGGACGCGGCGCCGTACTCGGCGGTCATCACGTAGAGCGACACGTCCGAGTGCTCGACGATCTCGGTGTCGCTCTGGCCGATGCCCGAGGTCTCCACGATCACCAGGTCGAAGCCGGCCGCGCGGCAGACGGCGATGGCGTCGCGCACGTGGCCGCTGAGCGCGAGGTTGGCCTGGCGCGTGGCCAGCGAGCGCATGTAGGCGCGCGGATCTCCGATGGCGTTCATGCGGATGCGGTCGCCCAGCAGGGCGCCGCCCGACTTGCGCTTGCTCGGGTCGACGCTGACCACCGCGACCGTCTTGTCGCGGAACTCGTGCAGGAAGCGGCGCACCAGCTCGTCCACCAGCGACGACTTGCCGGAGCCGCCGGTGCCGGTGACCCCCAGCACGGGCGCGCGGCGCGACTCGGCCAGCGCCGCGATCTGCGGCGCGATCCCGGCGTAGACTTCCGGCAGGTTCTCGGCCAGCGTGATCGCGCGCGCGATCGCCTGCGGGTCGCGGGCCTCGACCCCGGCGACCAGCGCGGCGTCGGCCTGCTCCACCGTGGGGAAGTCGCACCCCCGGAGCACCTCGTCGATCATGCCCTGCAGGCCCAGGGCCCGCCCGTCGTCGGGCGAGAAGATGCGGGCGATGCCGTGGGCGTGCAGCTCGGCGATCTCGTCCGGCAGGATGGTGCCGCCGCCGCCGCCGTAGATGCGCGTCGCCGAGCCGCGCTCGCGCAGCAGGTCGTGCATGTACTTGAAGAACTCGAGGTGCCCGCCCTGGTAGGAGGTGATCGCCACGCCCTGGGCGTCCTCCTGGATGGCGCAGTCCACGATCTCGTGCACCGAGCGGTTGTGCCCGAGGTGGATCACCTCGGCCCCGCCCGCCTGCAGCAGGCGCCGCATGATGTTGATGGCGGCGTCGTGGCCGTCGTAGAGGCTGGCGGCGGTCACGATGCGCACGTGGTGCCGGAGGTGGTAGGGCTATCGTTGGGCTGGATACGGGGCATGCGCTTTCCTCGCGGGCGGAGAAGCGCCCGGCCCGCGGGGCCGGGCGGTCATCGATCTTCGAAACTCCTGGAAGTTATAGCACAGGGGCCATTCCCGGGCAATGTGCGGCGGCCGCTTGCATCGCGCCGCGGTTTCGTTAACATCGGGGGACACCCGCGTCCCGGAGGATCCCATGGCCGTCCGTCCCCCAGCCCCGAAGAAGCCCGTCTTCAAGGTCAGCAGCTGCGAGTGCGCGGACTGCCGGGCCGCCTGCCTCAACTCGCCCGGGTGGTTCCAGCCGGCCGAGGTGCCCCGGCTGGCCAAGCATCTCGGCCTGACGGTCGAGGAGACCTTCCGCCGGTACCTGGCCGTGGGCGTCACGCACACGACCGACGGCTCGCCGCGCCACGGCGTGATGCCGCACAAGCTGCGGGACCACAAGAAGCCGGGCAGCGTCTGGACCCTGCAGGAGCTGGCCGATCCCGGGCGCTGCATCTTCTTCGACCACGGCAAGTGCACGATCTACGGAGTGCGGCCCTACGAGTGCGCCCGCATGATCCACGGACGCGAGAACGAGGCCGTCAAGCTGCGCCGCACGATCGTCAAGAACTGGACCGCCGAGGCCCTGGCCCTTTTCGCCAGACTGACGAAGACCAAGCTGACCGGCGCGCCGCCGCCGCTGGGCTCGCGCCGACCCGGGACCGCGCCCGCGCGCGCGTCCGGCGGGAAGAAGCCGCCGGCGAAGCCGAAGGGCTCGTCGTGACCTCGGTCCGGCCGATCTACCTGGACGCCAACGCCACGACGCCGCTGGACCCCCGCGTCGCGGCGGTCATGCGCGACGCCCTGGATCTGTTCGGCAACCCCAGCAGCGGCCACGCCTACGGGCGCGAGGCCCGCGCGGCCCTCGACCAGGCGCGCGCCCGGGTGGCGGCGCTGCTCGGCTGTTCCCCCGCCGAGATCGTGTTCACCAGCGGCGGCACCGAAGCCAACAACCACGCCCTGAAGGGCGCGGCCTGGGCGCGCGCCGACCGCGGGCGGCACCTGGTGATCTCGGCGGTGGAGCACCCCGCCGTGCGGGGCCCGGCGGCCTGGCTCGCGGCGCGGGGCTGGGAGACGACGACGGTCCCGGTGGACCGCGACGGCCGGGTCGACCCCGCGGACGTGGCGCGCGCCGTGCGCCCGGACACCGCCCTGGTCTCGGTCATGCACGCCAACAACGAGGTGGGCACGCTGCAGCCGATCGCGGAGATCGCCGGGATCGCCCGCGCGGCCGGGGCCCTGATGCACACCGACGCCGCCCAGTCCGCGGGCAAGGTCGCGGTGCGGGTCGGCGAGCTGGGCATCGACCTGCTGTCCCTGGCCGGGCACAAGCTGTACGGCCCGAAGGGCGTCGGCGCGCTCTACGTGCGCGGCGGCGTGGCGATCGAGAACCTGAGCCACGGCGCCGGCCACGAGGCGGGCCGCCGCCCGGGCACCGAAAGCGTCCTGCTGGCCGCGGGCCTGGGCGAGGCGGCGCGGATCGCGGCCGCGGAGCTGGGCGAGGAACTGCCGCGCCTGACCCGGCTGCGCGACCGCCTCGAAGCCGCCCTCGGCGCCGGCTGCCCCGACGCCGTGGTCCACGCCCGCCGGGCCGAGCGCCTGCCCAACACCCTGAGCATCGGCTTCCCCGGCGCGCGCGCCGACCGGCTCCTGGCCCGGCTGGAGGGCGTGGCCTGCTCCGCGGGCGCGGCCTGCCACGCCGGCGGCACGGAAGTGTCGGCCGTGCTCGCGGCCATGGACGCGCCGCGCGAGGCCGCCCTCGGCACCCTGCGCTTCTCCGTCGGCCGCTTCACCACCCGCGAGGACGTCGATGGGGCCGCGCCCCTGATCCTGTCCGCCGTGGCCGCCGTCCGGAGCGGGCGCTGAGCGGCCGCCCCGTTTTTTTTTCCGGCGCGCGTCAACTTTTTCCGGTCTCCTGCGTGTCAAAGGTTCCGTATCCGCACGCCATGTGATCCGGGAGAACGACGATGCCCCGACCGACACGGATCCCGCCCGCCGTCCGCCTGTCCCTGCTGCTGGTGGCCTCGCTCCTGGGCCTGGCGCTGGCCGTCTCGCGGGCGCGCGCGCAGGGCGGCCCGCCCGGGGGACCGGGGCGCGTCGAGGCCCGGCGGCTCGACGAGACCGTCAGCGTCGACGGGGTGCTGGACGAGGCGGCGTGGCGGGGGCCGACGGCCCACCCCCTGATCCAGAACGAGCCCGACAACGGGGCCCCGCCGCGCCAGCCCACCGACTGGTGGGTGGCCTACGACGACGAGGCGCTGTACGTGGCGGCGCGTCTGCACGAGAGCAGCCCCGACTCGATCCGCACGAGCCTCGGGCGCCGCGACAGCTGGCCGGAATCGGACTGGGTGTTCCTCAACCTCGACACCTACAACGACGACCGCAGCGGCTTCACCTTCTCCGTGAACCCGTCCGGCGTCGTGGGCGACGGCCAGCTCTTCAACGACGGCGCCAGCGACAACACCTGGGACGGCGTCTGGGACTGCGGCACGCGGACCGACGCGGGCGGCTGGAATCTCGAAATCCGCATCCCGTTCTCGCAGCTGCGTTTCCCCGACGCGCCGCAGCAGGTCTGGGGGATCAACTTCTCGCGCCGCTACTCGCGCTGCGGCGGCCGCGAGGAACTCTTCCACCGGCCGCGCGAGGAGTCCGGCTACCAGAACCGCTTCCCCGACCTGGTGGGCATCGCCGGCGTGCAGCCGGTGCGCGAGGTCGAAGCGCTGGTCTACGGCACGACCCGCGGCCGTTTCGAACAGGTCCCCCCCGGCGATCCCTTCCGCTCGTCCCGCGAGGTCGACGCCGACGCCGGCCTGGACCTGCGCTACCGCCTCACCAACGACCTGGCGGTCTCGGCCACGTTCAATCCCGACTTCGGCCAGGTCGAGGTCGACCCCGCCGTGGTGAACCTGTCCGATGCCGAGACCTACTACCCCGAGAAGCGCCCCTTCTTCGTCGAGGACACCGGGGCCTTCCGCTTCGGGCGCGAGGGCACCACCAGCACCTGGAACTTCAACTGGGCGGACCCGACGCCGCTGCACAGCCGACGCATCGGCCGCTCCCCGCAGCTGGCGCTCGGCGACCACGATTACGCCGACGTCCCCGGCGCGGCGACCATCCTGGGCGCGGCGCGCCTCGGCGGCACGATGGGCGGCACGCGGGTGGGGGCGATGAGCGCGCTGACCGCGGGCGAACACGCGCGGCTGTCGACCGGCGGCATCGCGGGCGAGCAGCTCGTCGAGCCGCGCACCAGCTACAACGCCCTGCGCCTGCAGCGCACCGCCGACGGCGGCCGGCGCGGCCTGGGCCTGATGGCCACCGGCGTGCTGCGCGGCCTCGGCGACCCCGCGGCCCGCGACCAGCTCGTCGCGCGGGCGTGGACGCTGGGCCTGGACGGCTGGACGCGCCTGGACGCCGGCGGCACCTGGGCGCTGCGCGGCTACCTGATGGGGTCGCGCCTCGACGGCTCGGCGCCGGCGCTGGACCTGGTCCAGCGCTCGTCGCGGCGCTACTACCAGCGGCCGGACGCGGACTACCTCGGCTACGATCCCACGCGCACCGCCCTGGAGGGCTGGATGGGCCGCGCCCTGCTCAACAAGGAGAAGGGGGCCGTCACGCTGAACGCCTCGGTCGGCGCGGTTTCCCCCGGCTTCGAGATCAACGACCTGGGCTGGCTGTCCAGGTCCGACCGCGTCAACACGCACCTGGCGGCGGGCTACCGCTGGACCGAGCCGACGCGCCTGTTCCGCAACCGCTCGGCGACATTGGCCGGCTACCGCACCTGGGATTTCGGCGGCCGGCCCGAGGACGTGGGAGTCGGCGTCTTCGCGGGCTGCACCTTCGCCAACTACTGGGGCGTCGACGGGCAGGTCTTCGCCTCTCCGGACCGCTACTCGAACGGCTACACGCGCGGCGGCCCGCGCATGGTCGTGCCGACCTTCGCCAGCGCCGACATCTCGTGCTACACCGACTCGCGCCGCGCCGTGACCGCCAGCCTCGGCGGCGGCTACGGCGAGGTCACCGACAGCAGCGTCTACTGGAACCTGTGGACCGAGATCGCCGCGCGGCCCACCGAAGCGCTGCGGCTGACGTTCTCCCCGTCGTACATCGTCACCCACGAGGCGACGCAGTGGGTGGCGCGCGAGCCCGACCCGCTGATGGCCGCCACCTACGGCACGCGCTACGTCTTCGCCTGGATGGACATGCAGCAGCTCACCCTGACCACGCGCGTGGACTGGACCTTCACGCCCGACCTGACGCTGCAGACCTACGTGCAGCCCCTGTTCGCCGTCGGCCGCTACCAGGGCCTGAAGGAGTTCCAGCGCCCCAGCACCTACGACTTCGCCGTCTACGGCCGCGACGGCGGCTCCACGCTGGCGCGCGGCGACGACGGCTCCTACCTCGTGGACCCCGACGGCGACGGGCCGGCCGCCGCCTTCGCGGTCGCGGACCCGGACTTCAACCTCAAGTCGCTGCAGGTGAACCTCGTGCTGCGCTGGGAGTACGACCCGGGCTCCACGTTCTACCTGGCCTGGACCCAGGGCCGCGCGAACTTCGACGACCCCGGCAACCTGGACCTGCGCCGCGACGTGCGCTCGCTGCTGGAGTCCCCGGGCGACGACATCGTGATGGTCAAGGTCACGCGGCGCTTCGGCCTCTAGCCCGGCCCCCAGACTCCGCTGGCGCGGCCGCGGCGCGGCGCGTACGATGCGGCCATGACACGCGCGACGGCATTCACCGCGGCGGCCGGCGTCCGCACGCCCCTGATCTGCGGGCCGATGTTCCCCTGCAGCAACCCCGAGCTGGTGGCCGCCGTCTCGGCGGCCGGCGGCCTCGGCGTGGTGCAGCCGATGTCGCTGACGTCGGTGCACGGCTGGGATTTCCGGGACGGCCTGCGCCGGATCCGCGAGCTGTCGGGCGGCGCCCCGGTCGGTCTGAACATCCTGCTGGAACACGGTTTCCGGCGCTACCAGCGGCAGCTGGACGCGTGGATCGACATCGCGCTGGAACAGGACGTGCGCTTCTTCCTGACCGCCCTGGGCCACCCGCGCCCGATCGTGGAGCGCATCCACGCCGCGGGCGGCCTCGTCTACCACGACGTGACGGGCCGGGGCTTCGCCGCCAAGGCCGTGGACGCCGGCGTCGACGGGCTGATCTGCGTCAACGACCGCGCCGGCGGGCACGCGGGACGCCGATCGCGGGAGCGCCTGTTCGCGGAGCTGTCGGGATACGGGCTGCCTCTGGTCTGCGCCGGCGGCGTCGGCACGCCCGCGGAGTTCCGCGCGGCCCTGGACCTGGGCTACGCCGCGGTGCAGTGCGGCACGCGCTTCATCGCCGCCGACGAGTGCACGGCCCACGCCGACTACAAGGCGGCCATCCTGGCCGCCCGCGCCGCGGACATCGTGCTGACCGAGAAGCTCACCGGCGTGCCGGTGTCGGTGATCCGCACCCCGACGATCGACCGGCTCGGCCTGGAGGCCGGCGGCCTCGCCAAGCGCCTGCTGCGCCACCCCCGCACCAAGAAGTGGATGCGCGCCTGGTACCTGGGCCGCTCGCTGCGCCGGCTGCCCGCGGCCGCGCGCGAGGGCGGCGCCTACCGCGACCTGTGGCAGGCGGGCCGCAGCGTCGAAGGGATCGACGCGGTGCTGCCGGCGGGAGAGATCGTGCGCCGCTTCGCGGCGGCGCTGGACGATGGGCGTCCGGGGGCGACGTGAAGATCTTCTGTTCCTACTGCAGCGCCGCGAAGCGTGAGGACGACGGCCTGCTGCCCGCCGTCGAGCGCTACCTCAGCGAGCGTCTGCGCGTCCTGTGGCTGCGGGGCCGCGCGCAGGGCACGCCCCTGTTCATCCTGTCGGGTGAGTTCGGCCTGCTCGGCGCCGAGGAGCCCATCCCCTGGTACGACCACCTGCTGTCGCCCGGGGAGGCCGCGCCCCTGGCCACCGGCGTGGCGGCGCGCCTGCGCGAGCTGGGGGTCGAGCGCGTGGAGTACCACACGGCGCCCCTGGCGGCGACGCCCGCGGTGCGCCCCTACTTCAAGGCGATCAGCGCGGCCTGCGCGGCGGCCGGCGCCGCCCTGGACCTCATGATCCTACCCGGCGACCTGCCCTGAACGCACGGCTCCGACCACCGCCGCGTAGCGGCCCGCCGCCGCACCCTCCCGCCGGTAGCTGAAGAAGAGATCGTTGCGGCAGAGCGAGCACAGCCCGGCCGTGATGATCGCCCCGTCGCGCAGGCCGGCCTCGCGCAGCTGGGCGCGGTTGGCGGCCCACAGGTCGAAGTGCAGGGCGCCCTCGCGCTCGCGGAAGAAGGCGGCGGCGCCGGGGCCCAGATCCTTCAGGGCGCGGTCGCGCACCTCCTCGCCCACCTCGTAGCAGCAGGGGCCGGCCGAGGGCGCGATCCCGGCGCGCAGTCGCGACGGATCGGCGCCGGCCTGCGCGAGTTCGGCGACCAGCCGCGCCGTGATGCCCTGGACCGTCGAGCGCCAGGAGGCGTGGGCCACGCCCCAGATCCCTGCGCCGTCGGGCCGCTCCCCGGCCACCAGCACCAGGGGGCAATCGGCGCTGCGGGCCATGACGCCCAGGCCGGGACGGTCGGTCCACAGGGCGTCGCCGGGGCCCGCGTAGCCGGGGGCGTCGGCGTGCAGCACGGCGTCGCCGTGGACCTGGAACGCCCAGGCGGCGCCGTCGAGGCCCAGCGCGACGGCCAGCGCCCCGGCCGCCGCGGCGTGCGCGGGGTGGTGGGAGGGCTCGTCGCCGAGGTCGGGCCCGTCGCGCGTGGTCACGGCGTGCACCAGACCGGGCGCGGCGAGATGGGGGAAGACGCCGCGTCGGCGGCCCTGGCCGTCGTCGGCCAGCACGAAGCCGCCGCTCACGCCTCCCCTCCCGGCGCGGCGGCCACCGCGGCCAGGACGTCGCGCGCCAGATCGGTGAGCGAGGGGTCGCGCGCGCCCATCACCAGCACCAGGTCGCCCGCGCGGGCTTCGGCGGCGATCAGCCGCGGCAGGTCGGCGCGGTCGGGCGCGAAGCGGACGTCGCGCCCGGCGGCCCGGACCTCGCGCACGATGTCGCGCGAGGAGATGTCGCGGGTCACGGTGCCGCCGGCGAAGAAGATCTCCGGCAGCCAGAGCACGTCGTCGGGCGCGAGGGCGCCGGCGAAGGCGGCGACGAGGTCGTCGCGCAGGAAGCGCGTGGGGCCGAAGCCGTGGGGCTGGAAGACGGCGAGGACCCGGCCGCCGCGCAGGCGGCCCGCGGCCAGCGCCGCGCGCAGCTTGTCCGGGTTGTGGGCGAAGTCGTCGACGACCGTCACGCCGCGCGCGGCGCCCAGGGTCCGGAAGCGGCGGGCCACGCCGCGGAAGTCCCGCAGCGCGTCGGCGATCCGCGGCAGGGAGGCCCCGGCCGCGGCGGCCGCGGCGGTCGCCGCCAGCGCGTTGAGCACGTCGTGGCGGCCGGGCGTCGGCAGCGCGAACTCCGTGCCGCCGACGCGGAAGCGCGAGCCGTCGGAACGCAGTTCGACCGCCTCGGCCCTGAACTCCGCGCCCGCCCCGAACCCGAAGCGCGCATCGGGCCGGAACTCGTCGAGATTCGCGTCCTCGCCGCAGATCAGGGGGCCCGCCACGCGCTCGCGGAAGGTGCGGAACATCGCCGCCACCTCGGCGGTCTCCTTGTGGTCGCGCTGCAGGTTGAGCACCACGCCGCACCAGGGCTCGTAACGCACCAGGCTGCCGTCGCTCTCGTCGGCCTCCACGACCAGCAGATCGCCCCGCGGATCCGCCCAGGCGTTGCCGGGGACGCCGCGCTCCTCCAGCTCGACCAGGGCGCCGCCGGTGATCACCGACGGCTGCAGCCCGGCGCCGCGCAGGGCGGCGAAGGTCATGGCCACGACCGTCGACTTGCCGCTCGTCCCGGTCACGGCGATCGTGCGCCGCGCCTTCACGAAGCGGGCCAGCAGCTCGCTGCGGTGCAGCAGCGGCACCCCGCGCTCGCGGGCGACCCGGATGTCTGGGTTGTCCTGCTCCACGGCGGTCGAGACCACGACCTCGTCGCAGCCGGATGCTGCACCGGTGCCGTCCTGGGGCAGGATCGCGATCCCGGCCGCGGCCAGCGCGGCGCGCAGGCCGGCGTTGCTCCCGCCATCGAAGGAGCGGTCGCTGCCGCTGACGCGGCCGCCGCAGGCGGCGTGGTAAAGGGCCAGCGCGGACATGCCGCTGCCGCCGACCCCGACGAAGTGGTAGGCGGCCGGGCGCTCAGACGATGACAACGGGATCACCCTCGTCGACGCGCTCGAACAGGTTGAGCACGTCGGTGTTGCTCATGCGGATGCAGCCCTGGGAGACGGGTTCGCCGATGCGGTCCTCGTGGTTGGTGCCGTGGATGTAGATGAAGCGGCCCTCCGAGTCGCAGCCGGGGCCGCGGTTCAGGCCCTCCTCGCAGCCCTGCAGGGTGAGGATGCGGGTCAGGATCAGGTCGTCCCGCGGCGCGGGTTCGCCCGGGCGCCACACGCCCTCGGGCTCGCGGCTGCTGAACCAGGTCCCGAGCTCCCGCCCCGCGCCGATGCGCCGCGCGATCCGGTGCACGCCCGGCGGGGTGCCGAGGGAGCCTTCGCGCCCGTTGAGACCGGCGGTGGCCGTCGAAACGCCGTAGACGCGGCTCGCGCGCCCCTCCTCGATCAGCACCAGGCACTGGTCGGCGACGCTCACCAGGAGCCAGCGCTGCGCCTGGGCGCTGCGGTGCATCTCGCTGTCGATCAAGCCGTTGCCGCAGCGCTGCATGTCGGCGCCCCTTCCCCGGTGTGTGCTGGCGCCGGGACCCTAACACCGCCGCGCCGCGCCGGGCAACGACCGACTGCAACTAACTGTGAATTTGAAAACAGTGCGGCCGATGACCATGATTGGACTCCGGAGCACCCGCTCCCCACAGATCCCACCGCCCGCGGAGGAGCCATGACCGAGATCAGGGGCGCTGCGCTGCCGTTCGACATCGACCGCGCCCTCGACGATCAGATCCTGGCCGTGATGCAGAACCGCCCCACGGTGGTGCTGACCGAGGCGCTGGACCCGCGCACCGTCGAGGCCGCCTGTCACCTGTCCCGCTTCGCGCGCCTGGTGTTCCTGGCGGACGAAGCGGCGGTGCGGGCCGTCCAGCGCGACCACCTGCCCCACCTCGACCCGACCCGCGTGGCGTACACCTTCCAGAACGCGGCCTTCGTCGACCCGGCGTCCCGCTCCGACCTTCTGGACGAGTTCGTCACCGAGTACCTGGCCCTGCCGGCGGAGCTGCGCCGCGCCGACCTGCCGCAGGAGGCGCGCCGGCTGCTGAGCGAGCCCGCCCGCTTCGGCATCATGTGCGTGCGCTGCGGCCACGCCGACACGGTCGTCGGCGGCCTGACGCACGAGCCCCGGCAGTACTTCCGCCCCATGCTGCGCCTGCTGCGCGTCAACAAGGTCATGTGCGAGGCGGGCATCTTCGTGCTGCCGCCCGACCACCCGTCGGACATCTTCCCGCACAACATCGTGGTCTTCGGCGACGTCGGCGTGAACGCGACGATGACGCCCGAGACGCTGGCCCGCATCGCGGTGGGCACCTGCGCCGTGGCCCGCGACCTCTTCCCCGAGGACGTGCTGCCGACGATCAACGGCGCCATCGTCAGCTACTCGCACAAGGGCTCCGACGAGGGCCCCTCGCCCGAGCTGGTCCGGCGCGCCACGGCCCTGGTGCCGGAAATCCTCGCCGAGCGCGTCGCCCTGGGCGAGCGCTACCGCACGATCCGCATCGAGGGCGAGGTGAAGATCTCCACCGCCCTGTCGCGGCGCTCGGCCATGTACTACCAGCCGGCCGAGGGCGCGCCCGGCGGCACCAACGTCATCATCGCCCCCAACCTCGACCTCGGGAACCTGCTGTTCCACCTCTACGCCACGCGCTACCCGGAGGCGAAGAAGTTCCCGGTGATGTTCGGCGTGCGCTTCAAGGGCGTGGACCTGCCGATGGACTCCTCGTCCCAGGACGTCATGCTCGCGATCAAGGCCAGCCTGCTGCGCCACCACAAGTTCGGCCACTGGACCCGCACCCCCAAGGACACCTTCTTCCCGCGCCCGCGCATCCTGGCGATCAACCCCGGCTCGACCAGCACCAAGATCAGCGTCTACGAGGGCGACCTCGAGAGCTTCACCAAGGAGCTGCAGCACTCCGCCGCCGAGATGGCGCCCTTCGAGTCGCGGCCCATCACGGAGCAGGCCGGCTTCCGCAAGCAGGCCGTGCTGGCCGCCCTGGCCGAGCACGACCTGGCGCTGGCCGACCTCGACGCCGTCGCCGGCCGCGGCGGCCTGGTGCGGCCCATCCCCCACGGCACCTACGCGGTCAACGAGCGGATGCTGGCCGACCTGCGCGCGGCCGTGGGCGGGGAGCACGCCTCCAACCTCGGGGCGCTCATCGCCGACGAGCTCTGCCGCGGCACCCCGTTGCCCGCCTACATCGTCGACCCCGTGGTCGTGGACGAGGTCTGGGAGAAGGCCAAGATCACCGGCTTCAAGGCGGTCCGCCGCCTGGTGATCAGCCACGCCCTGAACCAGATCGCCACGGCGCAGCGCTTCGCGCAGGAGCACGAGACGTTCTACGAGCGCATCAACGTGATCGTCTGCCACATGGGCGGCGGCATCACCGTCGGCGCCCACCGCCGCGGCCGCTACCTCGACGTCAACAACGGCCTGAACGGCGAGGGCCCCTTCACCCCGCAGCGCTCCGGCACCGTGCCCACCGGCCAGCTGATCGACCTCTGCTTCTCCGGCCAGCACACCAAGGCCGAGCTGAAGCTGCTGAACAAGGGCCGCGGCGGGCTGATCGACCTGCTCGGGACCGCGGACCTGCGCGAGGTGGAGAAGCGCGTCGCGGACGGCGACGAGTGGGCGGCCCTGGTCTTCGACGCCCTGGCCTACCAGATCGCCAAGCACATCGCCATGCTGCTGCCCGCCTTCCAGGACGAGCCCGTCGACGGCATCCTGCTGACCGGGGGCATGGCCCGCAGCGCCGACCTGGTCGCGGCGATCCGCTCCTACATCCCGACGTACTGCGGCCGCGTCGCCGTCTATCCCGGCGAGAACGAGATGGCCGCCCTGGTCCAGGGCGCCCTGCGCGTCCTGAACGGCAAGGAAGCGGCCCGCACCTACGCCCCGGAGGCCAGGCCGTGACCCCATCCGCACCCTGGACGAGATGGTCGCCTCTCTGCGCGCGACGCCGTCCCGCCACGTGGCCGTGGCGGCGGGCCACGACCCCCACACAATCGAAGCCGCGGCCCGCGCCGTCCGCGAGGGGATCGCGCGGGTGACCCTGGTGGGCGACGCGGCCCGCATCGGCGCCCTGTGCGCCGCGCAGGGCCTCGACCGCGGCGCCTTCACGGTGATCGACGAGCCGGACGTCGCGGCCGCCGGGCTGCGCGCCCGCGACCTGGTGCGCGACGGTCGCGCCGACGTGCTGATGAAGGGCCTGATCTCCACCTCCGACTACATGAAGTCCATCCTGGACAAGGAGCGCGGCCTGCTGCCGGAGGGGGCGATCCTGACCCACCTGACGGTCTTCGAACTGCCCGCCCACACCGCCCGGCACGGCAAGCTGCTGTTCGTCAGCGACGTGGCGATCATCCCGCTGCCGGACCTCGCCACCAAGAAGAAGATCCTGCGCTGCTGCGTGGACGCGGCGCACAGCTTCGGCCTGGAGCGGCCCCTGGCCGCCCTGCTGGCCGCCAGCGAGAAGGTCAGCCCGAAGATGCCGGCGACCGTCGAGGCGGCGGCGATCGCGGCGGACGCGGCCGTGGACTTCCCCGACGCCGTGGTCGACGGCCCCCTGGCCCTGGACGTCGCCATCTCGCCCGAAGCCTGCGCCATCAAGGGCCTGAACTCGCCGGTGGGCGGCGCCGCGGACATCCTGGTCTTCCCCAACATCGAGAGCGGCAACGTCTTCTACAAGGCGGGCACCCTGCTCTCCGGCGGGCGCCTGGCCGCCGCGGTCGTGGGCACCAGCGCGCCCTGCGTGCTGACCAGCCGCGCCGACAGCGAGGAATCCAAGTTTCTTTCCATCGCCTTGGGCTGCCGCCTGGTTTGATCGCGGCAGTCGGTCCGCCCGAGCACGCCGCCCGAGTCTCCTGCGTCCCGCACCTATCGACCCTACCGTGACGGGGGACGCGCTCCGGGCACTTCCTGTGCCCGGAGCGCTTGACTTCCGGCCTCCTGCGCCCTCCTGGCGCAGGAGGCCTGCAGACACCCCCGTCACGGAGGGTCAGGGACGGTGGCGGCGATGGAAGGGACCTGGCCACGAATCATCCCCGCCCATGCCCATGCTGCTGTTCGACTTGGATCCACACATCCTGTGGTGACAGGGGTGTCCTGCAGGCCCTGGAGCCAGGATGGCGGAAGGGCCGGAAGGTCAAGCGAGTCGGGCACAGGATGTGCCCGACGAGCGCCCCCTGTCACCACAGGATGTGGGGATCCAAGTCGCAACACCGCATGGGCAGAACCAATTCATTCAAGATGGGTCGGGGATTGCCGATCACACCGTTGACCACTCTACTGTTGTCGAGCTCTTCGTCGCCCACGGAGCCCGCTATGGATGTCGCGACCCACGGTCCCGGCACGTTCAAGGAAGACTTCGCCAAGGCCTTCAGGACCGTCAAGCTGCCGGTGCTGCCGGCGGCCGTGGCGCGCCTGCTCGCGGAGGTCAACAGTCCCGACGCCCAGATCGCGAGCATCGAGCGCATCATCGGGGCGGAGCCGCTGATCAGCGCCAAGGTGCTGCGCACGATCAACTCCTCGCACTTCGCGCTGCGCACCACGGTGACGTCGATCCGCCACGCCGTGGCCTTGCTGGGGCTGGACCGCATCCGCTCGATCGTGCTGAGCTACGCGATCCTGGAATCGGTGCCGCACCCCCCGACCACCCTGTTCAAGCACGAGGCCTTCTGGACCGACACCCTGCTGCGCTCGCTGCTGGCCCGCATCCTGTCGCGGCGCTCCGGCCTGGGGGACGAGGACGAGGCGTTCACGGCGATGATGCTCGCCGACATCGCCGTGCCCATCCTGCTGACCGTCTACGCCGACACCTACTTGTCGGTCTTCGCGCGTTGGAGCGGCCAGCCGAACGAACTGGCGCAGCTCGAGCGCGACCACGTGGGCTGGGACCACGCCCTGGCCAGCGCCTGGATCCTCGAGAAGTGGGAGTTCCCGCCCGCGCTGGTGACGATCGCCGGCGCCCACAACTCCAGCGCCGAGCAGATCCGCCGCCAGGGGCTCGCCAACACCGTGGCGCTGCCGGTGATGGTGGCCTCACTGCTGCCCAGCGCGCTCAAGCCGGACGCGGGCCCGCTGCCGCAACCTGATCCGCGTCGCCCGCAAGGAGCTGAACATCGCGCCGCCGGCCTGGCCGGCGATCCACGACCAGGTCCGCGACAGCTTCGAAGCCATCAGCTCCGAGTTCGAGCTGACGGGCCATCTCGCCTGCGAGACCCTGAACGTCCTGCAGGAGACGGTCAGCCACTGACGCCATCGGGAGGGACGACGACGCCATGGGCCTGCTCGATACGTTGAAGCTGCACACCGCCGTCGCGGACGGGAACTTCGACGTGATGTTCGCCCGCGTGAAGCTGCCGCCGCTGCCCGCCGCCGTGGCGAAGGTGCTGGAGGAGGTGAACCGCGAGGATCCGGACATTCTGAAACTCGAGACGATCATCGGGTCCGAGCTGGAATTGAGCGTGCGGATCCTGACGACCATCAATTCGTCGCTGTTCGCGCTGCGCAACGAGGTCACCAGCGTCCGGCACGCCATCAGCCTGCTGGGTTTCGACCGGGTCCGCTCGGTAATCCTGAGCTACTCGGTCCACGACGCGCTGCCGCGGCCGCCCGGCGATCTGTTCCAGCACGAGGCCTACTGGACGGATACACTGCTGCGCTCGCTGCTGGCCCGTACGTTGGCGCGCCGCTGCCGGCCCGACGAGGCGGAGGCGGCCTTCACGGCCATGCTGGTGGCCGACGTGGCGGTGCCGGTGCTGCTGACCGGCTGCCAGACGTTCTACGAGCCGATGCTGACCGAGTGGCGCCGCAGCCGGCGGCCGCTGGCCGAGATCGAGCGCGAGGCCCACGGCTGGGACCACGGCCGGGCCGGCGCCTGGATCCTGCGCTCCTGGAAGTTCCCCGAGAGCATGGTCGCCCTGGTCGGAGCCCACACCTCCACGCCCGACCAGATCGTCGCGGCGGGACTGGGGGACACGGTCGCGCCCTGCATCGCGACGGCGTCGCTGCTGCCCAGCAGCCTCTGCCGCGAACCCGCGCGCTGCGATGCCCTCATCGACCGGGCCTTCTCGTCGCTCGACATCCCACCCGCCGAATGGCCCGGCATCCACGCCGAGGTCCGCGACGAGTTCCGGTCGATCTTCGTCCAGTTCGGCCTCACGAGCCGCCACATGGAGGCGACCGAGGAAGTCCTCGCCGCCGCGATCCGACGGCGCGGCCTGGAGCTCCGCGACTGAGCCGCGGCACGCCAGGGGGGCCCCGGGGCCCCCTCGCCGTCGCTACCGCGTCAGCGGTAGCTCGCCTCGCCCCAGCTGCTGGCGCGTCCGTCGTCCAGCGGCAGGCCTGGTGGGGGGGGGGGGGCCGTCGGGGCAGCCCATCTCGTTGTAGGCCGCCAGCAGGTCCTTGATCGCCAGGCCCTGCCCGCGGGCGGGATCCGTCGGGTCGCTGCCGAGCGGGTACATCGCCAGGAAGGCGTTGCCGTCGTCGATGGCGTCCTGGATGTCGTCGCTGGCGCCGTTGGCGACGTTCAGCATGGCCGCGATCAGGTGGTGGGCCAGGATGACGGTCGCGTCGCCGCGCACGGGCCGGCGGATGATCGCGATCAGCTGCGCCTGGTCGTAGGCCACGCCGCCGAGGCCGAAGCTCGTCATCGGCCAGGGGTGGTTCTTCCGAGCCGGGCGTGAAGTGGCGGCCGCCGGGGCAGTCGCAGGTGAACGCAGCCGAAGGTGCGGTGTTGCGGACGTCCGTTGTGGGGTAGGCCGGCGTGGTCAGCGGTGCCGGCGACCGTGTAGTCGCGCACAGTCGCCCCAGGCCGGCCAGCGTGGCGGTGAGCGAAGGCAGGACGGGACGCTGCCGGCGGGGCGCGCCGGTGACCCCCCCCCCCCCCCCCCCTGGACCCGGGGCCGGATGCCGGCGGGGTCGGGGGCCCGCGGTCTCCCCCGCCGGAAATACCACACCAGGCCGGTCAGCGTGAGCCCGGCCCCCAGCAGCGACGGCAGCGGCGCCGTGATCGCCGTGACCACCAGGAACGCCGCCTGGATCACCAGCACGACGCCCAGGGTCCAGGGCCAGCCCGGCACGCGGAACGGGCGCGGCGCGTCGGGCAGGCGGCGGCGCAGGACCGCGACCGCGGCGAAGGTCGACAGGTTGAAGACCGCGGAGGTGAAGGCGAAGAAATCGATGACCGTCTCGTAGGACCGCCCGGCGAGACCGGCCGCGACCAAGAGGACCGTCGCCCAGATCCCCTGGGCGACCAGCGCGCCGACCGGCGTGCGGTGGCGCGGGTGGACGCCGCCGAACACGGCCGGGAACAGGCCGTCGCGGGCCATCGCGTGCCAGGTGCGGGCCTTGACCAGGACCTGCGCGTTGATGTTGCCGAAGGTGCTCAGCACCACCGCGAGCGCGATCAGCGCCGCCCCGGCCGGGCCGAGCGCCGAGCGCATCGCGTCGGCGGCGACCTGCTTCGCGCCGGCCATGCCCGCGGGTCCGAGCTGGCGCAGGTAGGCGGCGTTCACCAGGAGGTAGGTCGCCATGACCACGGCGATGCCCAGCAGCAGGGAGCGCGGCAGGTTGCGCTCCGGCTCGCGCACCTCTTCCGCCACGTAGGTGGCCCCCTCCCAGCCGCTGAAGGCGAAGAAGGCGTAGCGCAGCGAAGCTCCCACGGCCAGCACCGCGGCCCAGCCGCTGGGCGACGCGAGCGGCGTCGCAGCTCCGGCGGGTGCCGCGCCGCGCGCCGCGGTCAGCCCGACCCAGGCCACCGCCGCGAGCGCGGCCAGCTTCAGCACGGTGAGCGCATTCTGGGCGCGGCCGCCTTCCCGGACACCCCGGACGTTGATCCAGGTCAGCAGCCAGACCCCGCCGGCGGCGGCGGCCGTCTCGAGTCCGCGCGGCCAGCCGGCGCCGCCGCCCGACTCCCACAGCGTCCGCGCGTACTCGGCGAAGACCAGGGCGACCGCGGCGATCGTCGCCGTCTCGGAGACGAAGAACATCGCCCAGCCGCGAAGGAACGCCCACCACGGCGGGTAGGCGGCCTTGAGGTAGGCGTACGGCCCCCCCGAGCGCGGCAGCATGGCCACCATCTCGGCGTAGCACAGCGCGCTCAGGATGGTCATGGCCCCGGCCAGGACCCAGACGCCGAAGAACAGCGTCGCCCCGCCGGTCAGGGCCATGATCGGGCCGGGCGTGCGGAAGATGCCGGACCCGATGATGCGGCCGACGACCAGGGACAGGGCCTCGCGGAAGCCCAGGGCGCGGGTCAGGGCGGGCCCGCTCGCGGGCGCCGTCGCTGCCGGTGGTTGCCGTGCCGATGCCAAGGCGACTCCTTCCTGTCCCCGGCATCGATATCACGGCCCGCGCCGGCGCGACATCGGAATCTGCACTTGAACGGCTGCAGACGGCGGCTGACAATCGTCGGGCGGCGCCTAGAATTTGGCACCGGCCGGCAGCCCTGAACGGCCGGGGTTTTTTGCGGGGGGCGGGCGGGGGGGGGGGCCCCCCTTTTCGAACCAGGTGGAGCCCCGGCATGCCATCCACGACTCCCCTGATCCTCGCCCACCGCGGCGACTCGGCGCACGCCCCCGAGAACACGCTGGCGTCCTTCGACCTGGCCCTGGCCGCCGGCGCCGACGGCGTCGAGCTCGACGTCCACCAGGCGCGCGACGGCGCCTTCGTCGTCCACCACGATCCCGACACGCCGGCCGGCCCGATCGCGCAGCTGGATCTCGCGGATCTGCAAGGCGGACCGGCCAAGCGCGGCGGGACCATCGCGGCCCTGCGGGACGCGCTCGCGCTGCTGGCGGCGGGCGGCGCCGCGTTCACGGTGTTCGTCGAGGTCAAGGGGATGCGCTCCTGGCCGGACCTGCGCCGCGAACTCTCGCCCTGGCGCGGACGCCTGGATCTCGAAGTGCAGTCCTTCGAGCACGACCTGCTGGCGGCGATGGCGCGCGACGGCGATGGTTGGCCCCTGGGCGTGATCGCCCGCGAGCCGGGCCCCGACCCCGCCGCCCTGCTCGCGCGCTTCGGCGCGCGCACCCTGTCGCTGCGCAAGGAGGCCGTCACCGCGGACGTCGCCGCGGCGGTCCACGCCGCGGGCGCGCGCCTGGCCGTCTGGACGCTCAACGACGCCGAGGCGGCCCGCGCTGCGGTCCAGGCCGGCGCCGACCTGCTGATCGGGGACGATCCCCGGTTGCTGCTCTCCACGTTCAACCACGGGAACCGGTCATGAACCCTACGCTGCGCACTCGTATCGCCTCGTTCGCTCTGACCCTCGCCTTCGCTCTCGCCGGCGCGACCGCGGCGCGAGCTGAAGCACCGGCGCTTGCCGGGGCCGGCCACTGGGAGGGCGCCATCGTCCTGCCCGGCCAGGAACTCGGCATCAAGGTCGACCTCGCCGAGAACGGCGGGGCCTGGACGGGCACGATCGACATCCCGATGCAGGGTGCGACCGGTCTGCCGCTCGTGAACGTGCGGGCCGCGGGCGACTCCCTCGTGTTCGCCATCGCGAAGGTCCCCGGCACGCCGACGTTCCACGGCCTGCTCGCGAACGACCGCCTGACCGGCGACTTCACCCAGAGCGGGATGAGCTTCCCGTTCCAGCTCGGGCGCGAGGTCACGGCCGGGCCGGCCCGGCCGCAGGAGCCGCAGCCGCCGTTCCCCTACCGCTCCGAAGAGGTGACCTACCGCAACGGCGACGTCGTGCTGGCCGGCACGCTGACGCTCCCGGAGGGGCCGGGGCCCTTCCCGGCCGCGGTGCTGCTGACCGGCAGCGGCGCGCAGAACCGCGACGAGGAACTGTTCGCCCACAAGCCCTTCCTGGTGCTGGCCGACCACCTGACCCGCGCCGGCGTGGCGGTGCTGCGCGCCGACGACCGCGGCGTGGGCGGCTCGACCGGCTCGGTGTCCCTGGCCACCACCGCGGACTTCGCGGACGATGCGCTGGCGGGCGTCGCACTGCTGCGGGCGCGGCCCGACATCGCCGGCGGGTGCGTCGGCCTGATCGGGCACAGCGAGGGCGGCATCGCGGCGCCGCTGGCCGCGGCCAACGCGCCCGAGGCCGTCGACTTCGTGGTCCTGCTCGCGGGCACGGGCGTGCCGCTGGGCGAGGTGATCCTGCGCCAGGCCGAACTGATCATGAAGGCGGGCGGAACGGACTCGACGACGATCGCGGACGAGCTGGCGCAGACCCGCCTGGCGCTGGGCCGCCTGGCCGCCGGCGCCGACAGCGCGGCGATCCGCGCGGACCTCGAGCAGCTCGCCCTCGCCCAGCAGGCGGCCCATCCCGACCGGGCGAAGGATCCGGCCGCGCTGAAGTCCATGCTGGACGCCGCCGTGTCGGGCATGATCACGCCCTGGTTCCGCTACGCGACGGCGCTCGATCCCCGCGTGGCGCTGCGCGAGGTGCGCTGCCCGGTGCTGGCGCTCAACGGGGGACGCGATCTGCAGGTGGACCCCGACCAGAACCTCACCGAGATCGAGCGCGCGCTGCGCGAGGGCGGCAACCCGGACCTGACGGTCCGTCGGCTGCCGGGCCTCAACCACCTGCTGCAGACGGCGGCGACGGGCCACCCGAGCGAGTACGGCCAGATCACCGAGACGATGAGCCCCACCGCCCTGGATGCGGTCCGCGACTGGATCCTGGCGCGGTGCCCCACCCGCTGAGAGGAGCGAGGTGTCCCTGCGCGATCGCACGGCGGGTTGGCCGCGACGGCTCTGGCGCTGGACCTGGCGGCTGGCGGCCGCCTGGGTGGCCGGCTCCGTCCTGGTCGTGCTCGCCCTGCGCTTCGTGCCGCCGCCCGTGTCGGGGGTGATGGTCCAGCGCTGGTGGGAGGCGAAGCTGGAGCACCGCGAGTTCCGGCTGGACTACCGCTGGAAATCGCGGGCGCACATCGCGCGCGCGCTGCCGCTGGCGGCGATCGCCGCGGAGGACCAGCGTTTCTTCGTGCACCGCGGCTGGGACGTCGCGGCCATCCGCAAGGCGATGGCGGACGCCGAGGACGGCGGGCGCCTGCGCGGCGCCTCCACCATCTCACAGCAGACGGCCAAGAACCTGTTCCTGTGGACCGGGCGCAGCTGGGTGCGCAAGGGGCTGGAGTCGTGGTTCACGTTCTGGCTGGAACTGCTCTGGCCCAAGACGCGCATCCTGGAGGTCTACCTGAACATCGCGGAGTGGGGCGACGGGATCTTCGGCGCCGAGGCGGCCTGCCGCCGCCACTTCGACGTCGGCGCCGACCAGGTCGACCGCGACCGCGCCGCGCGGCTGGCCGCCGTGCTGCCCAACCCGCGGCGGATGAACGCCGGCCGGCCCTCGGCCTACGTCCTGCGCCGGCAGGGCGAGATCCGGCGGCAGATGGGCGGGATCGACGGGTCGGAGTTCACGACGCCCCTGAAGCGCTGGTGACGGCGCACGACATCGCGTGACGGATCAGTGGTGCTCCGCCAGGAGCGCCTGGAAATCGCCCCGTCCGCGCAGTGGAGCGAAGACCGGCGACGACGCGAGGATGGCGGGCGAGATGACGTCCGTCTGCCGGTCCATCAGACCGGACAGGGTCGCGACCGCGGCCGCGGAACTCCCCGACATCATCTCGATCACGGCCTGGTCGTACACGCGCCAGGTGGCGATCCAGCGATCCTTGTTGACGGGATAGAGTTCGAAGGAGCGCCGGATCGCGGCCTTCGCCTCGTCCGCCCGCCCGACGCCGGCCAGGGCCACCGCGTGCGCCGCCACCACGTTGCCGGCTTCGGGCTTGTCGGCCACGCGCGCCGCCAGGACGCGCTCGGCGAGCTCGAAGTGCCGGCGGGCCTGCTCCGGCTGGTCCATCACGCGGCAGACCATCGCCAGGCCGAGGTCTTTCGAAATGATCTCGTACTGCGACTCCTCGCACTCGGGCAGCAGTTCGGCATGGCGCCGCGCGGCCGGCAGATCCCCGATCTCGAGACAGATCCGGAAGAGCCGCTGCCGGATCTCGGGATCCGTGGAGGAGGGATCTCGGCGACGTACCGGCGCGCCCGGTCGGGCCAGCCGGCCTGGACGGCGCTCCAGGCGGCGATGGTGAAGTTCATGGGCTCGTCGGGCCCGAATTCCATGGCCTCCCGCCCCCAGCGATCGGCGTCCTCGTAGCGCTTCACGATGGCCAGGGTCTCGGTGAGGTGGTTGGCGACGGGAGCCATGCCGGGTGACAGCCCGGCCACGCGCTCGAGGATCACGCCGCCTCGGCGTACGACTCCTGCCTGCGCAGCACGTACGCCATCAGCTCCATGACGTCGAGGTCGCCGGGGCGGATCCGATCGGCCTGCCGGAGCGCGGCCAGGGCCCGGTCGTAGTCCTTCAGGCCCCAGTAGTAGTAGATGCCGGCGGCGTAGTGGGACAGGTGCGAGTCGGGTGCGAGGGCCCCGGCCCGATCCACGGCGGCCTTCGCCGCGGCCAGGCGCCCCGCCGTGCGGTCCCAGTCGAAGTGGCAGAGCCCGGAGTTGGCCCGCGCCAGGGCCACCCAGGCCTCGTGGAACTGGGGATCCCGCGCCACCGCCTTCTCCAGCAGGTCGACGGCCAGCAGCCAGTCCTCCCGCCGGAATCGCGACGATTCGAGGATCTCCTGCCCCCGCAGGTAGGCGTGGTAGGCCGCCATGTCCCGCGTGGGCTCGGCCGCGGCCGCAACCGTGCCCGCCGCCGCCAGCGTCACGCCCAGGTTGCGGACCACCTCGGCGGCGATCTCCGACTGCAGGGCGAAGATCTCCTCCATGGCGCGATCGTAGCGGCTCGCCCAGACCTGCCGGTCGGCGGCGGCGTCGGTCAGCAGCGGCGTCACCCGCACGCGGCTGGCGCCGGCGGCGTCGCGCTGCCAGCGCACCGACCCCTCCAGCACGTAGTCCACCCCGAGATCGTCGGCGATCTGCTGCATGGACTTGCCGGTGCGGTCGTAGTTCTGGGAACTGGTGCGGGAGACCACGCGCAGACCTTCGATCGCGGCGAGGCTGGTGACGATCTCGACGGTCATGCCCGCGGCGAAGTACGCGTCTTCGGGCGGGCCGAGGTTCTCGAAGGGGAAGACCACGATGGTCGGCACCGCGGCGGCGGCCGCGGGCGCCGAGCCGGCGTCCGCTGCGGCCGGCGGCTGCCCGCGCGAACCGAGGCGCACGGCGCCGAAGGCGATCGCCGCCAGCAGGACCAGGCCCGCGCTCAGCTGCACGATGCGGCGCCGGCCCGGCCTCCGCGCCGGCGGGGCGGGAATCTCCGGCTTCTCGAACTCGCCCGAGTCCAGTTCCTCGCGCAGGACCTGCAGATCGTAGTGGGCGCTGCGGGCCGTCTCGTAGCGCCGCGCGGGATCCTTCTCGAGGCACCGGCGCACGATGCGGGCCAGCTGGCTCGGCAGCTCAGGGCGGACCTCGACCACGGGCGTCGGCTGGTCGCGCAGGACCGCCGCGAGGATCGAAAGCTGCGAATCGCCTTTGAACGGTTGCTGGCCGGTCGCCATCTGGTAGAGCAGGATGCCCAGGGAAAAGACGTCCGAGCGGCTGTCCACCGGCTTGCCCTCGGCCTGCTCGGGCGACATGTAGGCCACGGTGCCGACGATGGTCCCTTCGCGCGTCACCCCCGCGTCGGCGGCGACGGTCTCTTCGTCCGCGCCCGCGTCCGGCCGGTCCCACAGCTTCGCCAGGCCGAAGTCGAGGACCTTGAGGCGGCCCGCGGTGTCGATCATCACATTGCTGGGCTTCAGGTCGCGGTGGGTGATGCCCTTGGCGTGGGCGGCGGCGACCGCCTCGGTCAGGGCGAGCCCGAGTTCGAAGAACCGACGCACGGGCAGACCTTCCGGCGGGATCAGCTCGTCGAGGGTGCGGCCTTCCACGTATTCCATCACCAGGAACGGCTGACCGTCGGCCTCCTCCACGGCGTGGAGCGTCACGACGTGGGGATGGTTCAGCGCGGCCACCGCCTGGGCCTCGCGCTCGAAACGGGCGCGGCGCCCCGCATCGGCTCTCATCTCGACCGGCAGCAGTTTGAGGGCCACGTCGCGTCCCAGACGCGTGTCACGGGCGAGATAGACCTCGCCCATGCCGCCGCGGCCGAGGGACGCACGGATCTCGTAGTGGGCAAGCATCTTGCCGATCAAAGCGCAGTCCCCCGGTTGATAGGCGCACGGCGAAGGTCGCCGGCGGGCGCGAAGCCGTGGTCCAAGGTAATCAAGAGATAATGAGTCCGCATTATGGAAATGGCGGGCGGGGTCAGTCCCCGTCGAAGGCGAGCAGGACGCGGGGGGGCAGCAACCAGACCAGGTCCGCGGTCCCGGCCACCGGGGGCGTGTCGCAGCGCACCAGCGCCGCTCCCCCCTTCTTCATCTCCAGCGAGACGGCTCCCGCCGATCCGCCCAGCAGCAGCGACAGCAGCCCGCTCATCAGGGGTTCGTGGCCGACCAGGACGACACGCTCCGCAGCGGTCCGCGCCTGCAGGGCGCCGAGGACGATGGCCGGCGGGTTCATCGGTTCGAGTTCGGGACACGCTTCGGGCGCCGCCCACCCGCTCTCCTCCTGCAGGATCTGCGCCGTCTGCCAGGCGCGCACGTAGGGGCTGGCGAGCACCAGGTCGGGCGGATCCCAGACCGTCGCCAGCACGCGCGCGATGCGGCGGAACCTGTCCATTCCCGCGATCGTCAGGGGGCGTTCGCTGTCGCCGTTCCAATCGCCGCCGTTGCGCTCTGCAGCGATCGCGTGGCGGATCAGCAGGAGTTCCACGGTCGCCTCCCGGCAGGGATCGTGGGCGCGGCCCGGGAGATCAGGCCGGTCCCGTCCCGTCCTCCTCGACGTGCGCCCGCGTGAAGCGCGACAGCAGGTCGTACACCACCGGCACCAGCACCAGGGTCAGGAAGGTCGAGAACAGCATGCCGCTGACCACCGTGACTCCCAGCGGCCGGCGCGACTCGCCGCCGGCGCCCAGGCCCAGGGCGATGGGCAGGATGCCGAAGATCGTCGAGAACGAGGTCATCAGGATCGGGCGCAGGCGGATGGCCGCGGCCTGCACGATGGCCTCGCGCGCCGATTCGCCGCCGTCGCGGCGCTGGTTGCCGTACTCCACGATCAGGATGGCGTTCTTGGTCACCAGGCCGATCAGCATGATCAGGCCGATCTGGGAGTAGATGTTCAGGCCCTGCTTCAGGAAGAACAGCGAGAGCAGGGCGCCCACCACCGCCAGCGGCACCGACAGCAGGATCGTCAGCGGGTGGATGAAGCTCTCGAACTGCGCCGCCAGCACCAGGAAGATGAACACCACCGCCAGGCCGAACAGGAAGTTCAGGCTGCCGCTGGACTCGCGGTACTCGCGCGACTGGCCCTTCAGCTCGCGCGTGACCCCGGGGGGCAGGTCGTCGCGCACGATGCGGTCCAGGGCGTCGAGCGCCGTGCCCAGGTCCACGCCGGGCGCCAGGCTGGCGCTGAGCGTGGCCGCGCGCACGCGGTTGTAGTGGTTCAGCTCCTTGGGCGCGACGGTCTCGCGGACCGTGACCACGTTGGCCAGGGGCACCAGCCCCGCCGTCCCGCGCACCAGCAGGCCGCCGATCGCGTCGGGCGTCGCGCGCGCCGAGGGGCGCATCTGGACGATCACGTCGTACTGCTTCGAGCCGCTCTTGTAGTTGCCGACGACGCGACCGCCGAGCAGGGACTCGAGCGTCGAGCCGATCTCGGCGACCGAGACGCCCAGCTGCCCGGCGCGCTCGCGGTCGATCACGATGTCGAGCTGGGGCTTGTTCAGGCGCAGGTCCGAGTCCAGGTTGACCAGGTATCCCAGCTGCTGGGCCTTGGCCATCATGATCTGCACCGCCTGGCCCAGCTGCTCGTAGCTGTCGCCCTTGAGCACGTACTCCACGGGGTTGGAGTTGAAGCTGCCGCCGAGGCTGGGCGGGTTGATCACGAAGGCCAGCACGCCGGGGATGCCCATCAGCTGCGGGAACACGCTCTGGACGATCTCCTGCTGGGTGCGGTCGCGCTCGTCGGCGCGCGCGAGGTTCAGGAACACGAAGCCGTCGGTGACGCGGCCGGGGCCGCCGAAGCCCAGGCCCACGGCCGAGAAGAGGCCGCGGCGCTCGGGCAGGGGCATGAGCGCCGCCTCGACCTGGCTCATCGCGGCGTCGGTGTAGTCCAGGGTCGAGCCCTCCGGCGCGATCACGATGCCGAAGGCGGCGCTGCGGTCCTCGACCGGCACCAGCTCGCGCGGCAGGAGCCGGTAGACAAACGCCGCGGCCGCGATCATCACGGCGGCCGACAGCAGCACCAGCGCGCGGTGCCCCAGGCACCAGCGCAGCGTCGCGACGTAGGCGCGGTTCAGGCCCGTGAAGAAGGCCTCGAAGGACCGCTCGGCCCAGCTCTGGCGCTTGCCGCTCAGAGGCGTCAGCATCCGCGAGCAGAGCATGGGCGTCAGGGTCAGGGCCACGAAGCCCGACAGCAGGACGGCCACGGCCACCGAGATGCCGAACTCGCGGAACAGGGTGCCCACCGTCCCGGACAGGAACGACAGCGGGATGAACACCGCCACCAGCGAGATGGTCGTCGAGACGATCGCGAAGCCGATCTCCTTGGTGGCGTCGAGGGTGGCGCGCCGCCGCGACTTGCCCATCTCGAGGTGCCGGTAGACGTTTTCCAGCACCACGATGGCGTCGTCGACGACCAGGCCGATGGCCAGCACCAGCGCCAGCAGCGTCAGGATGTTGATCGTGAAGCCCAGGGCCAGCGCGACCGTCGCGGCGCCCACGATCGAGACCGGGATCGCCAGCACGGGGATCAGCGTGGCCCGCAGGCTCTTCAGGAAGACCAGGATCACCAGGATGACCAGCGCCACCGCGATCAGCAGCGTGTCGCGGACCTCATGGATCGACTCGCTGATGAACAGCGACGAATCGAAGGCGACCTCCAGGCGCATGCCGGGCGGCAGCTCCTCGCGCAGCGCCGGCAGCGCGTCGCGCACCGCCGCCGCCACCTCGAGCGTGCTCGCCTTGCCCTGCTTGACGACGCCCATGCCGATGGAGGGCAGTCCGTTGTAGCGGGTCACGGTGCGCTCGTCCTCGGCGCCGACGGCCACGTCGGCGACGTCGCGCAGGCGCACCACGCCGCCCTCGCGCGTGGCCACGACGACCGCGCCGAACTCCTCGGCCGAGTACAGCTCGCCGCGGGTCCGCACCGCGAACTCCCGCTGCTCGCCCTCGACGCGCCCGGCGGGGATCTCGGCGTTCTCGCGGGCGAGGGCCGCCGCCACGTCGCCGGCGGTCAGGCCGCGCGCGGCCAGCCGTTGCGGGTCGAGCCAGACGCGCATGGCGTAGCGGCGCTCCCCGCCGATGAAGACCGAACCGACGCCCGGCAGCCGCTGCAGGCGGTCCTTCAGCACGCGGTCGGCGAGGTCGGACATCTCGAGGGTGCCGTGCGCGTCGCTCTGCAGGGCCAGCCAGACGATGGGCTGGGCGTTGGTGTCGACCTTCTCGACGACGGGGTCCTCCGCCTCGGGCGGCAGGCTGCCGCGCGCGCGGGACACGCGGTCGCGCACGTCGTTGGCCGCCTCGTCGACGTCCCGGCTCAGCTCGAATTCGATGGTGATGGTCGAGCCCTGCTCGCGGCTCGACGAGGTGAGGGACTTGACGTCCTCGAGCGTCGAGAACGTCTCCTCGAGCACGTCGGTGATCTCGGTCTCGACCACGCTGGGGCTGGCGCCGCGGTAGTACGTGGAGACCGAGACGATCGGCGGGTCGATGTCGGGGTACTCGCGCACCGGCAGCCGCGTGTATGAGATCACGCCGAGCAACACGATGGCCAGGCTCATCACCGTCGCGAAGACCGGGCGTTGGACGGAGACCTCGCTCAGCTTCATCGGGCGCCTCCCGCAGCGGGCTGCCCGTCGCCGGCCGGAAGGGGGATCACGCGGGCGCCGGGGTAGATCTTCTGGTGGCCGGCGCGCACCACCAGCGCGCCCGGCGCGAGGCCCTCGAGCACCTCGACCAGCGAAGCGGTGCGCAGGCCCAGGGTCACCGGGACAGGCGCCACCGTGCTGTCGGGCTGGATCACGTAGACGAGCATGCGGTCGCCCTGGGCGACCACGGACTCGCTGGGCAGGGCCAGCGCCAGGGGCCGCTCCTCGAGCACGACCGAGGCCTCGGCCGACATGCCGGGCCGCAGGCGGCCCTCGGCGTTGTCGACCACGGCCACGACGCCGACGGTGCGGGTGGCGGCGTCGACCACCGGCTCGACGACTGCCAGCGTGCCGGACAGGGCCAGATCGGGGTACGCGGTGGTCCGCACCGCGACCGCCGCGCCCGGGCGCAGCGCGCCCAGGTACCGCTCCGGCACCGAGAACAGCAGGCGCAGGCGGTCGAGGCGGGCCAGTTCGGTGATCGCCTGGCCGGTGCGCAGGAAGGCGCCGCGGTTGACGCGGCGGGTGCCGGCGGTGCCGTCGAAGGGGGCGACGATGCGGGTCTTGGCCAGGCTCGCGGCGGCCACCGCGAGGTCGGCTTCCGCCACCTTCAGGGCCGCCGCGGCGTCGTCGAGGTCCTGGGGGGCGCCGGCGCCCTGGTCGACGACGGCGCGCACGCGGTCGAACGCGGCGCGGCTCTGCGCGACGCGGGCCTCGGCGCGGTCGGCCTCGGCGCGGGCCTGGGCGTCGTCGAGCCGGGCGATCAGGTCGCCGCGGCGCAGCGCAGCGCCCTCGCGGAAGGGCAGCTCCACGACCAGGCCGTCGATCTCAGTGGTCACCACGACCTGTTCGGTCGCCTCGAAGGTGCCGACGGCCGTGTAGCTGTCGAGCATGGCCGTGGGCGTCGCGGTCGCGGTGACGACCGGCATCGGCGGCATGGCGAAACCGCCGCCCGCCTTCTCCCGCGCGCAGCCCGCGGCCAGGATCAGGGCGAGGATCGGGAGGATCGCGCGCGCGGCGCGCGAGGGGACCGCATGTCGGTGAGTCACTGCCCGCTCTCCTTGGTGATGAAACCGTCCGCCGTGAGGCGGCGCAGATCGGCCGCCGCACGGGCGGCGCGCACCAGCGTCTGGGAATGCCGCTGCTGCGCCGCGGCCAGATCGGCCGCCAGGCGCACCAGTTCGAAGGCCGTCGTGCGGCCGTTGCGGAACTCGATCAGGCCGATGCGCACCTGCTCGCGGGACGCCGCGACGCCCTCGTCGGCCAGGGCGAGCCGGTCGCGGTTGGCGGCGAGCTCGCGGCAGTCGGCGCGGACCCGCCGTTCCAGATCGCGGCGCGCGGCCTCGAGCTGCTGGCCGGCGCCGGCCGCGACGGCCCGGATCCGGTCGCGCTCGCCGCCTCCCGCGCGGCCGCCCAGCGGCAGCGAGAAGCTCACGCCCACGCTCCAGTTCGGGTAGGTCCGCCGCACGACCTGGTCCAGGCTCTCGCCGAGGCCGCCGATGTCGGCGGTCTGGATGGTCTCGGGATCGGCGCCGAACGGCGAGACGATCCGCCGGCCCGAACCGGACAGGCCCGCGCCGCCCAGCGAGCCGAGCAGGTCCAGGCGGGGCCGCGCGTTGCCGGCGGCGGCGTCCGCGAGGGCCTGCAGGGCGGCCACGTTCTTCTCGGCCGACCGCAGCTGGAGGTTGGAGGCCAGGGCGGCGCTGACGGCCGCCTCCTCGTCCGGCGCCGCGTGGGCGAGCGGCGGCGCATCGGCGGTCAGGTAGCGGCGCGCCTCGCCCAGCGGGCGGCGCCCGATGAGCGCGGCGAAGCTGTCCGAGACCTGGTCCAGGGTCTCGCGCCGGTCCAGCACCGCTTGCTCCTGCTCGGCCAGGAAGACGCGCGCGCTGGCCACCTGGCCGGGTCCGATCAAGCCGGCGTCCGCCCTGATGCGGGTCTCCGACAGCAGGGAGGCCGCCTGGTCGCGCAGCAGCTGCTGCACGGCGAGATCGCGCACCGCGCCGTGGAGCTGCCAGTAGGCCGTTTCGACGACGGCGCGCACGCCCAGGACGGCGTCGTCGTGCGCGGCGAGCGCGGACTCGAAGCTGCGTTCGGCCGACACCAGGGCGCCGTCCGCCCCCGCCCCGAAGCCCTTCAGCAGCGGCTGGCGCAGCCCGAGGCGCCCGGCCGCATCGTACTGCGGCCGCAGCGAAGCGTAGGCGTTGTTGGTCTCCAGGCGCACGGCATCCAGCGCGGCGGTCAGCTCGGTGCCCCAGCGCGACCGCCAGCTCAGGCTCGCGCTGCCCAGGCTCTGCTGCGTCTCCAGGACGCTGGCGCCGGCGAACAGCGAGGCGGTGGGCTGCTCGGAGGCGCTGCGGCCCAGGTCGCCGAACAGCTCGGGATCGAAGCCGCCGCGCTCGCGGCGCAGGGCGCCACGCGCGGCGTCCAGTTCGGTCCGCGCGATCTGCGCGTCGGTGGAGCCCGCGACCGCCGCGAGCAGCGCCTGTTCCAGCGTCAGGGGCTCGCCCTCGATCCGGGCGAGGGCCCGCGCCAGGGCGCTGTCGGGCTGCGCGGCGGCGGGTGGGGCCGCGGCGGCCGAGGGGCCGGCCAGGCCCGCGACGGCGCAGGCCGCCAGGAACGCCAGGCCGGGCGGCAGCCGGCGCCGGCGCGGTGCGGAAATGATCGGCATGCGGAGGATCCTCCCGGGATCTGGTCGGTTCGCGAAAGGGCGCGGGCGCCGTCGGCGCCCGCACCACGGGGTCAGGATAATAGCGTCGGCGGAGATCCGCAGCCGTTTTCAGGCCTTGGGACCGAAACCTTCCTTGTAGCGCAGGAGGCGCGCGGGGTTGCCGGCGACGACGGCGCCGGGCGGCACGTCCTTGGTCACCACGGAGCCCGCGCCGACCACCGCGTCGTGGCCGATGCGCACCGGCAGCAGGGTCACGTTGCTGCCGATCGAGGCGCGGTCCTCGATGGTCGTGGACTTCCACTTCTCCTTCTCGGGCTGAGGCGGCATCGTGTCGTTGATGAACATGACGCCGTGGCCGACGAACACGTCGTCGCCGATGGTCACCAGCTCGCAGACGAAGGTGTGGCTCTGGACGCGCGTGCGGTCGCCCACCTTGACGCCGTTCTGCAGCTCGACGAAGGTGCCGATCATGCTGTCGCGGCCCACCTCGCACTCGTACATGTTGACGAAGTTCCAGATCTTGGTGCCCTCGCCGATCTTGCAGTTGCGGATGATCTGCTTGTCGTTCACGGGGTAGCTCATCGCCTCTCCTTGGTTGCGGACGTGGTGGTGACGTCGACTAGACGGAAGCGTCGCCGCCCCCGGCGGGCAGACGCAGCAGTTCGCGGAAATGCGCTTCGACCTCGTCGAGCATCCGGCGGCTCGAGTACAGTTCGCCGGCCCGCCGCCGGCCCGCGTCGGCCAGGCGCGCGGCCAGCGCCGCGTCGCCGAGCAGGGACGCGACGGCCCCGCGCCAGCCCTCCCCGTCGTCGGGGTCGCGCAGCAGGCCCGCCTCGCCGTCCGGCACGATCTCCGGCAGGTTGCTCGCCCGCGCGACGACGACCGGCTTGCCGGCGGCCATCGCCTCGACCACGGCGTAGCCGAAACCCTCGCGCCGCGCCGGGTGGCAGAAGACGTCGAGCCCCTGCAGCATGCGGGGCACGTCCTCGCGGAAGCCGAGCAGATGCAGGGCGTCCCCGGCGCCGGCCTCGCGGGCGGCCGCCAGCAGGGTCGCCCGCTCCGGCCCCTCGCCGACGATCCACAGCTGCAGGTCGGGATAAGCCGCGCGCAGGGCGCCGAGCTGCTGCACGACCACGAGGTGGTTCTTGCGCGCCGTCAGCTCGCCGACCATCCCGAGCACCGGCGTCCGCGGCCCGGCGCCGGCCTCGGCGCGCACCGCGGCGCGCGCGGCGGGGTCCGGGGCGTAGCGCCCGATGTCGATCCCGTTGGCGATGACGCGGACCTTGCCCGCGGGCAGCCAGGGGGCGCTCGCCAGCAGGGTGTCGCGGGTGGCCTGCGAGTTGGCGATGACGCCCGTGGCGACCCGCAGGTACGCGAACCGGTGCGAGACCTTGCCCCCGAGCGGGGACTCGCTGCCGCGCCGCGGCACGACCGCCGCGCCGGCCAGCCGCGCGGCCGGCCCCGCGACGCGCAGCACCTTGTCCATGTTCAGGCAGAGCAGGTCGATCCGCCGGCGCCGGCACAGCCGCCAGTAGCGCCAGGAGAGCAGCGGGTCCAGGTCGCCGTGGAAGACCAGTTCGGTCACCGCGAGCCCCGCTTCCCCGCCCCGGCGCGCCAGTTCGCTGCCGCGGGCGCACGCCAGCTCGACGTGGTGGCCCCGGTCGCGCAGCCCGAGGGCGGTCGACAGCATCCAGTGCTCGCCGCCCCCCCACTCGCCCAGGCAACTGCTGAACAGGATCCTCACGGGTCGCGCCTCGGACGTCCTGGGGCCCGCTCGTCGCGCCGGTGCGGCGCACCCACGAATGAAACTTGTAATTCTTTATTATTCAACGAGAATATTCCCTGAACGGCACTTCGGCGAGAACGGCCACCCGAGACGAGGCGCGACCCTGGACACCCTGGCGGCATTCCTGATCGTCAAGAACGAGGAGCGGCTGCTGCCGCGCTGCCTGGCCAGCCTCGCGGGGCTGGTCGACGAGCTGGTCGTGCTGGACACCGGCAGCGACGACGGCACGCCCGGCATCATCGCCGCCGCCGCCGCGGGCGGCGCCTTCCCCCGGGTCGTCGCCGACCGCATCGAGTTCCGCGGCTTCGGCGAGGCCTGGCAGGCGGCGCTGGACCGCGTGACCGCCGACTGGGCGCTGTGCATCGCCGCCGACGAGGAGCTGTCGCCCGCCCTGCGCGACCGGCTGCGCGGGTTGAAGGCCGCGGGCGGCCTCGGCGGGCACGACGGCTGGCAGCTGCACCGCGTCAACACCGTGCTGGGCCGGCGCATGCGCGCGCGCTGCCTGGCCCGCGACCACACCCTGCGCCTGGTCCGGCGCGGGCGGGCGCGCTTCACCCCCTCGCTGGTCCACGAGAGCCTGCAGCTCGCTCCGGGCGCCACGACGGGGCGGATCGAAGCGCCGCTGCTGCACGCGGCGATGGACGACTGGCGCGCCTACCTGCGCAAGGTGGACCACTACACCACGCTGGACGCCCTGGGCGACAAGTACCGCTTCCGCTGGTGGCACCTGCTGACCACGGGTCCGGCCACCTTCTGGCGCCAGTACGTGATGCGCACCGGCTTCGTGGACGGCTGGCCCGGCTTCGTCTGGTCGGCGACCTCGGCGATCGGCGCCGTCATGCGCGACTGGAAACTGCTGCGCCGGACGCGGGGCCGCGTTGACGCCGCCACCCGCGGCGGGTAGAGTCGCACCCGACGCAACGACCCGCATCCCGGGAGGGACCATGGGCAGGATCATCGTGACCGGCGGCGCCGGCTTCATCGGCGCCAACGTCGTGCGGGGGCTCAACGCCCGCGGGATCGACGACATCGTGGTCGTGGACCGGCTGCGCGACGGCGCCAAGTGGCGCAACCTGCTGGGCCTGCGCGTCGAGGACGTCGTGGACAAGGACGACTTCCGGCTGGACGTGCGCGAGGGCGCGCTCGCCGCCGACATCGACGCCGTGATCCATCTGGGCGCCTGCAGCAGCACCACCGAGACCGACGCCGACTACCTCCTGGACAACAACTACCGCTACAGCCGCGAGCTCTGCGAGTGGTGCCTCGAGGAGGGGATCCGCTTCGTCTACGCCAGCAGCGCCGCCACCTACGGCGACGGCGCGCTCGGCTACAGCGACCAGGACGCCGCGACGCCCGGGCTCGCGCCGCTGAACATGTACGGCTTCTCCAAGCACCTGTTCGACCTCTGGGCGCTGCGCAGCGGCCGCCTGGACCGGATCGCCGGCCTGAAGTTCTTCAACGTCTACGGCCCGCACGAGGACCACAAGGGCGACATGCGCTCGGTCGTCCACAAGGCCCACGGCCAGATCCTCGCCAAGGGACGGGTCGAGCTGTTCCGGTCCTACCGGCCGGAATTTCCCGACGGCGGCCAGGTGCGCGACTTCGTGGACGTGCGCGACGCCGTGGCGGTCGTGCTGTGGCTGCTCGACAACCCCGCGGTCAACGGCCTGTTCAACTGCGGCACCGGCGAGGCGCGCAGCTGGAACGACCTGGCGACCGCCGTCTTCGCGGCCCTGGGCCGCGAACCCCGCCTCGACTACATCGAGATGCCCGACCACCTGCGCGGCAAGTACCAGTACCACACCCAGGCCGACCTCGCGAAGCTGCGCCGCGCCGGCTACGACCGCCCCTTCACCCGCCTCGAGGACGGCGTCCGCGACTACGTCCAGGGCCACCTGTCACCGCAGACATGAGCTGATCCCCTGCAAGCCGCGACCTCGCCGGTGATCCCCCCTCGAAAGCGCACATCCTGCCGTGACAGGGGTGTCCTGCAGGCCCTGGAGCCAGGATGGCGAAAGGGCCGGAAGGCCAAGCGCTCCGGGCACACGAGGTGCCCGGAGCGCGTCCCCTGTCACGGCAGGATGTGCGGACCCTGGTCGCATCTCACTCCCATAGAGGGATTTGACCTCGCCGAAGCTAAGGTTCTCGGTCGGGACCGTGCAGTCCACGACGCAGATGGCGCCGGCGATCGGCTCCAGCCTGTAGGTGCCGAAGCTGTACGCCAGCATCCCCGTCGCGCAGTCGTAGCAGTGGCCCAGCTGGACGCTCGTGTCGTCGTACCAGTAGTCGTCCATCCACAGGAACTGGCCGGGCGCCTCGTAGGACTCCACCTGCCACTCGCCGTAGGCATTCGGCGCGTTCACCACGATCATGCCGTCGGTCACCATGATGAAGCAGCTCTCGTAGGCCTCGCCGTTGACGGCGAGCTCGGTCACGGTGACCGGCAGCGGGTAGATGGCGCCCATGTGCTCGCCCAGCACCGTGACGTAGCCGTTGGGGTCGGTGGAGACGTTGATCTCGGTGAAGTCGTAGTACTCCTCGTAGAGTCCGGCGACATCCACGAGATCGCCCACCGCGACGCCGGGGGCGGCGCTGGTGAAGACCCAGACGCCCGCGTAGGCGGCGTTCGGGTCCTCGGTCATGAAGAAGCCGTTGTAGCGGACGCCGGTGACCACGGCGCCGTCGACCACGATCTGGCTGCCGACGGTGAAGGCGCCCATCTGCAGGTCGATGATGGTTCCGGCGAACGCGGGCCCGGCGGCCAGCAGCAGCAGCACGGTAGCAAGCAGCTTCATCACGACAACCTTTCGTCGAAGTGGAGGCCTCCGTGGGCGCGCGAGGCGGCCCAGGATGTGGGGAAGCCGACCTGCCCGGATCCTAGCACGGATCGGGATGATTCTGCAAACGACCCGTCGAAATGGTGGCGATTTTCACGGATGCGACGGATGGACGCAGAAAGGGACCGCCGTGACCGGCGGTCCCCTTCCCCAGCTCAGGAGCAGGCAGGCTTAGCGGTAGAGCGCCTTCAGCGAACCGAAGCTGAGGTCCTCGTTGGCGACCGTGCAGTCGGTGTCCGCGGTCGTGAAGACCTTGAAGATCCACATGTCGCCGAACCACTGGTACATGCCGTAGGCGTTGTTGTAGCAGTCGCCCAGGTCGACCGTGGCGTAGTCGTAGAAGTAGTCGTCGAAGATCACGCTCAGGCCGGTCTCGACCGAATCGGCGCGCCACATGCCCTCGGGCAGCAGCTCCTGGACGATCAGGCCGTCGGTGATGGTCACGACGTGGCTCTCCCAAGCCTCGGGATTGGCCTGCAGCTGGGTCGTGGTCAGCTGGAGGTTCGGCACCGGGCTGGAGCCGGTGGCCGTGGCGTGGGCGTCGCCGGGGTAGAGCAGGTTGATCTCGTCGCGGCCGTAGAAGCTGCGGGTCAGACCCTTGACCTCCACGACGTCGCCGACGGCGACCGCGGGCACGGCGCCGACGTAGACCCAGATGGCCGTGTAGGGTCCGGCGGGCAGCTCGGTCATCGTGAAGCTGCTGTTCTGGACAGCGGTCACCACGGCGCCTTCGACCAGGACCACGCTGCCGTCGGGGATCACGCCGGTGCGGATGTCGTTGATGACGCCGGCCTGCGCGACGGCCGCGAGGCACAGGATCAGGAGGGATGCGATCACAAGCTGCTTCATAGTCTGTTCTCCTGTAGGCTGACGGCGGCGACCATCGCCGCACTTGGTGCTCCACCTCGCGTTCGCCGGATCCTGGGGAGACCCTTCGCGAACATCAATACTATAACACAAAAAGTAGAACTACGGCACAATATTTAATTGCATGATTCTTGGCCACCCACCATGCAGAATCCAATTATTCATTGAAATAAAATAACTTACAAGGATTCACGCAGCGCTGACATGGCTGTAAAAGGACCTAATCCGTCGCAATAAAAAGCCCGGAGCCGCGTGGCTCCGGGCTTGTCGGGGGCGCAGGGCGCCGATCAGCGCGAGTAGAACTCGATGACCAGCGGCACCTCGCAGAGCAGGGGCACCTCCGACCGCGGGGGGTCGTAGAGGAACTTCACGGTCATGGACTTCTTGTCGCGCTCCAGGTAGGGCGGCACCGTCTGCGACGTGTCCAGCGCGATCTGGATGCAGTCGAGGTTGCGGCTCTTCTCGCGGATGCCGACGACCTGGTTGGGGCGCACGCGGTAGCTGGCGATGTTGACCTTGCGGCCGTCGACCAGGATGTGGCCGTGGCTCACGTACTGGCGCGCCGCGTAGATCGAGCGGGCCAGGCCGCCGCGCAGGACCACCGAATCCAGCCGCGACTCCAGCTCCTGCACCAGCGAGTTGACCATGTCGCCTTTGCGCGAGGCCTTCGCGTAGTAGTTGCGCAGCTGGCGCTCGTGGATGTTGTACTGGGCGCGCAGCTTCTGCTTCTCCAGCAGCTGGGTCTTGTACGGGGACATCTTGCGGCGCCGCATCTGCTGCAGCTTGCCGTGCTGTCCGGGCGGGTAGGGCTTGCGGTCCAGGTAGCGCTCCGCCTTCGGCGACAGGGGGATCCCCAGCGCTCGGGACTTCTTGATCTTCGATCCGGTGAACTTCACGTTACTGCCTCCAGGGCGTCTCGGGTTCGCGAAGGCCGTCGTGCGCGATCATGGGTCGATCGTCGATGGATTGACGGTGGCTTCACCTGCGGGCCGGCGGGCGTGGAGTCGGCCCCCGCGGGGCGCCGCTCGCACGCATCCATCACCTAGGTCCGTATCGGCCCGGAACGGGCAAGAGTAGGCCTTTGACGCCGGGATGTCAAGATGGGGGGGGCCGGCTGCGGATCAGTCGAAGTCCCGGACCACACCCCTGAATTCGGGCAGGCGCGCCAGGCCGCGCAGCGCCTCGAGATCCTTCAGGATGACGCGTCGCCCCTTGACCTCGATCAGGGTCTGGTCCTGCATCTGCCGCAGGATGCGCGACAGGGAGGGCTGGTTCATGTTCAGCATGGTGGCGAGGTCGCGCTTGCGGGTCGGCAGTTCGACCTGGGCGGCGGTGACGTAGCCGGCGTAGGGGCTCTTCTCGTGGAGCCCCACCAGGTAGCGGGCCAGCCGCTGGGCGCCGTCGCAGAGGGTCAGCTCGTCGATCTTTTCGATGAGCTGCTGCATCCAGCCCGCCATGACCTCCAGCACGTAGCCCTGCAGAGCGGGCTGCCGCGACATGCAGGCGAGGAACGGCTCGCGCGTGAAGCACAGCAGGGTGCTCGGCTTCAGGGCGATCGCCGTCACGGGGTGGCTCGCCATGAAGAGCGACGCCTCCCCGAACACGGCCTGCCGCTCGGCGAGGTGGACGATGTGCTCGCGGTAGCCGGGACCGGAACGGATCAGCTTGACCTGGCCGTCGCAGACGAAGTAGACGCCCTGCGGCCGGTCCCCCTCCTCGAACAGGGTGGCGCCGGCCGCGCACACCAGCGGCGCGGCCATCTCCAGCAGGGCCGCGCAGATCTCCGGCCCCACCTTCCGGCCGAACGGGCTGTCGGCCAGGTGTCCGGCGCATTTGGCATCGACGGTCGAGTCCATGGGCTCCATCTCCCCCCGGTCGGCGCGTGTCGGGGCTATCATCCCTCAAAAGCGGAGAGAATCAACCCCTTCGGTCGAACGGGGTCAAGGGACGGGGGCGCCGCCCGTACGGGCAACGCCCCCTGGTCGCGTTCGGCACGCTTCGCGAGCGTCGCTCAAACCCCCGCAGCGTGCTCCACGCGGATGCTGACCGAACCGTCCATCTCCGAGCGCAGATCGGGCTTGGCCACGGCTTCGACCTTGATCCAGTCGTCGGAGAGCAGCATGCACCCGACCAGGAACTCGGCCACGACCTTGGCCCGGTCCTGGGCCAGCCGCTTGTTCTCGGCCTGCACCACGACCTTCAGCGGCGAGTAGGGGTGGTCCTTGCGGATCTGGTCCGCCGCGCGGGTCAGCCAGCCGCGACCGCTGTCGCGCAGGAGCGTGCCGCCCTTCTGGAAGACCTCGTCGCCGGTGAACTCGAGCCGGCGCTCGTTCTTCTCGCGGTAGTCCACGGCCGGGATGCGGAAGCTGATGCCGGCGTAGTTGTAGGTGTTGGTCCCCTTGTCGGTGACGCTGAAGACGTAGCTGTAGGGGTAGCCCACCTGCAGCATCTCGTTCAGGTCGCCGCGGCCGTCCCAGGCGACCTGGCCCGGCGGCTGGCCCTTGTCCTCGAAGTGCCGGAACGGGGCGCCCCGGAAGTCGGTCACCGTCAGGGCCCAGCGGCGGGCCTGGTGCCCCTCGGGGTCCTCCGGGAAGAACGTCACCACCGGCGGCTGCGCCGGATCGCGCAGCCAGCAGTGCGGCGCCTGGTCGCTGTGCAGGTCGCGGGGGTTGTTCAGGAAGGGCTGCAGGCCCTCGACCGGGCTGATCTCCAGGACCGCCTCGTCGAAGTCCGTGAAGAACGTGTCGATGATCGCGGCGCTGAGCGCGACCTCGAACGTGCTCTTGACGATGTCCTGCAGGACCTGGTTCTCGGCCTCCACGACCATCTCGGGCAGGCCCTGGTCGGGGACCGTCTCCTGTTCCGTCACGGCGGGGGCCGGGGCGCTGCCGAACAGGAGGCAGGCGCCCGCGGCGATGATCCGGAATCCCCTGAAGTCGTTGCGAGTCATGATGTGTGTCCTTTGACTCAGGTTCATCGGCTATGGAGTTGTCGGGGTTCCGCCCTAGTTGAGGCGGAAGACGATCGTGATCACCCCCCACTGCTCGACACGGTCCGCTCCGGCCAGGGGCTCGAAGCGGAACTGCTTGACGGCGTCCATCGCGGCCCGGTTCAGGTCGCGGTGGGCCGAGGTCTGGTCGAAGTACATGTTGTCCTTGACGCGCCCGTCGGGCAGGACCGTGAAGTGCACGGCCACCACGCCTTCCCAGCCGGCCTTGCGGGCCGCCTCGCTGTAGACGGGCATGGCGCTGGCGGCGACCTTGCGATCGCTGATCTGGCCGCTGATGGTCATCGAGACGCCCTTGCCGCCCATGGCCTTGGCCTGCGTTTCGGCCAGCTGCGTCTGCGGCGGGGCCGTCGGCTTGCTGGTGGCCTCGGCCACCGCCGCGGCGGTCGGCGTCTCGGCCGGGGCCTGCTGGCGGCCGCGCAGGCTGGCCTGGCCGGTGGCGCCGGTCGCGCCGCCGGGACCGTAGTCCAGGATGGTGGTGCGGCCCTGCGTGGAGCGCGCGGGCGCCGCCACGTCGACGGCGGCCGCGGCCCGGCGGTCGTTGTCCTTCGCGGTCTGGACGAGCGCGGCCACCGAACCCTGGTAGGCCGTCTGGCCCTCCTCGAGCCGGCCGCCGACCAGACCGGCGTGGCCGGTCTCGCTGCCGCCGGTGGCCAGCTGCAGGGCCATGCGGCCGCCGCCGGACGACGTCCCGCCCTGCCCGACCTCGAAGTCGACCTCCGAGAGGTCCACGCTGCTCTTGCGCCCGACCAGCGCCACGTCGTTGCCCTGGAACGCGGCCTGCGCCTCCCGCGACGTCAGGCGCGGCGCGTTCGCGTCCGCGGCCAGGGCCGAGGGATCACGCAGGTTGCGCGTGTCGAGCCGCGGCGCGGCGTCGGCGAACGTGCGGGAATCCAGCTGGCGCGAGGTGGTGTCCAGGAACTGCCGCTGCTGGGCGGACGTCAGGTGCGGGGCGTCGACGTCCGCGGCCTGGCGGCTCTGCAGCAGCGGACGCGTCGCCAGCTTGTTCGGCAGGGTCTGCAGCATAGGCCGGCTCTGCAGCGCGGGCTGCGGCGTCTCCGGCTGCGGGACCGGCGTCTCTTCGAGCTTCGACTCGGCCGGCGTCTCCTGCTTGGGCTGGACCACCGGCTGGGTCTTGACGCGGACCTGCTGGGCCACGTCCTCGCCGTAGCGGGCCTCGATGTAGGCGATCTCGGTCAGCTCGTCGAGGGCCTCGCCGGCCTTGCGGGCGCCCTCGCGCATCATCAGCGCGAGCAGCAGGAAGATGGCGGCGTGGATGATGACGCTGGTGGTGAAGCCGCCCGTCGTCGCCGCGCGGCGGCTCATCTCGTGTCTCATCATCACGAGCCCACCTCCTCGCCACCCTTTTTACCGGTGGAAATGGCGATGCGGCCCGCCTTGGCGCCTTCGACCTCGGCGATGAGACGCTCGACGTCCCCGTACATCAGGCCCTTGTCCGCCTTGACGACGGCCACGGCGTCGGGGTTGTTCTCGAACAGGGGCGTCAGCAGGGCGCGCAATTCGCCGAGCGCCAGCTGCTCCTCGCCCACGAAGATCTGTCCCTCGAGGGTGAAGATGATCTCGGTCTTGTCGGTGTCGTCCATCTGGCTCGCGCGCGCCTCCGGCAGGTCCACCTTGTGGGTGGTGTCGTTGAGGAACGGCGAGATGATCATCAGGGTCAGCACGACCACCAGCGACACGTTGATCATCGGCACGACGTCGGTTTTCGTTTCGTAGCGGTAGACCTTCAACGCGCCTCCTCCTTGCGGTTGAGGAGCGCGAGGCTGCTGGCGCCGCCGCCCTTGGCGGCGTCCATGACGTCGACCACGTCCCCGAGCTTCACGAAGTCGCTCGGCACGATGACGACGGTCTTGTCGGTGCGCGCGGAGAGCGCGTCCGCCAGCCGCTGCTCGAGGTCGGCGAGCGCCACCGTCTCCCCGTTCATCTTGACGCCCTCGGGGGTCACGCTCACCAGCAGCATCTCCTCGTCCTGCTTCTCGCGCGTGGTCACCACGGTCTCGCTGGCTTCGGCGCGCGTCGCGTTGACCTGGATGCCGTTGCCCAGGATGGCCGGCATGGTCATCAGGAACACGATGATCAGCGTGGTCGTGACGTCCGCCAACGGGGTGATGTTGGGGGCGTTCTCCTCACGCATCTGCGATCGACTGGATCGTGCCACGTCGGCCTCGCTTCCTACCGGCCGACCGCGGCGGGTTCCTGGGCCGTGGTGACGACGGCGTCGCAAAGGGCGTTGACGTCGCGCTTGTCCGCCTTGGCGCGCGCGGCCGGGCGATCTTCCTGCCGGGCCATGCCGCGCAGCACGTTGAAGAACTCCTCGCGGACGTCCTCCAGCTCGATGATCCGGGTGCGGATGCGGCGCACGCAGAAGTTGAAGCAGATCGAGGCCGTGACGGCCACGATGATGCCGGCCGCCGTGGTCAGCAGGGCCTCGCTGACGCCCATGGCCACCACGGCGCTGCCGCCGGCGCCGGTGCGCGCGATGTCGGAGAAGGCGCGGATGATGCCGACCACCGTGCCGTAGAGCCCCAGCAGCGGGCCGATGTTGCTCATCGTGCCCAGCACGCTCAGGTTGCGCTCCATCTCCACCTGCTCCATCTCGATGGCGGTGTCGAAGCGCTGCTTGAGCTCGGAAGTGGGGATGTCGGCGTGCGGCAGGCACTGGCTGACGACGCGGGCGGCCGCGCCCTTCTGCTGGTCGCACCACTGGCCGGCGACCTTCATGTCCCCGCCCTTCATCTTCGCGGCCAGAGCCTTCATGAAGCCGCGCGAGTCGGATCGGGACCGGTAGAAGTACAGGCTGCGTTCGATGGCGTAGCCTACGGTGACCACGGAACAGATGATCAGCACGATCATCGACAGTGATCCGAAAAGAGTCTTGGTGAGCGACATCCCCATCATGAGCGGGTTCCCCTCTCTCTGTGTTGTCCGGCTAGTTGCCGGCTGACATGGCCTGGATCTCGGCGAGCCGGCCCTCGGCCATCGCCGTCCATTCCGGCTTGCCGTTGGTCTGCACGATCCGGTTGTAGGCCTGGACGGCGGCGTTCCAGTCCCCGCGCTCCTCGCTGATCTGGCCGATCTGGGCCAGGCTGGCGATGCGGTGCGGGGCCGCGGCGTCGGCGCCGCTGGCGGACATCTCGTAGCTGGCGACGGCCTGCTCGATGCGGTCGAGCTTCTCGTAGCACTGGCCCTGCCGGTAGCCGATCTCCTCGATGCCGGCTTCGCCCTTCTCCAGCGCCTTCTGGTAGGCCGCCGCGGCGTTCTCGTAGTCGCCGAGCTCGTCCTGGTACAGCGTGGCGATCTGGAAGGAGAGGCCCTTGGCCCGCTCGTCGGCGGGGTAGTCCGCCTGGAAGCGGATCAGCGCCCCGATGGCGGACGGCCAGTCCTCGAGCTCCTGGTAGCAGAGGCCGGCGTTGAACAGGGCCAGCGGCGAGTACTCGCCGGCGGGCATGGTGTCGACCAGGTACTCGTAGGCCTCCGCCGCCTCCTCGTACTGCTCCGTCTTGTACAGGACGGTGCCCTCGCGGAAGCGCGACAGCCCGACCAGCTCGTGGTCGGGGTTCGTCTTCAGGAAGCTGCGGTAGCCGGCGAGCGCCATCGGCATCTGCTCCAAGCGGTAGTAGCTCTCGGCCAGGTAGAAGAGGGCGCCCGGGGCGCTCTCGCTGTCGGCGTAGTCCAGAGTGACCTTTTCGAACGCCTTGGCAGCGGCCTCGTAGTTTCCTTCGGCAAAGAGGTTTTGACCTTTAGTCCAGTAATAGTCCCCGGCCAGGGGGCTGTCCGGACGGTTGCCGAGGTACTCCTCCATGTCCTTGCCGCTGCGGTAGTAGCAGCTCTGGATGCCGAGTTCCGCGTCCTCGACGCGGGGGTCCTCCGGGAAGGCCTCGACGAAGGCCTGGAAGGCCGTGATCGCCGCCTGGTCCTGCTGCTGGTTGTAGTGGCAGTTGGCCAGGCCGAAGGCGGCGTCGGCGGCGTGCGGGCCGTCGGGGGCGCGGTTCTGCAGCGTCAGGTAGCTGGCGCGCGCCTGCTCGAAGCGGGCCAGTCCGAACTGCGTGTCGGCCAGGCGGTAGAGCGCCTCTTCGGCCTCGCCCGCCCGCGGGTAGTTGGTGACCAGCTTCTGCCAGGCCTCCACCGCGTTCTCGTAGTACTGCAGGCGGTAGAAGCAGTCGCCCTGGTTCAGCAGCGCGGCCGCCACCTGCGGTCCCTCGGGGCTGCGCTCCAGGAACTTGGTGATCTCCTCCAGCGCCTTCTGGTAGTCGTGCTGGTTGAAGTACAGCGAGCCCAGGGCCAGCGAGTTGCCGCCCTCCTCGCTGTCGGCGTTCGCCAGCTCGAAGAGGAACTTCTCCTGCTCCTCGAGGGCCAGGTCGTACTCGCCGATCTGGCTGTAGCTGGCGACGAGGCCCCTGCAAGCTGGCCGCCGCCACCTCGCTGCGCGGGTAGCCCGTCAGCACCAGCCGGTACATGCCGCCCGCCTCGCGGAAGAGACCCTCGTGGTAGTAGGCCTCGCCGAGCTGGTAGTAGGTGCGGGCGCGCCAGGGGCTGGGCGTCGGCAGCAGGCGGTTGGCGATGAAGTGGTAGTTGGTGATCAGGCGGTCGTACTGCTCCAGCTTCAGGTAGGTGTCGGTGGCCAGGAACAGCGCCCGCTCGCCGGCGTCGGTGTTGACGTGCCGGTCCATGACGTTCTGGAATTCGCGCACCGCGAGGTCGTACTCCTGCAGCTCCTTGTGGGCGTAGCCCAGCAGAACCTGGACGCGGGCGGACAGCGGGTCGCCGGGGAAGATGTCCAGGAACTCGTGCGCCATCAGGACGGCCTGGGGGTAGTTCTTCTCGGCGATGTAGGCGTAGACGACCTTGTGCATGGCGGCGCTGGCCAGCTCCGAGTCCTGGTAGCCCTTGACCACTTCGGTGAAGGCGAAGATGGCGTGGCTGGTGCGGCCGAGCGCCATCCAGGCCGAGCCCATCAGGTAGTTGGCGGGCGCGCAGATCGGCTCGCCGCCGAGGTCCTTGCAGAGGTCCTCGAGCTTGTTCACGCACTCGTTGTACTCGCCGGAGCGGTAGTCCACGCAGGCCTGCTTGTAGCGGGCCATCGGCACGAACTTGCTCTCGGGGTAGCCCTCGAGGAAGTCGCGGTAGCTGCGCGCGGCGACCTTGTTCTGGTCGCTGTTGTAGAAGGCCTCCGCCACGCTGAACGCGGCGTCGTCGGCCAGCGGGCTCTCCGGGAAGAGCCGCAGGGCCTGGCGGTAGCGCTGCACGGCCAGGATGTACTGGCCCGTGGCCTCGAGGCAGCGGCCGAGGTAATAGAGGCCCAGGTCCGTGTCCACCTTCTCGAAATGCTGCGTGGCCTCCTCGTAGTCCTGCTCGACGTAGGCGAACAGGCCCAGGACGAACTGCACCTGCGGCAGCTTCTGGTAGCCGGGCCGGTCGGCCAGCAGCTGCTTGTAGGTCCGCTCCACGCTGCGCCAGTCCTGCAGCGAGGCCTGGGTCTGGCCCATGGCGAACAGGGCCTCGCCGGCCAGGAAGCTGTCGGCGCTCTGCTGCAGCAGCTGCGTGAAGGTCTCCAGGGCCCGCTCCCGCTTGCCCAGGTTGAACTGGCACTCGCCCCGGCGCAGCAGCGCGCTGCCCGCGAGGAACGGGTCGCCGCCCTTGAACTTCCCGACGCGGTCGTACTCGCGCAGCGCCGTGTCGTAGTCGCCGTTGCAGAAGTAGCACTCGGCCACCATGTACTGGGCGCGGGCCGCGCGGTCGGTCTTCTTGTAGTGCGTCAGGTACAGCTGGTACTGCTGCAGGGCGTTGCCCTTGTCCGCGTCGCGGGCGAAGGTGTCGCCGGCGGCGCGCCAGAGCGCGTCCTCGTTGGGGACCACGGCGTCGTCGTCGCCGGCGAAGGCCGGCGCGGCGGCGAAGGCCAGCAGGGCCAGCAGGGCCAGCAGGGCCGACAGATCCCGCAGGGCCGGTCGGGCCGGCCGCCGGGTGGCAGCAAGTCGTTTCATCGGTCGTCCTCTCGCGATTTCAGGCTCTCGGAACCGTCGACGTCGATGCGGATCGGAGTGCGGGTCCGGTTGCGGAAGCCCATGATCTCGACCTGGACCACGTGGTCCCACTCCTGGCCCAGGTCGTCCAGGATGACGACGGTGGCCCGGTAGACGCCGTCGCCCACCAGCCGGCCGTTCTCGTCCTCGCCGCCCCAGACCACGGCCTCCGGCGGCGGGCCCTCCTCGAAGATGCGGCGGACCAGCTCGCCCTGGTCGTTGCGGATCTCGACGCGCCACTCGGCCACCTCGCCGCGCAGCGCCGTGTCGACGCCGAAGGAGACGCTGCGGTCGTTGCCCGACGGGCTGAAGCGCAGGCGGTCGCTGTGGATCTCGACGCCGTCGGTGATGCCGAAGCGCATCGTGGCGCTGACCACCGTCGTGGAGCCGAGGTCGTGCGCGACGTGGGCGTAGTCGAGCTGCCAGTTCTGCCAGCGCACGCCGGCCCCGAAGCTGGTCTGGTCGCGCACCGTGTCGTAGCCGCCGCGCAGCACCAGCTGCCGCAACGGCCAGGCCTCGATGCCGCCCTGGAAGTCCAGGTCCATGAGGTCGGTGCGGACCAGGTCCGTCAGCACGAGCATGCGGTTGTTGAAGAAGTGCAGGCCGGCGCCGGCGCGCAGGGTCCTGGCCAGCTTCTCCGGCGTTTCCAGCAGCGTGATCTCCGGCTGCAGGGCGTTCTGGTAGGAGACGCCCAGGCTGAGCCGCCGCTCGGGGCGCAGGTAGAGGCCCACGTCGGCGCCGTAGCCCGAGCCGGTGAAGCCGCCCACGTCCTGGGAGATCGACTTCAGGGTGGCGCCCCAGCCGAAGCGGCTGCTGCCGCGGGCGTAGGTCAGCGCGAAGATCCCCTCCTTCTCTTGGAAGGTGTCGTTCATGTCGACCCACTCGGTCGCGCGCTCGAACTCGCCGCTGTTGGTGAAGGTGCCGCTGAAGGCGAAGGTGCCGCGGCCCTCGCTCGGCAGGCCGAACGCCACGTACGAGTAGCGGGTGTCGCCGAAGAGGGTGGCCCCCATCGCCGTCACCTCCATGGTGCGCAGCTGCGAGAGGGCGGCCGGGTTCCAGTACACGGTGGCGACGTCGCCGCCGAGCGCGCCGACGGCTCCGCCGAGGGCGAGGCTGCGGGCGCTGCTGCCGAAGCGCAGGAACGCGCCGGGCGCACCGCCGTCCTGGCCGGCGAGGACCGGTCCGGCAGCCAGCAGGGCCGCCAGGAGCAGGAGCGCGGGGTATCGTCTTTCCGCCGCGCCGAAGGCGCGTCGGGGGTGCTGGCGCTGGTTGTTGTCCGCGTCGCGCTTCATGGCCTCTCCTACTTCACCACCGCGATCTTGCGGCGGAAATCGAAGCCCTGGCCGGTCACCCGGCAGATGTAGCCGCCGTTGGCCACCACGTCGCCCTGGCCGTTGCGGCCGTCCCAGGCGAACTCGGTGGTCTGGTCGGCGGCGGCGTTCAGTTGGCGATTCAGCACGATCGTCCCGTAGAGGTCGTAGATCGTGATGTTCACCGTGCCGGCGGCCGTCGGTTTGAACAGGATCCGCGTCAGCTCGCGCACGGGGTTGAACGGGTTGGGCCGGTTGGTGATCTCCCGCCCCTCGTCCAGCGCCTGCGTGGTGTAGAGCACGATCTGCCGCAGCGCCTCCTTCACGCCCGTGTTCTCTTCGGCAAAGAACCGCAGGACATGAACGCCGGATTCGCCGGGGGCCAGCTCCTCGAGGCTGAAGGCCTCCTGGTAGGCGGTCAGGGGCTGCGCGCCGTCGGACTGGTCGACGTCGAAGCGGATCGTGGTGGTGGCCTCCGGGATGCCCGGGACCGCCGCCAGGGTGATCTGCGTGTCGGCGCTGACGTACCAGCCGTCGAGGTACTCGCTGGCGACGCCGGTGAAGGACGGGGTGGTGACCGGCGGCCCGGCCACGGCCAGCAGGACCTCCTCGGGGTCGAGGGCGTCCACGCCGGCCCGCAGCAGGACGTCGGTGGTGCCGAAGGCGGCGACGCGCAGGGTCGTCTCGGCGGTGCCGTCGCTGCCGGTCAGCAGGTGGACGGCGCCGGCGCGGGCCGAGCCGAGCGTGGCCTCGCCGGCGCGGACCTCGAAGGCGACGGCGGCGCGGGGCGCCGGGTTGCCGCCCTCGTCGCGGGCCGCGACGCGGACGCGGATCTGCTGGTCGGGCCGCAGGACGCGGTCGAAGGGCGAGCCGTCCGACTCGAGCAGGGTCAGGGTGAAGGTCCGCGCCGGGGCCGCCAGCACGGTGATCAGGCGGCTGAGCACGTCGCCGCCGGCGGCGTCGGTCACGCGCAGGTAGATCGACTCGGCGCGGTCGTAGGCCTGGTCGTCGAGCAGCGCGCGGCCCTCGACGGTGGCGCCGTAGGTGTAGCGCAGCACGCCGGTCGGGACGAGCGCCGGGTCCGGGCGCACCGCGCCCGACCAGGCGTTGATCGCCGAGATGCTGAAGGTCTCGTCGTAACCGGTGACCAGCCGGCCCGTGGTCACGTCGACGCGCGTGACCGACAGCGGCCACGGCTCCCCGGCGACGACCGTGTCCGGGGCCGTCACCGCGTAGGTCACGCCCACCGGGATGACCGTCACCACGGGGCTGTCGGTCGAGCGGCCGCGCTCGTCGGAGACGCGGATGATGATGCGCTCGCTGACGCCGTAGCTCTGGGTCGCGATGTCGGCCGCGCCCTGCAGGAGCGTCCATTCCGTCACGCCCAGCTGCCCGTCGGGGGCGCCGAAGTCGTAGCGCAGCGCCTCCAGGGCGATGCGGTTGCCGGCCGGCACCGTGGCGCCGGTGGCGGGGTTGACCAGGCGCACGCCCACGCCGAAGCGCGAGGGCGGCCCCACGAAGGTCGTGTCCGGGACGCTGACCTGGTAGACGGCCTCCGCCACCGGGATGGTCACGTGGCCCTGGCCGGCCTCGGGGTGCTGGTTGTCGTCGGCGCTGAGGACCAGGTTGCCGGCGCCGTCGAGCACGACCCCGACCTGCCGGCGGCCGCCGATGAAGGGGGCGTGGTAGTCCGCGGGGTTCTGCCACGCGAACAGGTCGGGCTCCGAGCAGTCGAGCTCCAGGGCGCCGCCGTCCAGCGACGTGATCGGGTTGAAGAACTGGTCGACCGCGCGCAGCTCCACGACGAAGGGTTCGCCCGCCGTCTGGACGACCGGCGCGCCGGTCTTGCCGGTGCCGACCTCGGCGCCGGGCTCCGGCGTCTCGCCGGGCGCGACGATCTGCAGCTGCTTGAAGCCGTCGGCCGCGAGGCGGCAGCTGTTGGAGAAGCCCTCGTTGCCGTCGCCGTCGACGATGCGGAAGTAGACCTCCTCGGCCAGCGTGTAGGTCTGCTGGACGTCGGTGTGGCCGCCGGTCAGCATCTGCTGGACGGTGCCCAGCACGCCGCCGCCGGCCTCGCCGGTGGCGGCGCTCAGCACCGAGATCTGGATCAGGCCGCTGTGGGCCGCGACGCGCTCGCCGGTGTTGCTGTCGATCAGGTCGACCGCCAGCGGGAAGGTGGCCGGGCCGCCCACGATCGCTGCCGCGGGGGCCGCGACGTCGTAGTAGAGCCCGCCCGTCTGCATCGTCACGACGCTGCTCGTGGTCTGCCGCCCGAAGTCGTCGGACACGCGGATCCGCAGGTCCTCCAGGGCGCTGTAGCTCTGATCGCTGATGAACGAGACGCCGTTGATCAGGTAGACCTCCGTGGTGCCGAGCACGCCGTTGCCGGGCGCGAAATTCGCCCGCAGCGGCGTCAGGTCGACCCGGTGGCCGGCGCCGGCGACGGGTTCGCCGGTGTCGGGATCGACGAGCCGCACCGTCATCGCGAAGCCCGGCATGCCGCCGGTCTGGGCCGCGGCGGGCACGGTGATCTGGTAGACGTAGGGCCGGCGCACCGGCACCGCGACGGTCTGTCCCGGCAGCTGCGGCGCGTCGAGGTCGCCCACGGTGACGCCCACCGCGCCCTCGGCCACCAGGAAGGCGTCGACGGCGCGGCTGCCGAGGAAGAACGGCGCGTCCTGCGGGTCGGGGTTGTCCGGCCAGGAGAACGAGCCGTCGGTGGCCGAGAGGTGGACCCGGCCGCCCGACGCGTCGCCGATCGGGTTCCAGTACTGGTCCACGGCCCGCACCACCATCGGGAACGGTTCGCCCGAACGCTGGGTGTCCGGCAGGGCCGACTTGCCCGTGGCGGCGAAGGCGGCCTCGCCCGGCCGCGCCGTCTCGCCCGGGGTCAGCAGCTGCAGCCGCTGATAGCCGGCGGGCCGGACGGTGAACAGGGGGCTGTCGCCGGCCAGGCCGCTGGGATCGAAGGCGCGCACCGCGAACTCGCCGGCCTGCGTGTAGGTCTGCTGGAAGCTGACCTGGCCGTCGACGAGGCGGCGCGAGGTCACGCCCACGGCGCCGGCGCCGAGCGTCCCGCCGCCGTCGACGACCGCGACGCTGAAGAAGCGGTCGTCGTCCACGAGCGATCCCGTCTCGGTGTCGCGCAGCCTCACCGTCACCGGGAAGGCCGCCGGCGGCCCCGCCACGGGCGCGGGCGTCGTGCCGACGACGACGTCGTACCACAGGCCGTTGGGATCCATGCGGATGATGTCGCTGTAGCCGAGGCGGCCGGAGGAGTCGCTCACCTCGATGACGATGCGGCTGGCGACGTCGTAGGCCTGGGCGGGGATCGCCACGACGCCGGCGGTCAGCTGGGCCTGCGTCGCCAGCAGCACGCCCGGGGCGGGCTGCAGCGTCGGCGTCAGGGCGCGCAGGGTGACCTGGTTGTAGGCGTTGGTCATGACGGTCCCGGCCTCGTCCACCAGTTCCACGCTCATGGCGAAGGAGCTGGGCGGCCCGACGAACGCCGTGTCGGGGGTCGTGATCCGGTACTGGGCCCCGGCGGCGACCTGCACGACCACGTCGTGGCCCAGGATCTCCGCGTCGGTCAGGTCGTAGGCCGTGAGCGTGGCGTAGCCGAGGCTCGACAGCGCCACGGGGAACACGATCTCGCCGGCGGCGAGCGCCTGGCCGTTGTTCAGGGGATTGCCCGGCACGACGGAGCCCTCGTCGCTGCCGAGGTGGATGTTGTGCACGCTGTTGTCGACGCGGTTCCAGAAGCGGTCGACGGCGTCGACGGTCAGCGGGAACTGCAGCGTCGCGGTCTGCACCGCGGGCGTGCCGGTCTTGCCGTCGACCTCGGGGCCGCCGGGGTTCGGCGTCTCGCCGGGCGCGACGGCCAGCAGGCGGTAGAATTCGCCGGGATTCACGCGCACGGCGCTGGAGTCGCGGCGGGCGGACACCGCCAGGTCCCGCGCGCGCAGCGTCTGGGTCGTCGCCGTGCGGAAGGACAGGGCGAAGGCCGTGGAGCCGTCGGGCTCCAGCGGCACGTCGTTGGCCGTGACCAGGTCGGCGTAGCTGCTGGTCGACACCCTGACGATCGGGCTGGCGGGCACCGGGTTCCACCACGCGTCCAGGGCGGTCACCGCGGCGGTCACGTCCGCGCCGGCGACCACCGGCAGCGGCTCGCCGAACTTGCCGGGCGCCTCGCCCGGCGTGGCCGTCTCGCCCGGCAGCAGGACCTGCAGGCCCGCGTACGCGCCGGGGAAGACGGTGAAGGGGTTGCTCTCGCCGGTGCGCCCGTAGACGTCGTCCACGGCCGACACGGTGATGCCCTGGCCGGCGCGCGTGATGCGCATGCTGCCGCGCCACACGCCCTGGTAGATGCCGGTGCCGTAGCCGTCGGCGAGGCTGACGCGCAGCGGCGCCAGCACGTCGCCGCCCACGTTCAGGCGCAGCGAGACGCTGTCGGTGAAGGTGCGGATGTGGTTGCCGTAGGCGTCGCGCGCGATCACGGTGAGGTTCGGCAGCCAGGCGCCGGCCTGGTGGTCGGGCACCGGCTCGAGGATGTCGGTCGGGTCGGGGTTGACGCCGTCGTTGACGCCGATCTCGAAGTGGTCGATCACGCCGGCCTCGACCGGGATGAGCGCCGACGCGGTGCGCGTGCTCACCGGGTCGGTGGCGGTGACCAGCTGCTGGTTCGGATCCGCCAGAGTCTCGAGCGTGACCGGGAAGACGCCGGTCCCGGACTGCAAGCTCTGGGGCGCCGCGGGCAGGGTCGCCTGGGGATCGGTGCTGGTGAACACCAGCGGGATCGGCAGGGACGGGCTCGTCGCCTCGATGGGGTTGTAGTAGTAGTCCGTGGCGATGACCTGGATGTTGAAGGGCGCGCCCGCGTCCTGGGGGGACGGGGTGCCGACCTTGCCGGGCGCGTAGATCGTGCCGGCGTCCAGGGTTTCGCCGGGCGCGATCACCATCAGCCGCTGGTAGACGTTCGGCGAGACGCGCAGGGGGCTCGAGAAGCTGTCCGCCTGGCCGCCGACGCTGGCCTGCAGCAGCTGGTCGCCGTGCGTCGCCATCAGGGCGCTGTAGACGCCGGTGCCGTTCAGGGTGATGACCCCGCTCTCGATCAGGGTGCCGCCGCCGTCGAGCAGCAGCAGGTGGCCCGTCGGGCAGGTGATCGCGACGGTGCGCGAGCCGGACACGAGGTTGCCGTAGCGGTCCACGGCCCTGATCTCCAGGGATTCGATCATCTGCCCGGCGATGATCGGCGTGGGCAGGCCGATGTTGCCGCCGAAGGCCGGGTCGTTCAGGCCCGGGGTCCAGGTCTGGCCCGGCAGCGTGAACAGGACCTTCTCCATGGGGCCCGCGTTCACCTGGAAGTCGCCCGACAGCGTCACCACGCCGGTGTTGCTGTCGACGATCAGCCGGGCGCTGAACGCACGCTTGGTCACCTGCACCGAGGCGTTGAGCACGCCGTTGACGAAGTTGTTGCTGGTGGTGATCAGGTAGTCCGCGCTCTCGTCGACGGCGCCGATGCGGACCCGCATCGAGACGGGCCCGTTGTACGGGAACACGTTGTTGAACGAGTCGTAGGCGCGCACCCGGATCTGGAACGGGGTCGTGGTCGCCTGCACGGCGTTGGTGTCGAGCACGGCGTAGTCGAAGGAGAAGTGGTGGAGCCCGGCCGGGTTGACCTGGACGTTGGCCGAGCTCGAGGTCGAGATCGGGCCCGAGGCGGTGACCGTCACCTGGCGCAGGCCCGAGGTCATCAGCGTGGCCGACTGGTCCTGGACCGTGTTGCTGCTCATGGCCCCGCCGGCGGGCAGCGCCACGCCGGGGGCCGCGTCGTTGGCGCTCCAGGCCAGCGTCGGGAAGGGGCCCGACGCCACGGGGTTCCAGTACTGGTCGGTCGCGTAGACGTCGATGCCGGTGAACGGGAAGCCCGAGATCTGGGCGATGGCCGTGCCGCTGCGGCCCGGGCTGACGCCCGGCGTCAGGGTCTGGCCCGGCAGCAGCAGGACGACGCGGTTCAGGGCCCCGGGATAGAGCGGCGCCACGAGGCCGCTGCCGGCCGCGGCCGCGGCCTGCGTCGGGTAGACGACAGTGTTCAGGGCGTTGACCGTGTTCTGCTGCAGCGCCGGGTCGGTGCCCTGGAAGACGACGTTGGCCGCGGCGACGCCGGCGACGAACGAGCCGCCGCCGATGGTGAGCGACGGGCCGGAGGTGAAGTGCCCGATCGCCGGCGACAGCACCACGTCGTCGTCGAAGTTGCGGACGGCCACGTTCATGAGGTCGCGGGCGGTGACCGTCAGCGCGACGTTCTGGCCGACGTACTTGTCGCCGGCCGGTACGCCGATCTCGAAGTGGTGGACGAAGTTGTAGCAGTTGATTTCAACCTGGGCGAACGGCACCGAACCGTCGTCCTGGTCCGCGACGCGCAACCGCACCGGCTGCCCGTCGTCCAGGAAATCGATCCCGGTGAAGATGCGCTCGCCGTTCTGCAGGTAAGCCGAAGCCGGCAGGGTCGCAGCCACGTCCGGCGAGGACAGCGCGGCGCGGATGAAGTCCGCCGCAGTGTCGGTCGTGCCGTCGGTGTTCACCGCCCGCACGAGCACGCTGAACTGCTCGTAGATGGTGACCGCGGGCCGACCGTCGACGATCTCGGGGTTGATCACCGTGATCTCGAGGTGGTCGAAGGCCAGGGCGGCCGCCGGCGCCAGGGCCAGCAGGCCCACAGCCAGGACGGTGGCGAACTTGGCGATGGCGATCCTGTTGCGCGTGCGCTCGTTCATGGTCATCCCGCCGTGGAAGGGATCCTGGAACGTCCGGGGCGCGGACGGCCGTGCAGAATGCAAAGCCGGACAGGGAGATCCGGCGTTGCGGCACGGGCCAGCGGGTCCAGGTGCAAGCGATATGCCACAGGTCGGGGCGGGCGACGTTTACGTAACGCGCTTTTGCACATGGGATTGCAGATGTCCCGCCAGGACGCGGCAAGCGGCGCGTGGATGAAGGGTTGGCGTCCGGAAGCGGCGGTTGCTGAGGGCCCGGGACCGGGCGGACGACTGCGGGAGGACGGACCCCGAACGCGATACCGCTGTTCATTGTCGGGTGGCGGGCCGGTCCGGACAGGGCAATTCAGGTCTCCGGCGCCGGCGATCGTGCAGGATCGGTGCGCCGCGGATTCAGGGCGGGATCCGACCGATTGGTGGTTGTTCGCAGTCGCCGCGTGTGATTATGTTCCCCGGCGTCGGCGTCCCGCGCGGGGTCGCCACCGGAGGGCCGTACGATCGGGAGACAACACCTTGCCCAGGACAGCCAGGCGTCCGCGGCTGACCGCCGCCACCGCCGATCCCCACTGGCTCTACGAGAACGCCGTGCAGAACCCCGAGGCCGAAGTCGAGTTCATCGACCGCGCCTTCGCCGCCGTCTACGGGCGCCCCCCGCGCGACCTGCGCGAGGACTTCTGCGGCACGCTCAACCTGGGCTGCAGCTGGATCCGCCACCGCCCGGACAACACGGCGCTCGGCGTGGACCTCGACGGCCCGACCCTCGACTGGGGCCGCGAGCACAACGTGCAGCCGCTGGGCGCCGACGCCGCGCGCGCCACGATGGTGCAGGACGACGTGCGCCGCGTCTGCGGGCCGCCCGTCGACGTCCTGGCCGCCACGAACTTCTCGTGGTGGTGCTTCCACGAGCGCGCGGAACTGAAGGGCTACCTGGAGAACTGCCGGCGCTCGCTGCGGGACGAAGGCATGCTGATGCTGGACATCTTCGGCGGGTCCGAGGCCCAGGTGCTCCAGTTCGAGGAGCGCGACTGCGAAGGCTACACCTACGTGTGGGACCAGGACGCCTTCAACCCCATCACCCACGAGTACGTCTGCCGGATCCACTTCCGCTTCCCCGACGGCAGCGAACTGACCGACGCCTTCGTCTACCACTGGCGCCTGTGGTCGATCCCCGAGGTGCGCGACCTGCTGCTGGAGGTCGGCTTCTCGCGGGTGGAGGTCTACTGGGAGGGCGCCGACGAGGACGGCGAGCCCAGCGGCGAATTCCAGATCGACAACGGGGGCGACAATTCGCCGGCCTGGGTGGCCTACATCGTGGCTTTTCGCTGAATCGCAGGAAGGCCGCTGCAGAAAGCGAAGGCGGGGAGGGTCGCCCTCCCCGCCTTCTTTTTCAGATTCCCGGCAATGGTCAGCCGCAGCTGCCGCTGCCGCAGCTGCCGCCCCCGCACTCGCCGCCGAGGCGGTCGGCCAGGTTCAGCGTGTAGCCCCTGCGGGCGCCGTCGTCGACGTAGTCGATGACGATGCCGCCGCCCTGCTCGATCACCGAGACCACGTCCGGCGCCAGGATGAAATCCAGCGTCCGGGTCGAAACTGTCTTGTCGTCGTCCTTAGGCTCGTCCAGAGCCATGCCCACGGAGGGACCGCCTCAGCCGAAGCCCTGGAAGTAGAGTCGGATGGCCCGCAGGCCGTCCGGCGGCAGGTCGAGGGCGCCGAAGGCGTCCGCCGCCGCGTCGGAGATCCGGATCAACTCGTTCACGTCCCACATCCTCGCTGGAGTGTCGCAATCGGTGGTTCCAGTGTAATCAACAAAGATCGAAACTGCAAGAGAAAGCCCCGGCCGCGGGGCCGGGGCTTCCGTGCGTCCGGGAAGCAGTCGGGAACCGGCTACTTCACCAGCATGAGCTTGCGGACCTGCAGCACGTCGCCGCCGATGCGCAGACGGGCGAAGTAGGTGCCGCTGGCCACCTGCTGGCCCGCGTTGTTGGTGCCGTCCCAGGTCACGACGCGCTCGCCGCTGCCCTGGAGCCGCTCGTTGACGAGCGTGGAGACCAGCTCGCCGCGGATGTTGTAGACGTTCAGCTGGACCAGGTTGTCCCGCGTCAGGACGAAGCGGATCTCCGTCTTGGGGTTGAACGGGTTCGGCTTGATGCTCGAGAACCCGCCCGCGGGCAGGATCTGGGGCAGGTCGCCCTCGACGGCCGTCGCGCCGACGGTGATGTCCTCGTCGCGCAGCGGGACCAGCTGGAACTCGCCGAAGGCGTAGTCCATGAAGCCCTTCACGGTGACCACGTCGCCGATGACCGGCGCGTACACCATGTTGAAGGCGGCGTTGACGACCAGCGAGTCGGCCCGCGCGCCGGTGTCGGAGACCAGGAACTCGCTGTACAGGGCCGAGCCCAGGGTGTCGACCACGGTCGAGGAGAACGTGCTCACCAGGACGCTCTCGTAGGCCTCGCCCAGGTAGCCGCCGGGCGACGTGTCGTCGGCCAGGACGGCGGTGTGCGCCTGGTTGTAGGCGGGCAGCGCGTTCTCGAAGGAGATGTACTCGATCGCCGTGCCGTTGTGCGGGTTCATCTCGGTCAGGCCGAAGTACTCCTCGATGTAGCCGCCGACCTGGACCTCGTCGCCGGGCAGCAGGAAGTTGGCGGCGGTGCCCTCGTAGCAGAGCAGGCCGCTGAAGGTGCCCGAGCCGTCCTGCATGATGAACTTGCTGGTCGAGCCGGCGTCGCCGGTGCCGGCCGTCACGATGCCCTGCACGTTGACAACGCGGCCCGTGAACGGCGAGTTCTGCGGGGTGGTCGCGGGGTCGACGTACTGCACGTCGTGGATGGACGTGATGCCCACCGCGACCTCGTACCAGCCGGCCGGGGCGTCGCCCGGGTTCAGCGAGATGTTGCCGTTGCCGTCCAGGGCGCGGACGTAGAAGTCGACCTGACGGCCCAGGAAGCCGCCGGGGATGGTCGCCGACCACGTGCTGCCGCTGGTGTTGGTCATCGGGGTGCTCAGGAAGACGCCGGTGCTGTCGCCGGAGTCGTCGCGGTAGTAGAGGGCCGCGGAGGTCACGGCGACGTCGTCGGTGATCGTCGCGGTGACGGTGATCGGGTCGCTGGCCAGCGGGGTCCAGTCGGCGCAGTTGACGGCGTCGACGATCGGGCCCGAGCCCTCGATGAGGTCGCTCTGGCGGCGGGGCTTCAGCTCCATGATGCCGCCCGTGAAGTTGACCAGCGGGGCGATGATCCGGTAGCTGTCGCCGATCGCGACGCCGCCCGTGTTGATCCCCGTGTCGGTGTCGACGTAGACGATGATGGTGTCGGTGCCGGAGTGCATCTTGAACTGGTTGGAGGCCACCGCCGTCGAGATCGTGCCGGAGATCGAGACGAACTTGCCGACGTTTTCGTAGTCGGACTTCGCCTGGGCGATGGTCATCGTGACGGGCGTCGGAGCGGCCTCGGCGCCGAGGAAGGTGACCGTGGGCGCCGGGGAGAGCTGGATCTCGCCCTGGAAGATGCCGACGGTGCCGGTGACCGAGACCCGGTCGCCGTAGGTCAGCGGGGGAGCCGCCGAGTTGAAGAAGGCGATGCCGTTGCCGGAATCGTCGATGATGTAGTGGGAGCCGGCGTTGTAGGTGCCCTTCAGAACGTAGACCCGGCCCTCGACCGTCTGGGTCGTGCCGTTGTAGGGGCTGGCCGGGGCGCCGGTCGTCGGATTGTAGTACTGGATGTCGTCGATCGTCTGGGCGGCGGCCAAGCCGGCCACGCACACGACGACGGCGAGCGCCACGGCGCTCTGAATCGATCGCTTCATACTGTCTGTCTCCTCTGCTTCGGACACACGTTTCCCGCGCAGGGCACGAGTTGGGAGTCGGATCCAGGCGTCAAGTTCAGGATTATGAAGCGTGGAAAGTGGATCGCGGCCCATGACTCAGTGCACGCAAGATGATACACCGGAGCCCTTGATTTGTCTACAACTTCGCGGTTTTTCACATCATATGACAAAGGGCCGCGGGAACGGCCCCTTTTATTGAATTGAGTTCAAAATCAGGGCGCCAGGAGGGACCGGCCGGTCATGGCGGCCGGCCGGGGCAGCCCGAGAAGGTCGAGCATGGTCGGGGCGATGTCCCTCAGGCCGGCGTCGTTCCGCACCGTCAGGGCGTCGTCCCGGCCGGCGAACTCCCGGCCGACCACCACGAAGGGCACGTCGTTCAGGGTGTGGTTGGTCAGGACGCGCCCGTCCGGGGCGATCATCTCCTCGCAGTTGCCGTGGTCGGCGGTCAGCAGCAAAACGCCGTCGCGTTCCAGCACCGCGGGCACGATCCTCGCGAGCAGCCCGTCCAGCGTCCGCACCGCCGCGATCGCCGCCTCCAGCACGCCGGTGTGGCCCACCATGTCGCCGTTGGCGAAGTTCACCACGATCACTTCGTGCCGGCCGGCCGCCAGCGCGTCCAGGACGATCGCGGCGACTTCCGGCGCGCTCATCCCGGGCTGCAGGTCGTAGGTGGCGACCTTCGGCGAGGGCACCAGGCGGCGGTCCTCGCCCGCGAAGGGCTCCTCGCGCCCGCCGTTGAAGAAGTAGGTCACGTGGGCGTACTTCTCGGTCTCGGCGGTGCGCAGGTTGGTCACCCCGTGCGCGGCGAAGACGTCGGCCAGCAGGTCGCGGGGCGCCTCGGGATCGAAGACGACCGGCAGGCCCAGGCTCTCGTCGTAGACCGTCATGCAGAGGTAGTCCACGACGGGGCGCAACGGCCGCGGGAAACCGTCGAAGCCGTCCACGTTGAACGCCCAGGTCAGCTCGCGGGCCCGGTCGGAGCGGAAATTCCAGAAGAAGACGGCGTCGCCGTCGCGGACCGTCGCCAGCGGGGCGCCGCCGCCGTCCACGATCACGGTCGGCAGCACGAACTCGTCGGTGACCCCCGCCTCGTAGGAACGGCGGATCGCCGACGCGGCGTCGGGCGACGTCTCCCCCTCGCCGTGGACCATGGCCCGCCAGGCCTTCTCGACGCGGTCCCAGCGCTTGTCGCGGTCCATGCCGTAGTAGCGGCCGCCGACGGTCGCGATCTTGCCGGCGCCGATGCCGGCCAGTGCGGCCTCCAGGTCCTGCACATACTGCAAGCCGCCGTGGGGATCGGTGTCGCGCCCGTCCAGGAAGGCGTGGACGTAGATCTTCGGCCACGCCCTGGCGGGCCGCGATCCGCACGATCTCCACGAGGTGGTCGACGTGGGAGTGGACGCCGCCGTCGGAGACCAGGCCCGGCAGGTGCAGCCGCCCTCCGCGCTCCTTGAGCCCCGCGACGAGGCGCCGCCAGGCGGGGTGCTCGGCGAAGGCGCCGCTCGCGAGGCTGCGCGTCACCAGATTGAGGTCCTGGTCGATGACGCGGCCCGAGCCGATCGTCAGGTGCCCCACTTCGCTGTTGCCCATCTGGCCCGCGGGCAGCCCGACCTCGAGCCCGTGGCAGTGCAGGGTCGTGTGCGGGTAGCGGGCCAGCAGGCTCTCGTAGAACACCGGCTCGGCCAGCGCGATGGCGTTGCCGTGCTCGGAGCCCGGCCCGCGGCGCCAGCCGAAGCCGTCCAGGATGCACAGGACCAGCGGGGTATGGGGGCGGCGGCGGTCGGTCATCGGTACTCCTCGACGGTGTGGTCGGTGGTCGCGTCCAGGCGCCCGAGCGCACCGGTGGGCAGCTGCCAGAGTTCGGCCTCGCCCAGGGCCATGAGCACACAGGCGCCCAGTGCGGTCCCGTTGCGCCCGGCGGCCGTCGGCGCGTGGATCGTGAAGCAGAAGCCGGCCTGCAGGATCGCGCGGCAGACCTCCCGCCCATCCGGCAGGAACTCCGACAGGCGGATCCGCCCGTGACGGACCACGAAATCCCCCGGCACAGCCGGGTGGTGGATCTGGTCCGGCGCCAGGCGAAGCCGGGCCGACCGCTCGCCCTCCCAGGCAGGGCCAGGGCGCCCGGGCGTCTGACGAACAGGCGCGCGCTCGCGGAGCAGTTCCAGGGGGCGCTTCGGCGTCGCGGTCGCACCTCGCGCCGTGCAGGTCGTCGTCGTTCGGCTCGGGTCGCCAGGTCAGCGGCAGGACGTTAACACGGCCCCCGCTCAGCGCCACGACCGCGCCATCCTTGACACGTCCCGACGCCGGGCCTATGGTGGTCGGGTCAACCGTTAGGGGTGGCCTTCGAGGCCTGAGAGAGACCCTTGGAACCTGACCCGGGTCATGCCGGCGTAGGGAAACGGGAATCTGCAACGACCGCCATGCGGCCGGCCCCCTCGACGGAGCCGGCGTTTGTTTGATAGCCGCCGGTTCCACGACCCTTCAGGGAGGAACCACCATGGCACGCTTCCCCAACGCGGCCGGCCCCGGCGCCGCGGTTCTCGCCTGCCTCCTGATCGCCTCCGCGGCCCCGGCGGCCGAGCCCGGCGCCGCGCTCGCGGACACCGTCGGCCTGGGCTGGGCCCCCGAAGTGGTCGTCACGGCCTCGCGGTACGGCGGGAATGTGCGGCTCAGCCAGCACAACATCACGGCCGCGGAACTGCAGGACCGCCTCGGCTCCGGCGACCTGCCCCTGCTGCTCGAGGACACCCCGGGCCTGCACGCCACCTCCGACGCCGGCAACGGCGTCGGATACACCTACCTGAACATCCGCGGCTTCGACCAGAAGCGCGTGGGCGTGATGATCAACGGCATCCCGCTGAACGACCCCGAGGACCACCAGGTGTACTGGGTGGACGTGCCCGACCTGGCCTCGTCGCTGCAGGACGTCCAGGTGCAGCGCGGCATCACCAACTCGCTGGGCGCGACCACCGCCGTCGGCGGCACCGTGAACCTCGTCACCGAGCAGCTCGGCGACGAGCCCTCCGGCCGCGTCGCCCTGCAGGGCGGCAGCTTCGGCACCCGGCGCGGTTCGGTCGCCTGGCAGTCCGGACGGATCGGCGGCGGCTTCAGCAGCGCCGCCCGCTGGTCGCGGATCGTCAGCGACGGCTTCCGCGACCGCACCGGCAGCCGTCTGTGGGGCGTGTTCTGGAGCGGGCGCTGGACCGGCGGGAACCAGTCGCTGCAGGCCAACGTCTACACGGGCCACGAGGTCAGCCGGCACGGCTGGAACGCGGCCGCCGAAGCGGACCTGCTCGTCGACCGGCGCGCCAACCCCGAGACCTACCCGCACGCCGTCGACGACTTCCGGCAGCCCCACTACGAGCTGCACCACCGCTGGGTCCTGTCCGACCGCGTGACCCTGGTGCAGGCCGCCTACCTGATCCACGGCGAGGGGTTCTACGAGAACCTGAAAGAGGGGGTGCGGGCCGGCGACTACAGCCTCGACCACTCGCTGGGCATCGGCGCCGACGACGTGGTCGACCTCGTGCGCCGCAAGATCGTGGATAAGGACCAGCTCGGCTGGGTGCCCCACCTGGAGATCCGCCACGCCGGCGGCCGCACCATCCTGGGCGGCGACCTCTACGACTTCCACAGCGACCACCACGGCGACGTGCTGTCGGTGGCCGGCGTCGCCGACGGCCTGCAGGGCGTGGACTACTACCGCTACACCGGCGACAAGCAGGCGCAGAGCGTCTTCGTCAACACGATGTTCGAGGCGGCGCCGGGCCTGACCCTGATCGCCGACCTGCAGCTCCAGCACAAGCAGTACGCCTTCCGGCAGGCCGCGCTGGGCAACTTCACCGGCGCGGACCGCCACGCCTACGAGGTCAGCTACGACTGGTTCAACCCCAAGGGCGGCGTGCACTGGGAGCTGCCGTCGCGGCCGTGGGGCGGGCGCGCGACGACGTACCTCCACGTCGGCGTGACGCGCCGCGAGCCGACCGACGGCGAGCTCTACGACACCTGGTACGGGCCCGACGACCTGGGCGTCGCGCCGCTGTTCCGCACCAGCCGCGGCGTGGACGAAGACGGCGACGGGGACACCGACTACCTGCAGTGGTCCGACCCCTACGTCCGCGAGGAGAAGGCCGTCGACTGGGAGCTGGGCTGGTCGTGGCGCGGCGAGCGCCTGAGCTGGACGCTGAACGGGTACTGGATGGACTTCACGAACGAGATCGTGCCCTACGGCGCGGTCGACGACGAGGGCGCCGCGATCCGCGGCAACGCCGAGCGCACCCTGCACCGCGGGCTGGAACTGGGCCTGACCGCGCGCCTGGCCGACCGTCACGAGCTGCGGGTGGCCGCCTCGCGCAGCTGGGACGAGTTCGACGCCTACGTCGCCACCCTGGACCCCGAGACCTGGGAGAGCGGCAGCTTCGACTACGCCGGCAACCCGATCCCCCTGTTCCCGAACCACCTCGCGAGCCTGACCCTGGCGTCGGACTTCGGCGCCCTCGACACCCGCGTGCGCCTGCGCAGCGTGGGCCGCCAGCACCTCGACGCCACGGGGCGCGGCGAGCGCACGATCGACGGCTACGCGACCCTGGACCTGGGCGCGGGCTGGGACCTGTCCGCCTTCGCGCCCGACCTGCGCGGCGCCCGCCTCTCGCTGGACGTGCGCAACCTCCTGGACGAGGCGTACGAGACCAGCGGCTACTGGTACGGCGGCCGCTGGCTGATTCCGGCCGCCGGGCGCCACTTCGAGGCGGGGGTGCGCTATGACTTCTGACGCGGCGCCGCCCGCCCTCGACGGGATCCTGCTGCCGAAGCGCGGCCGGCGCGCGGTCGTGCTGGCCGACGGCGAGCCTCCGCCGCCGCGCCTGCTGGCCGCCCACCTGGCCCTGGCCGACCTCTTCCTCTGCACCGACGCCGCGGGCCGGCCCTACGCGGCGCTCCCGCGCCTGCCGGACGCGATCGTGGGCGACCTCGACACCCTGGGCGCGGGCGTGAGCGAGGTGCCGCCGGGCGTGACGGTGGCGCGCGACGCCCGGCAGGACACGACCGACGCGGAGAAGGCCCTGGCCTTCGCCTTGGACGACGGCTGCCGCGAGGCCGTGCTGCTGGGCGCCGGCGGCGGCCTGCTCGACCACGCCCTGCACAACGCGCTGCTGCCGGAGCGCTGGGCCGGGCGGCTGCGCCTGCTGCTGGCGGACGCCGGGACGGCGGCGCTGCGGGTCGGCGCGGGCGAATCGTGCACCTGGGACCTGCCCCGGGGGACCACGTTCTCGCTGCTGCCGCTGCCGGGCGGCGCGCGCGGCGTCGCGTGCGACGGCGTCCGCTACCCGCTGCGGGACGCCGCGGTGGACGGGCGCGGTCCGGCCACCGTCTCCAACGAGGTCGCCGGGGGCCCGTGCGGCTGACGGTCACCGCGGGCTCATTGCTGGTGGTCGTGCGGCGCGCCGGCTTCCGCGGGGATGCCGCGTCGCCATGATCATCGTCGGCGTCTACCTCCTGTTCCTGGCCTACGCGGTGCTGCGGCTGTTCCGGGCGCCGGCGCGCGACGAGGCCGACTACCTGGTCGCCGGCCGCCGGCTGACCCTGCCCGCCTTCGTGGCGACCACGGTCGCGACCTGGTACGGCGGCATCCTCGGCGTCGGCGAGTACGCCTGGACCTACGGCGTCTCCAACTGGCTGGTGTTCGGACTGCCCTACTACCTCTACGCGCTGGTCTTCGCGCTGGTCCTGGCACGACGCGCGCGGCGCGGCCCGGCGCTGACCATGCCCGACCTGCTGCAGGAGCGCTACGGCACGCGCACGGCGGTGCTGGGCGCGACGGTGATCTTCGTGATGACGGTGCCGGCGGCTTATGTGCTGATGCTCGGCGTGCTGTTCGAGATGGCGACGGGCTGGCCGCTGTGGCTCGGCGTCGCGCTGGGGACGGCGCTGTCGGTGGGCTACGTGATGCGCGGGGGCCTGCGCGCGGTGGTGGGCACCGACATCGTGCAGTTCGTCCTGATGTTCCTGGGCTTCCTGGTGCTCGTGCCGGTCTGCGTCGCGAAGTTCGGGGGCTGGGACTTCCTGCGCGACGCCCTGCCGCCGCAGCATCTGACCTGGCACGGCGGCCGCGGCTTCCAGGCCGTCGCGGTCTGGTACGTGATCGCGGCCTCGACCGCTGGTCGAGCCGGCCTTCTACCAGCGCTGCAGCGCCGCGCGCGACGAGCGCACGGCCCGGCGCGGCCTGCTCGTCTCGATCCTGTTCTGGGTCCTGTTCGACTTCCTGACCACCACGGCGGGCCTCTACGCGCGCGCCGTCCTGCCCGGCCTCGCGGAGCCGGTGGCCGCGTTCCCGCGGCTGGCGGCGGTCGCCCTGCCGCCGCTGCTGCAGGGCCTGTTCCTGACGAGCCTGCTGGCGACGATCATGTCCACGGTCGATTCCTACGCCTTCATCGCCGCGATCACCGGCGGCCGCGACGTCTGGCTGCGCCTCAAAACCGGCGGCTCGCCGGCCGACGACCCCCGCGCGATGACGGCGGTGCGCGCCGGCCTGCTCGCGACCTCGGTCCTCGCCGTCGCCTTGGCCCTGTGGTCGGGATCGGTGGTCGGCCTCTGGCACCACCTCGGCAGCGTGGGCACGCCCGTGCTGCTGCTGCCGATCACCCTCGGCCACACGCGCTGGCGACCGCGCCCGGGCCGCGCCACCGCCTCGATGCTCGCCTCCGGCGGCGTCTCCCTGGCCTGGCTGGCCCTCGGCCGCGGCGCCCCCTGGTGCGGCGTCGAACCCATCTTCCCCGGCCTGCTCGTCTCCGCCCTGGTGATGCTGCCCGGCCTCCGGCGCCAACCTCTCCTGAACGGGGGGGGGGCTAGAACAGCTTGTAGGTCACGCCGAACCCGAAGATCTCCCGCCACCGCCCGCGGTCGGAGATCTCGCGGTCGTAGAGCCACTCCAGGAACAGCGTGGTCTGGATGTACTTGGAGACCTGCGCCGAGAACTTCGTCTCCAGGGCGGCGTCGGTGCCCTGCCAGTCGTCGCCGTACGTCTCGTCGAGGTTGCTGGTGACGGCCTGGAAGACGCGCAGCTTCGAGACAACGTTCAGCTGGGGGTTGAAGGTGTGCGTCAGGTCCGAGACCCACTCCAGACCGGCGTCCTGGACCGTCGCGACCCGGTAGGCCGTGCGCTGGCGCACGCCGAGGCCGACGCGGGTCGTCAGGTCGGTCGTCTCGTTCTTGACGAGCTGGCGGCCGAGTCCCGCGGACTCGGTCAGCAGGGCCGGCGTCAGCGGGTGCTTGTCGGCGTCGTGGAACTGGGTCTCGGCCGCGAACGCCACGTACGGCGTGATCGGGCGCTCGACGCCGAAGCGCATCAGCGATTCGAGGAAGATGCGGTCGGTCGACTTCAGGGGCGAAGCCCAGGTCTTGCCCGCGGCGGTCTCCCGCTCCTGGTGGGTCTGGCCGTAGGTGAGCTTCAGCGTGTTCTTCCAGTTCGTGGAGGTGCTGAGGTCCTTCTGCGCCGCGACGTCGCCGCTGAAGGTCCAGACCACCGTGCCCAGTTCGCTGCCGGCCCAGGATCCGCTGTACCCGCTCTGGCTGAACATCAGCCCCAGGTCCGCCGACTTCTGCCACTCCCCGGCCGACGCGCCGGAACAGACATGCGACCAGCGCCGCCACCATCAGGGCATGTCTCGACTTCACACCGAACCTCCAGATTGCAGTTCACGAAACGACCGTCTGCCGGCGCCGATTCTAACGACGACCGCCGCACTCCGCAACCACGCTCCCGCGCCACCGGCCCCCGCGATGCAATTTCCGGCCGCGCGCGCCGGGATGTGTACTATAATTTCGCGGGAGATCCATCGCTTCAGCGAGCAGAATCGTCGGAACGGGGGGTTATTCATGCATCCATTCGCAAGGATCGGCGTCGCGGTTCTGATGCTCACGATCGCCGTCGGGCCTGCCATCGCACAGGAGTTCACGCCTGACGAGCACACGCTCCTGCTTCTGCACGGCAACGGGAACCTGCTGGGCGCGGCGGGCGAGAACCCGACCACGGCCTCGGGCATCGGCTACACGGACGGCGTGTTCGGTCAGGCCATCGATCTGCCGAACGGATCGCAACTGCGCTACGCCGCGGCGAACAACCTGGTCATGGCGGCGGGAACCGTCGAGTTCTGGCTGAAGCCGCACTGGAACGGCAACGACGGCGGGACGTACCTGATGCTGACCTGGGGGACGTGGGGCGGCCTGCTGCTGGCGAAGGACGGCGCCGACAACCTGCGGATCATGATCAACCGGTGGAGCGACCACGGCCTGCCCGAACGCGGCGCGAGCTGCAACGTGGCCGGCGAATGGGCGGCCGAACAGTGGCACCACTGCGCGTTCACCTGGGACAGCGAATTCGTTCGCGTCTACATCGACGGCGTGAAGCGAGGCGAAGAGGGCGTGGGCTTCACGCCGCCGGCGATCGCGGCCACGCAGTTCCAGATCGGCGGCGAGGGCGTCGACGGCACGCTCCAGGGCGCGATCGACGAATGGCGCATCAGCGACGTCGTGCGCAGCGCGGCGGAAATCGAAGCGTCGTTCCTGGCGGGCGTGGCGGTCACCGACCTGGCGGCGGCGCCGCGCACCACCAAACCGTGGGTGACCTGGCCCGTCCACGTGACGCTGACGGCCACGACGCAGGTCGGCGAGATCGAGATCCCGCAGGGCGCCGCCGTCTGGTCGACCAGCGACGCGGATGTCGTGAGCGTGCAGCCGGACGGCGAACTGCGCGCCGTGGGCGAAGGAACGGCCACGCTGACGGCGACGTACCGGGGCCAGTCGGCGACGTGCGACCTGCAGGTGCGGGCGCCGGTCCTGGCGCCGACGCACGAAGCGCTGCCGAACGACCTGTCGACGCCCGCGGACGACGCCATCTGGGAGGTGCCGGTGCTGGTCATCAGGTACTTCGCCACGGCCGACGGGGTCAACCTGGACACGTCCATCTCGCCGGACTTCTGGTGGCTGAACCCGCTGACCCTGGCCCAGCTGGATGCCGACGTGCTGGCGATGAACCGCCGCACGAAGTTCGCCCTGGAGCAGGGCAGCCGCTTCCGCGCGTACAACGACCCGCAGGCGCGGCCGTCGCTGGGTTACCGGGTGGTGGACCAGATCACCGTGTACGAACAGACGCCGCCCGGCAAGATCGTCGGCTACGACCAGGGCGACCCGTTGTGGGAAGCGGACTGGTTCGCGATCTTCGACCGCCTCGACGTGCGCCACTACGTGGAGGACCTGGGCGTCAAGGAGATCTGGGTCTGGACGGGCGGCCTGGGGCGTTGGCCCAGCTTCGATGCGGGCCTGCACGACGTGGCCGATTTCCGCGGCGGCTGGGAATCGAACATGTCGAGCCCGCTGACGGGCGACATCTCCAACAGCAACCGCGACCCGTCCGACCTGCCGGTCTACGACAGGACCTACGTCGTCTACGGCTACAACTTCCGCCGCAGCCAGGCCGAGGCGATCCACGACCACGGGCACCAGCTGGAATCGCAGTTCGCCTGGGTGAACGAGCAGCAGGACGGCAACACCGACCTCTTCTGGAAGCAGTGGCGCGGCCAGGACCAGGACGGCAACAAGGTGACCGGCCGCTGCGGCGACACGCACAGCCCGCCCAACACGCTGGCCGATTACGACTACGAGAACCAGGCGGTGGTCCTCAGCGACATCGCCGACTGGACCGTCGACGGCTCGGGCGCCTTCACGCCGGTGAACGCCGACACCTGGGGATCGCTGGTGTGGCCGTGGCCCGACGGCGTCATGGACTTCAGCCAGCGCATCGAGACGCAGTGGTACATGTACTGGATGATGAGCATGCCGGGCTTCGACAACGGCCTGGCGTACGGCGACGAGGCGCTCGGCAACTGGTGGGAGTTCATCGGCAACTGGGACCAGGCGGTCGCGGCGGGGCACGGGCTGCACGGTCCCGACAGCCTGACCGGAGCGCCGCAGACGAGCGATGAGGCGGTGTTGCCGTCGATCCGCTTCCTGCTGGCCAATCCGTCGCCGGGGACCTCGTCGTTCGAGGTGACGTCCAGCGGGCGCGGCCGGCTCGAGGTGGGCGTGTACGACGTGCGCGGCCACCTGGTGCGGCTGCTCCACCGCGGCCCCGGCAGCGCGGCGCCGATGTCGTTCACCTGGGACGCACGGGACGAGGCGGGCCGCGCCGTGGCGGCCGGCGCCTACCTGCTCCGCGTGCGCGAGGGAGCGCGGCTGGCGACGCACAAGCTGGTGATCGTCAGATAGGGCGAGGTCAGGAAACCGGCGCCCGTCGCAGGGGCATCGTCATGCAGCGCGGCCCGCCGCCCCCGCGCGGGAGCTCGGAGCCCGGCAGGACGATCGCACAACGGCGGTAGCCCGCGGGATCGACGCGCCCTTCGGCCACGTCGCGGGCCTCGACGCACGGCGAAGCCGTGGCGGTCCAGTTCCTCGACGGTGTGGACGTTGCGCGCGTAGACGATCACGCGTCCCGGCGCCAGCGCGAAGCTGTTGGTGCCGGAGTGCCACTGCTCGCGCTCCTGCAGCCAGGGGTCGGTGTGGCCGCCGCAGGCCACCGGCTCGAGGTCCAGCCCCAGCCCGCGCAGGCAGTCCAGCAGGTGCTCGTCCTCGCGGATCGAGACGACGCGCCCCCCCTCGACGCGCAGGTGCACCGTGCGCAGGCGCGACGGTCCCGTGATCACGGGTTCGTAGACCAGGCAGGCGTCGCGGTCCAGGATGGTGAAGACCATGTCGAGGTGGATGAACGACTCCGGCGCCGCCGGCAGCTCCTGCACCACGACGTCGAAGCGCCCGCGGGTCTCGCGCAGCCGTTCCACGACGAAGTCGACCGCCTGCGGCGAGGTGCGCTGGCCGAGGCCGAAGATCAGCAGGTCCTCGCGCGCGACCAGCACGTCGCCGCCCTCGAGCTTCAGGGAGGGGCCGGCCTGCGGGTCCGGCTCGACGGTGCGCGCGCGCAGCGCCGGGTGGCAGCGCAGCACCGCTTCGAGGATGACCGCCTCGCGCTCGCGCACCGCGCTGGCCATGCGGCCCACCAGGACGCGGTCGCCGACGGCGGCCGCCGCGTCGCGCATGAAGAACAGGTTGTGCAGCGGGCGCAGGGCGTGGCGCTCGTCGCTGAGGTGCTCGGTCAGCGAGGCCGGCTCCAGGGCGATGCCCTCCACGAGGCGCCGCGCCAGCTCGGCGGCGGGCAGCGCCGCCAGGGCCCCCTCCAGCCGGTCGACGCCCTCGCGCGCGCAGATGCGGCGCAGCAGCGCGGCGCGCGCCGTCTCGTCCCCGAGCACGTCCGCCAGCAGTTCGTCCACGTGCAGGACCCGCGCGCTGCGGGCCAGCACCCCTTCCAGCACGGCGTACTCCGCCGCGGCCTCCTGCAGATTGAGGATGTCGCTGTAGAGCGCCCGCTCGGCGTTCTGCGGCGTCATGTTCTCGATCTCGGGGCCCGGACGGTGCAGCAGCACCGCCTCCAGCCCGCCGATCTCGGAGTCCACCGCCACCTGGATCCTGTCGGTCATCACGGTCTCCCTTCGGGTGGTGCCAGAGTAAGCCGGAGCCGCGTCACGGCAAATCGAAATGCGGGGCGCCGGCCCACAGCGACCGGCGCCCCGCCTTCCCTCACCTGCCGGGAAAATCTATCGGTAGAGTACCTTCACGCCGCCCCAGGTGGCGTTCTCATTGCCGACGTAGGTGCCGGCCTCGATGGCGGCGGTGTCGAGCCGCGCCTCGGGCCAGGCCAAGATCTCCATGTCGTCGTCCTGGCTGGCGACCAGGGCCAGACCGACCTGGACGGGCCCGTCCAGCAGGAACGCCCAGTTCGCCACGGCGTTGCCGCCGATGGTCAAAAACGGCGTGCTGAGGTCGAAGGCGCCGGTCAGCGGCATCGCCACGGCCCACAGGAACCCACCTTGGGGGTCGGGCACGAACGCGACGAGTTCCGCAACCCAATCCACGAGATTGCCGTCGCCGTCGCGGCGCTGACCGTTGAAGGCCACGCCGGTCCAGTGGATCGACAGGTCGTCGATCGAGCCGACCTCGGGCGCGAGGGTGAAGGTGGTGGAGCGGGCGCTTTCCCCGAACCGCGCCACGTACTGGCCGTCGACCCCCGTCAGGGGGATGACCAGGGGGTCGGCCAGCGCGGGGACGGCGGCGATCAGGCAGAGCAGCAGCAGCAGGCGCAAGGTTGTCATGTCGGTCTCCCGGTTCGCGACGACTCGATGCCAACACCCTCGCCCGGCTCGCCGGCCGAATCCGGCGGCGAGGGGCGCGACCGGCTCATCCAGCCGGCCTCGATGTCAATAATTATACCATCGTCACAATTATTGATCAATAGTGATTATTGCAATGAGGCTTTGGAGTTTTGCCATGCGGGGGACGGGAGGCGGGAGGCGGTCCGCGTCGGCCAGCAAATCATGCAAGTGATTCCATGCCAATGGGATGTGAGTGCGGAAGGCCTTCTTGCCCTTGACGTTCGAGAGGAAGGCGAAGGCCCCGAGCGCCTGCATGACGCGCTGCAGGCCGGCCAGGGTGGCGTCCCGGTGCAGGTCGGTCGAACGGCTGGGGGCCGGCCCCCCGGCGACGGCGCTCGCCCGGGCGAACCGGTCCAGCAGCGCTGCGCGCAGGCCGTCGTCGAGATCGACGTAGGCGTCGCGCAGCAGGGACATCAGGTCGTAGGCCCAGGGCCCGAGCCGCATCCCCTGCACGTCGACCAGCCGGACGCGACCGTCGCGCCAGCCAGGATGTTGCGCGACTGGAAATCGCGGTGCATCAGCGCGCGCGGCTGCGCCGCCACGGCGTCGGCCAGCGCCGCGAACTCGGCGTCCAGGCCGGCGAGGTCCGCTTCGGGGACGCCGCGGTCCTCCCGCAGGAAGCGGCGGCGGAAGTAGGCGGTCTCGGCCAGCAGGTCCTCCCGCCCGAAGACGCGGTCGCAGGCCAGGGGGCAGGCGGCGCTGCGGGCGGTGCCGCGCGCCTGCAGCCCGGCCAGCAGGTCGACGACCGCGCCGTACAGGGCCGGGCGGTCGGCGCCGGGGGCGTGCGCGAGGCGGTGCAGCGAATCGTCGCCGAGATCCTCCATCAGGGCGGCGCCGTCCTCGCGGTCGGCGCCCAGGACGGCGGCGCCGCCGAGGTCCTCGGCGTGCAGGAAGGCGGCGACCGCGACCGAGCGGTCGAACTCGGGATCGCGGGGGCGGTCCTTCATGAGCACGGCGCTCGCGCCGCCGCGGCGCAGGCGCCAGAAGCCGCGGTCGGAGCCTTCGGGCGCGAGGCGCGCGACTTCAGCGCCTTCCCAGCCGCCGGCCCGCACCACCGGCAGGGCCGCGACGGCGGCGGCGACGGCATCGGCGTCGGCGGGGTCGTCCAGTGCGAGCAGCGCTTCGAGGTAGCGTCCCGGCGTCCCGAGGTCGGACCAGCGCAGACCGGCCGGCGCAACGCCGCGCACCGCGCCGGGTTCGCACCCGATCCGGGACAGCAGCGCGTCGGCAAGCGAACCGGGACCGTCGGGCAGCCCGTCGAGGAAGCGCGCCGCGAGCACCGCGACGCCGGTGTAGGTCAGGGAGCGGTCGCCGTCGCGCGCCGGCGGCCCCGAGGCGGCCGCCGACGTCGCGCACGACGCCGTCGCCGCCCAGCCGCACGGAGTTGACCGGGGCCCAGTCGGCCAGCAGCAGGGTCGCCGCCGCGCCCGTCGCGAGGTGGTCCGCGACCAGGGCGCCGAGGTCGGTGTCGGCCTCTGCGGCGAGGTCGACGTCGCCGTTGTGCAGCAGGACGTGCGGCTCGCCGCGGAAGAACTCCCGCGCGTTCGCGATCCCGCCGGCGGTGCCCAGGATGTCCGGCTCGAGGAAGACGCGGATCTCGTCGAAGCCCGGCAGGGCGTGCGCCGCCCCCGCGACCAGCTGCGGCAGGTGGTGGGCGTTCACGGCGAGGCGCCGCGCGCCGGCGCCGTGCAGCCGCGCCGCGATCCGCGCCAGCAGCGTGCGGCCGCCGATCTGCACCAGGGGCTTGGGAGTCGTGTCGGTCAGGGGCCGCAGGCGGGTGCCGAGACCCGCGGCCAGGATCATCGCGCAGCGGACGCCGGGCGCGCGCTCAGCCATCGCCGCGCAGCTCCCTCAGCTCGTCCGCGAACCGCCGCAGCTCCGCGTCCCAGCCGGCGACGAGGTCGCGCGGGTCGGCGCCGGCCTCGACGCCCTCGCGCAGGCCGGGGCCGCCGGCCAGGATGTCGATGGGCGGCTTGACCGTCTCGTACTCGTAGGGCGGCTCCTTCCAGCGGAACTCGTCCGGCCACAGGGCGCGCGTCGCGCACAGCGCCGCCACCGCGGTCAGGACCGGCCGGAACGCGCGGCGGTCCACGACGTGCAGCTGCAGGCCCCCGCAGAGGCGGCCCCGGTGTTTCTGGAAGGTGGGCTCGAAGTGCAGCGGCCGCAGGCGCAGGCCGGGCAGGTCGTAGCCGGCGAGCCGGTCGGCGAGCCGCTCGGGCTCGATCCAGGGCGCGCCGAAGATCTCGAAGGGACGCGTCGTGCCCCTGCCCTCCGACAGCTCCGTGCCCTCGAGCAGGCACATGCCGGGGTAGACGGCCGCGGTGTCCAGCGTCGGCATGTTCGGAGACGGCAGGACCCAGGGCAGGCCGGTCTCGTCGAACCAGGCGCCGGGGTCCAGGCCGCGGCAGCCGACGACGTCGAGGTCGACGTCCAGGCCGCGGCGGCGGCGGAAGAGCCGGGCCAGCTCGCCGACGGTCAGCCCGTGCCGCATGGGCAGCGGCTCGAGCCCGACGAAGGAGCGGTAGTCGGGGTCCAGGACGTTGCCCTCGCGGGCGTCGCCCAGCGGGTTCGGGCGGTCGAGCACCAGGACCGCCTTGCCCTGCTCGGCGCACGCCTCGAGGCACAGCAGCATGGTCCAGATGAAGGTGTAGTAGCGCGCGCCGACGTCCTGCAGGTCGATCACCAGCAGGTCGAGGTCCGCGAGCATCGCCGCGGTGGGCTTGCGGTGCTCGCCGTAGAGCGAGTAGGCCGGCAGGCCGGTGGCCGGATCGGCGAAACCGCGCCACTCGACCATGTTGTCCTGGGTCTCGCCGCGCAGCCCGTGCTGCGGGCCGAACAGGCAGCGCAGGTCCGCGCCGAGGGCCGCGCTCAGCAGGGGCGCGGCGTGGCGCAGCCGGCGGTCCACCGAGGCGGGGTGGCAGAGCAGGCCGACGCGCCGCCCGCGCAGCGGCGCGAAGTCGTGCTCGACCAGGACGTCGAGACCGGTCAGGATGGTGTTGCGGGACATGGCGCCGCCTCGGCTGGAGTTCGGCGCCAGTGTAGGCGGCGGCCGCGCAACTGTCGAGGCGCGGTTGCGTAACCACGCGATCGGCGCCGATGGCGCGGTCCGGCCCTTCCCTGCAGCGGCGAGAGGCGGCTCCCATGCGCACCCCCCTGCTGCGGACCCTGTTCATCGTTGCGTTCTGCGGCGCCGCCGGCCTCGCCGCCGCCGCGGATCCCGTCACCGCTCCCGCGCCTCCCGTCGCCCGGGTCGAGCCCCACCTGTTCCAGGAATTCGGCGGCGAGCGCGTCGACGACTACTACTGGCTCAACCGGCGCGAGGATCCCGCGGTGATCGCCTACCTCGAGGCCGAGAACGCCTACGCCGAGGCGGTCATGGCGCCCACGGCCGCCCTGCAGGAGTCGCTCTTCGCCGAGATCACCGGACGCATCAAGAAGGACGACGACACGGTCCCCTACCTCGACCGCGGGCACTGGTATCGCACACGCTATGCCGAGGGTCAGGAGTACCCCGTGTTCTGCCGCCGGGCGGACGCGCCGGGCGCGGTCGAGCAGGTGATGCTGGACGTGAACGTCCTGGCCGAGGGCCACGCCTTCTTCCAGGCCCGCAACACCGCGGTCAGCTCCGGCAACGGCGTGCTGGCCTGGGCCGACGACGCCGTCGGGCGCCGCCTCTACACGATCCGCTTCAAGGACCTGGCGACCGGCGCGATCCTGCCCGACGCCATCCCCAACGCCAGCGGCAACCACGTCTGGGCCGAGGACGACCGCACCCTCTTCTACACCAAGAAGGACCCGGGCACCCTGCGCTCCTACCAGGTCTGGCGCCACACGCTGGGCGAGGACCCCGCCGGCGACGTCCTGGTCTACCAGGAGGACGACGAGACGTTCGCCGTCGGCGTCGGCAAGACGAAGTCGCGCCGGTACGTGCTGATCGGCTGCTACCAGTCGGTGAGCACCGAGTACCGCTACGTGGCGGCCGACCGGCCGCGCGACGCCTTCCGGGTCTTCCAGCCCCGCGAGCGGGATCACGAGTACTCCATCGACCACCTGGGCGACACGTTCTTCGTGACCACCAACTGGCAGGCCCGCAATTTCCGGCTCATGACCGCCGCGCCGGGGGCCACCGCCAAGGAGGACTGGCGCGAGCTGCTGCCGCACCGCGAGGACGCGCTGCTGCAGGGCGTCGAGCCGTTCCGCGACTGGCTGGTCGCGAGCGAGCGGCGCGACGGGCTGACCCGGCTGCGCGTGCGGGCCTGGCCCGGGGGCGACGGGGCCTGGGAGGACCTCGACTTCGGCGAGCCCGCCTACGTGGCCTACGTCGGCGTGAACCGCGAGGCCGGCACCGACCTGCTGCGCTTCGGCTACGAGTCCCCCACCACGCCCGCCTCGACCTACGACTACGACATGCGCACGCACCGCCGGACCCTGCTGAAGCGGGACGAGGTCCTCGGCGGCTTCGACCCGGCCGACTACGCGTGCGAGCGCCTGGCGATCGGCGTCCGCGACGGCGCGCAGGTGCCCGTCACGCTGGTCTACCGGCGCGACTTCCCGCGCGACGGCACGCGCCCGCTGCTGCTCTACGGCTACGGCTCGTACGGCTCGAGCACCGACCCCGACTTCGACCCGGCGCGGCTGAGCCTGCTGGACCGCGGCTTCTGCTACGCCATCGCGCACGTGCGCGGCGGCGACGAGCTGGGCCGCCGCTGGTACGAGGACGGCAAGCTGCTGAACAAGATGCACACCTTCGAGGACTTCATCGACTGCGGCCGCGGCCTGGTGGCGGCCGGCTACGCCGATCCGCGGCGGCTCTACGCCATGGGCGGCAGCGCCGGCGGCCTGCTCGTGGGCGCGGTGGTCAACCTGGCGCCCGACCTGTTCGCGGGCGTCGTGGCGCAGGTGCCGTTCGTCGACGTGGTCACCACCATGCTCGACGAGTCGATCCCTTTGACCACCGCCGAGTACGACGAATGGGGCGACCCCCACGACGAGACGGCCTACCGCTGCATGCTGGCCTATTCGCCCTACGACAACGTCGCGGCCGTGCCCCGTCCCCACCTGCTGGTCACCACGGGACTGCACGACTCCCAGGTGCAGTACTGGGAACCGGCGAAGTGGGTGGCCAAGCTGCGCCGGCTGAAGGCCGACGACCGCCGGCTGCTGCTGGTCACGAACATGGAGGCGGGCCACGGCGGCGCTTCGGGCCGCTTCCAGCGCCACCGCGAGACGGCGCGGGAGTACGCCTTCCTGCTGGACCTGGCGGGGGAGCGCGGTAGGCGGGGCCCGTCAGCGGGGAACGGGGACGCGGGCCTCGGTCTCGACGCGGTTGCGGCCGCTGTTCTTGGCCCGGTAGAGGGCCCCGTCGGCGAGGCGGATCAGGTCCTCGGGCGTGTCGGCCGGACCCGGCAGCAGCGTGCCGCCGCCCACGCTGACGGTCACCGGGACGCGGCGCCCGTCGACGACGAACACGAGGTCGCCCACGGCCCGGCGCAGGCGCTCGCCGAAGGCGGCCAGCTGGCCGGGGATCGCGTCCGGGATGATCACCGCGAATTCTTCACCGCCGTAACGGGCCACGAAGTCGGTCGTGCGGCGGGCGGCGTGCCCGATCGTCTTCGCCACGGCCGTCAGGCAGTCGTCGCCGACCAGGTGCCCATAGGAGTCGTTGAAGTCCTTGAAGTGGTCGATGTCCACCATGAGCAGGGCGACCGGCCTGCTCTCGCGCAGCGCCCGGCCGAACTCCAGGTCCAGGCGCTCGTCGAACGCGCGGCGGTTGTAGCTGCCGGTCAAGCCGTCGATGTGGTTGCGCTGCTCCGACTCCTCGTTCGCCTGGGCCAGCATGCGCATCATGTTCTGCATCTCGGCCGTGCGCAGCTGGACCTCCTGCTTCAGGACGCGGTTGGCCTCCTGTTGCAGGCGCAGCACCTCGGCCTGCGCGGTCCGGCGCGCCGTCTTGTGCTCCTGATACCGCCCGGCCAGGGCGAGCGATAGCAGCGCCGACTCGGCCGCCAGCCCGAACAGGGGGCCGTTCTCGGTGATGAACGTGCGCGGCAGCAGGCCGAATTTGCTGGCGATCATCAGGAACATGCCGAGCAGGAACGTGAGCCAGGCCGCGATGAACCAGCGGACGGACGGTCCCCCGTCGCGCCACTGCCGCAGCGCGCCCCAGGCGATGACGCCGGCGCCCAGCACGGCCGTCACCAGCACCGGTCGCATGACTTGCGTGTAGGGCAGCAGGCAGGCCGCGGCCAGGCAGGCCGCGCCGGCGTACATCCCTGCGCGGAAGAGCCGCGAACAGCGGCGCGAACGTTCGCGCAAGCCCAGCAGGTCGTGCGCAAAGATGAAGGCGCTGCCCGTGGCCGCGGCCACGAACACGGCCGGCGCCTTCTCCTGCAGCCACGGCCAGTACGGCCACAGGTACTGGTAGCCCAGCCCCTGCAGGCCGACCATCAGGCCGAGGAACGAACCCGTGTGCAAGACGAAGGCGAGGTGCACGCGCTCGCGCAGCACGACGAACAGGAACGCGTTGTAGAGGATGACCAGCACCATCGCGCCGTAGAAGAAACCGTAGAACGCGTAGCGGTCGGTTTCGGCCCGGAAGAACAGGTTCGCGTCCCACAGCGACAGGGGCACCTGCAGCGAGCTGCTCGAGCGCACGCGCAACAGGTAGACGGTCGGCTCGGCCGTCGACGCCGGCAGCGGGAACAGGAAATGCCGGTGCACGAGCGGGCGCCGGGCGAACGGTTCGCGATCGCCGGTCTTGCCTACAGCGACGGGCAAACCGTCCGCGACGGCGTACAGCTCGATCTCGTCGAGCAGGGGGGTAGGAGACCGCGAGCAGGGTCTCGGGCCTCTTCGCGCCTTCCGGCGCGATGCGGAAGGCCAGCCACTTCTCCTGGTCCGTGTAGCCGAAGTTCGGGATCCCGTCGGCCAGCTGCAGCCAGGCGCCGGATTCGGCGTCGTAAGCGAGCATGCCGCGGTCCATCTCGACGTGTTCGGTGCCGGTGCCGATCCGGAACGCGGCCGCGCCCCAATCGGCGGGCACGGGAGGCACGGCGGCGACGGCGGGCATCGTTAAAACCAGGATCAAACACAGCAGAGCGACACGAAACGACATTGTGGACCTGCTAACCGTTCGGGCTGACAGTCGATGCAGGCTGATTCAATGTCGTTATCGGTCCTAACGGGGCGGAGTTGAGCGGGATCCGCGTCGTCAATCGGGCGGCTGGTTGCGGACCAGCTCACGGAAGCTGCCGAGCGCTGCGTTCTGCGGATCGATCTGCATCGCCTCGTCCAGGGCCAGCAGGGCCGCCTCGCCGCGGCCGGCGTCCAGACAGATCAGGGCGGCACGGGACCACAGCGCGGGGTCCTCGTGGACGGGATCCCCTGGTCCGAGCTCGCCGGCCTCGAGTTGGCCGACCAGGGCCAGGGCCCGTTCCGGACGGCCCAGGGCCCGGTCCGCCTCCAACAGCATCTGCTGTTCGAGCGGTGCGAGGTCCGTGCGCCAGTGGCTCGCGAGCAGGTCGAGCAGGGCGTCGTGGCGGCCGGACTTCAGCAACGCGGCGGCCAGGTCCTGCCGCAGCTGCGGCGACGGAGTCCGGGCGTAACACGCGGCCAGGCTGTCGGCGATCGCGTCACGGTCCGCGTCCGCGGTCGCGGCGAGGGCGATCCCCAGCGCGTCGCGCGTCACCGGCCGCGCCGGATCGCGGGCCGCGCGCAATCCGGTGGCCGTGCTGTCGGCCGCGGCGCCGAGCCGGACGGCCGCGCCGCCCTGCCCGCTGCGCAGCAGGGATGTCTGGGCGACCTGCATCATTTCCAGGACATCGGCATTGTCCGGCTCCAGGCGGACGGCGACGCCCAGGTCGCGGCAGGCGTCCTGCCAGCGGTGCAGATCGAGGTGGTGCAGCCCGCGGTTGTACCAGCCGCTGACCTCGAAGGGGTCGAGGTCCACGGCGCGGTCCAGGACCGAGTCCGCCTCGGCGTGGCGATCCAGCTTCGCCAGCGCGACGCCGTTCGTACGCCAGGCGCCGGCCAGGCCCGGATCCAGGGCGACGGCCTCCTGAAGGCAGGTCAGTGCTGCTTCGTCCTGGCGCCGGTTCAGCAGGATCGTGCCCAGCACGAGGCTCGTCGCGGCGTCGCCGCGGCCGTCGGCCGCCAGGGCGGCGCGCGCGGCCCGCAGGTCCGCCAGCGCCTCCTCGTCCTCTCCCAGGTAGTAGTGCATGCGCCCGCGCAGAGCCTGGGCCAGCGTCGGGCGGTCGTGCTTGCGCATGCAGATCGACAGGGCCTCGATCACCGTTCGGCCGCGGCGGGGCCGGCGCGCCTCGTCGTCGAGCGTCCAGTAGCGGGCCATGGAGTTGGCGGCGAAGGCGAACAGCGAGCCCGCGAGGTAGTGCTCGCCCCAGGCCAGGTAGACCGGGACCGTGGGCGAGGGCTCGCCGAGGATCACCGGGGGCACCGAGCAGCCGTCGTACGGGAAGAACGCCACCAGCGGGAAGTGGCCCTTCAGCGAGCGCGCGTAGGCGGCATCGGATTCGGCGTCGCTGCCGACCGTGTCCAGGATCAGGCCCACGTCGTTCCAGTACCGCGCCGCCTGCTGCAGTGCGCGGTGGGTGTAGATCTCGCCGAGGGCCTTGCGGGCGAAGGCCGGCTCGCCGATGGCGAACCAGGCCATGGCCTCGATCCAGTTGTTGGCGTGGCTGCCCGCGATCATGCCGTACCCGTAACGGTAGTACTTCAGCGGCGGCATCTCCTGCGCGACAGCGACGGCCTCCCGGAAGCGGCCGGCCCCGGCCAGCAGCAGGCCGCGCAGCAGCTGGTCCTGGTCGGCCGGCCGCACCGCGGCCGCCCCGTCCCCGCGCTCGAGCAGGGCGAGCCCCTGCTCCCAGCGCGCCGTGTCCCGGCACAGCCAGGCGTGGGCCAGCGAGATCGACCGCGCCGCCGGCGCGCGGTCCTCCAGGCGGGGATCGTGGGGACAGGCCTGCCAGGCGGCCGCGTAGGCGGCGTCGGCCCGCGACCAGTCGCCGCACTGGGTGAGCAGGTCCCCCATCCGGGTCCAGGCTTCGGTGCAGGCGGGATCGACCTGCACGACGCGCTGCAGGATCGGCAGCATGCGGTCGAGGTCGTCGATGGTCCGGCGGCCGTCGGCGAGCAGTCCGTTCCCGTCAAAGAAGTTGGTGTAGATGCCGTTGCGGCGCAGCAGACTGGGGACGTCCTGCTGCCACCGCTGGAATCGCGCCAGTTCCCCGTCGGCGAGCAGGCGGCGACGCTCGCGATCCGGTTCAGGGAGCGACAGGAACGTGGTCAGGTCGACGGCGTCGATCCCCACGGCCGGCGCGGTCGGCGGCTCGATCAGGGGCGCCGCGGGCCGCGTGCTGCTGCAGCCTGCGATCAGAAGCGGGAACGCCACGATGGTGATCAGCAACCGCACTCGTGCTCCCTGCTGAGAAGTTGCGATGAGCCGATGGCGATGGATTGAACGTAGGGAGAACGCCCGACCGCCGCCACTCAATCCGCGCCCCCGTCCACCAGCTGCCAGAGGTACCAGGCCGCCAGCGAGCGGTACGGGGCCCAGCGCTCGCCGATCGCGGCCATCTCCCGGGCCCTGGGCGTCTCGGCGAGGCCGAGGTGCTTCTGCACGCCCTTCTGCAGGCCCAGGTCGTCGACCGGCCAGACGTCGAGCCGGCCGAGGTGAAAGATCAGCATCATCTGCGCGGTCCAGACCCCGATGCCCCTGACGGTGCAGAGCGCGGCGGTGGCCTGCGCGTCGTCGAGGCGCCGCAGGGCGCGCAGGTCGAGCCGGCCGTCGTCGAGGCGCGCGCCGAGGTCGCGCAGGTAGCCGATCTTCTGCGAGGAGAGGCCGGCGCCGCGCAGCTCCGCGTCGGTCAGCAGCAGCAATTCCTGCGGCGAGGGGAACGCGTCGCCCGGCGTGAGCGCGCGCACGCGCCGCGCGATGGTGGCGGCGGCCTTCAGGGCGAGCTGCTGGTGCACGATGCTCGTGACCAGCACGTCGTAGGGGTCGCGCTTGTCGCCGAAGGCCGGCAGGTAGGGGCCGGCGCGGCGGATCACGCGGCCCAGCGCGCGGTCGCTGCGCGCGAGGTGGTCCAGGCCGGCCTGGTGGAGCGGGCTGAGCACGACCCCCTCGCGGTGCAGCAGGCGCACCTTCAGGTCGGTGCCGCCGGGGGACGAGAAGCCGCCCAGGGCGCCGCCGGCCGCCAGCACGCGGTGGCAGGGCACCAGCAGGGGCAGCGGGTTGCGGGCCATGACCGTGCCGACGGCGCGCGAGGCGCCGGGCGAGCCGGCGCGTTTGGCGAGCTCCGCGTAGCTCACCGTCGCGCCGGGCGGGACCCGGCACAGGGCGCGCGCGACCTTGCGGGCGAAGGGCGGCAGGCGCTCGAGATCCAGGGGTACGTCGCGGAAGTCGTCGGGCTTGCCGGCCAGGTGGGTGCGCACGCGGCGCGCGAGGTCGCGCACGGCCGCCGGGGGCCGCGCCGGGTACTCGCGGCCGGGCGCGGCGCGTTCCAGCAGCTCGCGCACGGCGGCCGGCGAACGATCGGGCAGGGCGAAGGCGTCGACGCCGCGGCGCGTCCAGGCCAGGCCCCAGGGGCCGAGCGCGGAGTCGAAGACGGCGGCGCCGGGGGCGAGGTCTCGGAACATGTCGGCCTCCGATGACGGGACGCGGCGCGGTAGCCTGGCCGCGGGCGATGGGTTAGCTTGTGAGCAGGCTCGGCCGCGCGCATCGTACCCCGGCGGGCCGCGCGGACGCAACCCGGACCCCGCAGCGTTGGAGATCGCAGATGATCGCGACGACGGCCCCCCACCTGTTCGCACGACCGCCGCACCGGCCCGGCCTGGCGCCGGCCCCCGTGCTGCCGATGTCCCGGGGCGAGATGGAGTCCCTCGGCTGGGACAGCTGCGACGTCGTGCTGGTGAGCGGCGACGCCTACGTCGACCACCCCAGCTTCGGCATGGCCCTGGTGGGGCGCCTGCTGGAGGCGCACGGCTTCCGCGTCGGGATCATCGCCCAGCCCGACTGGCAGACGGCGGAACCGCTGCGCGCCCTGGGCCGGCCGAACCTGTTCTTCGGCATCTCGGCCGGCAACATGGACTCGATGGTCAACCGCTACACCGCCGACCGCAAGGTGCGCAGCGACGACGCCTACAGCCCCGGCGGCGAGGGCGGCCGCCGACCCGACCGCTCGGTGCTGGTCTACGCCCAGCGCGCGCGCGAGGCGTACAAGGACGTGCCCGTGGTGGTCGGCGGCATCGAAGCCAGCCTGCGCCGCATCGCCCACTACGACTACTGGTCCGACAAGGTGCGCCGCTCGGTGCTGCCCGACGCCAAGGCCGACCTGCTGCTCTACGGCAACGCCGAGCGCGCCATCGTGGAGCTGGCGCACCGCCTGGCCGCCGGCGAGCCCATCGCGACGATCACCGACCTGCGCGGCACCGCCCACCTGCGCCGCGGGATCCCCGACGGCTGGCTGGAGCTGGACTCGACCGAGATCGACGAGCCGGGCCCGCCGTGCGTCCATCCCGATCCCTACGCCGCGGAGCCGGACTGCGCGAGCGCGCCGGCCCCCGGCGCGGCGCCGCGCCCCAACCGCACCGCGGCCGCCTCGACCGCGCCCGCACCGTCATCCGCCTGCCCGCCTTCGAGCAGGTCGCGGCCGATCCGGTGCTCTACGCCCACGCCTCGCGCGTCTTCCACCTCGAGACCAACCCGGGCAACGCCCTGTCCCTGGTGCAGCGGCACGGCGACCGCGACGTCTGGCTGACGCCGCCGCCGGTCCCCCTGGAGACCGACGAGCTGGACCGCATGTACGAGTTCCCCTACACGCGCCGCCCGCACCCGTCGTACGGGAAGGCGCGGATCCCGGCCTGGGAGATGATCCGCTTCTCGATCTCGATCATGCGCGGCTGCTTCGGCGGCTGCACCTTCTGCTCCATCACCGAGCACGAGGGGCGCATCATCCAGAGCCGCTCGGAGGCCTCGGTGCTGCGCGAGATCGCCGAGGTGCGCGACAAGACGCCGGGCTTCACCGGGACCATCTCGGACCTCGGCGGGCCGACGGCCAACATGTACCGCATGCACTGCCGGACCAAGGAGATCGAGAGCGCCTGCCGGCGCCCCTCGTGCGTCTACCCGGGGATCTGCAAGAACCTGCAGACCGACCACGCCCCGTTGATCAAGCTCTACCGCCAGGCCCGCCGGCAGGCGGGCGTCAAGCGCGTGCTGGTGGCCTCGGGCCTGCGCTACGACCTGGCGGTGCGCGACCCCGACTACGTCCGCGAGCTGGTCACCCACCACGTGGGCGGCTACCTGAAGATCGCGCCCGAGCACACCGAGACGGGTCCGCTCGCGCACATGATGAAGCCGGGCATCGGGTCCTACGACCGCTTCAAGCAGCTCTTCGAGCGCTTCTCGAAGGAGGCGGGCAAGAAGCAGTACCTCATCCCCTACTTCATCGCCGCCCACCCCGGCACCACGGACCACGACATGCTGAACCTGGCGCTGTGGCTCAAGCGCAACGGCTTCAAGCCCGACCAGGTGCAGCAGTTCCTGCCCACGCCCCTGGCCTCGGCCTCGACCATGTACCACACCGGGCACAACCCGCTGCGCAAGGTGCGCCGCGAGCCGCCGAACGTGACGACGCCGCGCGGGCTGCGCCAGCGCCGCCTGCACAAGGCCTTCCTGCGCTACCACGACCCGCTGAACTGGCCGCTGCTGCGCGAGGCGCTGGTGCGGATGGGGCGGGCCGACCTGATCGGGCCCGGCCGGGAGCAGCTGGTGCCGGCGGCCGGCGCGGCCGCGCCGAAGCGGCGCCCGCCGCGCGGGCCCGCCCGGCCGAAGCCGCCGCCGAAGCGCCACTACGAGGAGTGATCCCGCCGCCGTACAAGGAAGCGGCCCCGCTCCCGGAGGCGGGGCCGCCGACGTTCCGTCACGTCGTGGACGGGGCCGTCACTTCACGGTCGTGAAGCTCTTGTCCGCGTAAACGCCTTCCTGCGAGTAGCGGGGCTGGAACTGCTGCACCGGCGTCACCGTCACGTTGGTGCCGGCGATCGTCATGTCGAAGACGTGCCACCAACCGCTCAGGTCGGCGCCCTCCATGCTGACGTCCACGGCGTTCCAGGTGCGGATCGTGCCGCCCACTTCCAGGCGCACCTGGGCGCCGGAGTCGTGGGTGTTCTGGGAGTTGTTCATCGAGTAGTTGTGCACCCAGTACTGGTACGTGCCCTGGTAGAGGTGGGCGCTGCTGATGATCTCGGGGCCGTAGGAGCTGGTGTCGTCGGTGTCCAGCATGGTGTAGGGGTTGTCGCCCATGTTGCCCATGCTGTAGTAGGCGACGTTGTAGTAGATGTAGTCGGGGTTCCAGGTCATCGGGATCAGCAGGTGCGAGTCCAGGTCGCCCGGGCTCGCGCCCCAGGTCAGGGTGATCGCGAACGCGGGCTCGAGCAGCATCAGCGGCGCCTCGATGGTGACCGGGCATTCATCGAGCACGCTGACGCGCACCGTACCGCTGGCGAAGCTGCCGCGCAGCGCCCAGACGTCGCTGGCCGCGTTCATCATGGCGCGCACGCTGAAATGTCCCTCGGCGTCGGTGAAGTCGTCGTCCATGATGGCGTAGTCCACGCCACGGCTGAATACGCGGGCGCCGGCGACCGGCTGCTCGTTCGTGTTCAGGACCGTGCCGACGATCGTGCAGACTTCGTCGACCGGCAGGTCCCAGTTCCAGGTCGTGAAGTGGGAGACGTCGGCCACGAAGCTGCCTCCGACGTACTCCGCGGCGCCGTCTTCGCGCCAGACGCCGGTCGCCTCGTCGAACCACCACATCGGGATCTGGTCGACGACCCGCTTGGATTCGTCGACCTGCAGGCTCAGTTCGGCGGTCACGCCGTCGGCCAGGCGGACCTCGGCGGACTTGTCGGCGTTGTACATGTTGACGCCCATGAAGCCGAAGCTCACGAACTGCGTCGTGGAGCCGTCCTCGCGGATGCCCTCGAAATCGCCCGGGAAGGCGTCGTAGAAGGAGGGATCCTCGGGCACGACGGTCGAGACCTCGAGGCTCACCTCGCCGGTGTAGGGATCACCGTCGGCGTCCACGAAGGAACCCGCCTCGAAGCTGACGGTGCCGTCGCCGACCGTGGCGCTGCCGCCGCTCTCGCCGTCGATCGCGAATTCCTGCGCGAAGGGCAGGTAGATGTTGGGAATGTGCAGGTTCTCGCCCGCGACCACGGTGACGACTCGCTGGACCGACAGGTAACCGGGCCATGCGCGATGTTGACGATGCGACTGCCCACCGGCACGTTGGCCAGCGAGAAGTAGCCCTGCTCGTTGGAGGTCGTCGTCAGGGTGCCGACGGTGATCGTGGCGCCGCTGATCGCCGACTTGACGGCGCCGCCGTCGACGATGCCGGAGAGCGAGCCGTAAGTCGTCGCGGGCGGGTTGCCGCCGCCGTCGTCATCGTCGCCACAACCCCAGAACACGAGCATGCCGGCCATGACCAGCAGAACCAACCATGAAATTCTCTTCATCTCCCACCTACCTGTTAAGGATCGGACTCGACGTCCCTGTCGTCGATCACTTGGAACGCAGTTTACCAGATACGATTCAGGCGTCACCCCGAAAATCGACCCTTTTTATCCAGGGATAAATGCTCCTGAATCAGCGACCTGCTGGTGCCGGCGACCCGGGAGAGCGATATTCTGCCGGGTGACGATCGCGTCTGTTCGATTTCGCGATCCCGAAACCGCGCCGACACGCAACGAGGACAACCATGGCCCTGCTGACCCTCAAGGACGTGACCCTGGCCCACGGCGGTCCGCCCGTGCTCGACGGCGTGGACCTGCGTCTGGAGAAGGGCGAGCGCGTCTGCCTGCTCGGCCGCAACGGCGAGGGCAAGACCACCCTGCTGCGCGTGCTGGCCGGCGCCGTCACGCCGACGGGGGCGAGGTGATCCGCGCCGCCGGGCTGCGGGTGGGCCTGCTGCCCCAGGAGATCCCCGCCGACCTCTGCGGCCGCGCGGCCGACGTGGTGGCCGGAGGCTTGCCGGCCGGCGTCGAGCCCTGGGAAATCTCCCACCGGGTGTCCGGGGTCCTGGACCAGGTCGGGCTGGACGCGGACGCCGAGGTCGCCGAGATGTCGACCGGCCAGCGCCGCCGCGTGCTGCTGGCGCGCGCGCTGGCCGGCGAACCCGACCTGCTGCTGCTGGACGAGCCGACCAACCACCTGGACATCCCGGCCATCCGCTGGCTCGAAGCCTTCCTGCTGCGCTGGCGGGGCACGCTGCTGTTCGTGACGCACGACCGCGCCTTCCTGCGCGCGCTGGCGGGGCGCATCCTGGAACTGGACCGCGGCCGCCTGCGCGACTGGCACTGCGACTACGACACCTTCCTGCGCCGTCGCGACGAGGACCTGGCCGCCGAGCGCCGCCAGCGGGCCGAGTTCGACCGCGTGCTGGCCCAGGAGGAGGCCTGGATCCGCCAGGGGGTCCGCGAGCGCCGGACGCGCAACGAGGGGCGCGTGCGCCGGCTGCTGGCGCTGCGCGAGGAACGGTTCGCCCGGCGCGACCTGGGCGCCGCGGCCCAGATCGCGGTGCAGGACGCCGAGCGCAGCGGCAAGCTGGTGCTGCGGGCCGAGGGCGTCGACGCCGGCTACGGCGACCGCACGGTGGTGCGCGGCCTGACCACGACGATCCTGCGCGGCGATAAGGTCGGCGTGCTGGGCCCCAACGGCGCCGGCAAGACGACGCTGCTGCGGGTGCTGCTCGGGGAGCTCGATCCGCTCGCCGGACGGGTCCGGCGCGGCGCGAACCTGAAGATCGCCTACTCCGACCAGCAGCGCGACGCCCTGGACCCCGCGCTCTCGGTGCAGGAGAACATCGCCTCGGGCCGCGACCACGTCGTGATCGACGGGCAGCACGTGCACGTCATCACCTACCTGCAGCGCTTCCTGTTCCCGCCCGAGCAGGCCCGCGCCCCCATCACCCGGCTCAGCGGCGGCGAGCGCAACCGCCTGCTGCTGGCCAAGCTCTTCACCCAGCCGGCGAACGTGCTGGTCCTGGACGAGCCGACCAACGACCTGGACCTCGAGACGCTGGAGCTGCTCGAGGAACTGCTGGTCGACTTCGACGGGACGGTCCTCTTGGTCAGCCACGACCGCGAGTTCCTGGACAACGTGGCCACCTCGACCCTGGTGGTGGGCCACGACGGCAGCGTGCTGGAGTCGGTCGGGGGCTACCGGGACTGGGAACGGGTCGAGCTGGCGGCCGCGGCCGCCAAAACCGCGGCCCGGCCGGCCGCCCGCACGGAGCCGGCGCCGCGGGCCGAGAAGTCGCGGGCCGAGTCACCCCGCCGCCTGACCTGGAAGGAGGCCCGCGAGCTCGAAGCCCTGCCCCAGCTGATCGAGGCGTCGGAGCAGCGCCGGGACGAACTGCACGCCAGGCTGGCGGACCCCGCTCTACCAACGGGCCGGCGACGAGGTCCCGGCCCTGCGGTCGCAGCTGGAATCGATCGAGGCGGAGCTGGCGACGGCCTACGCGCGCTGGGAAGAGCTGGAGTCGATTCGCGAATCCCAGACCTGAGCGATTACTTCATATTTTTAAGCATATGCCGATCGATGCTGGATTATTTGCTTGACCGCCCCACCAAACCTGCCGATACTTTCATTCATGAAGCGAAATGCCGATCGCCAGCCTGGGAACCGACGCGATGCCGGAGTTTGACGCAAACCTGGCCTCGCCCGCGCGCCTGGCGATCATCGCCGCCCTGATCCAGGGGCAGCCCAAGAGCTTCATGGAATTGAGAAGCGAGACGGGCCTGGCCGACGGGAATCTCCACGTGCAGACGCGCCACCTGGCCGAAGCCCAGTTCGTGGAGATCCGCAAGACCCGGCAGGGACGCCGCACGATCACGACCTTCCGGCTCACCGAGGAAGGTCTGGCCCACTTCCGGCGCTTCGTGCGGTTGCTGCAGGCGGTCCTGGAGGCCGAGTCCGGCGAGATCCGGGCCACCCCCGGCGGCGGGCCGGGCGCCCCCGAGCGGGTCTGGTAGGGAGGTTGACGGATGAAGATCGCCCTCGGCGCCGACCACGGCGGGTTCGACCTCAAGACCAAACTGGTCGCCCACCTGAAGTCCCAGGGGCACGAGGTGCTCGATCTTGGAACTTCATCCCATGAAGCAGTCGACTATCCCGTCTACGCCCTGGCCGTCGCCCAGGCCGTGGCCGACGGCCGGGCCCAGCGCGGCGTCATGATCGACGGCGCCGGCATCGGCTCCTGCATGGTCGCCAACAAGGTCCCCGGCGTGCGCGCCGCCATGGCCTACGACCTCTCCAGCGCCCGCAACGGCCGCGAGCACAACGACGCCAACCTGCTGACCCTCGGCGCCGGCCTGATCGGCGCCGCCCTGGCCGTCCAGATCCTGGACGCCTTCCTGACGACCGACTGCAAGGAGCCCCGCCACCAACGGAGGGTGGCGATGATCGACGACGTCGAGAAGGGAAGCGCCCCGGCCGGCGGCCGCCCCGCCGCCGCTGCCGACGCGCTGTCCCCGGAGGACCTCGACCGCATCGTCGCCAGGCTGGAACGCCTGGTGGGCTCGACGACGGGGGCCGCGTGCGAAGGACCGTGCGTGGCCTCCGCCCCCGACCGCGCGCGGCGCCTGGTGGAGCTGGGCGCCACCCGCCTTGGCCACGGCCCCGGCTCGCCCGGCGAGATCCCGCGCGACCTGGCCCGCTACATCGACCACACGATCCTGAAACCCGACGCCACGCGCGAGCAGGTGCTGGCCCTGTGCGCCGAGGCGCGCAAGTTCCTGTTCCGCTCCATCTGCGTGAACGCCTGCTGGACCAAGACCGTGAGCAACGCCCTGCGGGGCACGCCGGTCTTGACCTGCACGGTCGTCGGCTTCCCGCTCGGGGCGACGCTGCCCGAGATCAAGGCGGCCGAGGCGCGCCGCGCCATCCGCGACGGGGCCCGCGAGATCGACATGGTCATCAACGTCGGCGCGCTCAAGGGCGGCGACGACGACTTCGTGCTCAACGACATCCGCGCCGTGGTCGAGGCCTGCCGCGACGGCGGCGCCGTCTGCAAGGTCATCATCGAGACCGCGCTGTTGACCGACGACGAGAAGCGCCGCGCCTGCGAGGCCTCGCGCCGCGCCCGCGCGCACTTCGTGAAGACCTCGACCGGCTTCGCCAAGGGCGGGGCCACGGCCGAGGACGTCGCCCTGATGGCCGCGGTGGTCCAGGGCGCCGGCATGGAAGTCAAAGCGTCCGGCGGCATCCGCAGCTACGCGGACGCGCGCCGGATGATCGAGGCGGGCGCCACGCGCCTCGGCGCCAGCGCCAGCGTGGCCATCATGGAGGAAGCCGGCGTCGGCGCCGGCGGTTCGTCGGAACGGGCAAGGAGCTGACCATGGTCGACCTGAGGGCCTTCGTCGTCATCGACAGCCTGCAGCCGCAGTTCGCCGCCTTCCTGGCGACGGTGGCGCAGGGCTTCCTGCCCCGCACCGGCCAGGCGAGCCTGTTCGTCGAGATCGCGCCGGGCATGGAGATCAACCGCGTCACCGACATCGCGCTCAAGAGCACGCGCGTGACGCCCGGCATGCAGATCGTCGAGCGCCACTTCGGCATGCTCGAGGTGCACGCCGACAGCCAGGCCGACGTGCGCCAGGCCGGGGCCGCCATCCTGTCGGCCCTGGAGCTCAAGGAGGAGCAGCGGCTGCGGCCGCGCGTGGTCAGCGACCAGGTGGTGCGCCACCTCGACGACCACCAGTGCATGCTGATCAACCGCATGCGGCACGGCAACATGATCATGGCCGGCCAGACCCTCTTCATCCTCGAATGCGAGCCGGCGGCCTACGTGACGCTCGCGGCCAACGAGGCGGAGAAGGCGGCCGACATCAGCATCCTCGAGGTGCGGGCCTTCGGCAGCTTCGGCCGGGTCTACATCGGCGGGGAGGAGAAGGACGTGGAAGCGGCGCGGCCCGCGGCGGTCCAGGCCCTGGCGGCCCTGACCGGACGCGAGCACGCCTCGTAGGAGGCAGGACCCCAGCCCCCGAGGGAGGCTCGTGATGTCGGATGCTCTGGGTATGATCGAGTGCCGCAGCTTCGCGGCGATGGTCGAGGCGGCCGACGCGATGGTCAAGGCGGCCCGCGTCGAGCTGGTGAGCTACGAGAAGACCGGCGGCGGCTACACGACCGTCGTGGTGCGCGGCGACGTGGCCGCGGTCAAGGCGGCCTGCGACGCCGGGCAGACGGCCGCCGCCCGCGTGGGCGAGGTCGTCGCGGTGCACGTGATCGCGCGCCCGCACGCCAACGTGGACCTGATCATCCCCCTGGGCCGCCAGGTGGAGACGGGCAAGAAGTGACCCCGCACCGCGGGTCCGGGAGGCGGCCATGAATCTCGCGAAGGTGATGGGCACCGTGGTGGCCAGCCAGAAGGACGAGAAGCTCGACGGCCTGCGCTTCCTGCTGCTGGCCACGGCGGGCCCCGACGGGCAGCTGTCCGGCGGCTCGGTGGTGGCGGTCGACGCGGTCGGGGCGGGACCCGGCGAGTACGTGCTGTACGCCTCGGGCTCCTCGGCGCGCCAGACGCGGGTCACCGACGGGCGCCCCGTCGACGCCGTGGTGATGGCCATCGTCGACAGCTGGGAGGTCGAGGGTGAGGAGCGGTACCACAAGGGCCGCGACGATTAGCCCAGCCGGGAGGCGGTCATGAGCGGATTGAGCGACCGGCAGGTCGACGAGATCGCCCAACGCCTGGCGGCGCGGCTGCGCGGCGGCGGGGCGGCGATGGCCGCGACGGCGCACGAGCCGGCGGCAGCCAGGGAGTCGCTGGGCGACGGCGTGTTCCCCGACGTGGACCACGCCGTGGAAGCGGCGACGACGGCCTTCCGCCGCCTCGGCGAGGCGTCGCTGTCGCTGCGCGAGTCGCTGGTCGCGGCGATCCGCGCCGCCATGCTGCGCGAGGGCGAGGCCCTCGCCCGCCACGCCTGGGAGGAGACCGGCCTCGGCCGCTTCGAGGACAAGGTCGTCAAGAACCGGCTCGTGACGCTCAAGACGCCCGGGCCGGAGGCGCTGCAGCCCCGCACCTGGACCGGCGACCGCGGCCTGACGCTGACCGAGTGGGCGCCCTTCGGCGTCATCGGCGCCATCACCCCGACTACCAACCCCACCTCGACGATCATCTGCAACACCATCGGCATGGTGGCCGCCGGCAACAGCGTCGTGTTCAACGTGCACCCGAGCGCGCGCTCCTGCTCGATGCGGGCGATCCGCCTGATCAACCGCGCCGTGGTCGGCGCCGGCGGACCGCCCGACCTGGTGACCGCGGTGGCCGTGCCCACGGTGGCCTCGGCCCAGGAGCTGATGCAGCACCCCGGGGTGCGCCTGCTGGTGGTGACCGGCGGCACGGCGGTCGTCAAGGCCGCCATGCGCAGCGGCAAGCGCGCCATCTGCGCCGGGCCGGGCAACCCGCCGGTGGTCGTGGACCGCACCGCCGACATCGCCAAGGCCGGCGGCGACATCGTGCGCGGCGCCTCCTTCGACAACAACGTGATCTGCGTGGACGAGAAGGAAGTCTTCGTCGAGGCCGCGGTGGCCGACGCCCTGGTCGCCTCCATGGTGCGCCACGGCGCGCACCGCGCCAGCGCCTCGGACCTCGCCCGCCTCGAGCGCACGGTCTTCAGCGAGACCCGCGGCCCCGGCAAGCCGGGCGTGATGGAGAAGACGCTGATCGGCAAGAACGCCGGCGAGATCCTCGCCCGCGCCGGCATCGCCTGCTCCGGCGACCCGCGGCTGGTCGTCTGCGAGGTGCCCGAGGACCACCCGCTGGTCTGGACCGAGCAGATGATGCCGGTGCTGCCGGTGGTGCGCGTCGCCGACGTCGAGCACGGCATCGAGCTGGCGCGCCGCGCCGAGCACGGCTTCGGCCACTCGGCGGCGATGCACAGCCGCGACATCGACGCGCTGAGCCGCATGGCCCGCGTCATCAACACCAGCATCTTCGTCAAGAACGCGCCGATCTACGCCGGCCTGGGCGAGGGCGGCGAGGGCTTCACGAGCTTCACCATCGCCAGCCCGACCGGCGAGGGCCTGACCGGGCCGCTCACCTTCAGCCGCCAGCGGCGCTGCTCGCTGGTGGACCACTTCAGGATCGTCTGATGCACACCGACGCCCTCGCCCTGCTCGAATACGACAGCCTGGCGCTGGGCATCGCCGCGGTGGACCGCATGCTCAAGGCCTCCCCCATCGCGCTGCTGAAGTGCGGCTCGGTGCATCCGGGGCGTTGGCTGGCGCTGATCGGGGGCACGGTGGCGAGCGTCGAGGCGGCGTATGCCGCGGGCGTCGAGGAGACCGACGATGCGGTGCTGCTGCGCGACCCCCATCCCGAGCTGCGGGCGGCGCTGGCGGGGCGGCCTGCCGGGCTGCGGCCGGACTTTGCGCTGGGCGTGCTGGAGACTGGGTCCGCGGCGACGCTGCTGAAGGCGGTCGACGCGGCGCTGAAGGCGGCGCCGGTCGGGTTGGCGGAGCTGCGACTGTGCGACGATCTGGGGGGGCGCGGGCTGGCGTTGCTGCATGGGGAGTTGGCCGACGTGCAGGCGGCGCTGGCGGCGGGGTGCGAGATGGCCGCGCCGGCGGGGCGGTTGAGCGGGCGCACGCTCACGCCGCGATTGGATGCCCACTTCTGCGGGGTGCTGAACGCCGGGACCTCGTTCCGCGATTGCGTTGTCGCCGAGCCGGCCGGGGCGGAAATTCCGGAGGGGCGCTGATGTTCCTGGGCAGGGTGATCGGCACGCTGGTGGCCACCACGGCTTGCGAGGGGATGGCGGGGGTGCCGCTGCTGTGGGTGCAGCCGCTGGGGTCGGACGGGGAGCCGAAGGGCCAGCCCTTCGTGTGTGCGGACGGGACGCGTATGGCGGGGCCCGGGGAGACGATCTACTGGGAGGCGAGCCGGGAGGCGGCGCTGACGCTGGAGCCGAGTTTCGTGCCGGTGGATCATGCGGTGGTGGGGATCGTGGATGATCGGCAGATCGATGCGGTGCCGACTCGCACTGGAGGCCGGTGATGATCCTGGGGCGCGTGGCAGGGCGCATCGTCTCGACGATCCATCACCCTTCGATGGCTGGGCGCAGTTTATTGATCGTCGACAAGGTTGGGGCTGATGGGGAGTTGGTCGGCGGCTACGTCATCGCGGTGGACGCGATCGGGGCGGGGTGGGGGGAGACGGTGTTGGTATTGGATGAGGGGAATGGGGCGCGGCAGATCCTGGAGGCGCCGGGGGTGCCGGTGCGGTCGGTGGTGGTGGGGATCGTCGACAATCCCGTCACCTGAACCGCATGTTGGCCCAAGAGGCCGCCTCTGAATCGATTGCGCGCCGGTTCGGCGATGCGTTATGATGAGCTCCGGCTCGACACGAAGGGCGCACATGACCACGCTGGATTTCCTGCAAGCGAAGCGCGGGGATCTCCTGGAAGTCGCCAGACGGCACGGGGTGACTTCCGTGCGCATCTTCGGCTCGGTCGCGCGTGGCGAGGATTCGCCGGAAAGCGACGTCGACTTCCTGATCACCACAGGACCCGAAGTCAGTTCTTGGTTCCCCGCCGGGCTCATCCTGGACCTCGAGCAACTCCTGGGGCGGCACATCGATGTCGTCACGGAATCGGGTCTGAGTCCCCTGCTCCGCGACCAAGTCATGGCCGAGGCCATTGCGCTATGAAGAGCGACCGTGTCTATCTGCACCATATCCTCGACATGGTCAAGCGGGTCGAAAGTGCGGCCCGGGAAGGCAAGAGCGTTTTTCTGGCATCCCAGCTTCATCAAGACGCAGTCCTCCGCAACCTCCATACGATGACCGAAACCACCCAGCGCCTTTCCGATGATCTCAAGTCCGAACATCCGGAAGTCGACTGGGCGAAGCTCGCGGCATTTCGCAATGTACTCGTCCACGACTATTTGGGTATCGATCTGGAATTGGTATGGACTGTGGTGATGCGTGATGTCCCGGCGTTCAAGGCCGAGGTGACCCGAATCATTGGCTCGATCGAATAGAGTCCGGGGCCTCAGCGGCATCCCATCCCGGTCGACAAAGTGATCAAGCCTGCGCCCTCTCCAACAACCGATCCAAATACCGAGACTTCAACTGCTCCCCCGCCAACGCCCTCTTCACCGGCGGCAACTTCAAAATCGCCCCGAACACCGCCGCCATCGCCCGGTGACTCCACATCGCCCTCTCATCCCAGATCAGATCCTGCAGCTTCCCCCGCTCCACAGCCATCGCCACATACCGGTGCGCCGAAGTGACCGGCGTGATCACCCGCGCCCCCCGCTGCTTCAGCCTGATCCCGTCCCTCGAGCAGTTGCGCACGCACACCCCGCAACCGAGACAACGCTCCGCATCGAGCACCGCCTTCGACCGCCGAGGCGCCGCCTCGTCGCCCGCCGACGCCAGGTTCAACGCCTCGACGGGGCAGGCCGCCACGCACTTGCCGCAGCCGTTGCAGTTGGCGTCGTCGATCTCGGGCAGCCAGTTGGTGGTGTGCACGGGGTGCAGGAAGGCGAAGCGCCGGGCGGCGATCATGGCCTCGCAGCAGCAACCGCAGCAGTTGCAGATGAACGCGACCTGGCGCTGCACGTTCTCCCCGAACTGCACCAGGTTCGCCTCGTGGGCCTGGTCCAGCAGTTCCAGGCCCTCGACGCGGTCGACGCGGCGGGCGTGCCCGTGGCGGATCAGCGAGTCGGCGGTCGGGCCGAAGGTCATGCAGATGTCCAGCGGGGCGTCGCAGGCGCGGCCCAGGTGCTGCATCTTGTGGCGGCAGTAGCAGAGGCCCACGCCCATGTGCTTGGCGCCGCGGACCACCTCGCTGGCCCGCTCGTGGTCCAGGACGTGCAGCGCGTCCTCGGAGGTGAGCACCGGCTCGTGCACGAAGACCCGGCCGAGTTGCGTCTCCCCTTGCGTGAAGAGGGCCTTGATGAAGTCCTCCTCCACGTTCAGGTACTGGTAGTACAGCTCGCTGAGCAGCTTCTGGTCGAGGTCGTCGCGCACGCGCATCAGGGAGAACTCGAAGAAGCCGGCCATCGGCGGCGGCAGGGCGTAGCGCACGCCGCGCTTGCCGGGCATGTCCACGAGCATGGCCCGCGACGCCAGCTCGTCCAGGACGGCGCGCGCCTCGGCGGGATCCATCCGCCAGATGCGGGCCGCCTTCTCCGCCGTGAAGGGCTTGATCGGCAGGCCGGCGATCAGCTCCGCCTCGCGCTCGGAGACCAGTTCGTGCAGGATGCGCTCCAGCAGCACGGACGGCGGCGCGCCCTGGGGGAAGCGGTTGAGGCGCTCGACCATGCGGTCGTAGCCGGACTTCAGGGTGTGGTGGGCCAACGGGCCTCCATCTGTTCGTCGCCGGCGTCGTCAACCGAGCGAAATGTCGGGCGGGAACACGGTCAGGATGAACAGGATGCCGCACAAACTGCACCAGTGAACACCGTGAAGACGGTCTTGCTGAACGAGTAGTCGAGCGCTTCCACACTCGCGATCCGCCCGTACGGGAGCGCGACCTCGGTCCCTACGCGGTCCGCGCCCTTCCGCACGACGATGCGCAGCGAGTCGGCTTCGGCGGCCCGCACGGTCCCGTGCAGCTGCCCGCCGTCGATCAGCGCCAGCTTCACCCGCTGGCCCGCCGGCAGCTCCTCGCGGATCCGCTCGCCCCAGGTGCGGGCGTCGTGCACGAGCAAGTACCCCTTGGACGTGCTGCACCCGTTCACGACGAGCAGGAGGCACAGCGCGGCGAGGATCCGCTTGCCGTGGTCGACGAAGCCGCCCATGCACACCTCCCGTCACCCCATCGCACGGTCGCACCGTCACCGCATTGTACGGCGGCCCGACGGCCGCCGATACCTCGGCTTGGGCCGCCCGGACCCGACCGGAACCGAATAGGGATTTCTTTACTCCGATATGGCCGCGTGGTAGAATCATCGGCGATGCCGCACTGGCCCAGGTCGTTCGCCCTCAGCCCGGAGGCCCCGCCGTGACCACGAGCCCGAAGCGCAATACGTTGCCGCACAAGCTGTTGATCCTGATCTGCCTGTTGCTGGCGTCCACCGTCGCGTGGGCGGCGGACGCGGACCTCGACGGCGTCGACGATGCCGTCGACAACTGCCCCGGCGTCTACAACCCGACCCAGGCAGATGACGACATGGACCAGATCGGCGACCTGTGCGACCCGGACGCCGACCCGGATGCCGATGGCCTGCCCAACTACATGGACAACTGCCCGAACCTGTCCAACCCCAGCCAGGCCGATGACGACGCCGACGGCGCCGGCAACACCTGCGACAACTGCCCGAACATTCCGAACGTGGACCAGGCCGACCTCGACCACAACGGCGTCGGCGACGCGTGCGAGACCGTGTCCGGAGACGACTCGGGCTGGGGCATGCTCAAGAGCTGGTACCGGTAGGCCGACACGGGCCTGCGGCCGGCGGCGGCGCGGCTCGCCTGAGCTGCGCCCCCCCCCCCAGCTACCTGAGCAGGACGAGCTTCCCGGTCGCGACCCGCCCCTCCGTCGCCAGCCGCGCCAGGTAGGCGCCCGACGGCATCGCCCGACCCCGCGCATCGCGCCCGTCCCAGGCGAACTCGTGCAGTCCCGCGGCGAGCGGCCCGTCGGCCAGCACGACAACGAGGCGGCCCGCCTGGTCGTGGATCGCCAGGCGCGCCGCGCCCGCGCGGTCCAGCACGAAGGGGATCGTCGTGCGCGGGTTGAACGGGTTGGGCCGGGCGTCCAGCAGGCGCGGCGCCGCGGGTGTCGCGAGCTGGACGCTGCGCTGCGCGAGCTCCGTCCAGACGCCCCCGCCGGCGCGGTGCCGCAGCGTGTAGGTCACGACGCCGCCGGCGCCCAGGCGCGCATCGGCGTCGCGGGCGCGCCAGAGGCCGCCGCCCTCGTCGATCGCCGGCACGGTCCAGCCCGCGCCCGCCGTCGCCGCCTCCAGTCGGAACTCGCCCGCCTCGCCGACGACGTGCACGTTCCAGGACAGCGCGACGCTGCCGCCGTCGGGCGTCGCGGCGAAGTCCGCCAGGAAGACCGGCACGTAGGCCAGGCACTCCCGCGGCACGACGACCAGGCCGCCCAGATTGTCCGCGACGTAGACGTGATCGCCCAGCACGGCGGTGGACTTCGCATCGCTCGGCGGGCGGGCCGCGTTGCCGACGAGCGTCGGATGCCAGGGGTCGTGGACGTCCACCACGAACACGCCGCCGGTGCCCGAGGCGGCGTACAGCAGGCCGCGATCGAAGGTGAGACGTTCCACGTACTCGGGCAGCATCAGGTCCGCCAGCGGCACCAGCTCGTCCGTGGCGCCGTTGGCCGCCAGGACTGACACCCCGCCGTGGTCCCCGGCGCCCCAGCTCACGTAGACCAGCGTGTCCTGGATCAGCACGCCGGTGCCGCGGCCCGGCAGGGCGACCGAGGCGTGCGGCGTGAAGCCGCCCGCCCCGAACTCGTACCAGCGCAGCAGGCCGTCCTCCGCCGTGGCGAAGACGCCGCGGATGTTGGCGGCGACGGCCAGGCCCCAGGCCAGGCGCGTCGCGGCGATCTGGTGCGGCGCGGCGGGATCCGACACGCCGACGGCCCGCAGGCTGTCGTTGGCGGTCAGGAAGGCGTGGCCCCCGTACAGGCACACGGCCGACGCGTTGCCGGGCGGGATCAGGCTGCCGGCCACGACGGGGGACGCGGGATCGGCGACGTCGACGATCTGCAGGCCGCCCGAGTACGAGGCAACGAAGGCGTAGCCATCGCGCACAACCATGTCCGTCGGGAAACCGGGCAACGGCAGGATCGTCAGCAGCGCGGGCGAATCCGGGACCGCAACGTCGAACACCTGCAGCCCGCTGTCCTGGGAGCCCAGGAAGATGTGGCCGCCGACTCCCGCGACCGTGACCGCGTAGCCGGGCGTGGCGACGGTCGCGCCCAGGTCCGTCGTGGTCGCGAGCGCGGGGATCGCGTAGACGCCGAGGCCCCAGTCGTCGTCCGCGACGAAGGCCCAGTCGCCGGCCAGCGCCAGATCGCGGGCGTCATCGCCGACCGGGACCGCACCCCGGAACGCGGGCACGGCCGGATCCGTCGCATCGTAGACGTGGAGGCCGCCGGCGCAAGCCACGAAGCAGGCGCCCGACGGCGAGATCGCCAGCGCGCGCGCGTAGAGGCTCTGCGGCCGGGCCGCGACCGGCGCGATGGCGGCGGGATCGGCGACGTTCAGGACCACCAGGCCGTCGTCGTAGTCGGCGATCCAGGCGAGGGCGCCGAGGACGACCACGTCCTGCGCGCCGCCGGTGTCGTAGCCGCCCAGCAGGGACGGCGCCGCGGGATCGGCCAGCGAGTAGATCAGCAGGCCGTTCCAGCTGTCCGCGACGTAGAGCCGGCCGCCGGCGACGCAGACCCCATAGGCATAGCCCGGCGTGTCGACCGTGCGCACGCGCAAGGGATGGTCGGGATCGGCGACGTCGACCACGGCCACGCCGGCGCCCTCGACGGCGACGTAGGCGTAGCCGCCGGCGACGGCGAGGTCGTGGGCGTCGGTGAAGGCGGCCCGCCCGCGCAGCGCCGGCGCGTCGGGATCGCCCACGTCGACGATCTGCAGGCCGGCGTCCTCGTCGGCCACGTAGGCGAGGGTGCCGATGACCTGCAGCCTGGCCGCGACGTGCGGCGTGTCCACGGAGCCGCGGATCTCCGGGTGCAACGGGTCGCTCACGTCGACCACGACGAGGCCCGGGGCGCCGTCGGCGACGTAGGCGAAACCGTCGACCACCGCGACGCCGCCCGCCTCTCCGGCGGGCAGGGGCGCGCCGGCCGCCCAGTGGATGTAGTCCCCGTAGTCGAGGCAGGTGTCGGCGACGGCGGCTCTGAACGGGATCGAAAGACCAGCGGCGAGCAGTACCAGGAACGCACTCCCCCTCGACGACATGATGTCCCCCCTCGCGACATGGCGACTTGCCGGCCACGCGGCCGGCCCCAGCGCTGCGCGCATCCCGGCGCAGCATCTCCATGGTATCGGAATTCCGGCATGTTGAACACGCGCATTCGACACGCGGAGCGGCGGATGAATTCCCGAACGTCGGCGCCCTATATCGTAGTATACTCGTCTTGTTTCATCGCCACGATCGGTTCCCCGAGCCCCTGGAGTCGCCATGCGCCCCTTCATCCTCGCCATCCTGTTCCTGCTGCCGGCCTCGGCCCACGCCCTCGATTGCACGCCGTTCCGGAGCTGGACCTGCAGCCAAGCCGGCTTCTTCGACTACATGGACGGCCAGCCCGGCGAAGTCGTCTGCGGCGTCGACTACACCGGCTGGACCCTGCACGTCGTCGAACTGACCACGACCCAGGCCGGCTACGTCCAGTTCTCGGGCATCAGCGCCTTGATCTCCGGCACCCACGTCACCACCGTCATCATGCTGATGGACGATTGCGCCGCCGGCACCTGCATCGCCAGCGCGCAGGGACCGGACATGGTCGATCTGGGGGTCTGCCTGGAAGCGGGCACGCACACCTTCGTCGTGGCCTCGCAGACCGACCTGCCGACATCCATCATGAACATCGGCGCGGCGTGCATCACCTGCGCCCAGGCGCAGTCGTGGGGCATCGCGTGCCCGGCCTGCGACGCCGTGGCCGACGAGGACGCCGCCTGGGGATCGCTCAAGACGCTCTACCGATAGGGTCTGGCGTGTAGATTGTTCCCGATCCACAGGATCGCCGATCACGAAGGGCCCCGGCCGCAGCCGGGGCCCGATCAGCCGCCCATCGACTCTCGGCCGGGCGTTCCGGGTCAGCGGAGAATCACCAGCCGCTTCGTCGTGCTGCCGCCGGCATGGCGAGCCGTGCAGTAGTAGATGCCGGCCCCCACCGGCCGCCCATCGTCGGCGCGTCCATCCCACATGACATCGCGCACGCCCGCCGGAGATCCCCGACCGCCAGATCCTTCACCTTGCGGCCGGCTGCGTCGTAGATGGCGACGGCGACTTCCGACAGCGACGCAGAGCTCCGCATCTCCCGATCGATGTCGAACCGACCAAGGGATTCGGCGCGGGCCACAGCGACAGCGCGGATCCGGCGCCGGCCGCCGCGACTCCGCCGTTCACGCCCGTTGCGTCCGCGCAGCCGAACACCATGTCGTCGAGGCAGTAGTGCTGCTGGTTGGTCCCCGAACCGCCGACCACCCTGACGGAAGAGAACGGGGTGTCGGAAACGAAGCCCCAGAAGTCGCCGCCGTAGCTGTTGGGGATGAATCCCACGTAGAGGGACGCATCGGCGATGGTGACGAGCAGGCTGTTCCGGGAGCCGCCGGGGCCGCCCAGCGTCCAGTTGCCGCCATACCCGGAGATCGCCGGCGCGAACGTCCAGGTGGTCATCGGCTCGTTCTGGCTTTGGGAAGCCAGGACGTCCTGGTAGCACTCGAGGTCGGATTGATGTGCCCGGACTCGGTCAGGACATAGCTGACGCCGTCGATCAGGATCGAGTCGGTGAAGTCTTCCCACGGCGCCGGAGCCCGCCCAGGGCGTTCTGCCACTCGATACGGTCGGTGTAGATCGTGATCGTCACCGCAGCGGCGGTGTCCGGTCCGCTCGCGCCAGCGAGCAGCACGAACGCGAGGATCGCCATTCGTCGCATATCATCCTCCCAATGTCTGTGCGCCCAACCGGCAGCAGCCCGTCCACGACGGGCCAGCCTTCATCTTGCGACACCATTGGCGAGGTACTCCGACTGTACGGCGTCGTTGAGCTTTCGTCTACCATCAAATCATGGTGAGCTTGTCTGAAAATCCCGGCAACTACCTCTCAGACCAGGATGACGAGGCGCCAGGGCGCGACCCTAGGGACCGATCACCGCCACGCCGTTGATGCCCCAGATCGTCATCGGCTTGGTGAGCGTCACCAGCCCGTCAGGTCGTAGAGGCCGCCGAACAGGACCAGGTTCCCGCCGCTGGGCACGGCGGCGACCCCTTCGGGGAAGGAGTCCCACGGCTGGTGCAGGTGCCCACCTGGGTGCCGACCCAGCCGGCGCGGGCGTAGGTCGGCAGCGTGAAGGCGCCCAGGACGGCCAGGTGCGCGTTGAGCCGCCCCACCCCGTGTCGGCGTCGACGCCATGCGCGCCGAGGTCCTCCGAACTGCGGATGATCACCTCTTCGAGCTAGTAGGCCCGAGCCCCGGATTGCGCGCGAGACCGGGCGCCGATGCCGGCCGCGTGCGGGGCGGCCGCCGAGGTGCCGTTGAATTCCATGGTGTAGTCGTTGCGACTGTAGCCGCCGCCGCCGCGGATGTCCGTCGTGGCGATGCGCACGCCCGGGGTGAAGGTGCAGTTGGTCGTGTGGTTCGAACCCCACCAGTCCTCGCCGTCGCAGGTCGTCGGGGACTTCCGGTCGTTGCACGGGGAAAGGGCGCCCACGGGTATCGTGTAGTTGACGTAGGCGGCGGGATAGGCCAACCCCGCGTAGTTGTCGTTGCCCGCCGCGCAGAAGATGGCGCAACCCTGGCCGTAGGCGTAGGCCACCGCATCCTCGAGTCCCGACGTCGGGACGTACCCCCCGAGGCTCATCGAGAGGATGTCCGCCCCGTGGTCGGCCGCCCAGACGATGCCGTTGACCACCGCAGCCGCCGACGTGGCGTGTCCGTCATCGTCGAGCACCTTCAACGGCATCAGCAGCGACTGCCAGGCGACCCCCGCGACCCCGGCCGCGTTGTCGCCGCGTGCGAGGGCGATCCCGGCGCAGCAGGTGCCGTGCCGTCGTCGCTGGGATCGTTGTCGCTGTTGACGAAGTCGTAGCCCGTCAGCACGCGGCCGGCGAATTCGGGATGACCCAGGTCGACGCCCGGAGTCGATGATGGCGATGACCACGGAACTGCTGCCGGTCGTCTGGTCCCAGGCCCGGTCGGTGTCGCTGTCGGCATCCGGCGTGCCGACCAGCGTGCCGTCGTGTAGGGCGACGGCCTGCCCCTGGTTGTCGTGGGCCCACTGGTCAGGATAGAACGGGTCGTCGGGGACATCGGCGGCGAACAGGGGGCCGTCGGGCGAGGCCCGTTCGACCTCGGCCACGGCGGCCAGCCGCGCCACCGCGGCGGCCGGCGCCTCCCCTCCTTCGTAGCGCACGATCAGCGTACGGTTGAGCGCCCGGCCCGGTTCGCTGGGCGTCTGCGCGGGGAAGCGGAGCAGCGGCTCGACCCGCACGGCTCTGAGCGCGTCGAGCGCCCGGTCGAGCCCGGGCAGCCCGGTCCGGCCGCGCGCGCCCAGGCCGCCTTGAAGTCCGCGGAGGCATGGGCCGCCTCGGTGAGCCGGACCAGGACCCGGCCGGGCGCCGCAACCGGGACCGCTCGGCCGCGGCGCGGCTCCCGGCGCCGGGACGCAGGGCGTCGCCCGCGGCAGAACCCGCGAACAGTACTGCGATCGCCCCGCAGGCCAAAGCCACGGCCATGCGCCGCCGAAGCAGAACTGGCATCGCCCCCTCCTTCGTCCTCCCGCGGGTGGTGAGCCGATCGACCGGCCCGATGGCCCCGAGCCGGCGAATCCTCCCTCACGAAGGGAACAACACGCGGGGGCGGCGGGATCGCACGCGGTGTTGTGGTC
>JADJIV010000005.1:0-127722 GCA_016706845.1 bacterium
GAAGCGGGCGTGCAGATCCGCGGCCGCCGCGGCGTCGACCTCGCCGGTAAAGGCGAACACGCCGCCGAACGCGGCGTCGGGATCGCTGACCAGAGCGCGGGCGAGGGCCGCCGCCGGCGTGGCCCCGAGCCCCACGCCGCAGGGGTTGGTGTGCTTGATCGCGGCGCAGGCGACGCGACCGCCCGCCTCTAGGTCGTCGACCAGCTTCACCGCGGCGATCACGTCCATGAAGTTGTTGAAGGACAGTTCCTTGCCGCTGAGCTGGCGCAGCCCCATCCCGATCAGCGGGTCCTCGGTGTCCTCGCCGGGGAGCATCAGCTCGGCCTTCTGGTGGGGGTTCTCGCCGTAGCGCAGCTCGATGCCCAGGATCTGCTCGTGGTCGTGATCGTGATCGTGGTCCGGGTCGTCGCAGCAGGCGTGACCGCCGGCGAACCAGTCCGCGATCGCGGCGTCGTAGTCCGCCGTGACGGCGAAGGCCGCCGCCGCCATGTTGCGCCGGAACTCGTGGTCGGGGAAGCCGTCGGCGCCGGCGAGGGCCTCGAGGAAGTCGTCGTAGAACGCCGGGTCCGGCAGCACGCAGACGCGGGCGTGGTTCTTGGCCGCGGCGCGCAGCAGGGACGGCCCGCCGACGTCGATCTTCTCGATCACGGCCGCTTCGTCCGCGCCGGAACCGGCCGTGGCGGCGAACTCGTAGAGGTTGACCACGACCACGTCGAAGGGCAGCACGCCCAGGCCGGCGGCCTGCGCCAGCGCGGCCTCGTCCGGTCCCAGGATCCCGCCGAAGACCAGGGGGTGCAGGGTCTTGACCCGGCCGCCGAAGATCTCCGGGAAGCCCGTGAGTTCGCCCACCTCGCGCACCGCGAGCCCTTCCCGCTTCAGCTCGGCGGCGGTGCCGCCGCTGGCCACGAGCTCGTAGCCGCGGCCGTCCAGGGCGCGGGCCAGCTCGCCGAGGCGGGACTTGTCGGTCACGCTCAGCAGGGCGCGGCGGCGGCGGTTCAGATCAGGGCCTGGTGCCATCTGCGGGCCTCCTCGGCGAACAGGATGTTCAGGACGTCCTGGTAACATCGAGCCGTCCGCTCGAGGATCGCCGCCGGCAGGGGCGGCGGCGGCGGTTCGCGGTTCCAGTCCAGGGTATCCAGGTGATTGCGCAAGATCTGCTTGTCCCAGCTCGGCGGCTCCTCGCCGGGCCGGTGATCGGCCGCGGGCCAGAAGCGGCTGGAATCGGGCGTGAGCACCTCGTCGATGAGGGTCAGCTCGCCGTCGACCAGACCGAACTCGAACTTCGTGTCGGCGATCAGCACGCCGCCGGCGCGCGCGTAGGCGGCGGCGCGGCGGTAGAGGTCGAGCGTGACGTCGCGCAGGCGCGCCGCGTCGGCCTCGCCGACCAGGGCGCAGGCGCCCGCGAAATCGATGTTCTCGTCGTGTCCCTGCTCCGCCTTGGTCGAGGGCGTGAACAGCGGAGCCGGCAAGGGTTCGGATTTCCGAAGGCCCGGCGGCAGGACATGGCCGCAGACGGTGCCGTCCTGCTGGTAGGAGCGCCAGCCGGAGCCCGCGAGGTAGCCGCGTGCGATGCACTCCACGGGGAAGGGCTGGGCCTTGCGCACCAGCATCGATCGGCCGGCCAGCACGTCGCGGTGGTCCCGGAAGGGGGCCGGGAACAGTTCGGGTTCGGCCGTCACCAGATGGTTGGGAACTTCCTTGAAGAAATCCATCCATGCCATAGTCATCACGGACAATACAACGCCACGACCAGGGACGATCTGGTCCATGACAACGTCGTAGGCGGAGATGCGGTCGGTCGCGACGATGAACAGTTCGCGGCCGAGATCGAAGATCTCGCGCACCTTACCCCGACGATCGGGCCTCAGGCCGAGATCGACCGTGCTGCGCAGGCTGGACATGGGTCTCCCGGTTCGGTTGGACGGTTGCGGGCGGGCGATCCGGCAGCGCCGGCGGCGCGACGCGCGGATGGTACGCAGCCCCTCCGCCGGTGTCAAGCCGTGCCGCCGGCGCCGCGTGACGCGTGGTCCGGACCTCGGGCGGCGCCGTTCCCCGCCAGCGCAGCAGCACGGATCCGCTCAGATCGGTGCGCAGGATCGGCAGCGTGTCGCCGCGGGAAAGGAAGGGGCCGTGGCTGGGATGATCGTGTGAATTCTCGATCCCGCAGCTGATCAGGACCAGATGCGGCGGGAAGGTCGCCAGCAGTTCGGCGCCGCTGGAGGTACGGCTGCCGTGGTGGCCGGCCTTGAGCACATCGATGGCCGCCGCCGGCCCGCAGTCGCTGCCGGACAGCATGAGGGATTCTCCGGCCACCTCGAGGTCCCCCATCCACAAGCCCACCGGCTGCCCCGCGCGGCGCAGCGCCAACACGACGGAGCGGTCGTTCTCGTCCGCGGCCGTTCCCCTGTCGGGAACGGCCGCGAGGCAGAGCAGGTCCCAGCCGCCGCCGGCGTGGACCACGTCGCCCGGCGCCGGGCAGGCGCCGCCGGGCTCGCCTGGTGGGACCGCGGCCTCCCCGCCCACGACCCACGCGGTGACGTCCTGAACATCGGCGACGCTCGCGGCGCCGCCGTCGTGGTCGTCGTGCCCGTGGGTCAGCACCACCGCCGACAGGCGGCGCAGTCCTTCGCGACGCAGCCAGGGCTCGAGGGACCGCTCGAACTGGGATCCGCCCGCCCACGACGGGCCCGTGTCCACCAGCACGGCCGAGCGGTCCGGGAACACGAACACGGCGGCGTCTCCCTGCCCGACATCGCCCTGAAGGACCGTCATGGTCCCCCAGGGCCGCCGTGCGGCCGACCAGGGTCAGACCGGCGGCGCAGAGCAGGACGAGGCTCGCCGCGGCGAGTCGCAACCACGGCGTCGGCCGCGAACGCAGCGCCGTGGCGAGGGACAGGCAGCCCACCGCGAACAGCAGCATCGACCACGGCGACCCGCCGGGGAATCCGACCAGGCCGTCGCCGAGCGATCCCAGACAGGCCGCCCCCGCCGCCAGCAACCGGATGAGCAGCCAGCCCAGCGCGGCCGCCGCCTGCGCCAGCCAGGGCAGTGCCGAGGTCAGCAGGGCGACGGCCACCATCCACACCGCGCCGGCGAAGACCGGGACCGCGGCCAGGTTCACCAGCGGCGACCACGGATGGATCCAGCCGAAGGTGGCGGCGGTTTCCGGGAGCGTGGCCCAGGTGGCGCCGATGCTGACCAGCAGTGGACCCGCGACGGCCTTCACGACGCGGGGCGCTCCCGACAGCCCGTCGGCCAGGCGCAACGCGCCGACGATGCCGCCCGCGGCCAGATAGCTCAACCGCACGCCGGGGTCCCCCAGGCAATCCGGCTGCCAGAGGACGGCCAGCCAGAGCAGCAGACCCAGGGACCGCAGGGCGTCGTGTTCGCGCCCGACCGCGACGCCGCCGACGGCCAGCAGGCCGAGACCCGTCGCGCGCAGCGCGGAACCCGCCAGACCGGTCAGCACGGCGTACACCGGCAGCAGCAGCCCGAGCCAGAGGCCACGTCCCAGCGGCCCGATCGCGAAGGGGCGCAGCAGCAGCAGCGCCAGCGCCCCCACCAAGCCGACGTGCAGGCCGGAGACGGCGAAGAGGTGCGAGAGGCCGAGGCGGGCGAAGGGATCGCGCAGATCGCGCCCGCTGGGATCACGCTCCCCCAAGAGGATCGATCCGAGCAGCACGGCCTCGCGCGGCGGCAACAGTTCGGCCAGCCGCTCCAGGATCGCCGAGCGGGCCGGCGTCAGGGCCAGCCGCGAGAGGGCGTCGAGCCTGCCGCCGCCCCGACCGGCGCTGGTCGTTGATACCAGCGTCGAGTCGACGGCCCTGCCAGACAAGCCCGCGCGCACCGGCGTAGTCCGCCGGCGAGAAGCCGCTGAACACGGCCGGTCCGGGAGGCGCGGTGGTGGTCGAGATGGCCGGTCACGACCTGCCAGAGCCGCGGGCGGCGCACCGTCGCCTCTGAGCATCACGCCGTCACCCGCAGCAGGCGCCAGACCGGCGTCACCGCGCAGGCTGTCGCTGCGGGCCAGCAGGACGCCCGGCGCCGACCAGCCGGTTGCCGTCCGGCTCGGCCAACCCGTGATCCGCAGCGCCGCGCCGCTGTGCGCCTGCAGACGCCGGGTCGGCGACCAGGGATCGGCCGACTGGGCCTCGGGTCGCAGCGACGCGGCGGCTTTGGCCCGGCCCGCGGCGGTCGCGGCCCAGAGCGTGACGGCCGCCGAGAGGGGAACCGCCGCCGGGGACTTCCAGAATCCCGTCAGCAGCGGGGCCAGAGCGCCACCACGCTGCAGCCAGACCGAGGTCGCGCCCGCGGCGCGCCAGTCCGCGGCCGGCTGGGGCGCCCGCCGGCCGAGATCGTCGCCGGTCAGCGCCAGGATCGCCCAGATCAGCAGGATGTGGCGGCGGGCGCCGCGGTCCAGCGCAGGCCAGGCGCAGCTTCAGGGGGCCTGATAGCGGGGCAAGGTCAGGATGGGGTCGCCTTCGGGTTCCAGAGGTGGCAACGGTTGCGGCCCCTCTGCTTCGAGAGGTAGAGCATCTCGTCGGCCCGGCGGTAGAGATCGTCGAGCGTCTCGCCGGCCCCGGGGAACACGGCGCCGCCGCAGGACACGGTCAGGCGGATCGGTTCGGCGGCCGCCGGATCGGCCAGCCGGAGGTTCGCGATGCGCACCTGCAGCCGGGCCACGATCTCGACCACGGCCGCGGGCAGGGTGTCCGGCAACACCAGGGCGAACTCCTCGCCGCCGACCCGGCAGACCAGGTCGATCCGACGCAGCCCGGCCAGCAGTTCCCGGGCCACGGCCTTCAGCACCCGGTCCCCGGCAGGGTGGCCGTACTGGTCGTTGATGGCCTTGAAGTGATCGATGTCGGCCAGCAGGAGGGCCAACGTCGAGCCGCGGCGCCGGGCGCGGTCGAGTTCGAAGCCGAACTGCGTGTCGAAGAAGGCGCGGTTGCGCACACCGGTCAGCGGATCGGTGTGCACCAGCCGGTTCATCAGGGACCGCTGCTGCCAACCGTGGGTCACGAAGCGTGCGACCCGCCGGCCCAGGCGCAGCATCTCACGGCGGTCCTGATCCGCGGGCGCCAGCACGTAGAGCAGACCGGCCTCGCGCGAAGGCTCGAGTTCGGCGTCGTCCAGATTGGACGGCGTCAGGAAGGGGACGGCCAGGACACTTCCGGCTGTCCGCCCGGCCAGGCGCGCCCGCAGGGGGGCCGGCAGTTCCCGTTCGTCAGCGATCCAGAAGGCCTCGCCGGGGACCCGGCTGGCCGCCCAGAAGGGACGATCCCCGGGACGACCGGCGAAGACGCTGTCGAGGTCCGCGTCGGGTTCCAGCGGCGGAAGAGTTCCAGGCAGAGCGTGAGACCGGGCAGATCGGGCTCGAGCATGTCCAGGATGTCCCGCAGGACGCGGGGGATCCCGCCGCCGACCTCGGTGGAGGCCTGCATCGCCTGGGCGCGTTCCATGGCTTGCATCAGCCGTTCGGGGGCGTTAAGGTCAGGCTCGACCGTCGGCTCGCCCGCGATGGGCACCGGGGCGGGTGCGGGATCGGTTACGGTCTGGACGGACGCGCGGGTGGATCCAGCCTGAATGGGTGCCTGCTGCGGTTCGGCAGGATCAGGAGGCTCGATCGGCTCGGCAGGATCGACGAGAGCCTCCAGATCGAACAGCGTCGCATGCCCGGGTCGGGCGTAGAGCGGCGACCCCTGGCGCCCGCTGACCTGGACCTGGATGAGGTCCCTGCTCTCGATCAGAGCGACGAACAGGGCGTGACCGGCGCGCCGCAGCTGGACGGGGGTCGTCCCCGACCAGAGCCGCCTCGACCTCGTGGCGGAGTCCGACCGGCACCGGGCTCAGATTCAGGAGATTCCGCAGAACGGTGCGCACGGGTGTTCACCATCTCCTGGATCGGTTCGGCGTGGCGACGGGAACTCGAACCTGCCCACCAGCGTTGCCATGAAGTCGGTCAACGCAAAGTATGACATATAGTCGCGTTATTTGCAATCGCGGCATCATGTTTGCTGGTCCGGTGTTCGAAGCTCCGGCCACAACGCACGGAGGCGGCCTCTGATGACCCATCGGCTGATATTGCTGGCCCTTCTCGCCGGGTTCGCCGGACTCGGCAGCGGCTGCGCAACCGCCCCGCCTTTGCAGGATGATTTTGCCGACTACCCCGTGCAGGGGACCAACGACCCCGCCACCCTGGCATCCCTGCCCGACCTCACGGATCCCGCGGACCAGGAACATGCGTCGGGCGGGACCATCGCCGATGAGGACTCCCTGATCGCCGCGGTCTACGACGAGATGCGCGGCCTGTCGCTGCCCGACTCGCTGATCCCGGTGACGGTCCCCGAGCGCAACGCCATCGAGCAGGACCTGCAGATCCTCGACACCGCCCAGGTCCAGCGCTGGGTCGACCACTTCACCGGCCCCGGCCGCGGCTTCATGCAGACCTGGCTCACGCGCAAGGCCGCCTACGACTCCCTTATCTACGTGCGCCTCGACGAGGCGGGACTGCCCCGGGAACTGATCTGGCTGGCCGCCATCGAGAGCGGGTTCAACCCCCGCGTGCGCTCCAGCGCCGGCGCCGTGGGCTGCTGGCAGTTCATGGCCGGCACGGCCCGCCACTTCAAGCTCCACTGCGACTGGTGGGTCGACGAACGCAACGACGTCGAACTCGCCACCAGCGCCGCCGCCACGTACCTCACGCAGCTCTACCACATGTTCGGGGACTGGTCCCTGGTCATCGCAGCCTACAACACCGGCGAGGGCCGCATCGGGCGCGCCATCAAGGCGGCCGGCCACGACGACGTGCGCCGCCTGCGCATGCCGGACCAGACCCGCAACCACGTCCTGAAATTCGCGGCCGCCCTGCAGATCGGCCGCGATCCCGCCGCCTACGGCTTCGACGTCCCGCCGGTGCCGGACCTGACCTTCGACACCGTGCCGATCGAGGACGCGACCGACCTGTCGCTGATCGCGGAGTGCGCCGGCGTCGATCGCGACGTCGTGGCCGCGCTCAATCCCGGGCTGCTGCGCGGCGCGACGCCGCCCGATCGCGCGGACTTCCGCGTGCGCGTGCCGACGGGCACCGGCGAGCGCTGCGCGCGCGAACTGGCCGCGGTGCCGCCGGAGAAGCGCCTCACATGGCGTCGTCACACCGTCGGTCGCGGCGAAACGCTCAGCCACATCGCCGCGCAGTACGGCACCCGCGTGCGCGACATCGCCGATCTCAACCAAGATCCGCGACCCGTCGCGGATCCACCCACAGGCGACAAGCTGCTGATCCCGATGCCAGGCGCCCGCGCGCCCCGCGATCCCGAGCGGAGGGTCGCCGCGGCCGCCGTGAAACGCCGGCGGCCGTCGCCTCGACGACGCCGACGACCGCCCCGGCGACGGCGGCACCTGTCCGGGCCGGCGCCTACACGCCGCCCGCCGGTTACGAGCGCGTGAGCTACCGCGTGAAGTCGGGCGACACGCTGTTCGAGATCGCCCGCCGGCTCGGCGTCCGCCCTCAAGCATCATCAGCGTCAACGGCCTGCGCGCCTCGAGCATCATCCACCCCGGACAGCGTCTGCACGCTTACCGCCCGCCGCGCCGTTAGGGCGCGACGGGCGGCTCAGGCTTCGGCGCGGCGCGCCGTCTAGAAGTGGGCGGTGATGCTGACCCGGTGGGTTTCCTCGTCGTTGCCGAGCGTGTCGCCCGCGTAGGCATAGTCGACCGTCAGGGCCGCCAGCCGGAAACCGGCGCCGGCGGTCAGATCCTCGGTGCCCCAACCCCCGCTGAACCCCCCGCGCAGGAAGACGCGCCGGTCGAGCCCCAACTCGGCGCCGGTGTGGACGTTCGTGCTGAAGGCGCCCGACGCGTACTGGTCGGCGTCGCCGCGGTTGTCGAAGCGGGACTCCGCGCTCGCGGCCACGGTCAGCTCGGCGCGCCAGCGCGTCAGCGGAAAGCGGTAGGCCAGGGCCGGCACGACCGCCGGCGTGATGACCTCGGTCGTGCCCGCGTAGTCGCCGGGTCCCGACCAGGAGAGGAACGTCGTGGTGACGTCCTGGAGCTTCAGCCCGAAGTCCAGGTTCCGCCAGATCCCGCGCCGCAGCGCGCCGAGGTCAGCGCCCAGGCCCAGGCTCGAGTAGCCGGCCACGCTCTGGCGCACGAACTTCACCGTGCCGCCCAGCTGCCAGTCCCCGTGCCGCTCGGCGTAGGAGGCGAAGAGCGCCAGTTCCGAATCGCTGACGTAGCGGAACTGGTCGCGCAGGTTGAACAGACCCGCGAGTTCCGTGTCCGACACCACGCCGTCGTCGTCGGTGTCGAGCTGGTCCTGGAGGTGGGATGTGAGCTGGATGTCGTCGATGCCGAGCCGGATCGCCGAGATCGCGAAGCCGGCTTCCGTGCCGCCCAGCAGCGACCAGTCCACGGGGCGCGCGTAGGCCGCGTAGTCGCGGTCCACGAGGTCGCCGAACTGTTCCGCGTGCATGACCAGCAGGCCGCAGCTCTCCAGGCCGCTGAGGCCGGCGGGATTCCAGAAGGCCGCCGACGGGTCGTCGGCCACGGCCGTGAAGGCGCCGCCCATGCCCAGGGCGCGGGCGCCGCCGCCGTCTTCCATGAAGGAGCCGGCGTACTTGGCGGCCGTGGCGAAGGTCGGCGCGAGCAGCAGGGTCGCGGTGAGCGCCGCAGCGACGCGCGCGCAGCCGGGGTTCCGGTTCGTCCGGCTCTTTGCATCATGTCCTCGCATCCCAGGGGTGGGTGACGACGGCGTCGTTGCCGCCGCGCTCTCGCTCCAAAATACCACATCCCGCCGCGGGCGGCCAACGCCCGTCTCGCAGCGGTTTCAGCTCAGTCCGTACTTGCGCAGCTTGCGGTACAGGGTCCGTTCGCTGATCCCCAGGCGCTCGGCGGCGCGCCGGCGGCGCCCGCCGGTGGAGCGCAGGGCCTGGTCGATGAGCGCGCGCTCCGCCGATTCCAGGTCCACGGAACCGGCCGGCTCGGCCATGAAGCCGTGTTCGACCGGGATGGCCTCCACGTACGTGCCGTCCTGCGCGAGGGCCTCCCCCGGCGGGAAATGATCGGCGCCGCGCAACAGGCCCTTGATCTCGTGCAGGTCCTGGCGCATTTCCATCAGCATGGCCGAGAGCAGTTCCAGGTCCAGCCCCGCGTAGGGCCGGGACAGCGGCACCGGCAGGCGCGAGGCCCGCGCCTTGCCGCCGGTCACGATGTCCTGGGGCAGGTCGGCCGCCTCGATCATCCCGTCGCGCTTGAAGACCACCACGGAGCTGACGAGGTTCCCCAGCTCGCGCACGTTGCCGGGCCAGGGGTGGTTCAGGAGCATCTCCAGGGCAGGGCGCGAGATGCCGCGCACGTTGGTGCCGTGGCGCTCGTTCTCCTGGTCGAGGAAATGCTGGACCAGGACCGGAATGTCCTCGCGCCGCTCCCGCAGCGGCGGCGTCGGGATCACCACCACGCGCAGCCGGTAGTAGAGGTCCTGCCGGAAGCGCCCCTCCTCGACGTCGCGGGCCAGGTCGCGGTGGGTCGCCGCCACCAGACGGATGTCGCTGCGCTCCAGCCGCGAACCGCCGACGGGCGTGAACTCGCCGGTCTCCAACGCCCGCAGGAAGCGTGTCTGCATCGGCAGCGGCATCTCCGCCACCTCGTCCAGGAAGAGCGTGCCGCCGTCGGCGCGCCGGAACACGCCCTCGTGGCGGTTGACCGCGCCGGTGAAGGCGCCGCGTTCGTGACCGAACAGCTCGCTTTCCAGGACACCCTCGCTCAGCGAGCCGCAGTTCAGGGAGACGAAGGGGCCGGCCGCCCGCGGCGAGTGGTCGTGGATGGCGCGGGCCACGAGTTCCTTGCCCGTGCCGCTCTCCCCGAGGATCAGGATGGTCACGTCCAGCGGCGCCGCCTGCGCGATCAGCGCGATCATCTGGTTGACGGCGCGCGAGCGGCCGACGATCCCGCTGCGTTCGCGCACGTCGCGCAGGCGCAGCAGGCGCTCCACCTCCTGGCGCAGCGCGTCGCCGCTGGTGCTTTCGTCGAGGCGCCGCACGGCGCCGCGCCGCGGCTTGTCCTGGAGCCCTTCGAGCACCTCGGGGCCGCCCAGGACCAGCAGGTCAGCATCGCCCTTGAAGGTCAGGAATTTCTCGACCACGTGGCGGGTGCGCGCGTAGTCGCGGGTGTCGAAGACCAGCATCGCGCCGCGACCGTCGGCGAACCGGGCCAGGGCTTCGGGACGGGAGTCGTGGACGAAGAGATCGACGCCGGGAAGGCGCCAATCGGCGGCCGTCTTGAACAGGGCCGGCCGGCGGCTCGGGATCACGACATCGTGGGGCACGTCCCTCCTCCTGCGGATCTGTCAGACCTGACAGTCACGTGCCCAGAATGCCATCAAAGGGGGATGTCTGCCACGGATTTTTGGCCGCAGGCGCGCTCAGGCCTGCTTGTGGAGGAACTCGACGTCGATGGCGGCGGCCAGGCGGGCCATATCGTCCTGCTCGTGGGAGCGGCTCGTGTGGCGGCGCATCATCTCCTCGAGCCGGTCACCGGCGTCCTGGAGCCGGGCCAGCAGGGGATCGAGGCGGGGTGCGGGCGCCGGGGCCGCAGGCAGCGCCGCAGAGGTGCCGGGAGTCGGAACGGAGCCGGGTGACGCGACGGCCGCGGCCGGCTTCGGGATCGCCACCGCCTGGCGGTAGGCGGCCACGCCGGCGGCGGGCGCCACGGTCCGCGGCGCGGCCTCGGCGGTCTTCCCCGCCGGTTTCGAACTCCGGCTCGCGGGAGCCGCTTTCGCCGGTTGCAACCCGCGTCGGGCGTCGCGCCGTGCTTTCGCCGCCGAGCGCCAGCGCTGCCACTGCAGGTAGAAGGCCACGAACAGGGCCGTCCCCCCGGCGGCCAGCGCGACGGCCGCCGCCCAGGCCATCGTCTTGTCGGCGCCCTGCAGAAAGGCCAGGATCCCGTGTTCCACTGCGCGTCCTCCCCGCCATCAGGCGGTGGTGTCGATCCGTACGACAGGGGCCGTGTCCGGCGTTCCGTCCGTCTCCGGGACGCCCGTCGCCGCTTCGGCGCCGTCCTGGTCCCGGTGGTCCCGGTGTTCCCGTCCGCCGTCGCGTCGGCGGTGCTCGGGGTCCACGTTCGCTTTCTGGGCCTCGTCCGACTGCTGGATCCGATCGACCCGCTTCTCGCCCTTGAGCAGGTGCCCCGTGGCCGCGCTCTCCGGCTGTGCGAGCTGCTGGCTCTTCTGCAGGGCTCGGGCCACGTTGCTCATCTGGGAGATCGTGGTCTTGACCGAGAATCCGTCGCCCGACATGAGCCCTCCTCCGGCCTCAGGTGCGCAGAGGCACCTGGAGGTCCAGCAGCACGGCCGCCAGTTTCAGCATCGGTGGCAGCGCCAGTCCGCCATGATGTTGACCCGCTCGAGCAGGGCCTCGCGGGGGGACTCCTCCCGCGACGCCTCCTTGCGGCGCTGGGCCCGCCGCTCGCTGCCCAGGCGGTCGATCGACTTGCGCCCCTCGCCGCGCTGGATCTTGCCGCGCAGGCGCAGGATCGCCTTGGTGTGGATCTGGCAGACGCGCGACTCCGTGACGTCGAGGATCTCGCCGATCTCCTTGAGCGTGAGCTCCTCGTAGTAGTAGAGGACCAGGACCAGCTGCTCCTTCTCCGTCAGCTCTTCGAGGCTGCCGGCGATCAGGCCGCGCATCTCCTCCTCCGAGACCACCGTCTCGATGTCGGGCGAGCGCGTGTCGGCGATGTAGTCGCCGAGGCAGTTGGACTGGTCGTCGTCCTCGGAGCTGTCCGCGTCCAGGGACACGATCGTGGCGACCGCCACCTCGTCCATCATCTGCTGCAACTCGTCGCGGCTGACGCCGAGCTCGCTGGCGAGCTCCTCGTCGGTCGGCGTGCGGTTGAGGCGCGACTCCAGGCCGTGGAGCGCCGTCTCCAACTGGCGCGCCTTGCGCCGCAGGGAGCGGGGGAACCAGTCCTGGCTGCGCAGCTCGTCGAGGATCGCGCCGCGGATGCGCGGGATCGCGTAGGTTTCGAACTTGTTGCCCCGGCGAAAATCGTAGTTGTCGACGGCCTGGATCAGGCCGAGCAGCCCCGCCGACACCAGGTCCTTCTGGTCGACGTAGTGGGGCAGGCCGATCGCCATGCGACCCGCCACGTATTTGACCACCCGCGCATAGAACTCCACCAGCGCGTGCCGCGCCTCCTGGTCGACCTTCCCGCTCAGGCGTTCCCAGAGTTCCAGATGCTCGATCCGCTCGATGGTGTCGGTCTGCTGCATGGAGTCCCTCGTTCTCTGGTGGAAGCGCGTCAGTGCGCCCGCTTTCCGGATCGTTTTGCAGGAACCGTGCCTCCGTCAGGCGGCACGGCGGCGTCTAGCCGGCCGTCGCCGGTTTCCCCTTCTTGGCAGCTTTCTCCGCCTCGCGGCGTTTCTTCTCTTCCAGGCGCCGGAGCTCCTCGACCGCGCGTGCCTGCTCCTGGCGGGCCTTCTCGGCGCGCCGTCGCTGCCAGTCCTCCTTGACCCACTCGTCCTGGATGCCGGTCTTGAACATCAGCGACAGCAGCGAGCCGATGGCGAAGAAGGCGAAGTAGGCCAGGGCCGCGCGCTTGCCGGCGGCCAGCGCCCCGTAGTCGCGCCAGATGTCGCAGATCAGCGAGGTTAGGGCCGCGCCCAGGGCCAGCACGTTGACGAACCGGTTCACGACGCGCCTCCGGCTTCGGCCGCGGCGGACCGGATTTCGACGGCGCCCCTGCGCGCAGAGGTCGGCCAGACCGCCGGCGTCGGCGATCACCGGCATCTCGTCGGGCCAGGCCCCCGTCGAGCGCAGGGACACCGGGAACGGCGAGGTCAGCAGCACGTCCAGCAGGCGGCCCGGGCGCGCGCTCAGGTCGCCGCGCGTCAGCGCCAGCCAGTCGCAGTTCCAGGCGCGGCCGGTCTCCCACAGCCGTTCGCGGTCGCCCAGGTCCAGGTCCAGGGGCAGCACCAGGTGGCGGTGCAGGTCCTCGTTGTCGGCGACGAAGCGCCGCACCGTCTCGTCGCGCAGCGAACGGCCGTGCCAGCAGGGCGTGTCGACGAGCACCGCGTCGTAGCGGGGCAGCAGCGGCAGGCTGCGCGCGAACTGGGCCGCCTCGCGCAGCACGGCGGCGTCGTAGCCGCGCTCGGCCGCCTCCTCCTGCAGGCGGCGGACGTCGCCCTTGTGGCGCGGGGTCAGGGCCAGTACGAGCACCTTGCGGCCGGCCGCCTTGAGCGCCGCGGCGGCGCCCAGCACCAGGTCGGACTTGCCGGCGCCTGCGCCGCCGAGGAAGACGTGGACGCCGGCCAGATCCTGCCAGCGGCCTCCGGCGGCCCGCAGTTGCGCCTGCAGGTGGGCGCGCGGATCGCGGGCCCCTTCCGCCTCGCGCAGCCGGCGCAGGTGGCGCACGGCGGCAGGCGAGGCCCCGGCCGCCAGCAGCGCCCGGTCCAGCGGATCCTGGGTGCGCGGCGACGCCGGCGCGGCGGCGGCCGCCGCTTCGGTCACCAGGCCGGCCACGAGCTGCTCGATGCGCTGCACTTCGGCTTCCAGGTCGGCGACGCTGGCCGCGGGACGGACGCGCCGCTCCAGTTCGGGCGCACCGTCGGGCAAGGCCACGACGACCTCGATGTGGCGGCTGCGCCCCAGGCCTTTCTCGTCGCGACGCTCGACGCCGCGCGTTTCGGCGATGCGGACGCCGTCACCGTAGAGGCGGCGGGCGTTCTGGAGGGCTTCCTTGAGCGTGCGGCCGGTCACCCGGCTGGTGCCGTGCTCAGGCCTTGGCTGCGTGGGCATGGTGGGCTCCCTGGGTCGAGACGATCCCCGCGGACTGGATGCTGGTGTTGGGCGTGACCTCGGTGTAGCCCATCACCGGCAGGGCCGGGAACGTCGGTTCGATCAACCGCTTCAGGAACAGCCGCATGGGCGTCGGCACCAGCAGGACCGGCGGCTTGCCGCGGCTGTAGACGGCCTGGAGCGTCTTCTCGAGCTTCTCGAGGAATGTCTGGGCGAACAGCGGTTCCAGGACCACGGCCCCGGCGCGTTCGGAGTCGTTCGCCGCCTGGGCCAGCACCGCCTCGGTCTCCGGGTGCAGCGAGACGACGTAGACCTGGCCGTCCGGCTCGACGTAGAGGCTGCTGATCGTGCGGCGCAGCGCCTCGCGCACCTTCTCCAGCAGGTGGTCGACGCCGCCGCCGGAGCCGACGTGGTTGGCCAGCGTCTCGAGGATCGTGACGATGTCCTTGACCGGGATGCGCTCGTGCAGCAGCCCGCGCAGGACGTTGTGCAGCGTGTTGACCGGGACCTTGTCCGGGATCAGGTCCTCGATCAGCGCGGGGGCGAACTCGCGCACGCTCTCGCACATGTCCTTGATGTCCTGGCGCGTCAGCAGCTCGTCGGCGTGGGCGCGGATCGTCTCGGAGAGGTGCGTGGCCAGCACCGCGGTCGGCTCGACGACGGTGTAGCCCTCCATCTCGGCCACGGTCTTGCGGGCCGGGTCGATCCACAGGGCGGGCAGCTGGAAGGCCGGCTCGGTGGTCGGCAGGCCCTCGATGGCCTCGCCGCCCCCGGTGCTCATCGCCAGCAGCCGGTCGGGGCGCAGCTCGGCCCGGGCCAGGGCGACGCCCTTGAGCTTGATCACGTACTCGTGGGCGCCGAGCTGGAGGTTGTCCCGCACGCGGATGGGGTGCACCAGCACGCCCAGCTCGCTGCCGATCTGGCGGCGGATGTTCGTGATCCGGTTCAGCAGGTCCCCGCCGCGCGCCTGGTCGACCAGCGACAGCAGGCCGTAGCCGAGCTCCAGTTCCATCGCGTCGGTCACGAACAGGTCGTGGCCCGGCCCCCGGTCGGCGGGCGCCGCCGTTTCCTCGACCGCCATGGCTTCGTCGGCGGCGTCCTGGCGATCGATCGACTCGACCCGTGAGCTGAGCAGGCGGCCGACGATCCCGAACACCACGCCCAGGGTCAGGAAGGGCAGGGTGGGCAGGCCGGGGACCAGGCCGAGCGCGATCAGCGAGCCGGACGCCAGGTAGATGGCCTTGGGCTGGCGGAACAGCTGCATGGTCAGCGACTGGCCCAGGTTCATCGAGCTGCTCTGACGCGTGACCACCAGGCCGGCCGCGGTGGAGATCAGCAGGGCCGGGATCTGGCTGACCAGGCCGTCGCCGACGGTCAGGCGCGTGAACTGGCGCAGGCTCTCCCCGGCCGTCATCCCCATCTGCAGCATGCCGATGATGAAGCCGCCGACGATGTTGATGATGGTGATGATGATGCCGGCGACCGCGTCGCCGCGCACGAACTTGCTGGCGCCGTCCATGGCGCCGAAGAACTCGGCCTCCGAGGCGACCTGGGCGCGGCGGCGGCGGGCCTCGGCCTCGTTGATCAGGCCGGTGTTCAGGTCGGCGTCGATGGCCATCTGCTTGCCGGGCATCGAGTCCAGGGTGAAGCGGGCCGACACCTCGGAGATGCGCCCGGAGCCCTTGGTGATCACCACGAACTGCACGATGACCAGGATGGCGAAGACGATCACGCCGATGACGTAGTTGCCGCCGATGACGAAGTCGCCGAAGCTCGCGATCACCTTGCCGGCGCCGCCCTTGGACAGGATCAGGCGCGTCGAGGCGACGTTGAGCGAAAGCCGGAAGAGCGTCACGATCAGCAGCAGGGAGGGGAAGCTGGAGAACTGCAGGGGCTCCTTCAGGTACAGCGAGACCAGCAGGATCACCACCGCGAAGGCGATGTTGAAGGTGATCAGCAGGTCGAGCACCGTGGGGTTGACCGGCATGATCATCAGGCCGATGATCGCCAGGACCGCCAGCGCGCTCAGCACGTTGCTGTTGGCCAGCAGCAGGTCGCGGTCGATGCCCTTGTTCACGTCGGATCAGCCTCCGGGCCTCAGGCCCGCTTCAAGCGGTAGACGTAGGCCAGCACCTCGGCGACGGCCTGGTACAGGTCGTCGGGGATGTAGGCCCCGACCTTGACGAGCTTATGCAGGGCGCGTGCCAGCGGCTTGTTCTCGATGACCGGAACGCGGTTCTCGCGGGCGATCCGCTTGATCGTCTGCGCCAGGTGGTCCTGGCCCTTGGCGACCACCCGCGGCGCCGACTCCCCCTCCTTGTAGCGCAGGGCCACGGCGAAGTGGGTCGGGTTGGTCACCACGACGTCCGCGCGGGGGATCTCGGCCAGCATGCGCTTGCGCACCGCCTCGATCTGGATGGCGCGCATGCGGGCCTTGATCTGGGGATCGCCCTCGATGTCCTTGTTCTCCTCGATGACCTCCTGCTTGGTCATCTTGAGGTTCTCCTCGTGCTGCCACTTCTGGAAGGCCCAGTCGATCGCGGCCAGCGCGAACATGAGGGCGGCCAGGCGGTAGACGAGCTTGGCGACCGTGTGCCAGCCGACGGAGGCCGCGCCGGTCAGGGGCAGCAGCGAGATCCCCATCAGCTCCCCGCCCAGGGACGCCACCGTCCACCACGCCACGGCGCCGATCAGCAGGATCTTGACGAGGCTCTTGACCAGTTCGAAGCCCATTTTGCGGCTGAACATGCCCTTCAGGCCGTTCAGCGGGTTGATGTTGTCGACCCGGAAGGCCAGGGCCGAGAGGTTCACGTGCCAGCCGACCTGCATGACGTTGGCGAGCAGCCCCACGATCATGATCCCGCCGGCCACCGGGGCCACGGCCCGCACCAGGACCATGACGTTGGCCGCCGCGAACTCGGCCAGCGCGAAGGGGCTGTCCAGCCGGAAGAGGTGGGCCTCGCCGAACAGGTAGCGCGCGTTGTCGTTGAGGATCCGGCCCATCGAGCCCGTGCCGGCGAACAGCAGGGAGAAGCCGGCCAGCAGCACCAGGGCGCTGTTGACCTCCTGGCTCAGCGCCACCTGCCCCTTCTCCAGCGCCTTCTCGCGCTTTCGGGGTGTCGCCCTCTCGGTCCTCTCGCCACCGGGTGCGTCCGACATCGGCCCTCACCTCCCCGCGTCGGCGGCCGGCGTCGCCGGCCGGCGGCGTTCAGCCCTGCAGCGCTCCCAGGACGGCGCCGAAGCGCGCCTCCAGGTCGGCGAGCGCCGAGCCCATGACCTGGCCGAAGTAGACCAGCGACAGCCCGAGCGTCGCGAGGCCCACGGCGATGGTGATGGGGAAGCCCACCACCAGGATGTTGATCTGCGGCACCGTCTTGACGATGAAGCCCATGGCCACGTTCACCAGCAGCAGCACCACCGCGACCGGGGCCGCGATGCGCAGGCCCAGCTCGAAGAAGCCGGCGAACTCCGACACCACCAGCCACGACCCCGCCTCCAGCGAGATCGGCTGCATCGGCGGCACCAGCACGCAGGACTGGACGCACACCGTGATCAGGGTGTGGTGGCCGTCCACGGCGAAGAAGATCATGACGGCCAGCAGGTAGTAGAGATTCGCCAGCACCGAGACCTGCCCCATCCCCTGCGGGTCGATCGTGTTGACCATGGAGAAGCCGATCTGGACGCCCACCAGTTCGCCGGCGAAACGGACCGCGGCAAACGGGATCCCGGCCGTGAAGGCCAGCAGCGCGCCCACGGCCAGCGAGCGCAGACCCTCGGCCGCCAGGGCCTCCCAGGTCAGCGCCAGCGCGCCGGGCGGCAACTGGGCGGCGACGGCCGGCGCGGCCGCCGCCGCGATGACGACCGCCATCGCGACGCGCCACAGCGGGGGCACCGTCGAACCCGACAGCAGTGGCAGCATCGCGAACAGGATGGACAGGCGCAGGGTGAGCGCCATGGTCAGGACCAGCCAGGTGAAGTCGAGCGACACCGGCAGGTTCATCTCACATCGCCCCGATGCGTTCGAAGATGTCCAGGGTGAACGAGGTCATTTGCTGGATGATCCAGGGCAGCGAGATGATGAGCACCAGGAACACGGCCAGAATCTTCGGCACGAAGGTCATGGTCATCTCGTTGATGTGCGTCGCCGCCTGGAAGATGCTGATGATCAGGCCCACCACCATGCCGGCGGCCAGCATGGGGCCGGCCACCAGCAGGGTGGTCTTCAGGGCGAGCTGCCCCAGTTCGACGACGGTCTCGGTGGTCATGGCGTCCTTTCGGCTCCCGGTCTCAGTTCTGGAAGCCCATCACGAGCGAGCGGACGATCAGGTACCAGCCGTCCACCAGCACGAAGAGCAGCACCTTGAAGGGCAGGCTGATCAGCACCGGCGGCAGCATCATCATGCCCATCGACATCAGGACCGAGGCCACCACCATGTCGATGATCAAGAACGGCAGGAACAGCACGAAGCCGATCTGGAAAGCCGTCTTCAGCTCGCTGATCACGAAGCTCGGCACCACCACCAGCAGGGGCAGGTCTTCGGGCTGCTCGGGCGCCTCGCGGTCGGTCAGCTCCAGGAACAGGGCGATGTCCTTCTCGCGCGTCTGTCCGAGCATGAACTCCTTGAGGGGCACCTCGGCGCGCTTCAGGGCCTCGCCCTGGCTGATCTCCTCGGCCAGGTAGGGCTTCAGGGCCTCCTGGTGGATCTGCGTGCCGACGGGGGCCATGATCACGAAGGTCAGGAACAGGGCCAGGCCGATCAGGATCTGGTTGGCGGGCATCTGGTTGGTGCCCATGGCCTGGCGCAGGAAGCCCAGCACGATGATGATCCGCGTGAAGCTCGTCAGCAGCACCAGCAGGGCCGGCGCCAGCGAGATCAGGGTCATCAGCAGGACGATCTCGACCGCGACGTCCAGGCGGGCGCCGCCCTCGGCGCCTCCGAGCGTCAGGCTGAAACTGGAGCCGGGAGCGGCCGCGGCCGTCTGGGCCAAGGGCGGCGCCGGGCGAGGCGAGCGAAGCCGCCAGGGCGAGCCCCAGGACGATAGTGAGCAGTCCGGTCTTCAAGTTACCTGCCTTTACGGTATCGGTGGCGCAGCCGGCATCGCAATGGGCGTGCCAGCGCGCCCGGCCCGCAGGAGCGGTCCCGGCGGCGGGAAACGGCGAATGTGGCCATCCAGCGGCCACGGGGCGGTCAGGAACGGTGCAGCGGCGGGAAGGTGTCCGGAGGTCAGGGGTTGCCGGCGCGGCGGAGGCGCAGGCGGTCCAGGAGACCGCCGACGGGCAGCGAGGGCGCCGCGGGCGCGTGGCGCGCCGGATCAAAGGGGGCGCGGTCGAGCAGGACGACAGACTGCTCGAACCGGTACAGCGTGAAGACTTCGTCGCCGCAGCGCAGGAGCTCCACGGCGCGGCGCGGCCCGACGGCGTGCACGGCGATCATCGCGGCGGCGGCGCCGGGGCGCGCGCCCTGCAGCCTCCCGACCAGCTTCAGGAACAGCAGCAGCAGCGTGAAGACGACCACCAGGCCGCCGACCAGCTTGAGCCAGGCCAGGCCGCCGACGGCGGTCTGGACGGCCAGGAAGGGCACGGCTCCGCCTGCGCCCGTCATGTCAGGTCAGCCTCTTGATGCGCTCGGAGCGGCTGAGCAGCTTGGAGATCCGCACCGCGAACTGCTCGTCGACCACGACGACCTCGCCGCGGGCCAGCAGCACGCCGTTGACCATGATGTCCACGGGCTCGTTGGGCGCCTTGCCCAGCTCGACCACGGCGCCCGGGCTCAGGTTCATGATGTCGCGGATCTTCATCCGGGCGCGCCCCAGCTCGACGGTCAGCTTCATGTCGATGTCCAGCAGGACGCCGATGTTGCGGATCTCCGGCGCGATGGCGGCGAGGTCGTCCTCGGGCTCCGCCAGGCGCGTGTGGTCGGTGCTGTGCCCGGGCTGACGGGCGGCGGGATCGGCGTCGGCTACGGCCGTGGCGCCGCTCCCGAAGACATTGTTCTGGATACCATCGGACATCTGCCTACTCCTCTTCATCCAGGCGTTCGGTGAGCTTCAGGGCGCGGCACTGGTTCAGCTTGCCGGTCAGGCCGCGGAACATCGGCTTGCCCTGGACTTCCAGCACCAGGGGCGACTGCAGCGACTTGTAGAGCGGCAGCACATCCCCCTCCTTGAGATCCAGGATGTTCTCGAAGCTGAGGATCACGTCCGCCAGGTTGACCACCACGTCGGCGGTGGCGCCCTTGACCACTTCGAATAGCAATTGCCGGTCCCGCCGCACCTCGTCCGGGGTGCGGAACTCGGAATTCTCCTCCGGATCGAAGCGGTGCCAGACCGGTTCGAAGGCCGTCAGGGGGATGCACAGGTCCAGGGGCCCGCGCAGCTCCTCGAGGCCGATCTCGAAGCGGATCAAGAGGACGGACTCGCCGGCGGTCACGGTCGTCAGGTAGGCCGGGTTGTTCTCGAGATGCACGAAGCTCGGCTGCATGGACACGAGCTTCTCGGCGCCCTCGGCGATGTGCCCGAGCAGCTTGTCGATGACCAGGCGCGCGACGCCCAGTTCGATGTCGCTGAACTTGCGCTCGACGCGGCAGGCTTCGATGGGCCCGCCGAGCAGGCGCATCATCATCAGGTAGATCATCCCCACGTCGAAGTGGAGCAGGGACAGGCCGTTCAGCGGCGCCAGCCCGATGTTGACCCCGCAGATCACCGGCGGCATCTTGGCGACGAACTCGCCGAAGTTCATGACTTCCAGGCCGCGGTACCCGATGCCCGTGTTCGCCCGCAGCATGCTCGTCAGTCCCAGGGACGACGACTTGGCGAAAGCCTCGGCGAACGTGATCAGGTTCTTCTCGAACTGCCGCGAGATCTTGGCCGGGCGGCTGAAATCGAAGGAAGCGGACATGGGCGCGGGCGTCCCGCGCACCAGGGACGCCGCCGCCTCGACCGCCGCCTGCTCGCCGGCGGCGTCGTCCTGCTCGAACAGCTCGTCCAGGGCGGCATCCCGCCCCTGCTGCTGATCACTCATGTCGGCTCCCGGCTCGATCCGGCCCGCTCACTGGACGACCAGGTCGGAGAAGTAGATGTTCATCAGCCCGGCCTCCGGCAGGGCCTCGCCCAGCTTGCGCAGCAGCTCGGTCTTCAGGGCTTCCTTGCCCTCCAGCGTGCGCAGGTCGGCGGCGAACTTGTTCGACAGCGAGGCGATGACGATGTCCCGCAGGTGCGGCAGGCGCTCCTCGACCAGCAGGACCTTCGTCTGGTCGGGCACCTCGAGGTCGACGCTGATCCGCAGGTAGCTCGTCACCGGCCCGTCGGTGCGCAGCGAGACCGTCACTTCCTTCAGGCCCACGAGCGCGCCGCGGCCGCTGAGGGCGCCCGCCTCGCCGTGCTTGCCCGGCTTGCCGTGGCCGCCGGACTTCTCCTTCCCCGCCGCCTGGCCGTGCTCGCCCTCCGCGCCGGTCCCGGCCAGGGCGGTCTGGTCCCCGCCGCCCAGGTGCTGCAGCTTGGGCACGAGCACGAACTGGGTGACCCCGACCGCGAGGGCGGCCTGCACCACGATGATCACGGCCAGCATCACGAGCTTGTTCTCCAGCGGCTTGCCGGCCGCCTTCTTGGGCTTCTCCTGCTGCTCCTGCTTGACGTCCTCTTCGGCCATGTCCCTCTCCCGTCGTTAGTGGCTGCGCGTGCGGCGCCGGTAGTCCATGACCTGCCGCACGGTCTCCTCGACCGGCTCCCGCACGGTGATCTGGCGCCCGGTGGTCAGGCCGATCATGGTCTCGGGCGTGCGCTCGACGACCTCGATCAGTTCGGCGTTGACCACGATGCCGCTGCCGTCCAGCCGCGTGACGCTGATCATGGGAACCGGCTCCTCTCCCGCTTCCGCACCCGCTAGCGGACCATCGAGACGATGTCCTGCAGGATCTGGTCGCCGGTGGTGATGACCTTCGCGTTGGCCTGGAAGGCGCGCTGGGCGATCACCATGTTCGTCAGTTCCTGGGTCAGGTCCACGTTGGAGCCCTCCAGGGCGCCGGACGTGATGAAGGTGTCCGACTCGCCGCCGGCGAGGGTCTCGATCGCCAGGCCGGAGTTGCCGCTGACCTGGAAGGTGTTGCCTTCGGTCCGCAGCAGGCCCTGGGTGTTGGAGAACCGCGCCAGCCCGATCTGGCCGAGCGTCTGCGCCGTGTCGTTCGAGAACCGGCCGATGATGACGCCGTCGGCGTTGATCTCGTAGTCCAGCAGCGAACCCACGGTGTGCCCGTCGGCGATCGTCTGCAGCGAATCGTTGGCCGCGTACTGGGTGAGGCCGCTGAGACCGCTGATCTGCCCGGCGTCGACCAGCAGGGTGATCGGCAGGGCGCCGGTATCCCCGTCGGCTTGGGGCCGGAAGGACAGGCCGCCCGCGTCGTCGGTGTAGCGGAAGGCGATGATCTCGCCGGTCTCGGAGAAGCTGGCCGTGCCGGTGTTGCCGGCGACCATCACCTCGTCGCCCTCCATCTCGGCGACCCAGTTCCACTCGTTGCGCCCGATCACCTTGGTGAAGGTGAACAGGACGTTGTGGACGTCGCCGAGTGAGTCGTAGACGGTGGCCGAGGCGGTGAACTCGCTGCCGTCGTCGGCCGCCTGGGTCTCGCTGAAGCCGAAGGAGGTCTCCAGGGTCGGGTTGACCTCGCCCACCTCGCGGATGTCCATCTGTCCGAGCGCGTTGTCGAGGCCGACTTCGCCGTTCATGACGATGCGCCCCTCGGCGTCCAGGCTGACCGGCGTGGTCGAGATGCCCAGCGCGATCTGCATCCCGGTCAGCAGGTTGCCGACCGTCGTGGTTGCGTCCACCATCATGGTGTTCGACGGCGCCTGGTGCGCGCCCACCGTGCCCCCGATCGTGAGCATGGTGGTGGGGTTCGTGGCCGACACGTTCAGGCCCAGCGACTGCCCGCGGCTGTTGTAGACGGCCGTCAGCAGATCGTCGCTGGTCGCCGCGGCGCGGATCTGGCCGGCCTCGCGCACGGCGTCGAAGGTCGAACCGGTGCCGCCCGGCCCGATGCTGGGGTCGAAGCGGAAGGACTGGTTGAAGTCGATGCGCCCCGGCACCGAGAGCTGCAGGTTCTGCAGCGTTGCGCCGGTGCTGGTGTTGCTCAGGGACACCGAGCCGTCGGCGGCGATGCTGACCCCGACCTCGCCGGCCGCCAGGCCGGGCAGCGACTCCAGAGACGTCTGGATCCAGGCCGCCAGGTCGGCCAGGGTGTTGCCGTCGGTGCCGACCTCGAAGGCCGGCAGGCTCAGGGTGCTCGAGCCGCTCGCGTCGGTGATCAGGCCGGTCAGCGTGATCTGGTCGTTCGCCAGCAGGCCCATGGCGCCGCCGCCCTGGGCGTAGAGGGCGGTGAGCTGGTCCGTGCCCGCGGCCGCGGCCATGAAGTGCGCCGATTCCATGATCGTGCCCTGCGCCTCCGCGTCGGAGTTCAGGTTGCCGAACAGCCGCACCGAGGTCGAGGCCTGGGCCGGCACCGTGCGCCCGGGGTCGAGGAACAGGTCCTGGTAGGCGCCGGGCTGGATGACGCCGTTGTCGTCGGCCATCAGGCCCTGCAGGTGCAGGCCGGTGCCCGGGTCGACGAAGTTGTTGCTGGCGTCCAGGCCGAAGGCCCCGGAGCGGGTGTAGTAGCGGCCCGCGCCGTCGCTCAGCACGAAGAAGCCGTCGCCCTGCAGGGCGAGGTCGTTGACCAGGCCCGTGGTCTCGAGGTGGCCCTGCGTGAAGCGCGAGTCGATGCTGGCGACCGACGACCCCAGACCGATCTGCTGGGCGTTGACGCCGCCGCGGCCGCCGGAAACCGGACGCTGCGAAGGGCTCACCGTCTGGGTCAGCATCTCGCGGAACGTGACGCGGGACGACTTGTAGCCGACGGTGTTGGCGTTGGCGATGTTGTTGCCGATCACGTCCAGCGCGATCGAGTTGGCCGTCAGGCCCGTGATGCCGGAGTACAACGAACGCAGCATGTGGTCCTCCTTGTGCGGGTCGCCCGCGGGTTCAGATGCCCACCCGGGCGATCTCGGATGCGTAGTAGTCACGGCCTGCGATGTGCAGCAGGGCCAGGTTGTTCTCGAAACGGATGCTCTCGACCAGGCCCGACATGTAGACCACCGACTCGATCTCGGCGCCCTCGCCGTCGGCCACTTCGACCTCCAGCGTGTAGTCGCCGTCGGCCACCTGCTGTCCGTCGGTCCCCCTACCGTCCCAGGACAGCTCGGACCAGCCGGCCGCCACCGTCTGCGTGAACGTGCGCACGACGGCGCCGCTCTCGTCGCGGACGGTCACGGTCGCCACGCCCGCCGCTTCCGACTGGAGGTGGCTCGCCGCGGTCACGCCGTCCTCCACGGCCACCTGGTCGCCCTCGACCACGGCCGTGCGGCCCACCAGGCCCAGCATCATGGTGTTGTTCAGGGACTGGGTGTACACCAGGTCCTGGGTCATCGAATCGTTCATGGCCTGCAGCTGCTCCAGCGTGGACAGCTGGGCGAGCTGCGAGGTGAACTCGGCGTTGTCCAGGGGCTTCAGGGGGTCCTGGTTCTTGATCTGCGTGATGAGCAGCTGCAGGAACTCGTTCTTGAGCTCCTCGGCGCTGCCGGTTCCGGCCGTCGATGTCGTCGGGGTCGTGCTCACCGAATTGACGATCATGTGCGGGCTCCTTCCTCGCCATCGCGTTCGTCACGATCACGGCGGCCGTCCCGGCCGCGGTGGTCGTCCCGTCCGTCGTCGTGCTCCTCGGGCTCCTCCCGCTCCACGTCGACTTTCACCCGGTCCCAGCCGGCCTGCTTGTCCAGCAGCGCGGCCGTGAGTTCGTGGGCCCCTTCGCGCAGCGCGCGGGCGGCTTCGGCCGTCTCGACGCGGAAGGTCAGCTGCAGTTCCTGTCCGACGCGTTCGAAGCTGACTTCGACCCGGCCGAGCTGCGGGGGCGTGAGCTGCAGGCGCAGGACGCCCTTGCCGCCGAGCCCGGGGAGTTCCCCGGCCAGGCGGGCGACGACCTGACGGCGCACGCTGGCCGGCACGGACGCCTCGATCCCGTCCGCGGCCGGAAGACCGCCGCCGGCGGCGCTCCCCATCTTGAAGGCGAGGCCGGTGAAATCGCCGGCGACGCCCGCGATCCTGCCGGCGGCCCCCCCCGGGGCCGGCTGGCTGCCGGTGGTCGTTCCTGTGCCCTGGCCTGCGCCCTCGCCGCCGGCGCCGCCGTCGGCAGCCCCTGCGTCACCGCCGGGCGCCGCGCAGCGGCCGCCTGATCCGCCTGCGCGGCCTCGGCCTGACGGCCGCCGGCCGCCGGGGCGGGATCGGACGCGGTGGCCTGAGCCTGTGCCGACTCTGTGAGGGGAGCCGCGGCGCCGGGCTTGGGCGCGGATGCGGCGACCTGGGTCACGGTCTCGATGGCGTCCGACGCCTCTGTCGAGTCGAGGACGGCGGTCAGATCCCCGCCGGGAGCATCCGGCACCGGGGGACCCGTCGGCGCGGCCTGGGCCCCGCCCTGGAAAAGCGGCCTCGGTGCCGGCGGCGGCGCGGACCGCCGCCGATCCGGCTCCGGGCCGTGAGCTGAGCTGATCGGCGAGACCGGCGGGCGCAGCAGCGCCCTCCTTGGCGTCACGGACCTGACGGTGGCCTTCCCCGGCGCGCGCCCGCGTCGGGATTCCGTCGCGCGCTCGCGTCGGTCCGGCTGCGCCCGCCGCTGCTGTTCACCGTCGACCGGGAGTCCCCGGCGGGCCGCCGGTCCTGGGCCGCCAGCGTCGCGGCGAAGGGCGCCGCCTCGGCGCCGTCGCGGCGTTCATCGTGGCGGACATCGCGGCGCGGGTTGGCTGCGGGCGTTTCGGTGCGGAGCGCGGCCGGCATGATCGTGGTCACGAACTGCCTCCCGAGGGACTCATGCGGGCGCTGATCTCGGCGGCGAGCGCCGGGGTCATGAAGGCGAGGATGCGCGCGGCCTGGCGATCCTTCAGGCGGCTCATGATCTCCAGGACGATCTCCATGTCGAGGCTGGCGAGGATGGGGGCCGCGCTCGCGGGCTTCATGGCCTCGTAGACCTTCGCCAGCTTCGCGATCTCCGCGTCGTGGGTCGCCTCGAGGACGCCCTGCGCCGCCGCGATCTGCGTGGCCAGGGACTGCAGCCGGGTCTGGGCCTCGTCGAACGCCTTCTGCTCCACGTCGAGTGCGGAGCCGCGCAAGGCCAGCTCCTCGCGCTGCCGCTGCAGGGCGTCGCGCTCGAGCGCCAGGCGGCCGAGGGTTTCGTCGAGTGTCTTGTCGCCGCCGCCGGTCACGGGGGCGAGCAGCTCGCCGAGGCGGCCCGTGACGGCGTTCTCGAGCATGCCGCTGGTCATGATGATCGTGCCGAACAGCACCAGGAAGGTCAGTGTCGAGACGATCAGGATGGTCTTCATGGCTCCGTCCCGTACCTGATTGAGGCCACTTCGTCCATGCGCTTGCGGTCCTCGCGGCGCTCCAGTTCCTGCCAGTCAGCCAGTTGGCGCTCCCGGAGCTGCTCGAGCACCTTCTTGTCGCGCTGCGCCGCCAGCAGGATCTGCCGCTGCTGTTCGGCTTCGGCGCGGATGCGCCGGGCCCGTTCGGCGTTGCGACGGATCTGCACCCGCCGCCCGACGGTGAATTCGCTGAGGCGTTTCATGCGGTCCAGTTCGAACCCGTGGGCGACTTCCCGCGCGGCGGCCGCGTCGCACTCCCGGCCGAGCCGCTCGTTCTCGCGATCGAGCTGGACGGCCGCGGACAGGATCCCCTGCAGCTTCCGTGCCTCACGGTCGACGATGCGGTCGCGGTGGCGGAGGACCTTCTCGAGCCTGAAGCGGAACATTCATCACGCTCCGCTAGTCAATGCCATCAAAGACTTTACGGTATCGCTCCACTGGGGAGCATTCCGCGACCTCCTGGCAGAGGAACCGCCGCACGGCCTCGCGCTTGGTCAGCGCCGTATCGACCAGGGGATCGGAACCGGCCACGTAGGCGCCGATGTTGATCAGGTCGCGGTTGTCCTCGAGCGCCTTCAGCCAGCGCATGACCTTCGTGCCGGCGGCGCGCACCTCGGGCGACACGACCTCGTTGCGCAGGCGCGAGATGCTGCCGAGCACGTCCACGGCCGGGTAGTGGCCCTCGCGGGCCAGGTCGCGGCTGAGCATGATGTGGCCGTCGAGGATGGAGCGCACCGCGTCGCCGATCGGGATCGTGGATGTCGTCGCCCTCGATCAGCACCGTGAAGAAGGCCGTGATGGCGGCGTCGGCGGAGCAACCGGTGCGCTCGCAGAGCTTGGGCAGCAGGGCGTAGACCGACGGCGTGTAGCCTTTGGTCGTCGGCGGCTCGCCCGCGGCCAGGCCGATCTCGCGCAGGGCCATGGCGTAGCGGGTGACCGAATCCATCAGGAACAGGACGTTGCGCCCCTTGTCGCGGAAGGCCTCGGCGATGGTCAGGGCCGTTTCGGCGCCCTTGATCCGCAGCACGGCGTTCTCGTCGGAGGTGACCACCACGACCACGCTGCGCGCGAGTCCCTCGGGGCCGAGGTCGCGCTCGAGGAACTCCCGGACCTCGCGGCCGCGCTCGCCGATCAGCGCGCAGACGATCACGTCGGCGTCGGCGTTGCGGGCCAGCATGCCCAGCAGCACGCTCTTGCCCACGCCGCTGCCGGCGAAGATCCCCAGCCGCTGCCCCCTGGCCATCGTCACCAGGCCGTCGATGGAGCGCACCCCGGTCGCCATGGGCTCGGTAATGCGCATCCGGTCCATGGCCCGCGGCGGGTCCGCCCGCACCGTCCGCTCGCGCAGGTGGACAGGGGGCGCTTCCCGTCGATGGGCGTGCCGAGGCCGTCCAGGATGCGGCCGAGCAGGCGCTCGTCGGCGGGCACGGTCAGGGCGTTGGCGACGATCGTGGCCTTCTGGCCGGGCGCGATCCCGGACATGGTGCGGTAGGGCATGGCGACGGCGCAGCCGTCGCGGAAGCCCACGACCTCGGCCAGGACGGGCACGGCCGCGCGGCCGACGTCGATGCTGCACACGGTGCCCACGGCGGCGGTCAGGCCGAGGATCTCGACCGACAGGCCCTTGATGCCCGAGACGGTGCCGTTGCCGCGCACCGGGTCGGTGCGGCGCACCTTCTGGATGGTCTCGGCCCAGGGCAGGCTCACGACTCGCCTCCCGGGCGGTCGTCGGCCGGCTCCAGCATGCTCTCGCGGACGACCTCCGCCAGGCGCTCGAAGCGCCCGCCGAGGGTGTAGTCCCACTCGCGCCCGCCGGCGTTGATCACGCAGCCGCCGCGCTCGATGCGGCGGTCGGGGTTGACGCTGACGATGTTCAGCTCGCGCAGCGCCTCGGCGTGGTCCTGGAGCGCGGCCACGTCGGCCGGGTTGGCGATCAGGGTGAAGCTGGTGCCGCGCTCGGCGCGGAAGATGATGGTCTCGACGGCCTTGAGCAGGACGTCGCGGTCCAGCTCGACGGCCCGGCGCAGGATCTGCTCGGCCATGGCGATGGACAGCTCCACGGCGTTGCGGGCGACGTCGTGCAGCTCGTCCGCCACGCGCGCCTGCACGGCCTCGGCCAGGGCGCGGATCGTGCCGTCGATGCCCTGCCGCCACTGCTCGTTCTCCAGGCGCAGCTGCCGGGTGACCTCGCCCCGCACCTCGGTCTCCACGAGCCGGAACAGGGTCTCGCGCTCCTGGGCGTCGAGGCGGTGCAGGAAGCCGCCGAGCCCGTCGGCCGGGAAATCCTCGACGAAGCTGAGGCCGCGCTCGTCCGACGCGCCCGCTCCCGGCGCATCCAACAGCGCGACGGCGGCCTTGGCCTCCATGATGAGGTCGTCAGGAGACCATGGACGCACTGGTGCCGCCCTTTCCAAGCGTGATGACGCCCTCGTCCATCAGGCGGCGCACGACGGCCACCATCTTCGACTGGGCCTCCTCCACGTCGGTCAGCGGGACGGCCCCCATGTACTCCATGTCCTCCTTGATGCTCACGGTCGCGCGCTTGGACATGTTGCGGAAGATCTTCTCCTGGATGTTCTGCGGGGTCCCCTTGAGCGCCAGCGCCAGGTCCTTGCCCGGGACCTCCTTGAGCACGTCCTGGATGTAGCGGTCGTCCAGGTTGATCAGGTCCTCGAAGACGAACATCAGGTTCTTGATGTCGTTGGCGCACTCGTCGTCGATCTCGCGCATGTCGTCGATGATCTCGAGCCAGCTCTCCTGGTCGATCTCGTTCAGCAGCGCGGCCACCTGCTTGCGCCCGCCGAACTTCTTGGTGTCGCTGGAGTACTCGCCCTGCACCGCGGCGCTGACGATGGTCTCCACGACGCGCAGGGCCTCGCGGCTGGGCTTGTCCAGGATCGCCATGCGGTGGGCGATGCTGCCCTGCAGGGAGGGCGGCATCAGCTTCATGATCGGGCCGCTGAAGCGCGGGTCCACGTGGGACAGCACCAGGGCGATGGTCTGCGCGTTCTCGTTCTTGAGGTAGTTCATGACGGTCAGCGCGTCGACCTTCTTGAGGTTGTCGAAGCCGGCCAGCTCGCTGTAGCCGGTGGCGCGGTTCATGACCGAGTCGGCGGAGCGCTTGCCGAGCGCCTCCTCCAGGATCTCCAGGGCCGAGTTCTCGCCGCCGAACTCCACGCCCGCCGACTTGCGCCGCAGGTCGACGAAGTTCTCGATCGCCTGCGCCTTGTCCGCGGCGTCGACCATCTTGATTTCGGAGATCTCGGCCGTGATCCGGTCGATCATCTCCTCGGGCAGCCGCTTCATGATCTGGCCCGCCACCTTGGGGCCGAGGGAGATCATGAGGATCGCGATCTCGCGCATCGTGGTCACGTCGGCACCTCTCTAGCCGCGCGGGGACGCCGCGGCGCCCTCGGCTTCGTGGACCCAGGCCTGGACGAGGTCGGCGATCTCCTGCGGGCTGGCGCCGGCGTAGTCGCGGATCTCCTTCAGCTTGTTCTCGGTGCTGGTCACGCTCTCGTCGGTGTCGAGCAGGTCCGACTTCGTCTCGGTGAACTCCTCGCGGGTCACGCCCTGCGGGATCAGCTGCTGGCCCATCATGTCGCCCAGGGCCTTCTTGAGGCGCAGCGCCATGAACAGGGCCAGGCCGAACAGCAGGACCTTGCCGATCACCTGCGGCAGGGAGCCCGGCAGCGGCAGGCCGACCAGGCCGCCCTTCTCCGCCTCCTCCTCTTCCGGCGCCCGGAACTGCATGTTGACGACCTCGATCCGGTCGCCCCGCTCCGCGCTCAGCCCCACGGCGGTGGTCACGACGCGCTGGATCTGCTGCAGCTCCTCGTCGCTCAGCGGGCTGTAGACGGGGGCCGCGTCCCCCTGCGCCTCCGCGTAGCGGCCGTCCACGAAGACCGCCACGGACATGGACTTCACGTCGCCCACCTCGCCGACGACCGTCTCGACGACCTCGTTGATCTCGTAGTTGGTGACCGACGTCTCGTTGGTGCCGTCCTGCGCGCCGCTGGCCTCGCTGCGCTCCTCGCTGCGCACCACGGTCTTCTCGGGATCGAAGCTGTGCCGCTGCTGCTCGAGGCGGTCGAAGTCGAGCGTGGCGTCGACCCTGACGATGGAGCGGCCGGGGCCCAGGACGCGGGCCAGCATGGTCTCGGCCTTCTCGGTCAGGTAGGCGTCGACCTCCTTCTTCAGGGCCAGCTGCCCCTCGGACTGGCCGTAGCCCTCGCCCTCGTAGCTCTCCGACAGCACGACGCCGTACTGGTCGAGCACCGCGACGTTCGGCAGCTCGAGGCCCTCGACGCTGCCGAGACCAGGCTCTGGATGCCGCGGATCTGGTTGGGGGACAGCACGCTGCTCTGGCCGAGCGTCAGCACGACCGAAGCCGTGGCCGGCGACTGCATCTTCTTGAAGATCGAGGGCTTGGGCATCACCAGGTGGATGCGGGCGGCGCGGATCCCCTGGATCGTCTCGATGGTCTTGGTCAGCTCACCCTCGAGCGCCCGCTTGTAGTTGACGTTCTGCAGGAACTCGGTCATGCCGTACTGCTTGCCGTCGAAGATGCCCCAGCCGACGGTGCCGCTCGAGGGGATGCCCTTGGCCGAGAGGTCGACCCGCAGCTTGTGGACCTCGCCCTCGGGCACCAGGATGGTCGTGCCGCCGTCGGTGAGCTCGGATTCGACGTTCTTCTTGTTCAGTTCGGAGATCGCCAGCGACGCGTCCTCGGGCGAGAGGTTGGTGAACAGGACGGTCTTCTCCTCGCTCTTGAGCCACGCCCCGAACATGCCCACGCTCAGGACCCCGGCGGCGACGATCGCCAGCATCAGGATCTTCTGGTTGAACGTGAAGCGGTCCGTGAAGACCTTCAAGGAGTCCAGCAGTTGCCTCATGTCGCGTCCTCAGCTCCTCCGTGAGCGCCGCTGCGGCGCAGTGTCCTCGATCCGATCACATCTGCATCTGCATGACCTGCTGGTAGCTCTCCAGCAGGCGGTTGCGGACCTCGAGCATCAGTTCGAAGGCCAGCTGGGCCTCCTCCGCCGCGACCATGACGTCGTGGACCTCGCCCACCTGGCCGGTGACGGCCCCTTCGACCATGTCGTTGCGGTGCGTCTGGGCGCGGTCCACCGACTGGACGGCGTTCTTCAGCGCGTCGGCGAAGCTGGCGCCGCCCGACGGCGCCGCCGGCACCGCCGCCGCGCCGCCGTAGGCCAGGCGCGGATCGATCGTCCCGGGCATCTTCAAGCTGGTGATGGCCACATCGTTCCCCCCGGTCAGATGTCCAGGGCCTTGCCGAACATGTCCTTGGCGGTCTGCACCGCCGAGACGTTCGCCTCGTAGGCGCGGCTCGCCGTGATCATGTCCACCATCTCGGTGATGACGTTGACGTTGGGCATCAGCACGTAGCCGTCCTGGTCCGCGTCCGGGTGCCCCGGGTCGTAGACGACCTTGAACTCCGACGCGTCGGGCGACACTTCGACGCCGGTCTCGACCCCGCGCGGCATGAGGGCGCCGCCGGAGGCGCCGGCGCCGGCGAGGTGGGCGCGGTGGGTGCGGGACAGCTCGCTCCCCCCCCGCTGCTCGGGAGCCGGCAGGGCCCGGGCGCCGAGGCGCTCGGACAGGGTCTGCTCGAAGACCACGCGCTCGCGCCGGTAAGGCGTGCCGTCGGCGGTCCGCGTCGTCTCGGCATTGGCAAGATTCTTGGCGACCGTGTCCATTTTCGTGCGCATGCCGGACAGGCCGGTGCCGCTGATGTGGATGGATCCGAAGAGTCCGTCGCTCACGTCACCCTCCCCTTACGCTAGCGGACGCGGCCGCCGATGGCCTCGCGCAGCTGCGTGTACCTCATGCTCAGGACCCGGGTCGCCAGGCGGTAGGACAGGTCGGTCGTCGCCAGGCGGGTCATCTCCCGGTCCACGTCCACGTCGTTGATGCCGTTGTCGTAGTCGCCGTTCTGCTCGGCGACCTCTCCCTCGGTGTCTTCGAGGCTGCGCCGGCCCACGGGCAGGTGCGCGTCGTGGGTCCGGGACCCGGCGAGGGCCCTGCCCTCGGCCTTGCGCAGCAGGTCCTCGAAGCGGTATTCCTGGGCGCGGTAGCCCTGGGTCTCCACGTTGGCGATGTTCTCCGAGACCACCCGCTGGCGACGGGAATAGACGGTCAGCGCCTTCTTCAGGTCGCCGAGGTGGGCCCGGTCGAAAATCGTGGTGGCCATCATGGTCGTCCCGCCCGCCTCCCGTAGAAGTGGATCCCGGTCTGCCGGGTCCCCATCACCTATCAAGTTCCGTTCCCGGCAGCCGGCCGGGGGCTAGAGACCGCCCCTGGCCATCTCCAGGAACAGCCGGTCGTTCTCCGCCTCGGCCATCAGGATCTCCTCGATGAGGCCCCCGAGATCCTGCAGCACCTGCTGCAGGTCGGCGGCCGCCGGCAGCCGCTCCCCGCGGTGGCGGCCCTGCCAGCTGCGGCGCGGCGCGATCAGGAGCCGCTCCAGGCGCGCGACCTCGTCGAGGCGGTCCCGCTTGGCCGCCAGGACGCGTCGCACGGCGGCGAGGCTCTCGCCGCGCCGGATCATGGCCGCCTGCTCACGGGAGAGCTGCAGCACCTCGACGTACAGCTCCCGCTCCCGGGCGTAGAGCTTCAGCAGGGCCGGCACGGGCGATTCCCCGACGGCCGTGCCATCAGCGGGGACTGTCGTGAGCATCGTCATGGCGCACGGCCTCCTTTCCCACGCTGGCGAGCTGGTCGGCGGTGCCGGCGAGGGCCACGGCCCGCAACTGCCAGGGTGCGACCGGGGCCGCGCCGGCGCTGCGCCGGTAGAGATCCGCCGCGCCCGCATAGTCGCCGTCGCGCAGGGCGAAATTGGCGAGCTGGTAGCTGGCCCACAGCGGCGCTTCGCCGACCGTCTGGACGGCCAGCATCCCGTAGAGGATCGCTGCGGCGCCGCCGTGATCGGCCATGTACAGGCCGTCCGGCAGGGCTCGCGCCACCCAGACCCGCTGCCAGCCCTCCAGGTCCGCAGTGTTCTGCGCGCCGGAGACCAGGCGCAGCAGCAGCGGCACCGTCTCGACGCGCCGGCCTTCGGCCACCAGGCAGTAGGACTGCCAGAACAGCAGCGCGGGCGTGAGCCGCTCGGGCTGGGAGGAAGCCTGGGTCAGCAGCCGCCGCAGGTTCGTGCGGTCGTTGCGGGCCAGGAAGTGGCGGTAGGCGACGACGGCCGCGCCCTCGTTGGCGGACAGGTCTGCGGCCGCCAGCAGGTCGCGGCAGCGTTCGTCGATGCGCAGGGAATCGCCCGACAGCACGGCCGTGGCGAACATCTCGTGGGCCAGCGGCCCGACCGGCAGCGCCAGGCCGGCGGCCTGCTGCGCGGTGCCGTACCACTGCAGGGCCGTCTCGTACTCGCCGACGTCGCGGTAGCCGCGGGCCGCCGCCAGGGCGGAGCCTCGGTCCGGTAGCTCGAGGCGTCCCAGGCGTCGGTCAGCGCGCGCTCGCGCGCCCGCAACTCGCGGACCGTCAGGGCGGCCAGCCGCTCGGGATCGCCCTGGGTCAGGGCCTCGCGCGGCGAAAGACCCAGCGGGTACAACCGGGAAGGCACGCTGTCGGCCGCCGCGGCGGCCAGTTCCTGGACCCAGCAGCCGTAGCCCAGGACCGACATGGGAGTCAGGTCGTCGTCGGCGCGGGCGATCCCGGCCGGCATCACGGACAGGAACGCGATCCAAACCAGGGGACCGGTGATCCGGAAGGGAATTGGGCGGCGGCGCATGATTTTCGTGCTCCTGGAGGGGGTACCACGCCTTTCCCCCCTTCCGGTCGCAAGGGTCATGCCCTCGGCTCCGTCCGCGAATCCGTCATTCCGCATGCCGTACTGCGCTTGGGTCCGCACATCGTGCGGTGACAGGGGTGTCCTGCAGGCCCTGTAGCCAGGATGGCGAAAGGGCCGAAAGGCCAAGCGCTCCGGGCACACGATGTGCCCGGAGCGCGTCCCCTGTCACCGCACGATGTACGGATTCTAAGACTCGGCTTCTTCGGAGAGGTCGTCGTGCGGACCGCCGTACTGCTTCAGCTTCTCCCGCAGCGTCTGCCGCGAGATGCCGAGGATCCGCGCGGCCTGCGACTTGTTGTTGGCTGTCTTGTCGAGCGTGTAGAGGATCTGCCGCTGCTCGACTTCGGCCAGGGTGACCAGCCCGGCGTCGGGGCCGCAGGTCGCCTCGGCGACGGTGCGCGGGTCGCGGCCGTCGGTGACGTGGGAGGGGAAGTGCTCCGCGCGCAGCTCCGCGGGCTCCTCCAGGATCATGATGCGCTTGAGCACGTTGCGCATCTCGCGCACGTTGCCGGGCCAGGGGTAGCGCTGCAGCACCGCCACCAGCGCCGGGTCCGGCGCGGCCGCGGCGAGGCCGAGGCTGGTGTTGAACTCGCGGACGAAGTGGCCCAGCAGCACGCCGACGTCGTCGGGCCGCTCGCGCAGGGGGGGGATGTCCACTTCCACCACCTGGAGGCGGTAGTAGAGGTCGTTGCGGAAGGCGCCCTCGCGGATGGCCGCCTCGAGGTCGCGATTGGTGGCGGCCACCACGCGGGCGTGGACCTGCTGCTCCTCCTTGCCGCCCACGCGGCGGAAGGTCCGGTTCTCGATGACACGCAGCAGCCGGCTCTGCAGCAGGAAGCCCATTTCGCCGATCTCGTCCAGGAAGATGGTGCCGTTGGCGGCGAGTTCGAACAGGCCCTCCTTGCGCGATTTGGCGTCGGTGAAGGCGCCCTTTTCGTGGCCCATCAGCTCGCTCTCGAGCAGGGTCTCGGGCACGGCCGCGCAGTTGATCTCCATGAAGGGCTCGCGCGCGTTCTCGCTCGTCTCGTGGATGGCGCGGGCGACGATCTCCTTGCCGCTGCCCGATTCGCCGCGGATCAGGATCGAGGTGTCGTTGCCGGCGCGGCTCTGGCCGACCTTCTCCAGGAGGTCGGCGATGCGGCGCAGCCCGGGGCAGGCCCGGATCATGTCCATGTAGTAGGTGCTGCCGACGTGCGCCGCGGCGCCGCGGCGCTGGCGAGGCGACGGCGCCTCGCCGGCCGCGTCGGCCGTGTCCTGGACGCGGGTCGCCTTGAGGGCCGCGGCGACCTGCTTGCGCATGACGCTCAGCTTGAAAGGCTTCTGGATGAAGTCGTAGGCGCCCAGGCGCATGCACTCCACGGCCGTGTCGACGTCGCCGTAGGCCGTCATCATCAGGACCGGCGTGGCCCGTCCCGTGTTGCGCAGCGCCTGCAGCAGCTCGAGTCCGGACACGTTGGGCATCTTGAGGTCGGTGACCACCAGGTCGAAACCGCCGCCGTGCAGGCGCGCCAGGGCCTCCTCCCCCGTCTCGGCCGTCTCGGTCGCGAAACCGTCGGCGGCCAGAGCCTCGGCCACGGACATGCGGATGGCGGCCTCGTCGTCCACGATCAGGATCCTGTGGCTCATGTCGACTCCTGTTCTCGGGCTTGGGCGCCGGCGTCGGCCGGCAGGAGGATCTCGAACACGGTGTCGCCGCCCTCGCGGCGGGCCCCGATCGCGCCGCGGTGGGCCGCGACGATCTTGCGGCAGAGCGAGAGGCCCAGTCCGGTGCCGGCGCTCTTGGTCGTGAAGAAGGGGCGGAAGAGCTTGTCGAGGTCCGCCGGCGCGAAGCCGGGGCCGCGGTCCCGCACCGCCAGGCGGCAGGCCGGGGCCACGCGCGAGGCGCCGGTATCGGCATCGACCAGCTCGCGCGGCGCGACGCCCTCGAGCTCGACCACGACCTCGCTGCCGGCCGGCGCCGCGTCCAGGGCGTTGAGCAGCAGGTTCAGGAGCACCTGGGTGATCTGGGCCCCGTCGGCCGACAGCAGCACCGGCGAGTCGGGCAGGTCGGTCGCCAGGGAGACGTCGGCCTGCCGGGCCCGCGCCTCGGCGAGCTGCAGGCAGTCGCGCGCCAGGGGCGCGAGGTCGACGCGCGCCAGGTCGGGCTCGTAGGGGCGCACGTAGTTGAGCATGCGCGTGATGGTGGCGTTGATGCGGTCCACCTCGCCGGTGATCACGTCGAGGTAGCGGCGGCGGTGGTCGTCGGCGCCCAGGCTGTCGGCCAGCAGTTCCGCCTGGGCGCTCAGGCCCATCAGCGGGTTGCGGATCTCGTGCGCCAAGGTGGCGGACATTTCGACCAGGCCCTGCAGAGCGTCGGCGCGGCGCGTCTCGGCCGCCAGGCGCCGGGCCGGGCGCAGGTCCTCGAGCACGACCACCAGCCAGGTCTCGCCGGGCGTGCGGCCGCGCATGGCGCTGGACTGCACGAGCACGGGCAGGGACTCGTCGCCGGCCCGCAGGAGCCGCCCCTCGGCGCGGAAGGTCTCGCCGCCCTCGCCGGCCAGGCGGGACAGCACCGTCCCCTCGCCAGGGTCCAGGCGCAGCCGGGCGTCGAGGCAGAGCTCGGGCAGATCCTCGAGGCGGAAGGCGTCGCGGCGGAAGAAACCCGCCGCCGCCCGCTCCCCGCCGGCGGCCCGGCCGCGCCCGATCCCGTAGTCGGGCTCCGCCACGATGCGCGCCGCCTCGGGCACGCCGGTCAGGAACTCGCGGGCCGTGCGGTTGCAGTAGACCGTGGCGCCCGTCTCGTCCAGGACCCAGATGCCGTTCTGGACCGTTTCGAGCACGCGGGAGTTGAAGGCGCCCAGTTCGCGCATGCGGTCGAGGATCTGGGCCGACGCCACCTCTTCGGACAGGATGACCTGCACCGTGCGCAGGAAGGCCGGCACCGCGGCGGCTTCGCTTTCGCCGGGATCGTAGCCGAGCAGCAGCAGGTAGCCCAGGCGCCGCCGCATGTGGTCCAGGGGCAGGGCGGTGACCGTCGGACCGGCATCGCCGGTCCGCAGCACGAGCAGGCCGTCGGGGTCCCCGTCCTCCTGCTCGCGCTCGAGGCGGTCCAGCACCCGCTCCCAGGCCGGGTCGTCCCACCGGTAGGTCTGGCGGGGGGCGAAGGGCGCGTCCGGGCCGGGACGCAGCACCAGGGCGGCACCCTCGGCGCCGATGAAGCCGGCCAGGGTCTTGAGGATGGACTCCAGCGTCAGGTCCCAGTTGCGCGCCGTGCTCAGCTCGCGGCCGAAGCTGTAGAGCAGCGCGAGCTGGTTCATGTGCCGGTTCAGGTCGAGGTTCGCCTGCTCGAGCCGCAGATGGGAATCCGCGAGGTCGGCGCCGGCGCGGGTCAGGTCGTCCTGGAGCCGCTTGTGGTGCTGCTTGAGGCGGCGGCTGGCGGACAGCTGCTGCTGGGCGAGCTGCCCGGACTCCAGGCGGCGCGCGCCGCGCTCGACGGCTCGCGCGAGCTGGCGGCGCCAGACGTCGGGCGTCGCGCGCAGGGAAACGGCGTCGTGGAGGCCGGCCCGGTAGCAGGCCGCCAGCGCGTCCGCATCCGGATCGACCGCGCCGCGGTCGCCGTAGACCAGGACCAGCTCGCAATCCGGCAATTCCCGGCGCAGCGCGGCCACGAGGTCGGGATCGGCGGCCGGCGTCGCGGCCGAGGGCGCGAGCAGGATCAGCGCGGCGGGAGCGGCGCCGAGCAGGCGGCGCACGGCTGCCGGCGTCGTGTCCGGCGTGCAGACCGGCTTAGCGGGCAGCCAGGGACCGTCCCAGGCAGCGCGTCCCGCCACGACCAACAGCAGGTCGGTGGGCGCCGGAACGCCGTCGTTCGCACTGCCGGGCTGGGAGGGTGGCGCGGGCGTCATGCGACCTGGCCGATCAGGGAGGACACTCGTCGACGGCCGCGAACCGGCCAGGACGGGATGCAGCGTAAGATTTCCGACCACCTGCGGCAAGGAAAAATCACCGGCTCCGGGCGGAGAAAAGCGGTTGAAAGAGGGCGGGCGGGTCAGTCCAGGAGTCGGGAGAGGTCCCTCAGGACCGGCGAGAGCTGCTCGGCCGTGCGCTGGCGGGCCTCGGTCGTGGCGTAGACGCCGGCATCCAGGCGCCGCCGCACTTCGGCGACACGGTCGGCCCGCACCTCGGGCTCGGCCTCGAGGCGACTGCGGCCGGCCTCGACCAGCGAGCGCATTTCCGCCACCTTGTGGGCCGACGCGGAGATCTCCAGCTTCTCCCCGGACGGACGGCGGGCCTCCCCGGCCTTGACCTCTTCGGTCTTGCGGGCCTCGGCATCGGACTCCGCTCGCTGCGTCTGCTGGAAGCGGGCCAGGACGCGCGGGTCCGAGATCAGCTGACGTTCGATCTTGTTCGCGCTCATCCGAACCCTCCCCGACGAGTTGACGTTGTCCGCACGATGAACCAGAGGTTAGCAAACCCGGGACCAGTTGGCGCGCTCCCATTTCTGAGCCGCACATGGCGTCCTGCTCAGGCCAACATCGGCGCCATATAGATTCTTTAACATGAGTAATATTCGAACCAGCGCTGCAGGCGCCGGCCGTCCAGGATGCCGACAATCTGATCTCAAGAGAAAAATGAGACTCAAGTTTCCCCCTCCGCAGGCCGATAAACCTGGCGAGTTCGACACCATCATCCCAGCCGACCGTCCGGGTGCCGGAGGAACCACACAGACGGGTAGAACCCCGGCCCCGCGACAGGGGCACACTCAGGCAAGGACGTCTGAACCAACCGTTTCTCAAGGAGGAATCGAACCATGCGCATCAACACCAACACCGCCGCCATCAACGCCCAGCGCAACCTGTACAACACCGAGATGAAGCTGAGCAAGTCGCTCGAGCGCCTCAGCTCGGGCCTGCGCGTCAACCGCGCCGGCGACGACGCGGCCGGCCTGGCCATCAGCGAGAACCTGAAGTCGGACATCCGCGCCCTGGAGCAGTCCTCGCGCAACGCCGCCGACGGCATCTCGGTGATCCAGACCGCGGAAGGCGCCCTGGACGAGGTCAACGGGATCCTGATCCGCATGCGCGAGCTCGCCCAGCAGGCCGCCAACGAGACCCTGGGCGCCAGCGAGCGCGGCTACCTGAACACGGAGTTCCAGGCCCTGTCGAACGAGATCACCCGCATCTCCGACACGACCCAGTTCAACGGCACCTACCTGCTGAACGCCTCGGTCACCGGCACGCTGGACATCCAGGTCGGCCTGGGCAACACCGCCACCGACCGCATCGGGATCGACCTCACGGGCGACCGCGACGCGACCGGCCTGGGCATCAACGCGAGCGTGCTGACGGGCGCCGACAACACCACGGCGCTGGCCTCCATCGCCACGGTCGAGGCCGCGATCAGCACGGTCAGCTCGGACCGCGCCGACCTGGGCGCCGCCCAGAACCGGCTCGAGTCGACGATCCGCAGCATCGGCAACGCGGTGGAGAACCTCTCGGCTGCGAACTCCCGCATCCGTGACGTCGACATCGCGGCGGAGACCTCGGCCATGACCTCCGCGCAGATCCTGCAGCAGGCCGGCGTGGCCGTCCTGTCGCAGGCCAACATGACGCCCCAGACGGCGTTGATGCTGCTGCAGGGCTAAGCCTGCGGCACGGGATCGCCGGCGGGGCTGCGGCCCCGCCGGCGGTGACGCACCAGGGAGGGCGACATGAGCACCATCTCCTTCGGCGGACTCTCCTCGGGTCTGGACACCGGCAAGATCGTCGCGCAGCTGCTCGCGATCCGCCGCCAGCCCATCGACCGCCTCGAGACCCAGAAGACCAATTACAACGCGGCCAAGATCGCCCTGCAGGGCGTCGAGTCTCGCGTGCGCGGTCTGATGGAGGCGGCCGGCGCCCTGGACAGCAACGACGAGTTCGCCACGCTGTCCGCCACTTCCAGCCACGAGGCGCTGCTGACCGCCACCGCGGGCGCGCTGGCCAGCCCCGGCGGCTACGACATCGTCGTCACTGCCCGCGCCCAGGCGCAGAAGGAGCGTTCGCAGGGCTTCGACGCCGCCAGCAGCAGCGTCGGGACCGGGACCTTCTCCATCACGGTCGGCGGCCAGACCACTGACCTGCAGATCGCCGCCGGTTCCAGCGGCCTGGCGGACCTGGCCTCGGCCATCAACAACTCCGGCGCCGGCGTGTCGGCCACCGTCCTGTTCGACGGCTCCGAAACCGGCGGCTACTACCTCTCGCTCACCGCGGAGGAGACCGGCACCGCGGCCGCCTTCACCGTCGACGCCAGCGGCCTGACCGGCGGCACCGTGCCGGTCTTCGGCAACGTGCAGGCGGCGCAGAACGCCGCCTTCACCATCGACAACCTGCCCGTCGCCTCCCAGTCCAACACCGTGAGCAACGCGATCCAGGGCGTGACCCTGAACCTGGCCGGCATGGACGCCGCCACCACGGTGCATCTGGACGTCGCCACCGACGGCGCGGCCATCGAGGCCAAGGTCCAGAAGTTCGTCGACGCCTACAACGACCTGTTCGCCTACATCGCCGAGCAGGGCGGCGAAGAGGGCGTCCTGCGCGGTGACAGCACCCTGCGCTCGGTCGTCGCGAAGATCCGCACCGACATCACCTCGCGCCTGAGCGAAGGCCCGATCACGATGCTCTACCAGGTGGGGATCCGGCAGACCGAGGGCGGCGACCTGTCCTTCGACACTTCGGCCTTCCAGCGGGAGCTGGCGGGCGACTACGGCGCCGTGCGCGACCTCTTCATCAGCCGCACCGGCCACGAAGGCACGGTGGCGAAGCTCGGGGACTCCCTCGACACGATGCTGGACTCGGTCGACGGCGTCTTCAAGCTGCGCAGCAAGGCCATCGACGACCGCGTGTCGTCGATCGACGACACGATCGCCCGCTACGAGCGCAGCGTCGACAGTTACGAGAAGACACTCAACGCCCGGTTCACCGCAATGGAGACCCTGCTGTCCACCCTGCAGGCCCAGAGCGGCTACCTGTCCGCGATCTCGACCAGCAGCAGCAGCTGAGAAAGGCTCGCCCCATATGGTCCACCAGGGAATCCGCCAGTACCAGCAGACGACGATCTGCAGCCAGAGCCCCGAGCGGCTGATCGTCATGCTCTACGAAGGAACCTTGCGCTTCCTGGAGAGCGCCCGCACGGCCGCCGACGGGGACCTGCCCGAGATGGGCCGCCACGTGGGCCGCGCGCAGAAGATCGTCCTGAACTGCAGTGCAGCCTCGACCACGCCGTCGGCGGCGAGGTGGCGGACGAATCTGGACGCCCTCTACGGCTTCGTCCTGCGGGAGTTGACGGACCTGCGGCTCGACGCGCGACGTCCGCCACATCGCCGACGTCCGCCGGGTCCTGCTCCCCTGCTGGCGGCCTGGCGCGCGGTCCGCCCCGGCACGGCCGAACAGGCCCGCCGCAACGATGGGCCCGCGCCGACCGGCACGGGCACGGTTGTTGCGACCGTCGGGAAGCCGGCTCCTGACTCGACCGCGGCTCAGCACTCGGAACTCTGCTTGGCAGTGTGAGATGGAAGAGAATATTCTGGGACCATTCGCGCCGTTCCCGTCGGGGAAAGCATCCGGGTCCGGTGGCGGCGATTGGGACGCCTTCAGCGTGATGTTCTTGATCTCTTCGTAGATCTCATGGCGGTGCACGGGAATACTGCGCGGGCGCGTCGATCCCGACCTGGACCTGATCGCCGCGTATGTCGACGATCATGATCGAGATGTCGTCCCCGATCATGATCTTCTCATTGCGTTTACGACTGAGGATGAGCACGTGACCTCCATGTCCCGCTCGTGCCGTGGCCCGTCCGTACCTCGGGCGAAATCGAGGCCGGCGGATCCGGGGGGCGGCTACCGTCCTAGGGCGTCCCGACCAGATCCTCGACCACGCCGGCGTGCTGGCCATCGGCAGCATACCCGCCGTTGCGGCCCTTGTCCACCATCGTCGCCGGCACGGCGCCCGCGTCGGCCGGCCTGGCGTTGCGGCAGGCGCAGCCGAAGCGGACCTGGTCGATGGGGTGCCGCAAGCGGTAGCGCTCGTCGACCAGCACCATCTGCAACCCGTTGCGGTTTTTGGAGTTGACCAGCAGCGGGGCCGACAGGTTGCCGGAGACGCTCCGGCCGCCCTCGCCCACCGTCGCGATGACCATGACGACCAGGTCCTGGGGATCTTCGACCGCGAGCCGCTCGAGCACTGATGTCTGGACCTCGAAGCCGTACTCGTCGTGGAAGTAGCCGGGGTCGGCCACCGGCACCCGGAAGGCCACCCGGTCCAGGGATTGGAGCCATTTCATCGGCAGCGGGGGATCCATGTCAACCAGAATCCAGCGCTTGAGGTCGGGCAGCCCCACCAGTCCGTCGCGGAAGGTCAGGGTCGCGTCACCGTCGTTCTGCACCTTCATGGTCACTCCTTCGTCTCGCGTCCGTCTACAGGAAATCGAAGAGGCTCATCTGCATCAGTTGGCTCGAGACCATCAGGCTCGCCTGGTAGGTCGTCTCGGCCATCTTGAGGTCCGAGGTCAGCTGGATCAGGTCCGCGTCGCGGATCTCGGACAGATTGTGGCTCAGCGCGATGTCGTGCTCGGCGTTGAGGCCCTCCATCCAGTCGAGCATGGTCTCGCGCCCGCCCAGGGACGTCTCGAGGCGCAGCAGGTGCTCCTCCAGCGCCTCCAGCTCGCCCAGGCCCCGGCGCATGCCGTCCAGGTCGCTGGCCTGCATGGCCGCCTGCAATTCGTCCAGGACGCCGAAGAGGCGCTGCGGGTGGCCCTCCCCGAGCACGCCCAGGGCCGCGGCGGTGTCGTCGGAGGGCAGCGCCGAGATCGTGAACGCCGCACCGGACGCCGCCGTGATATTCAGAGCTGCGCCATCCAGTTCCATCGTCAGCGGCGGCAGACCGGCGGCGATCACGGCCGCCTCGAAGATGGTGCGGACGTCGCCGAGCGTCGTGGCGCCCGCGAGGTTCACCGTCGCGGTCACGCCATCGACCTCCACCTGCAGCGAGCCCAGGGGCAGTTGCCCGGAGAGCGCCGGCACGTCGGCCAGCGCGACCGACCAGTCCGGCGAAGTCCGCACGTCCGTGCCGGTCACCACGCCGTCCGCGGCGCTGCCGACCAGGCCCAGGGACAGCGCCGTGCCGCCGCCGGCGGGATCGCCGAAGGTCAACGGGCCGCCGGCGGGATCGGTGACCTGCAGGCCCGTACCGTCGGCCGCCAGCGCGGCGTTCAGACCGGCCGCGTTCAGCAGCGACAGCACGTCGCCGACCGTTCCCGCGCCGGACAGGTCGAGTTGCAGTTGCACGCCGTCGGCGCCGGTCCACTGGACGATGCCGGGCTCCCAGCCCGCGCCGTAAGCCAGGTCGTCCAGGGAGGTGGCGGCCGTCAGGACCGGCGCGAGGTCCCCGATGCCCGGCAGCGTCGCGGCCGTGGTGCCGACCAGTTCGCTGCCCGGGATGTTGACCGGCATGTTGGTGTGCGGCCCGATCTGCACGCCCATGACGCCGAGGTCGCCCTGGTAGACGACCTGCCCTCCCACGCGCACGAACGAAGTGACGTCGGTGCGGGAAGCCGCCGAACAGGGAGTTGCCCTCGACCGACTGGTTCACCACCCCGAGCACCTGCTGGACGATGGCGGCGATCGCCGTGGCGCCGATGCGGTTGGTCTCGGCGGAGGCGCCGCCGCTGACCTCCCGCTGGGCCAGCTCGCGGGCGTCGCGCAGCAGGTCGACGAGGTCCAGCAGCGCGGTGTCGGTCTGCTGCACCATGGTGCGGGCGCGCTCGATGTTGCGCGCGTACTGCCCGTTCTCCTTCAGCAGCGAATCGTAGCGCTGGATCAGGCCGACGCCCTGCGGGTCGTCGGCGTAGTCGTTGACGCGCCAGCTGCTGGACACCTGCTCCTGCAGCCGCGTCATGCTCAGCAGGTTCGCGTTGGTGTGCCTGTAGATGAGGCTCGCGATGTGGCTGTTGGTCACTCTCGAGATCATGCGCGTCCTTCCGGTCAGACCATCGTCAGGATGGTGTCGAACATGTCCTGGACCATGGCGATGACCTTGGCGTTCGCCTCGTACGCGTTCTGGAAGAGCGCCAGGTTGGCCGCTTCCTCGTCCAGGCTGACGCCGCGGATCGAATCCAGGCGGTGCCCAGGGAATCCACGACCTGCGCCTGCGCGGAGACCCGGTCCGAGCTGGCCGAGCTGCGGGAGGCGAGGTCCATGATCAGGGAGTTGAACATCTCCGGCAGGCTCTGGCCGTCCACCACCGCGGTGCCGGACTGCCCGAGCGCGGCGATCTCCCGCGCGAGGTCGGTGTCGCCTTCGAGGCCGGAGCGGGAGGCCGCCACGCGGGTCGGGTCCGTCATCAGGGCCGGGTTCAGCGCGATGTTCGCGGCCGAATCGCCCGTGAAGAACAGCACGCCGCTGCCGCCGCCGGCGGTGCGGCCCTGCGCGTGCAGAGCGTTGACCTTCTCGATCAGTGCGGCGGCCACCGCGTCGAGGCGGGTCCGGGCATGCAGCACCTGCTCGTCGCGCGCCTCGAGCAGGCCCCGCAGAGAGCCTTCGCCCAGGTCGACTTCGTAGCCGCCGGCGACGGTCGTCACCCGCGCCGCGCCGGCGCCGGTGCCGTCGCCGTCGTTCCGCGTGACGGTCAGCGCCTGCACGTGCTCGCGCGTGACCACGGTGCGGCCGCCGATCAGGACGTCGACCGTGCCGTCGTCGCGCTCGATCGCCTCGGCCCGGGTCAGCTGCGCGATCTCGTCCAGCACCTGCCCGCGCTGGTCGCGCAGGTCGTTGGCCGTGGTCGCCGACGACTCGGACATGACGATGAGCCGGTTGAGCTCGGCGACGTTGGACAGCAGCGCGTTGAGACGGCCCACCCCGCTCTCGAGCTGCGCGTCGAGGTCGTCGGACAGCTCGTCGAGCGCGGAGTTCATGGCGCGGAAATCGGCCGCCAGCCGGTCGGCGGAGTCGGCGACGTTCTGCTGCAGCGACATGACGACCGGCGGCGTGGCCAGCGCGCTCCAGGAGTTGAAGAAGTCGCTCATGGCGGTCCCGAGGTGGTTGTTCTCGACCGAGCCGAAGATTGACTCGACGTCGCCGAGCGCCATGTCCACGGTGTCGAACTGGGACAGGCGGGCGTCCTGCGCCCGCAGCCGGCCGGTCAGGAACTCGTCGGTCATGCGCCGGACGTCGAGCACCATCGTGCCGGTGCCCAGCACGCCGTAGGTCAGCGACTGGCCGCGCTGGGTCCCGGTGAGGGTCCGCTGGCGGCTGTAGCCGACGGTGCTCGCGTTGGCGATGTTGTGGCCGGTGGTCTGCAGGGACGTCCCGGCCGCGAACATGCCGCTCAGCCCGATCCGCATGATGCTGTTGAGGCTCATGTCCCTCCCTCAGGCCTGGCGTTCCAGGACGTTGGCCATGCCGCCGGCCGGCCGGTGGCCGCGATCGTCGTAGCAGGGATCCTGGCCGGCCACGCCGCGCCGGAACACGGCCGACTCCCCGGCGACCAGGTCCAGGCAGAAACGCGCCAGCACCCCGTTGAGCGAGTTCTGCCGCACCAGTTCGGTCGCGGTCCGCTCCCAGGCCCCCAGGACCCGCCGCAGATCCTCACCGGCCCGACCCTCGGCTCGCCGGGACAACCGGGACATGCGCAATTCTTCGAGCGGGATCCCGAGCCTGCCGCCGATCTCAAGCAGGAAACGTTCCCGCTGCGAGCGCGCCTCGCGGGCCGCCGGCAGGTAGCGCCCCCACTCCCGGGCGTTGAACTCCAGACGGGCCACGTCCTGGCGGCGCATGTAGCGGTTCTGCCGGACGGCCAGCCGCAGCAGGCGGCGGTACTCGCGGTCTTCGCCGTCGAGCAGGCCGGTCAGCTTTTCGCAATCTCCGGGGGCCGGCCGGGGCGCGGCGTCGTGGTCGCTCATGAATCCTCCCGCGCCGCCGACCCGTCGCCGGAGGCGCCGGTCAGGCGGCGGAACATGTCCGTGATGCGCGCTACGTAGTTCTGTGTCTCGCGGAACGGCGGCACGTTGCCCCCGGCGCGGTCGACGTTCCCCGGGCCGGCGTTGTAGGCCGCCAGGGCCAGGGTGAGGTCGCCGTCGTAGCGCTCGCGCATCTGGGCCAGGTAGCGGGCGCCGCCGCGGATCCCGTCCTGCGGGTCGTGCGGGTCGCGCACGCCCAGCTCGCGGGCCGTCGCCGGCATCAGCTGCATGAGGCCGCGGGCGCCCCGGGGCGAGACGGCGCGGGCGTCGCCGCCGGATTCCTGCATGATCACCGCGAGGACCAGTTCGGGCTCGAGCCCCGTCTCGCGCGCCGCCGCCTCGATGGCCGGGCCGTGGGCGCGGACGGTGTCGGCCGCCGCCTTGCCCAGGGTCGCCGCGCGCGCGCGCAGGCTGTCCGCGCTGTCGGCAGCGCGGGGGTGGGGCGCCGTCGGCGACCGCCGCGCGCGTCGCCAGGGCGCCGGCGGCCCCGCGGGCGCGGCGGCAGCGCCTGGCGGGCCGTCGCCGTGGCCGCGCGGCCGCGCGGCGACGGGCGGGTGCGGCGGCGGCGGGGTCCCGCAGGGGCGGCGCGGACTTCCGCGTGTCGAGCGGGGCCTCGCCGAGAGCCGCCGACAGGTAGCGTTCGGTGATCAGGTCGGCGATGCCCAGTCCGCCGCTGCCGCCGATCTGCTGCGCCATCTCCTCGTCCAGGAGCTGCTGGTACGTCTCGATCTCGCCGGTATTGTCGATCAGGTCGCTCATCGGCACCGTGCTGCGCATGGACTTCAGGAGGGTCTGCACGAACAGCCCCTCGAACTGCTTCGCCGCCTCGCGCAGCCTGGCCTCCCGGCGCGCGGGGTCGTCGTTCGCGTTCGAGAGGGGGCGGGGCCCCACGGTTGCCGTGCCGACGTTCATCATCCCCCTACATCACGACCAGTTCGGCCTGCAGGGCGCCCGCCTGCCGCAGCGCCTGCAGGATGGCGATGATGTCGCGGGGGCTGGCCCCGGCCTCGTTCAGCACGCCGACCACGTCCTGGACCGTCCCGGTCGCGGGCACGTACAGCACCGCGGCCTCCTTCTCCTGGACGTCGGCCGTCACGTTCGGCGTGACGACGGTCTCGCCGCTCTCGTTGAAGGAGTTGGGCTGCGACACGTCGTAGGTGGTCCGGATGACGACCTTGAGGTTGCCGTGGGCGACCGCGGCCTCCCGCAGCTGCACCCCCTGCCCCACGATGATCGTGCCGGTGCGCTCGTTGATCACGACGCGGGCGGCCTGGTCGCTCTCGGCCGCGAGTTCGCCCATGCGCGCGATGAAGTCCACGGGCCGGTCCAGGAAGCTCTCCGGGACCATCACCTCGATCCGCTGCGCGTCGAGGGCGCGCGCCGCGCCGGCGCCGAAGACGCCGTTGATGGCGTCGGCCACGCGCTGGCAGGTGGCGAAGTCGGGATTGTGGAGCAGCCAGGACATGGCGCCGGCCTCGATGAAGGCGCCTGGCAGCCGGCGCTCGAGCTTGGCGCCGCCGGAGATCAGGCCCACCGTCGCGTGGTTCTTGCGCACCGAGTTGTTCGCCCCGCCGGAGACGTTGAAGCCGCCGATCGAGACCGGCCCCTGGGCCACGGCGTAGACCAGACCGTCGGCGCCCTTCAGCGGGCTCATGATCAGCATGCCGCCCTCGAGGCTCGAGCAGTCGCCCAGCGAGCTGACGGTGGCGTCGACGCGGCTGCCCGGCGCGGCGCCGGGATCGGCCTGCGCGGTGATCAGGACCGCCGCGACGTTCTTCAGCTTGACCATCGCCGGATCGACCGTGACGTCCAGGCGCTCCAGCAGCGAAGTCAGCGAGTTCACCGTGAAGGCGGCGCTCTGGCCGTCGCCGGTGCCGGTCAGGCCCACGACCAGGCCGTAGCCCAGCAGCGGCTCGCGGTCGGTGCCCGCGACCGTCGCCAGGTCCTTGATGCGCGATGCCGCCGCCGGCGTCGCCGACAGCGCGCACGCCGCCAGCAGGACCGGCACGGACAGCAACGGGATGCGTCGCAGGAACATCGTCCCTCCTAGAAGAGCCAGTTGACGAGCTTGGTGATCACGCCCGGCTCGCTGCTCGCGTTGACCGGCCCGGTGCCGTTGTAGGCGATCCGGGCGTCGGCGATGTACGTCGAGTAGATGGTGTTGTCGGGGCGGATGTCGCGCGCGCGGCAGCTGCCGCTGATCTCGATCAGCTGGCGCTCGCCGTTGATGTCGACCATCCGCGTGCCCGCGAGCTGGTAGTCGCCGTTGTGCAGGACCTCCACGATGCGCACGGTGATCTCGGCCTGCAGGTTGCCGGTGCGCTGGGTCCGCCCGTCGCCGGTGTACTTGTTCTCGGTGTTCAGGCCCCAACTGGTCAGGATGTCCAGGAAACCGAGGCCCGGACCGCCCGAGACCTCCGACTTGTTGTTGGCGTCGGTCTTGGCCGTGGCGTTGGCGGACGACTCCTCGACGATCAGGATCGTGACGATGTCGCCCACGCGGCACGCCTTCGAGTTGCTCACCAACGAGCGGCCCGACTCGAGGTCGATCAGCGGCCCGGAAGCGCGGGCCGTCGCCGAAGCCAGGGCGCCGAGGGCCAGCGCCGCGATCAGGATCCGGTACCTAGTGCTCACCATGTCGCCCCTCACCTGTTCCAGGCCACCCGGCCCGGCCCCTCGACGCGGGCCCGGACCAGCCGGCCATCCATTTCGTTGCGCACGGAGATCTGCTCCCCGCCGGCGCCGTCCTCGCGGGCGACGGCCATGGTCGTCACCGAGACGCCGCCGCGGTCCAGCACGAGTTCCACTCTCTGCCCGGCGGTGATCAGCGGCGTGCGCCGCACCGCGGCCTGCCGCAGGATCACGCCCGCCGCGACCGGCGCGGCGCAGGTCATGCCGGCCGCCGCCGCCCGGCCGACGAGTTCGCCGCCGCGCAACCCCGCCAGGTCGCACCACTCCCAGGACAGCTGATCGCCGTCCAGGGGCTGCCCCGGCTGCAGGTCGGCCAGCGCCCGCGCGATCTCGCCGTGGACGTGGCAGACGACCGTCGCGGTGAAGCGCGCCGCGCCGCGGCCGGCGTCGATGCGCGCCCGCACCAGATTGCGACCGGCCAGCAGGGGGCGCGGCTCGATCAGGGTCAGAGTCCAGTCGCCGTCCAGAGCCGGCGACGGCAGTTCGCCTGCGATGTCCAGAGTCGTCGGGGGGCCGTCGGGCGCCGCCGGGGCAGCCAGGCCGCCAGCTCGTCGCGCAGGACGCCCTCGATCCGCGCCGGGTCCAGGCGCGTCGCCGCGAAGGTCACGACGCAGTGTTCGGGGCCGCGGCAGACGACGTCGGCCGCCAGGCGTTCGGTGACCAGGCGGCGCAGCACGGCGCCGCGGTCCACCGTCAGCGTCCCGCCCGGCGCGACGTCCGCGGCCAGCACCAGGGCGGCCGCGTCGGCCGGCAGCTCGCCCGCCGCGACGTCGCCGAGCCGCACCACCGCGCCGTCGGTGCTCCAGACCTCCCGCAGCTCGAGCACCCAGGCGCGCGCCGTCGGCGGCGCCGCCAGGGCGGCGAGCAGCAGCAGGAGGGGCGCGCGGGCGCGTCGCTTCACGTCGTTACCTCTTGAGCTGGTTGACCGTCTGCATCATGTCGTCGGCCATGGTGATCGTCTTGGCGTTGAGCTCGTAGGCCCGCTGCGCCGTGATCATCTTGACCAGTTCCTCGACCGTCTCGACGTTGCTCATCTCCAGGAAACCCGAGGCGATCTCGCCGAGTCCGTCCAGGCCGGCCTGGCTGACCAGCGGCTGGCCGCTGTTGGGCGACGGCAGCAGGATGTTGCCGCCGCGGTTGGTCAGGCCCGCGGGGTTGGCGAACTTCGCCAGCTCGATCTGGGCCACGTCCTGGACCGTCGACGAGTCGCCGGCCAGCAGCACCGAGACCGTGCCGTCGCGCGCGATGCTGACGTCGGTGGCGTCCAGGGGGATCTGGATGGGCGGCTCGATCCGGTAGCCGGCCGCCGTGACCAGGTTGCGGTCGGCGTCGAGCTTGAAGGAGCCGTCGCGGGTGTAGCCGACCGAACCGTCGGGCAGGCTCACCTGGAAGAAGCCGTCGCCCTCGATCATCATGTCCAGGGGGTTCTCGGTCTGGGTGATCAGCCCCTGCGAGTAGACGCGGTTGGTGCCGACCAGCTTGACGCCGTGGCCGATCTCCACCCGCGTGGGGCTGGCGTCGCCGCTGCCGCGCCCCGTGGGCACGATCTGCTCGTAGAGCAGGTCCTGGAACTCGGCGTGGCTCTTCTTGTAGCCGGCCGTGTTCACGTTGGCCAGGTTGTTGGCGATCGTATCGATATTCGTCTGCTGGGCCTTCATGCCCGACGCGGCGCTCGTCATTGCTCGCAGCATGGCTTACTCCTCGGTTCAGGCGGTGCGGCTCAGCTGGTTCACGGCTTTGTCCAGGGTGCGGTCGGCTTCCTGCAGGACCTTGGCGTCCATCTCGAAGGCGCGCTGGGCGGCGATCATCGCCACCATGGTGTCGATGGGGTTGGCGTTGCTCTCCTCGAGCATGCCCTGCACCAGGCGCACCTTGTCGGCAGCCAGCGGTTTCGCGGTCACGCCCGCGGGCGCCGCCAGCAGCGAACCGCCCACGTGGTGCAGGCGTCCGGGGTCGTCGAAGGCGACCACCGCCAGGCGGCCCACCTCCACCCCGCCCACGCGCACGCCGCCGTCGGCGCCCACGGAGAGTTCGCCTTCGGGGATCTCCAGCGGTCCGCCGTCGCCCTGCACCAGCGCGCCGTCGGACGTGGTCAGGCGCCGCTGGGCGTCGAGCGAGAACGCGCCGTTGCGCGTGTAGTAGTCCTTCCCGTCCCGGCTGACCTTGAACAGGCCCTCGTCCTGGAGGGCGAGATCGGTGGGACGCCCCGTTTCGCGCAGGGTCCCCTGGCTCATGTCCACCGGAGCGCGCATGTCCAGGATCAGGTCCCGGACCGAGCGGCTGGCGCCCGTGGCGGGCGCGGCGGCTTGCCCGGCCGTGGCGTCGGCAGCGGCCGCCGCCTCGCCGCCGCCCGCCTCCTGACGCATCTGCTCGACGACCTGCGTCAGCACCTGCTTGAAGCCGGTGGCGTTGACGTTGGCCCGGTTGTTCGCCAGCACGTTCGTGCGCGTCATCTGGATGTTCATGGCGGTCTCGGACGACCGCAGTCCTTTCAGCACGGCTCCTCCTGCGGGCCTGGGGCCTGGCGGCGACACGTTGCCTCAGGAACCGACCGCAAGGGCCGTGCCACGGTTTCCCGGCTCCGGGAGCCGTGAGACCGCCTTGGCGGGGGTGCCGATGGTCGAGGGGTGGTCAGGGGCGGTCAGAAGCCGTCCGGCGTGGAAAGGCGCGATCCCCCGGGGAGGGGACCGCGCCGCAGCGGACGTGGCGGCGGCGGACTCAGCCGACGGCCAGCAGCATGTTGATGTGCTGCTGCAGGTGCTTGAGCCCGGGCTCGTCGATCTGCGTGAAGAAGACGGCGACCTCGTAGGGGGCGGCGTCCGAACCCACGGATTCGGGCAGCACGCGCACGACGATGCCCTCGCAGTGGGCGGTGCCGGTGGCGTCGGGCTGCTGCGGATCCACGGGCAGGTCCAGGACCATGTTGAGCTTGGTCATCGGCTCGATGTAGTGGTCGGAGCGGAAGTAGACCCCCGAGGAGCTGATGTTCAGCGTTTCCATGCGCGCCGGCACGTGGCTGCCGTCGCCGCGGGGAATGCTGACCTCGAGGTTGAGCTTCGCGTCAACCCGCTGGCCCTTGCGACGGTTCTGCTGCCCGTCTGTCATGTGCGCTCTCCTTAGTTCCGGCGCCCCGGGGAGGATTCCCCGCCGCGCGACGCCAGGGGCGCCACGCGACGGGCCCGTTGCCAGTTCCGTACCAGAGCGAGGTCAAGCGAAACCGGCACTCCGAAAAGTGCCGGCCGCTGGCTACTTCTTCTTGTGCCGGTTCTTGCGCAGGCGCTTCTTGCGCTTGTGCGTCGCAATCTTCTTGCGCTTGCGCTTCCGTCCGTTCGGCATGCTACCGCCTTTCCGCTACGAATGACAGCCGACGCTGCCCATGACAACAGGGTCGGACCGCCGCCGTGGCGGACAAGACCGATCCGGGGTTCCAAACCCGAGGGGCTGGAAATATAGCAGGGTTCCCGCAGACAATCAAATGCCCGCGCCAAGTTTATTCGTCCCCGGCGCCGCCGTTGAGGCGGGCCTTCAACTCGTTGGACGCTTTGAAATAGGGCACTTGCTTCGACGGCACGGCCACCGAGTCTCCCGTGCGGGGGTTGCGCGCCTGGCGGGGACGGCGGCTCTTGACCTTGAAACTGCCGAAGCCTCTCAATTCGACCTTGTCGCCGCGGGTCAGGGCGCCGCCGATGTTCTCGAGGATCAGGTTGACCACGATCCCCGTGTCCTTCTTGCTGACACCGGTCCTCTGGGCGATCAGTTCCACCAGTTCGGCCTTGGTCATCGTCTCTCCCCTCGCGCTCCCGGCTCTCATGCGGCAACAACTTGAGAATCAAGCCGTTAAGCAATACCACGCCCATCGCCGGCCTGCCAAGGGAATTTTCTGCCGCGCCGCCGAGATTGTCAGCGGGCAGCGCCTCGTCTCGGGAGCCGGAGGCCCCCTGGCAGCCGGGATGTCGGAAGGGTTGGATCGTAGGCATACGTGTGTCCCGCACTTGCCGCGTGCCACCCGGACCCATGATCTACAACAACGAAGAGCGTAGTGGGTCGAGAAGCGATCGCCTGCAGCGCAGGACACTCGTGCCCGCCTACCATCAATCGGCGTGCCCGCCAGATCTCAACAGGCGAAAGCAAATTGTAATTGATTAAATAGCAATATATTATACGATAATATTCATCTATGACATGATGCTAGTCTGCAGGCGGACATCGTGCAAAAAGACCGCAGATCCCCTCCCCGTCTCGGCAGGATGCCCCGTCACGCGCCCCTAGGCGGCACCGCTGGAAAGGGCGCGGAACAGGGCGCCGTGCTCCGGCGTGAACAGGCAGCCCCGCCGCAGCATCACCGTGGAAGCCACGTCGATCGCCTTGTCGACCGCGAAGGAGCGGTGGCCCCTCCCGTCGCCCCAGGTGAAGTTCGCCAGGCAGGAGCGGGGGAAGCCGGCGCCGAACACGTTGCTGGCGAACCCGACCGTGGTGCCGGTGTTGAACGTCGTCCCGATGGCGCTCTTGGCGTGCTCGGCCACCATCAGGCCCACGAAGCGCGAACCGGTGGAGACCGGGCCGAGGCCGTAGTTGACGGCGATCTCCCCGTAGTTGTTCTTCAGGTCGCTGCAGGTCGTGTCCGCGCCCAGATTCACCCAACCGGCGACCACCGCGTGGCCGAGAAAACCCGCGTGCTGCTTGTTCGCCAGAGGCAGGATCTGGGTCTCGGCGATCTCGCCGGCCACCCGGCAGGCGGCGCCGACCGCCGTCTCCCCGTAGAGCGCGGCCCCCGCCTTGACGCGCGCGCCGGCGCCCAGGTACAAGGGACCCTCGAGGTAGCTGTGCGGCAGCACGGTCACGCCGCGGTCCAGGACCACCGGCCCATGGCGGGCGTCGATCGCCACGCACGGCCCCACCTCGACACCTTCGGCGGCCCAGACCCGGTCCGCTCCCACCAGCGAGACACCGGGTGCGGCCGCCAAGGGCCGGAAACGGGACTCGGCCCGCCAAACCGGTTCGGTGTCCGCAGCAGGCACGACGCCGAACGGGAGACGCGAGAAAGGCAGACCGGCGGCGACTGTGGCAGCGGTGTCGTCGGCCAGCGCCCGGGCCAGGTCGGGCACCAGGTCCCAGAGGTGGCGCCAAGCCGCGATCCCTGGCTCCGCGGCCGCCTCCAGCTGGGGCCGCCAGGGCTCGGCGGGGCAGTCGAACCCCGTCCAGGCCCCACGGGCGACCTGGGAGGCTTCCCAGGCTTGCCAATCCCCCAGCAGGGACGCCGCCTGGGCGGGCGACACCGCAGCGGCCAGCACCCCCTCCTCGTCGCGTACGGCGAAGGGGCGGCCGGCTGAAGCAGGGACCGCAAGGTGTTCCAATCCACCGCGAGCCGTGCGTTCAGGAACAGGATCGTCCCGGCCCGGGACGCGGCGTCCAGCGCCGCTTCGGCGCCGCAGACCGCCCCGTGCGGCAGGGTGGCGCGCTGCAGGCCGGTCAGAAGGGTCCGCGGGAGCAGGGCGAGGCGGTCCCGCCTCCGGATCGGGCAAGGCACATCTCCACCCGTTCGCGCAGGTTGAACAGGCCGCACGGGATCTCGTAGACAGGCACGCTCCAGGCCACCGGTCGGAATCCTTGCAGGGTGTGATCCTCGAACAGCACGACCAGGCGCATCGCGGACTCCTTCGAACGGTCGTCGGCGCGCGCCGACACCGACGTGGGCCTATTCCAGGGTCAGGGCCAGGATCCAGGTGCCTTCGCCCGCCGGCCGCTCCACGCGGAACTGCGCGGCGTCTTCTTCCCGCAGGACGGCGGCGAACGGCGCTTCGCCCGGGGTGGCGTCCCGGCGCCAGGCGACGTTCAGGCACTGATCTTGCGGCGCGGTGAGGCGGAAGGCCGACCCGGTCCCGACCTCGTCCCCGCGGACGGTGACCGACGGCAAGATCTCCACCCGGGCGGCGAAAGGGAAGTCGCCGGCCACGGCCGCGGTCGCGGCGGACAACAGGCAGCACGGCAAGAGGATCGGCCAGCGTTTCACGGACGGGGCTCCCGGCGCGAGGGGGCGGTTCCGGTGCGCGGCCCGCCGCCGCGCTCCCCCACGAGTCTGTCGCAAGCCGCGGTGAAATGCACCCGAAAAATCTGTCAAGCGGCGTCCGGCACGGCCGATGAACACATCGCAAGGCATCCGGAGCACGGCAGCAACCAACGTCGCGACAGCTTTCCGGGTACGGAGACCACACGTTTCAAGGAGAAGAACCATGCGGAAACTGACCTTCCTGTCCCTCGCGGCGCTGGTCGTCGCGTTCCCCATCAGCCAGGCCCTCGCTCTGGACTCGCCCCAGGACGCGAAGGTCGACGTGTTCATCGCGCTGTCCGTCGCCGAGACGGTCGAGATGGACTTCGGCGCCGTGATCGACGCCGACGGCACGATCACCCTGGACACCAACGACGTGATCGCCGCCGACCCGGCGAGCATCCACCAGGGCGGCACCGTGGCCAGCGGCGTCTACACGATCACCGGCCAGCCCAGCCAGGCCGTCGACGTGGCGATCACCCCGGCCAACGCGAACGGTCTGCTGCTCGCGAACTTCACGACCGACGTGGGCGGCGGCACCTTCCCGCTGGCGGGCGTCATGATCGACGGCGTGGGCAACCTGGCCATGGCCCTCGGCGCCGACCTGACCGTCCAGAGCGGCGTGGCCGCCCCGGGCGCGAACCAGGCGCTGAACTTCACGGTCACGGTCACCTACAACTGACCGTTCCCGGTCGGAGTCAAGGGGAGGCCCACGGGCCTCCCCTTTCGCTTGCCCGGCAGCGTGGCACGGCCGGTTCTGGCGGTCCGGGCAGCGGATCACAGACCCCGACCGAGGGCAGAACCGATGAACTGGCAGAAATGCCGGGGTTGGGCGACCAGCCGGCCGCGCGCGTGCGCGCTGCCGGCGTTGCTGCTACTGATGTTGGCCGGGCCGGCCGGCGGCGCCGATCTGGCCATCAGCGAAACGGTCCAGATGGATTTCGGCGCGGTCCTGGACCAGAACGGTTCGCTGACGCTGGGCGTCAACGACAACCTCGTCGCGGATCCCGGCGGCATCCATGCCGGCGGCGTGCTGATGAGCGGCCGATTCCTGATCACCGGCGACCCCTTCGCGGCCTTCAGCCTCGACATCACCGGCTCGGACACCGACGGCTTGACCCTGGGCGATTTCGACACCAGCGTCGGCCAGCCGCCGGTCCTGAACGCCGCGCTCAACGGCATCGGCCAGCTGTCGGTGCGTTTCGGCGCCGCGCTGACGGTCCAGGCGTCGCGCGCCGATCCCGGTCTCGACCATCTGCTCGCCTACACCATCACGATCAACTACAACTGACCGCCCCTTCCCCCTGGCGCGCGACGGCGCCCACCGTGGCACACCCATTGCGTTATCTGCCCACCGTAGGCCGTGTCCGCGCCCAACGGGGCGGTTCCGGTCACCGGAATTGACTGTCGGGAGGATGACTTATGGTTTGGTCGCGATGGCGTCACCACGTGGCGGTGGCAACTTGGATGTGTTTCGTCCTGGGTGGAACCGTTCTGGACAGCGCCGCCGGCAGCCTGTCGATCGCACCGACGCGCCTGATTTTCGACGGACATTCCCGCGTGGCGACCGTCTACCTCAGCAACAAGGGCGACCAGCCCGCGACCTACCGCATCCTGCTGAAGGACAAGCGGATGCTCGAGTCGGGCCTGATCGTGGACGCGGAATCCCCCCTGCCGGGCGAGAACCCGGCCTCTGACCTGATCCGCTACTCCCCCCGCGAGGTCGTCGTGCCGGCGCACGGCAGCCAGACCGTCCGGGTCATGCTGCGCAACCCCAGCGAGGGGCAGCTCGCGCGCGGCGAGGCGCGCACCCATCTGGTCTTCCAGTCGGTGCCGCCGGTGCCCACGGCGGCCGAACTCGCTGCCCGCCAGGACCGCATCGTCGCCCAGGCGATCATCGAGACGAGCATCCCGGTGATCATCCGCCGCGACAACCCGGCGGCCGCGATCGCCTTCGGCGCCGCCCGCCTCGACAGCCTGCCGGACCGCGACGGCAAGCCGGTGCTGCAGGTCGTCCTGGAGCGCTCGGGCGAGCGGTCGGTGTACGGCGATCTGTCCGTCGATCTGGAAGCCGACGGGAACTCGACCCGCGTGGGTCAGATGGTGGGTCTGGCCGTGTACACGCCCACCCCCCACCGCGTGATCCGCCTGCCGCTGACGCTGCCGCAGGGGAAGCTGCCCCCGAGCGGGCGCCTGGTCGTGCGCTTCGCCGAGACGGAACTCGGCCACGGCGACCTGCTGGCCGACACCTACCTCGAATTCGCCGAGGGGAGCGACGAGCCGCGATGAGCCAGCGGGTCCAGCGACGTCCTGCCGCCGTCCGCGCCCTCTGCGGCGCGGTCCTGCTGTGCCTGGCGGCGGCGCCGGCCGCGGCCCTGGACGACGCCCGGCTGGCGATCCTGGAGGTCCGGCTCGACGGCGGCATCCTGTCCCCGGGCCTGCCGGCTTACCTCGACGACGGCGGCGGCGTGCTGCTGCCGCTGGGCGCCCTGAGCGACCTGCTCGAGTTCGCCATCGACGTCGAGCCGGCGCGCGGCCGCGCCACGGGCTGGCTGATCGAGGAATCCCGGACCTTCACGCTGGACCTCGCCACCGGCGAGGTCGCGAGCGACGGCCAGGCCCGCGCGCTGGGCGCGGGCGAGGCGGTCCGCGGCGACGACGACATCTACGTGGCGCCGGCGCGCCTCGCGGAGTGGCTGCCGTGCGACTTCGAGGTGCGCACGACGTCGCTCGTGGCGCTGGTCACCTCGCGCGAGACGCTGCCGGTGCAGAAGCGGCTCCTGCGCGAGCAGGCGCGCGGCCAACGACTGATGAGCAAGGTCGCCGCCCGCGCCGTGCACCCGGTGCAGAAGGCCGAATACCAGATGTTCACCTGGCCGCTGCTGGACGCGAACGTCGAATACCGCGGCCGCAGCGGCGACATGACGCCGGTGTTCTCCCTGCAGAGCGCCGGCGACCTGGCCAAGCTGGAGACCAGCTTCCTGGTCGCCCACCTCGACCGCGAACGGTTCCTGGGCGTGGCCCGGGCCCGGGCCGGCCGCAGCGACCTCGACGGCGAGTTGCTGGGGCCCCTGCACGCGACGGAGTTCCAGTTCGGCGACCTCTACGCCCCGAGCACCCCGCTGGTGCTGCGCGGCAAGCTCGGCCGCGGCGCCGCGATCGGGAACCGGCCCCTGCACCGCTCCGAGTCCTTCGACGCCACCAACGTGCCCGGCGAGGCGCCGGCCGGCTGGGAGGTCGAGCTCTACGTCGACGGCGTGCTGTGGGACTTCACGACCGCGGACGAGGGCGGCCGCTACCTGTTCGAGAACGTGCCCGTGAACTTCGGCCGCACGCTCCTGCGCACCGTCGTCTACGGCCCCCAGGGCCAGACCCGCGAGCAGGTCCGCGCGGTCACCGTCGGCGAGCGGATGATCGCCCCGGGCGAAGTGCAGTACCGCCTGTTCGGAGTCCAGGACGACCGCTTCCTGATCACGAGCGAGGACCAGAACGCCGACTCGCCCGGCCGCGGCCGCTGGACCGCCCACGCCGAGGCCGGCGTCGGCGTGACCCGCGCCCTGAGCCTGACCGGCGCCTGGACGCGCTCGCCGCTCGCGGACAGCGACCACGACTACCGGAGCCTCGTCGCCGACGCGGTCGTGCGCGGCGCCGCGGTGCGCGGCCAGGTAGCGGCCGACAACGCGGGCGGCTCCGCGCGCAGCCTGGCGGTGCAGGGCGAACTCTTCGGGCGCACGGTGCAGTTCGAGCACGCCGCCTTCAGCGACTTCGTCAGCGACGCCAACACGCCGCAGCGGCGCCGCACGCGCGACACCACGCTGCGTCTGGGTGGCGGCCTGCGCCTGGGCGCCCGCCCCTGCACCTACGACCTGCGGCTGCAGGCGACGTCCTTCGCCGACCGCGACATCGAGCGCCAGGACGGCGCCGTGCTGCGCCTGGCCACCGGCTGGTCGCGGGCCACCTGGACCGGCAAGCTCGATTACCGGCGCAGCGGCGCCCATGGCGACGACGACCGCCGTCTGCTGCAGGAGCATCTGCTCAGCAGCTGGTGGGGGCCGCTGCTGCTGCGCGGCCAGCTGCGCTCGGGGATCTCGCCGGACTTCGGCCTGGAATCGGCCGGCGCCAGCGCGGGTTGGCAGGCGTCGCGCTTCCTGCGCCTGGGCGCCCACGTCGAGCGGGACCTGCAGGACCTCGGCACGACCGGCTACGGCGGCTCGTTGACGCTGCTGCTGGACGGCGTGCAGGTCGCCCTGAGCGGGCACGGAGCATCCGGACAGGAGACGTTCTTCAGCATCGGCGTCTCGACCTCGCTGACCAAGGTGCCCGAGACGATGCGCCTGCACGTGCAGCGCACGCGACTGACCGGCGGCTACGGCGCCACGGCCCGCGTGTTCCTGGACCGCAACGCCAACGGGCTCTACGACGACCGGGACGAGCCGCTGCCCGACGTGCGCTTCGCCGGCGGCGGCGCCCTGCGCCACGCCACGACCGATCGCCTGGGCCTGGCCTACCTGCCCGACCTGCCGGCCCACGACGTCCGCGACGTCACGCTCGACGTCGAATCGCTCCAGGATCCCTACCTGATCCCCGCCCTGCAGGCCGTGCGCGCCATCGGGCACCCCGGCGCGCACCTCGCGCTGGAGTTTCCGGTCACCTACTCGGGCGACATCGAGGGGACGGTCTTCGTGCAGACGCCCGCCGGACGCACGCCGCTGCGCAACGTCGGCCTCGAACTGCTGGACCTGAAGCAGCGCACGATCCAGACGACCGTCAGCGAGTTCGACGGCTACTACCTCTTCCAGGGGATCCCGCCGGGATGGTACGAGGTGCACGTGGTCGAGAGTTCGCTGACGAGGCGCAACCTGCGCCCGACGCCGCCGCTGGCGGCGGCGGTGCCCGTGGACGGCGGCGTGGTGGCGGGGAACGATTTCGTGCTGAAGTTCGAGACGGCGACGACGGCCAACCGCTGATGCCGACCTGCGTGGAACCGGTGTGGAACCGGGGCACTTCTGACAAAAGATCAAGGGCTCGCCGATCCGGCAAGCCCTTGTTCTTCAATGTGTTAGGTGGTGGAGCCTATGAGGATCGAACTCATGACCTCTTGAATGCCATTCAAGCGCTCTCCCAGCTGAGCTAAGGCCCCACCCGACGGCACAATATGAAGCCGGGGCAGGATCCTGTCAAACCCCTTTTGGCCTTCCTGGCGGCCCGGGAGGCCTCACTTGACGGGGGCGGCAGCGCTCCCTATCATCCGCCCTCGTGCCGGAGTGGCGGAATTGGTAGACGCGACGGACTCAAAATCCGTTGCCCCTCGGGGCGCGTGGGTTCGAGTCCCACCTCCGGCACCACCGAACAGGAAGGGCGGCCCTGTGGCCGCCCTTCTCTCGTCCCTGTGCGACGGGAACCATCTACTTCTGAGTCATGAACCCGTACCGGTAGTCCCGCGGCGGATCGAACGTCTCCTTGATCGTCCGCGGCGACGTCCAGCGGATCAGGTTCAGGTACGACCCGCCTTGTCGTTCGTCCCGGAGGCCCGCGAACCGCCGAAGGGCTGCTGCCCCACGACCGCCCCGGTGGGCTTGTCGTTGATGTAGAAGTTGCCGGCGGTGCCGACCAGCTCCTGCTTCATCGTCTCGATCACGCCGCGGTCGCGGGCGAAGACCGCCCCGGTCAGGGCGTAGGTCGAGCCCTTGTCGCAGAGGCGCAGGGCCTTGAGCCAGTCCTTGTCCTGGTAGACGTGGACGGTCAGGACCGGCCCGAAGATCTCCTCGCGCATCGTCACGAAGTCGGGGTCCTTCGCCTCGATCACGGTGGGTTCGATGAACCAGCCCTTGCTGTCGTCGCAACCGCCGCCGGCGATGATGCGGGCCTGGCCGCGGGCCTTGCGGGCCTGGTCGATGTAGCCCTTGATGCTCCGGAAGGCGCCCTGGTCGATGACCGCGCCCATGAAGTTCGTGAAGTCTACGGGGTCGCCCATCCTGATCGAGGCCACCTCGGCGAGCAGGTGCTCGCGCACCTGCGGCCACAGCGAGGCCGGGACGTAGGCGCGGCTGGCCGCCGAGCATTTCTGCCCCTGGTATTCGAAGGCGCCGCGCACCAGCGCCGTCACCAGCGCGACGGGATCGGCCGAGGCGTGGGCGAAGATGAAGTCCTTGCCGCCGGTCTCCCCCACGATGCGCGGGTAGCAGGCGTAGTTGCGGATGTTGGCGCCGATGGTGCCCCACATGTTCTGGAAGACCTCGGTGCTGCCGGTGAAGTGCACGCCGCCGAGCTCGGGGTGCTCGATGACCGGGTTGCCCACCTGGCCGCCGCTGCCCGGGATCATGTTGATGACGCCGTCGGGCAGCCCCGCCTCGCGCAGGATCTCCATGATGTACCAGGCCGAGTAGACGGCGCTCGAGGCCGGCTTCCACAGCACCGTGTTGCCCATCAGCGCCGGGCGCCGTCGGCAGGTTGCCGGCGATGCTGGTGAAGTTGAAGGGGGTCACGGCGAAGACGAAACCGTCCAGGGGCCGCTGCTCCAGCATGTTCCACATGCCGGGCCCGGACTCGGGCTGCTCGCTCATGATGTCGTGGGCGAAGGCCGGATTGAAGCGCCAGAAGTCGATCAGCTCGCAGGCGGAGTCGATCTCGGCCTGGAAGGCGGTCTTGCTCTGGCCCAGCATCGTGGCGGCGTTCAGGGTGCTGCGGCGGCGGCCGGCCAGCAGCTCGGCGGCCTTCAGGAAGACCGCGGCGCGCGCCTCCCAGGGCAGCGCCGCCCAATCCTTCTTGGCCTTGCGCGCGGCGGCGGCGGCGGCCTGGACGTGCTTCGCGCTCGCCTTGTGGTAGACGCCCAGCAGGTGCCGGTGGTCGTGGGGCATGCGGCATTCCGCGAGGTCGCCCGTGGCGACGTCCTTGCCGCCGATGACCAGCGGGATCTCGATGCGGGCGCCGGCCAGCTCCTTGAGCTTCGCCTTCAGCGCGGCCTTCTCGGGCGATCCGGGCAGGTAGCCCAGGATGGGTTCGTTCATCGGCAGCGGCGGGATGGGCAGCATCTGGGACATGACGTTCCTCCGTGTCGTGCTGACGGATCGGGTCGCGGACGGACCGCGGCGCCTGGCGGCAAGCGCCTGCCAAACGATGGACCACCGGCCCGCCGGCCGCAACCCCGGACTATCGCCCGCCCGCAGCCTCATCCCCTGCATCACTCGCCCTGCGCCCCCATCCCTGCTACATTGGTGGCCGCCTCCAACCAGCAGCGGGAGCGCCATGCCGAACCAGAACCTCATGAACATCGAGAGCCACATCCTGGACATGCAGCGCCTGCACCCCAGCGCCAGCGGCGATTTCACCAGCCTGCTGGGGGACATCGCGTTCGCGGCCAAGATCATCGCCCGCGAGGTGACCCGGGCCGGGCTGGTGGACATCCTGGGCAGCACCGGGGCCAGCAACGTCCAGGGCGAGACGGTCCAGAAGCTGGACGACTACGCCAACGCCGTCATGCTGAAGTTCGTCGGCCGCCGCGGGCAGGTCTGCCTGATGGCGTCCGAGGAGATGCCCGACCCGGTCCGGATCGACTTCCGCGAGGGCAGCGGCAAGTACGTCGTGGTCTTCGACCCGCTCGACGGCAGCAGCAACATCGACGCGAACGTCTCGATCGGCACGATCTTCAGCATCTACCGCCGCCGCTCGCGCCTCGCCGCGATCTGCGACGACGACCTGCTGCAGCCGGGTCGCGACCTGGTCGCCGCCGGCTACGTGGTCTACGGGTCCTCGACGATGTTCGTCCAGACCACCGGCCACGGCGTCCACGGCTACACCCTGGACCCGGGGATCGGCGAGTTCCTGCTGAGCCACGAGAACCTCAAGATCCCCTTCGCCGCGGGGATCTATTCCGTCAACGAGGGCAACGAGCCCCACTGGACGCCGGCCGTGCGCGAGATCGTGCGCCGCCTGAAGTACGGACGGCAGGAGAGCGGCGGCATGTCCGCGCGCTACATCGGCTCGCTCGTGGCCGACTTCCACCGCAACCTGCTCTACGGCGGCGTCTTCCTCTACCCGCCCACCGACAAGGCCCCCCGGGGCAAGCTGCGCCTGCTCTACGAGGCGGCGCCGCTGGCCATGATCGCCGAGAACGCCGGCGGCTACGCGAGCGACGGCGCCGGGCCCATCCTCGACCTCGTACCGCAGGGCGTGCACCAGCGGACGCCCCTGTACCTGGGCAGCCGCGAGACCGTGCTGTGGATCGAGAAGATGCTGTCCGACCCGGAGTTCGGCTCCGGGAGGAGGGGTCGGGGAGCCCCGGTAGGTTCGGCGGACCTTGTCGGTCAGCAGGCCCTTGGTCTGCAGGCCCTTGGTCTCGGTGACCAGCGCCAGGGCCATGGCCTTGCACCGCGGGCGGTGGACCTTGCCGGCGGGGATCAGCATGGCCTCGCCCTGCCGGACCGTGATGGTCGTGCGGTCCATCTCGATGTCGATCATGCCCTCGAGGATGTAGATGAACTCGTCGGCCGAGTGGCTGTGGGCGATGTAGTCCCCGCTGTAGCGGACGATGAAGGCGTGGTAGGCGCCGTCCAGCTCCGCGACCTCCACGGGGCGGAACGGCTGGGCCAGATCGCGGGCCCGCTTCAGCACGGGATCTTGGCCACGATCGCTCCTTTTCTCGACTCCTATTCGGTCAGCAGGGCCGCCGCCAGTTCCGCCGCCTCGGACCCGGGAACTCGGCCTGCAGGCGTCCGAGCCACCCGCGGGCCTCGTCGTCCCGCCCAGCGCGTGGGCCGAGCCCACCGCCTTCTGCAGCGCGTCGGCGCGGCGGTCGGAGCCGGGATGGCGGTCCAGCAGCGCCTGCAGCCGCGTCAGCGCGTCCTGGTGGTCGCCGTCGTCGGCGGCCATGGCGGCCAGCCAGTACTCGGCATCGTCGGCCTGCTCGCTGCGGGGGTAGCGGCCCAGGAAGTCCTGGAAGCCCTGGCGGGCGGCGGTGAAATCGCCACGGCCGCGATCCGCCACGGCCGCGTTGAACAGGGCGCGCCCTTCCTCGGGCAGCGCCGCGAGGTCGGCGCCGCCCTGGGGCGCCGGCTTGAACTCGCCGAGCGTGGGGATGCCCAGGCGCGTGGTCAGCAGGTCCACGCGCGCCGACAGGTTGCGCATGTACTCCTGGTTGTCCGCCTGCTGGCTCGCGGCCTGGTCCAGGCGGGCCAGGATCTGCGCGAGGTTGGCCTGCAGCCGGGCGTCGGTCTCGAGTCCCGACCCCTCGCCGCTGCGCAGCAGGGCCAGCAGGGCCGTGACGTCGCGGCGCAGGGCCGTCTGCTCGTCGGCCAGGCGCTGGATCTCGGCCGAGTTGCCGTCGACCGCCGTCTGGAGCGTCTCGAACTGGGGGGCGCACCCGGCTGCCAGGACAGCCAGGTGCGCTCCGACCAGCAGGAGAACGAAGCGGCGCGAGCCGTGCGGACGCATGGCGGTCACCTACGGGCGCGCGAAGTGGGCGCGGCGGTTCTTGGCCCAGGCGGCCTCGGTGCCGCCGGTGACGAAGGGACGCTCTTCGCCGTAGCTCGTGACGCGCAGCTGACCGGCCTTCACGCCCAGGTTCGCCAGGTAGTCGCGCACGGCGGCCGCGCGCTTCTCGCCCAGGGCCAGGTTGTACTCGACCGTGCCGCGCTCGTCGCAGTGGCCCTCGATCAGGTACACGACGTCGCTGTGCTCCTTCATGATCTTCGCGTTGGCGGTCAGCGTGGTCATGGTCGCGGCGCTGAGGGTGTACTCGTCGTAGGCGAAGTACACGTCTTCGATGCCGTACTCCTGCGGCGACATCGTCGCGTAGTTCGAGACGGGGGCCGGCGTCTCGGTGACCGGCGCCTCTTCGACGACCTCTTCGACGGGCGGGGTCGTGACGACGGCCGCCGCGTTGTCCGTGACCGGGACGTTCTTCTTGCCGCCGCAGCCGACGGTCATGAGCAGGGCCGCCAACAACATGCCGATCAGAGCTAGGGTCCGCACCATGGCTATCCGACTCCTTTTCTGAAGTGACTCAACTCACCGGATTCCATATTCCAGGCCAAGATAACACGGATCGTCACTGGGACCAATCAGGAGTTGTATCCGGTTCTGCGCCCTTCGTCAACTGCCGGATCGATCCGTCCTCGACATCCAGGACGTAGAGCTTGAACACCCCGGTGCGGTCCGAGGCGAAGACCACGTGGCGTCCGTCCGGCGCCCAGCTGGGGTCCTCGCAGTTGCGCCACGAGGCGTCGGTCAGCAGGCGGCGGTTCTCTCCGCCCGCGTCGATGAGCATCAGCTGGGTGATCTCCTGCTCGCGGCAGGCGTACACGATCCGGTCCCCGCGGGGCGACCACTCGGCCGAGTCGTTGTACTTCCCCTCGAAGGTCAGGCGCCGTCTGCCGGTGCCGTCGGCTTCCATGACGTAGAGCTGGGGCGAGCCTGTCCGGTCGCTGGTAAACACGATTTCGCGGCCGCCCGGGGCCCAGCTGGGCGAGACTTCGATCGACTCCGCGACGGTGAGCCGGCGGATGATGCGGCCGTCCAGGCCGAGGCGGTAGATGTCCGGCTGGCCGGCCTTCGACAGGGCCACCACCAGTTCCTGCCCGCCGGGGTGCCAGGACGGTCCCAGGTTCGAGCCGCTGGTCTCGCCGACCATGCGCACCGCCCCTGTCGCCGCCTCGAGCACGTAGGTGCCCTGCTGGCCCTGCCGGAAGGACATGAAGGCGACTTGCTTGTTGTCCGGGGACCAGGACGGGAACAGGTTCAGGCGTGCGGTTGGAGGTCAGCCGCAGCAGGCCCTCGCCGTCGTAGTCCACGCACCAGATGTCCCGGCGGTCTCCGCTGCCGCGCGCGAAGACGATGCGCGACAGGCTGATGCCGGGCTGGTCGGTGAGCAGGCGGATGACCTGCTCCACAAAGTGGTGCGCCGTGGCGCGCAGCCGGTCGGGCCCCGGCTGGTAGCGCTTGGAGAGCAGGACCTGGCCGCCGGGTTCCGAGAGCAGGCGCAGCGTGAGGGCGGGCGAGGCCGCGCCTCCGGTCGGCAGGCCCTCCAGCACGCCGTCGATGCGGTAGTGGCCCGGCGTCTTGCCGGAGACCTGGTCACGCGTCAGCAGGCGGAACAGACCGCTGTAGTCGAGGTCGGCGCGGATGACGGCGTCGACGGCTCCGGCCGCCGCCCGGGCCTCGGCGCCCCCCGCCTGCACCTCCGGAGGTTGCACCAGGATGTCGGTCAGCTCCGCCGCCGAGCGGTCGGCCCGCATGATGTACTCGCCCTGGGCCGCAGCGGGCGCGACGGCCGCCAGCAGGACGAGGGTCGTGGCCAGGATGTCGCGCGTGATGTGGTGCCGCATGGTCAGTTCCCCGCCGTCAGCGTGAAGATGTACGTGATGCCGAGACCGCGCCGGGCCATGCCGGCGGGGATCGGCAGGAAGGTGCCGACCGTTTCCACGGCCCGCAGCGCCTCGCGGTCCATCAGGGGCACGCCCGAACCCGCGGCCACTTCGGCCCGCGTGAGGGTGCCGTCCTGCTCGACCTGGAAGTGGACCGAGCAGGTCACCGGAGCCCCGCTGCGGAAGCCCAGCTTCCTCGGCTGCCAGTTGCGGGCGATCCGCTGCTCGAGCAGGTCGAGGTAGTACTGGTACTGCGGCGCGACGGTGACGTCGGCGCCGAGGCGGGGCGTGGCTGCGGCCGGCCCGGCCTGCGCCGGCGTGGCGGCGTCGGCCTGCGCCGGCTGGCGGTCCGGTGCGGCCGGCTTCGCCGCGGGCTTCGTCACCGGTTTGGCCGCCTCTTTCGGCGCCGGCTTCTTCTCGGCGGCTTTCGGGACGACCGCGGGCCTGATCTCCGGCTCGGCGACGGGTTGCGGCGGCGCTGTCCGGATCTGCGGGCGCGGGCTCGGCAGTTCGGCCAATCGCACCGAGATCGCGCGCTGGCGCGGCATCGGCTGGCGCACCACCTGGGATCCGAACAACAGCAGCGCCGTGATGAAGAGCGCGTGCAGCAGCAGGGAGGCCGGCAGCGCGCGGTTCACGGACGCTTCCTCTCCCCGAGGTCCTGGTCCGCCACCAGACTCAGATTCGAGAAGCCCTCCTTCTCGATGGCGGCCATGACCTGCAGCACGAAACCGTAGGGCACGTCCTCGTCGGCCCGCAGGTAGACCGGCAACGTCGCACGCTTGTCGGCGAAGGCGCCGAGGCGGGCGGCGAGGTCGGCCATGGCGATGGGCGCGTCGTCGAAGTGGAGTGCGCGCTCCTTCGTCACGGTGATCACCGGCCCCTCCTCGACGACCAGTTCGCGGGTCTCGGCCTGCGGCAGGTTGACCTCCACGCCGCCCTGCATGTAGGGCGCGGTGAGCATGAAGATGATCAGCAGGCACAGGGCGATGTCGACCAGGGAGGTGATGTTGATCTCCGAGAAACCGCGGTAGCCCGAGCGGCGTCTCATCGGATCTGCTCCTTCTCGTGCGGCTCGGGCCGGCGGGACTGCGCGAGCCGGGCCTCCCCCGCCGAGGGCGCCGCCTCCTCCATGAGGGAGCGCAGGCGCTCCATCTCGTTGCCGATCAGGTCGATCTTGCGCACGAAGAGGTTGAAGAACACCACGGCCGGCACCGCGGCCGACAGGCCGGCGATGGTCGTGACCAGCGCCTCGGCGATGCCCGGCGCCACCACCGCGAGGTTGGCGCTGCGCAGCACCGACATCTCCCAGAAGGCCTGCATCAGGCCCCAGACCGTGCCGAGCAGGCCCAGGAAGGGGGCCACCGTGACGGTCGTCGAGAGGATGATCAGGTAGCGTTCCAGGTTCTCGGTCTCGGCGTAGGCGACGCGTTCCGCGGATCGCCGCACGGCCTGGCTGCTGGGCTGCGCGACCGTCTCGCGCCACAGGTTGGCCAGCGGCAGGTCGGGGTGGCTGCGGCACCAGGCGTCCATGTCCCGGCGGTCCAGCCGGCCCTGCAGCCAGGCGTCGCACTGCTCCCAGAACTCGGCGTGGCCGCGCCGCACGGTCGCGAGCAGGCGGCCGCGGTCGAACATCACGGCCCAGCACAGGACCGACAGCAGGACCAGGATGACGACGTCCAGGATCCCCAGGAACGAGGACTTGCGCAGCAGATCGATGATCTCGGCCGCCCCGAGCGACGCCAGGAAGGGCGCGTGGGTCATGTCAGCTCCTTCTGCCGTGGGCCGGCGCCGCTCCGGGCGCCGGTGGACGTCCGGCGCGGGCGCCGGGCGGCTGCGCCCAATGTACCACCCCGGCGCGGGGGTTCAAGGGCGGAGTCCCATGTTTACCCACGGCGTCGCCGTGGGGTTCCCGCTCAGCCCAGGACACGGTCGTAGAGATCGACGTAACGCTTCAGGATGCAGGGCGTCCCGAAGCGGGACACGGCTTCGCGCAGGCCATCGTCGCGGATCTGCCGGTGCAGCTCGGGGTCCTGCAGCAGATCGATGGACACCGCGGCCATGCCGGCGATGTCGTCGGGATCGCAGAGGAAGCCGGTCAGGCCGCGCTCGATAAACTCGGAAGTGCCGCCGCGGTCGGTGGCCACCACCGGGGTGCCGCAGGCCATCGCCTCCAGCGCGACCAGGCCGAAGGACTCGTGGCGCGAGGGCAGCAGGCACAGGTCGGACAACGCCAGGATCTCCTCGAGGTTCTCGACCTGGCCGAGGCAGCGGACGCGGTCGGCCACGCCGAGTTCGACGGCCAGCTGCTCGCACAGCGAGCGCTCGGGGCCCTCCCCCACCAGCAGCAGGCGCGACGGCACCCGTTGCGCGATCTGCGCGAACACGCGCACGACGTGGGTCGCGTTCTTCACCGGCCGGAAGTTCGAGGCGTGGACGATGATCTTCTCGTCGGGCGCGGCGAACAGCGCGCGCGGGCCGTCGTCGCGCGGCCGGAAGCGCTGCGGGTCCACGAAGTTGGGGATCACCTCGACCTCGCGGCGCGGCCCGAAGACACGGACCGTCTCGTCGCGCAGCCAGCCGCTGACGGCGGTGACGGCGTCGCTCTCGTCGATCAGGAAGCGCGTCATCTCGAAGTAGGACGGTTCCTGGCCTACGAGCGTGATGTCGGTGCCGTGCAGGGTGGTGATCACCTTGAGGCGCTGCGGCCCGATCATGGCCCGGGCCAGGTACGCGCTCGCCGCGTGCGGGATGGCGTAGTGGACGTGGAGCAGGTCGAGCCCGTGGCGGCGCGCCACCTCGCTCATCTTGGTGGCGAGCGCCAGCGTGTAGGGCGTGTGCTGGAACACGGGGTAGGTGACCGCTTCCACCGGGTGGAAGTAGATGTTGGCCTCGTAGCGGCGCAGGCGCAGGGGCATCTCGCTGGTGATGAAGTGAACCTCGTAGCCGCGGCGGGCCAGGTTCAGGCCCAGCTCGCTGGCCACCACGCCGCTGCCCCCCTGGGTCGGGTAGCAGGTGATCCCGATGACCGGCAGGCGGCTCACACCCAGCGCTCCGCGGGCAGGTCCTCGAGCAGCGGCGCCTGTTCGGTGGCGAAGGCCTCGGCCAAGGGGACGCCTGCCTGGAAGCCCCAGGCGCGGGACCACCGCTCGACCTGGTCGAGGAAGGCCGGCTCGTTGATGACCGTCGGCCGAGCGCCGGCGGCCCGTTCCAGCTGGGTCGCGTAACAACGCAGGGCCGCCAGCTTGGCGGGCCAGCTCGCGGTCACGTCCACGTAGAGGTTCGGCCGCTCGCCCGGCGCGCACACGGTGAGGACCGCCTCGCAGATCCACGACGCCGCCGGCGGCGGGATCGCGGCGGTCGCGGGCCAAGCGCGCATTTCGGGCAGGGCCGCCGGCCACGAGGCCAGGCGGGCCATGAAGGCGGCCTTGCGCACCAGGGCGGGGATGGCCTGGTGGTCGGGGTGGCGCCGCGGGACCGGCGCCGCCAGCAGCCAGCGGGGCCGCAGGCTGCGGATGACGGCTGCGACCGCCGCCACCTGCTCGGGCCGCTCGGCCGAGATGAAACCGTCGGGCAGCGCGGCCTGCAGGCGGCCGGTGATGCCCAGCGCCGCGGAGGCCCGGGCCGCCTCCTGCCAGCGCTCGTCCGGGGTGCCGTTGGAGCCGAGCTCCCCGCGCGTCAGGTCGAGCAGCCAGACGCGACGACCCCGCGCGGCGAACCGGGCCAGCGTGCCGCCGCAGGCGATTTCCGCGTCGTCGGTGTGCGGGCTGACGCAGAGCAGGTCGGCGCCCGAGTTCATGGAGGTGCGATTGTCTTCGGTCATGTCCCGTCCTCGGTCGGTTCAGGCGCCGGAGATGATGCCAGAGGTCTGACTTGCCAGAGGTTGTGGGTCCACGCGGATCCACCAGTCGCGCCAGTCGCCGTCGGCCCCGCGGGCGTAGTGCTGTGACGCCGCCCCGATCGTCGCCGCCACCAGGTCGTCGCCCCACAGCGCGGTGGCCCAGTGCATCGCCAGCGCCCGCTCCTGGCGGACGCCGTCCGGAGCGGCCCAGGCCGGCGCCGCCTCGAGCGCCGGCCTGCCGTTCGCCGCGGCCCGCGCCCGGAACGCCGCCCGCACCTCGTCGCGCCAGACGCGCGCCGCGCGGGCGGCGAGCGCCTGCGCCCGCGTCGGCGGCAGACCCGCGCGAGCCGCCAGGGCGTGGGACAGGTCCGCGGTGATCGCGGCCAAGGCCTCGTCGCCGGCCGTGTCGGCGGAGGTCGGCGCGACGGCCGCGGCGGCGGCGTCGCGGTCGGGATCGTCGCTGAGCCGGGCGAACAGTCGCGGCAGCAGGGCCGGCTGATCCAGGCCCAGGGCCGCGTGCAGCGGGCGCAGCTGCTCCAGGTAGGCCAGTTCTCCGGGCCCCGCCACGATGCCGGCCGGCCGGAAGAACCAGTCCTGGACCAGGGTCCGCAGCAGCACGCCGGGCCGCAGGTCCTGCGGCGCCGCGAGCAGGGCCGCGGGGTCGTTCGCCCGTTCGCGGCCGCCTGCCTTGCGCAGGTGGAAGGGCGCGTCTAGCGAAGCGCCGCTCAACTGGGCATGGTAGCCCATCGCCGTCAGTTCCGCACCGCGCGCGGCGGCGAGCGACGCCAGTTCGAGACGGCGGGCGACGAGGTCCGCATAGAAAGGTGCGGCGGCGCGGTGCAGGCGGCCGTCGTCCCCCGAGACGGTTAACAGGCCGCTGCCGGCGAACACACGCAGCAGGGCCCGCCTCTGCAGACGACCCCAGGTCCAGCCCTCGCGACGGGCCCGCTGCCAGAGTCCGTCCAACTCGGCGCCGAGCCCGCCGGCGGCCCGACGCTCCGCCAGCCAGCCAGCCTCCGGCTCGGCCCAGACGTCCGCCGGCGCATCTCCGATCACGAGGTCGTCGGGTCCCGGCGGCGGCGCCGCGCCAGCAGCGCCCGGCGCCGCGGGTCGAACAGCCGGGGCGCGAAGGCCTCGCGCCGGTCGTCGTCGTCGTCGCCGCACCAGAACAGCGGGATGGTCGGGCGCCCGGCGGCGGTGCGCGCCCGGGCCGCGGCGACGCAGGCGGCCGCCTTGTAGAGGGTCAGCAGGGGGCCGCCCAGGAAGCCCGGTTGCTGGCCGGTGATCACGACCTCCGCTTCGCCCGCCGCCAGGGCGGCCACGGCCGCGGCGGCGGCGTCCCGCGCCGCATCGTCCGGCAGATCCGCCGCCAGTTCCGCCGACCAGGCCTCGCGCCAGCCGAGGTCGCGCCACGCCGGCGCATCGCCGGCGGCCGGCGGCGTCGCCGCGAGGAAGCGCCGCCACTCGGCCGTCGCACCGGCGAAGGGCGCGTCCCCCCGCAACCAGGCGCGCACGAGCGGGCCGAGGTCCGGCAGATCGGCGAGCACGGGACCGGGTTCGGCCCGGAACCGGGGCTTCGTCACGGGCGCGCCTCCCGCTCGTAGATCAGCAACCAGCGCTCGGCCGCTTCGGCGTCGAAGCTGCGGCCGTCGTAGCCGCCGAATTCCGCCACGCGCACCAATCCCGCGGCGCGGCAGAGTGCGTCGAGCTCCTCCGGCGCGAACAGGGCCACCGACTCGGTGTAGTCCAGGCCCTGCGGCGGCACCCCGTCCGCCGATGCCTGGCCGTTGGCGCCGCCGAGGGGCCGGATGCGCACGTCCTTCAGCACGCGCCGCCCTTCGGGTCCGAGCCGCCGACGCTCACGGACCAGGCAGGCGCCCAGGCGGCGCTCGCGGACGACGTCGCCCGCGGCCAGTTCCCGGCGCACGGCGAAGGCGTTGAGGTGGTCGAGGCACCATCGGCCTCCGGGCGCGAGCACCCGGGCGATCTCCCGCAGCAGAGGCGCGTGGTCGTCGAGGTCCCCGAAGTAACCGAAGGAAGTGAACAGCGAGAGCACCGCCGCGCAGCTCCCGTCGCGCAGCGGCAGGCAGCGCATGTCGGCGCGCACGGGCGGCAGGGCGACGGCGCCCCGCAACGTGAGCGGCCTCGGCGAGCAGATCGGCCGACAGGTCCAGGGCCAGCCCCCAGGCCCCGTGCGCCGCCAGCGGCGACAGGTGCCGGCCGGCGCCGCAGCCGAGATCGACGACCGGCCCCCGCCCCAGCGGCAGCCAGGGCGCGATCGCCGCGACGCAGGCGGCGGCTTCGTGCTCGTCCCGGTGGGCGTAGAGCCGCCGGTAGTGTGGGCCGAAGGCCGTGCGGTACCAGTTCATGATCCCCCCGTCGCCCGGCGGCTCGCTCGCCGCCAGGGAGCGGCCCCGGCCCACGAGCGTCTCGCGCGGCGCGAGCGGGTCCTTGCCCGGATGGTCCAGGGTCTCGTGCAGGCCGCGGCTCTCGCGGCGGGCGCGGGCGCAGAGGATGATCAGTTCGGCGACCAGGGCGATGTTGCGCAGTTCGACGAGGTCGGGATTCGCCAGCGACCGGGCGTAGACGCCCTCGACCGTGGCGCGGATGGCGCGCACGCGGTCCAGCGCGATGTCCAGGCGGGCGCGCGAGCGCACGATGCCCACGTAGTCCCACATGACGCGGCGCACCGAATTCCAGTCGTGTTCGAGGATCACGGCCTCGGGGCCGCTGGACATCGCCGAGGGGAAGTCGTCCTGGAACGGCAGGCCCGCGGGCGGCACCGCCGACGAATCAAGGTCGGCGACGGCGGCGACGGCGGCCGTCTCGGCGAAGTACACCGCCTCGAGCAGGGAGTTGCTGGCCAGGCGGTTCGCCCCGTGGACGCCGGTCCAGGCCACCTCGCCCACCGCGAAGAGGCCGGGCAGGCTGGTGCGGCCGCTCCCGTCCACCTTGACGCCGCCGCACATGTAGTGCGCGGCCGGCACCACCGGGACCGGCTCGCCCGCCATGTCGATGCCGTACCGGGCGCAGGTGGCCGACAGGTTCGGGAAGCGCTGCTCGACGAACGCGCGGCCGAGATGCCGCAGGTCCAGGAACACGCAGGGCTCGCCGGTGCGCTTCATCTCCTGATCGATGGCCCGCGCCACGATGTCCCGCGGCGCGAGTTCGCGGCGCTGGTCGTAGCGTTCCATGAAGCGCTCGCCGCGGGCGTTGATCAGGTGCGCCCCCTCCCCGCGCACCGCCTCGGAGATCAGAAAACTCTTGGCCCGCGGGTGGTAGAGGCAGGTCGGATGGAACTGGACGAACTCCAGGTTGGCCAGCACGGCGCCGGCGCGGTAGGCCATGGCTAGACCGTCGCCGGTGGCGATGTCCGGGTTCGACGTGTAGGCGTAGACCTTGCCGCAGCCGCCCGTGGCGAGGATCGTGGCCGGGGCCAGGTAGGCCCGCCGCTGCAGCGTGTCGCGGTCCAGGACCCAGCAGCCGACGACCCGGCGGGGATCGCCGCCGCGCCGCAGGTCGGACTCGCGGATCAGGTCCAGCACGAGGTGGTCCTCGTCCATGGCGATCCGCGGATGGCGGCGGCAGGCTTCGAGCAGGCGCCGCTCGAGTTCCCGTCCCGTGAGGTCGGCGGCGTGCAGGATGCGGTGCTGCGAATGGCCGCCCTCGCGCGTGAGCGCGTACGGGGCGTCCTCCCGCTCGCCCTCCCGCGTGAAGCGCACGCCGTAGTCCAGCAGGCGCGCGATGAGGCGCGGCGCCGCCCCGACCATGGCCCGCACGACCGTCTCGTCGCAGAGCCCGTCCCCGGCGATCAGGGTGTCGCGCACGTGGGACTCGAAATCGTCCAGCGGCGAGAGCACCGCCGCGATGCCGCCCTGCGCGTAGTTCGTGTTGCTCTCGGAGGAATCCTTCTTCGTCACGATGCGCACGTCGCCGTGCTCGGCGGCCAGCAGCGCGAACTGCAGGCCGGCGATGCCGGTGCCCGCCACGAGGAAGCGGCTGGTCACGGGTCCGCTCGGGATCATGTCGTCATTCCTCCAGGAGGCGCAGGACGGCGGGCGCAACGGTCTCGGGGCCCTGCCAGGCGAGTTCCAGGCCGACGGTGAACAGGGGCGGCGCGCCGGGCGGCCAGACGCCCGACAATTTAACACGATCCTTGGCCGTGGTCAGCCAGCAGGCCGCACCGCGCCGCGATCCCTCGGCCAGCAGCCGCGCGACCCGCCGCCGGTCGTAGTGCGCGTGGTCGGCGCAGCGCACCGCCAGCACCGGGGGCGCGCCGCACAGCCGGGCGCAGGCCGCCTCGAACCGTTCCGGCCGCGCGATGCCCGACACCACGGCGTAGGGCGCGCCAGGCGCGGGAGACGCCCCGTCGGCCCAGACCTCGCGCCGCGCGAAGCCCAGCACGACGACACCCGCGGGGCCGCGCAGGGGCTCCGTCCAGATCCGCGGCCGCCTCCACGAGCCAGAGCCGGGCGCGCGCCGCGCCCGCGACAGCCTCGCGACCCGGCCCCCAGGGCAGGCGTCGCACCGGTGTCGGGACCACGACGCCCGCGCGCCGCTCCCAGCGGTCCAGGATCAGCACGTCGAGGTGCCGGGGCACGCCGGCGGTCTGGTGCGCGTCCTCGAGCAGCACGATGTCGCAACCGGGCGCCTCGCGCAGCAGGAAGTCGAGGCCCCGCCGCCGCCGGCGCGCCTGGACGACGGGCACCGCGGGCAGGGCGGCCGCCAGCAGCCGCGCCTCGTCGCCGCAGTCCCGGTCGTCGGGTCGCACGCGCAGGGGTCCCGCGGCGCGCCCCCCGTGGCCGCGGGTCAGCACGGCCGTGCGCAGCCCCGCGGCGGTCAGCCGCCGGGCGAGGTCCATCACCACCGGCGTCTTGCCGGTGCCGCCGGCGACGAGGTTGCCCACCGAAACGAGATAGGGACGCGCATCAGGCACGCCGCGCGACGACAGGCGTCGCCGCAGTTCGGCGTCGCCGCAGGCGTCGGACCAGGGCTCGATCCAGGCGGCGAGCCGCGGCAGCCCGGTCTCCCAACGCCGCCAGGCGTCCTCGACGCGTCCCCGCGCACCGCCGCGCAGGTCCAGGACCGCGCCGGCCTCCGGGTGCCGGACTTCATGCGCCGCTCCTCTCGCCGCGCAGCCAGGCTCCCAACTCCGCGGCGACCGCCGCGCAGGACACAGTGTCCGCCTCGCGCGGGACGCCTACGTCCGCGCCTTCCTCGATCGTCACCGTCGCCCAGGGCAAGGGCACGATCGTCCGGTCCCAGGTCCGCAGCGACAGGTGGCGTCCCGGCCGGGCGCGCAGCGGCACGACCGGCGCCCCCGAAAGCCTGGCCAGCAGGACCGCGCCCTCGTGCACGGTCCCGAACGGTCCGCGCGGGCCGTCCACGGCCAGACCGACGGCGCCGCCGCGGCGCAGGACCTCCAGCAGGGAGCGCAGGGCGTCGGCGCCGTCCCTGCCGGTCGAACCGCGCACGAACCCGTAGCCGTCCGGGCCGAGGGTCCGGATCAGGATGTCGCCGTCGCGGCTCTGGCTGACCAGCAGCGTGGCGGCGGCGGGCCTCACGTGCAGGGCGGCGGGGATCATGTCGCGGTGGAGGCTGGCGAAGATGACGGCCCCGCGCCGCGTCGTCCCCCGGGCGGGAACACGGCGCACGGTGGTCGCCAGCAGGCGCCAGGCGGGGCGCGCCAGCGCGAGCTTCAGGGACTGGGACGCGCCGGCGCTCATCGCCCGGCCCCGGTCCGCTCGCGCAGCAGGGACACGGCCTCGTCGGCGGCGCGGTCCCAGAAGCCAGCGCCGCCGAGGCGTTCGCGCAGTTCGTCCACGCCCGAGGCGAAACGCGCCCGGCGCGCGCCCGACGCCAGCCAGTCCTGCAGATCGGCGGCCAGGGCCGCGGGTAGCGCCGCGTCCTGGATGAACTCGCGCACCAACGGGCGCTGCGCGGGGGCGCTCCAGCACCAGGTTCGCCAAGCCGATCCACTCCAGGCGCACCAGGCGCCGGGCCAGCGCGTACGTCAGCGGCGAGGTGCGGTAGACCAGGGCGTGCGGCACGCCGGCCAGGGCGACCTCCAGCGAAGCCGTGCCGCTGCAGACCAGCGCCAGGTCGAGCTCGCGCGTCAGCGAGGCCAGCGGTTCCCCGCTCACGCGCAGGCCCTCGCCGGGATCGTCCGGCACGGGCGCACCGGGAGCGCGGCTGACGACGCCCAGCAATTCGCGTCCCGGCGATTCCGCCCGCAGGCGGACGAAGGCCTCGCGCAGCACCGGCAGCAACGCGCTCACTTCCTGGGCGCGGCTGCCCGGCAGCAAACCGATCGTCAGCGGCGCCGTGGGATCGAGCAGGCGCTCCTCGCGCCGCCGGCGCGCGCGGTCGACCTCCGACTTGGGGTGGTCCTCGACCAGGGGGTGCCCGAGGGAGACGGCGGGGATGCCGCGCGCGCGGAAGAAGCGCTCCTCGAAGGGCAGCACGACCCCGAGGCGGTCCACCGCGCGGCGCACGCCGCCGGCCCGCCAGGCGCCCCAGGCCCAGAGTTGCGGCGCGATGAGGTAGAAGACGGGCACGCCGCGGGACCGGGCATGACGCGCCACGCCGAGATTGAAGCCGGGGTAGTCGACGGGCAGGAAGAGGTCCACGCCGCCGCCCGACAGCAGGGCGCGCAGCCGGCGGCGGGCCTGCAGCAGGGTCGGCAGCGCCCCGAGCACCTCGCCCAGGCCCATCACCGACAGGCGGTCGGTCGACTGCACGATCTCGGCCCCGGCCGCGCGCAGCTCGTCGCCGCCCAGGGCCGAGAAGCGGGCGTCCGGCAGGCGCACGCGCAGCGCCGCCAGCAGCGCCGCGCCGTAGCGGTCGCCGCTGGCCTCGCCGCAGGACAGCAGGATGTGGGGAGACGTGGAGGCCGGGCGGGTCGTCACCGGTTTCCCCCGGGATCCGACGGCGGCCGCGGCGCCGCCGTCTCCGCTGGCGCGGGCCGTCGTCAGCGGACGATGCCGCGCTCGGAACGGCGGATGAAGGCCATCAGTTCCTCGATGTAGGGGTCGAGGGCGCAGTCCAGGGCGATCCGCTCGAGCGCCTGGCTCACGTTCAGGCCGCTGCGGAACAGCAGGCGGTAGGCGGTCTTGAGGTTCATCAGCGTGGCCTCGTCGAAGCCACGGCGCTTCAGGCCGACGCTATTGAGCCCGTGGACCTCCACCGGGTTGCCCGCGACGCGGATGTAGGGCGCCACGTCCTGCGCCATGCGGCTGCCGCCGCCGATGAAGGCGTGCTCGCCGATGCGCACGAACTGGTGGACGGGGGTCATGCCGCCGACGATCGCCCAGCGGCCGATCTCGACGTGCCCGGCCAGGTTCACCGCGTTGGCCAGGATGCAGTGGTCCTGGATCAGGCAGTTGTGGGCGACGTGGACGTAGGCCATCAGCATGTTGCCGTCGCCGAGGCGCGTCTTCTCGTTCTCGCCGGTGGCCAGGTGGACGGTCACGAACTCGCGGATGACGTTGTCGTCGCCGATCTCGATGTAGCTGAGCTCGCCACGGTACTTGAGGTCCTGCGGCTCGGTGCCGATGACCGCGCCGTGGAACACGCGGTTGCCGCGGCCGAGGGTGGTGTGCCCCTCGATCAGGACCGAGGAGCCGATCTCGCACTCGGGGCCGATCTCGACGTGGGGGCCGATGATGGCGAACGGGCCCACCGTGACGCCGTGCCCGAGGCGCGCGTCGGGGTGGACCACCGCGGTCGGGTGGATCTCGGGCGGCCGGACCGGCCTGATCTCGCCCGCGCGCTTGATGATCGGATTCGCCACGATAAACCCTCCCCGGGACCGCTCAGCGGTCCACGATCGTCGACATGAGGTCGGCCTCGGCCACCAGTTCGCCGTCCACGAAGGCGCGCCCCCGCATCTTGCAGAGGGGCCCCCGCAGCTTCAAGAGCTCCAGCTCGAACCGGATCTGGTCGCCGGGCGTGACCGGCCGGCGGAATCTTGCACCGTCGATTCCGCTGAAGTAAACAAGTTTCGTCTCGGGATTCTCGACGCTGCTCATCAGCAGGACGCCGCCGACCTGGGCCATCGCCTCGGTGATCAGGACCGCCGGCATGATCGGGTGGCCCGGGAAGTGCCCCACGAAGAAGGGCTCGTTGATCGTCACGTTCTTCAGGCCCACGACGCGCTTGCCGATCTCCAGTTCCAGGATCCGGTCCACCAGCAGCAGCGGGTAGCGGTGCGGCATCACCTTCATGATCGAGGCGATGTCCCAGTTGACGGGCGCGCGGGGCGGGTAGATCCGCGTGCCGCGCCGCTCCTTCTCCGCGAGCAGGGCCGCCAGGCGGATGTTGGCGTCGTGGCCGGAGCGCCGCGCCGTGACGTGGCCCTGCAACGGGACGCCCACGAGCGCCAGGTCGCCGATCAGGTCCAGGATCTTGTGGCGGACGAACTCGTCCGGGAAACGCAGCGGCGTGTCGTTGAGCAGCTGCCCGTCGGCGACGACCATGGCGTTGTCCAGGGTGCCGCCCTTGCCCAGGCCCATGGCCTTGAGCTTCTCGACGTCGCGCTGGAGCGCGAACGTGCGGCAGGGGGCGATCTCGTGGCGGTAGACGTCCGGGGTGATCAGGAACGAGGCCACCTGGACCCCGATCAGCGGGTCGTCGTAGTCGATGTGGAAGGTGACGCGCAGCCCCTCGTCGGGCACGGCCTCCAGGGACACGTCGCCGTCGCGGTAGCTCACCGGCACGTCGATCCGGTAGAAGGCCGCCGGCAGCCCCTGGTCGATGATCCCAGCCTGGTCGATCATGGCCACGAAGTCGAGCGTGCTGCCGGCGCGGGGCTCCGGAGGCTCGGGCCCGTCCAGTTCGACGTAGCAGTTGGTGACGCCCATGCCGCTGAGCGCGGACAGGACGTGCTCCACGGTCAGGATGCGGGCGCCGTCGCGCTCGAGCGTCGTGTTGCGCACGCCGTGGTGCCCGGCCGGCACGCACTCGGCGCGGGCCGGGATCTCCACCTGGCCGTCGGGACCGGGCACGCGGAAAACCAGCCCCGTGTTGATCGGGGCCGGGCAGAAGGCCACCGTGGCCTCGGAGCCGGAATGCAGTCCCCGGCCGGTCATGGCCACGCGGCGGCCCAGCGTCTTCTGCAGGATCAGCACGTCAGGCGTCCTTCCCTTCGCGGCGTCGTCCCAGTGCGGCCTCGACGCGCGCCAGGCGTTGGAACAGCTCCGGCAGCCGGTGCGTGAGGGCCACGACCTTGAAACCCTTGCGGAACTCGATCGCCGGGTAGCCGAAGATCGACTGGCCGGCGGGAACGTCGCGCGTGATCCCGCTCTTGGCCGCCACCTTGACCCCGTCGCCCAGTTCGAGGTGGTCGGCCATGCCGACCTGCCCGCCGACGGTCACGCCGTCACCCAGCCGGCAGCTGCCGGAGATCCCGGTCTGGGCCGAGATCGCGCAGTGGCTGCCCACCGATACGTTGTGGGCGATCTGGACCAGGTTGTCCAGCTTGGTCCCCTCGCCCACGCGGGTCACGCCGGTGGTGGCGCGGTCGATGCAGGTGTTGGCGCCGACCTCCACGCGCGCGCCCAGGACCACGATCCCGATCTGCGGGATCTTGACGAGTCCCGCCTTGCCCGGATGATAGCCGAATCCGTCGCTGCCGACCACGGCCCCGCCGTGCAGGATCACCTCGTCACCCAGGACACAGCGCTCGCGCACCTGCGCCGCCGCGTGCAGCAGGCAGCGTTCGCCCAGGACCGCGTCGGCCTCGACCACCACGTGGGGTCCCAGCCGGCTACCGGCGCCGATCACGGCGCCCGGCCCCACCACGCAGTAAGGCCCCAGCGCGACGTCGTCGCCAGCCGGGCGGTCGGATCCACCACGGCGGTCGGGTGCCGCCCGTCCGGGAACACGCGCGTCAGGGACGGCGCGAACAGCGCCAGGACCTGTGTGAAGACGGCCCGGGGGTCGTCGGCCCGCAGCACCGGCAAGGGGCTCGGCACGCCCGGTCGCGCCACGACGGCGGCGGCCCGGGTTCCGGCGAGGCCGGTCTCGCGCCGGCGGTCGGCCGCGAAGGTGAGGTCGCCGGGCCCGGCGTCCTCGAACCCCGCCACGCCCCGGATCTCCGGGTCGTCGGGGCCCTCCCAGGGCACGCCCAGCCGTGCAGCCAGTTCGCTCAGTCGGTAGACCATGCGGCAGGATCCCCGATCAAGAAACGGCCCCGCTCCATCCGGGTTGCGAACGAAGGGGGGCGCGTCGCTCGTTGAAAAAGACGATCAAAATGTCGTTCGACGGACCCTCTGTGTCAACCGAAAATGCTTCGTCATTTGTCCGTGCCGCTGACCAGGGCCTGCAGAACCTCGTCCGTCAGATCGACGTCGGCGTCGATGTACAGCGTGGTCAGCGAGGCGGCGTCCACGATGATGCCGTAGCCCTGCTCCTTGCCGATCCGCTCGGCGATGAGCTTCACCTGGTCGATGATGGGCTGGATCTTGGCCTTGTACTCGCTCTCGGCGCGGCCCTCGAGGCCCTGCCGGAACTGGTAGTAGTCGGCCTTCTGGCTCTCGAATTCCTGCATCTTCGCGCGCAGGGCGTCCTCCCCCAGCAGCATCCGCTGGCTCTCGATCTGCTCGGCCGCGCGCTGCAGGTCCTTCTCGCGGTCGCTGATGTCCTGCTCCAGGCCCTGCAGGAACTTCTGGTACTGGGCCTGCGCGTCGCGGGCCGCGCCGTACTCCTGGACGATGCGCTCGGAGTCCACCACCGCCAGCGGCTTGGCTTCCTTGGCGGCGGCGCCCAGAGGCGACAGCAGGCAGGCCAGGCCCAGTGCGACGGCGACGCGGTTCAACGGGATGCGTTTCATGATACCTCCGGCGCCGAGGGGCGCGTTGTCCGGCTGCCTAGAAGAAGGTGCCGAAGTTGAAGTGCGGCTCCCAGCCGGCCCCGCCGGCGCGATCGAACCCGTAGCCGTAGTCGAAGCCGATGGTGCCCATCATGGGCACCTCCACGCGCACGCCGAAGCCGGCGCCCTTGCGCAGGTTGGTGAAGTCGGCCTCGGTGAAGCTGTTCCAGGTGTCGCCCTGATCGACGAAACCTAGCAGCTGGACGGCCTTCGTCAAGGGATAGAGGATCTCGGCGTTCATGATCGTGTAGAAGCGCCCGCCGATGAAGCCGGGGTTGCCGCGGGGCACGACTTCCAGGTCCCGGTACCCCCGCAGCGGGTAGATCCGGTTGCCGCCGAGGCGGAACTTCTCGTAGTCCGGCACGCCGTCGGCCGTGTTCAGGCCCACGATCAGGCCCAGCGAGGTGCGCAGGTTCAGGGCGAAGCCCCCGGGCAGCTTCTGGAAGTAGGACTGCTTCAGCTCGTGCTTGTGGTAGTCGATCTCGCCGCCGAGCGCGCCGCCGGACAGCTCGGCGCTGTAGGTGGTCTTCGACCCCTGCGTCGGGAAGAAGGGGTTGTCGGTGGAGTTGCGCGACAGGCTCAGGGTGACCGAGCTCTTGGTGCGCGGCCAGTCGACCTCGTCGAGGCGCTCGTAGGGGAAGCCGTCGGCGCCGATCTGGTCCTCGAGCACGTCGAGGTAGTTCACGTAGGCCGAGCTGAAGTTCGACAGGCGCGTCTCGGACAGCTCGTAGCGCAGGCCGACCCGCGAGTAGCGGGTGCCGGGGATGCGCCGCCCGAGGCGCAGGGCGAGGCCCTTGACGCGGCTCTCGTAGAAGTCGTCGAAGTTGTACTGGTAGCGGTCGAAGAGGTCGACCCCGACCAGCGTCGGGGTGCCGCGGAACCAGGGCTCGGTGAAGTTCAGGTCGACGTAGCGCTGCCGCGAGCCGAACTGCCAGGCCACGCCCAGGTTCTGGCCCCGGCCGCGGAAGTTCGTCTCCTGGACCTGGATGAAGCCGGTGGCCGAGGTCTGGGCGCTGTAGGCCATGCCGAAGGAGAACTGCCCGGTCTGCTTCTCCTTGACCTTCATCACCAGGTCGATGTCGCCCTCGGTGTCCGCCGGCGCGAAGTCGACCTGCACGTCCTCGAAGAAGCCCAGCTGGAAGATGTCCCGCTGCGACAGGCCGACCAGGGAATTGCTGAAGACGTCCCCGGGGAAGACCTGCATCTCGCGCAGGACCACCGCGTCGTGCGTCTTGAGGTTGTCGACGACCTGCACGTTGCGCACGCGCGCCGGCGAGCCCTCCTGGAAGCGGAAGGTGAGCCCGACCACCTGCTCGCGGATGTGCCGCTCCGGCTCGATCGTGATGTAGATGTAGCCGGAATCCCAGTACAGCGAGTGCAGGGCCTGCAGGGTCTCCTGGTACTCGCCCTCGCGGAAGATCTGCCCCTTCTCCAGCGTGATCAGGCGCGCGACGGCGATGTCGTCGTAGACGACGTTGCCCTCCCAGTTCACGTCGCCGACGCTGTAGAGCGGGCCCTCGGTGACGCGCAGGGTCAGGTCGACCTTCTCGCGGTCCTCCACGAATTCCAGCTCGTCGGCGTCGACCGTCGCGTCGAGGTAGCCGTGGTCCTGGTACCAGGCGACGATCCGCGCCTTGTCCTCCTCGAACTGCTGCTTCTTGAAGGTGGCGCTCTTGAGGAAGCCGCCCGTGGACTGCTTCATCTGCTTGCGCAGCTGCTCGTCGGTGAAGACCGCGTTGCCCTCGAACTCGATGCGGCGGGCCTTGATCTTGCCGCCCTCGTCGATCGTCACCACGACCGTCTCGAGGTTGCCGGCGTCCACCGTCGAGGAGTCGAGGTGGGCGGCCATGCTGTAGTAGCCCTTCTCCTGGTAGAGGGCGCGCAGCGGCTCCAGCTCGCGGGTCAGGACCGCGGGGTTGGCGAATTGCCCCACCGCCGGCGGGTACGCCGCGCGCAGGTCCTCCTCCTTGACCTTCTTGTTGCCGCGGAACTCCACCTGCCGGATGCGGGGGAACTCCTGCAGGTTGATCGTGAGCCGCACGCCGGCCGGTTCGTCCTGACGGTAGACCCGCACGTCGGCGAACTTGCCGGTGGCGAAGAGGTTGCGGATGGCCGCGGCCACCAGGTCGGGCGAGTACTCGCGTCCCGCCTCCAGCTCCGACCAGGACGTCACCTGGAGCGCACCGACGGTCCGGGCGCCGGCCACGTCGATGGCGGTGATCGGGACGGCCGCGGCCGCACCCGTCAGGCAGACGGCGGCGATCGCCAGGGCGCACGCGCGCAGGGTCCAGTGGAGATTCATCCCGTCTTTCCGGTTCGAGGTCCGGGCAGCCGCGGAAAACCGGGGCATGTTAGCAGAGGGAGCGCGCCCCGGCAACAGCGCAGGGGCGCCGTCGGCGGTTCAACGCGCGGCCGACCGCGGGGTTCCCCCGAATGTGGACGCCGGCACCCCCGAACGCAAGAGCGGGGAGCCGCCGGCTCCCCGCCCCCTATCCCGCTCTGGTCCGGGTCAGGCCCCGGCGACCGGGTCCACCGTCAGGGCCGCCGGCGCCCCGACTTCCGTGATCGCCTCGATGGCGAATGTCAGCTTGTCGTTGCCCGCATCGACGTGCAGCACGCTCCCGCTGCGGATCTCGCCGCGCAGGAGCTTCTCGCTCAGCGGGTCCTCGACGTACTTCTGGATCGCGCGGCGCAGCGGGCGCGCGCCCTGCTCGGGGTCGTAGCCGACGCGGCAGAGGAAGTCCTTCGCCGACGCCGAGAACTCGAACACGATCTCCATGTTCTTGAGCCGCTTGTTGACGTCCAGGAGCATGATCTCGACGATGTCGTGCATCTCCTTCTGCCCCAGGGAGTTGAAGTAGATCAACTCGTCCACGCGGTTCAGGAACTCCGGGCTGAAGGTGCGCTTGAGGTCCTGGTCGATCACCGCGCGCAGGCGGGTGTCGTGGTAGCCCTTCTGCTCGGAGTCGAAGCCCAGGGGCTTGCTCTCCTTGGCCCGCCGGCTGCCCACGTTCGAGGTCATGATCAGCACGGTGTTCTTGAAGTCGACGGTGCGGCCGAAGCTGTCGGTCAGCTGGCCGTCCTCGAGCACCTGCAGCAGGATGTTGAAGACGTCGTGGTGCGCCTTCTCGATCTCGTCCAGCAGGATCACCGCGTAGGGCTTGCGGCGCACCTTCTCGGTGAGCATGCCGCCCTCGTCGTAGCCGACGTAGCCCGGGGGGGCGCCGACCAGCCGCGAGACGGAGAACTTCTCCATGTACTCGCTCATGTCCACGCGGATCAGCGACGTCTGGTCGCCGAACATGAACTCGGCGAGCCGCCTTGGCCAGCTCGGTCTTGCCGACGCCGGTCGGGCCGAGGAACAGGAACGAGCCGATGGGCGGCGGGGGTCGCGCAGGCCGGCGCGGTTGCGCCGGATCGCCTTGGAGACTGCGTCGAGCGCGCCGGACTGGCCGATGATCCACTTGCCCAGCTCCTCCTCCATGCGCAGGAGCTTGCGGGTCTCCTCCTCCTCCACCTCGGACACCGGGATGCCCGTGATGTCGGCGATGACGCGGCAGACCAGGCGGGTGTCGACGATGGCGGCGCTGTCGCTCGACTCGACCTTCCAGTTCTTCTTGAGGTCGCCGAGCTGGCGCTTGAGCTCCTTCTCCTCGTCGCGGAAGCGCGCGGCCTTCTCGAATTCCTGGGCCTGGATGGCGGCTTCCTTCTCCTTGACCACCTCGTTGATCTGCGTCTCCATCTGGCGCAGGTCGGGCGGCACCACGGCCATCGACAGGCGGGCCCGCGAGCCGGCCTCGTCGATCACGTCGATCGCCTTGTCGGGCAGGGCGCGGCCGGAGATGTAGCGGTTGCTCAGCCAGACGGCGGCCTTGATCGCGTCGTCGTCGAACTTGACGCGGTGGTGGGCCTCGTAGCGGTCGCGCAGGCCGAAGAGGATGGCGACGGTCTCCTCCTCGCTCGGCGGGTTGACGATCACGGTCTGGAAGCGGCGCTCGAGCGCCCCGTCCTTCTCGATGTGCTTGCGGAACTCGTCCATCGTCGTGGCGCCGATGCACTGGATCTCGCCGCGCGAGAGCGCCGGCTTGAGCATGTTCGAGGCGTCGATGGCGCCCTCGGCGCCGCCCGCCCCGACGATCGTGTGCAGCTCGTCGATGAACAGGATGATGTGCTCGTTCTCGCGGATCTCCGCCATGATCTGCTTGAGGCGCTCCTCGAACTGGCCGCGGTACTTGGTGCCGGCCACCACGCTGGCCAGGTCCAGGGTGATGATCTCCTTGTCGCGCAGGGTGCCCGGCACCTTGCCCTCGACGATGCGCGAGGCGAGGCCCTCGGCGATGGCGGTCTTGCCCACGCCGGGGTCGCCGATCAGCACCGGGTTGTTCTTCTTGCGGCGCGACAGGATCTGGATCACGCGCTCGATCTCGCGGTTGCGGCCGATGGTCGGGTCCAGCTTGCCGTCGCGGGCCATGTCGGTGAGGTTGCGGCCGAACTGGTCGAGGACCGGCGTCTCCTGCTTCTTGACCGCCTTGTCGGCGTCGGCGGGGCGCTCGACCGTGCCCAGCATCTTCAGGACCTCGCGGCGCACCTTCTCGTGGTCGGCGCCCAGCTCCTGCAGGACGCGCGCGGCGACGCCCTCCCCCTCCTTGATCAGGGCCAGCAGGAGGTGCTCGGTGCCCACGTAGTTGTGGTTGTGGATGCGGGCCTCGTCGATGGAGATCTCCAGCACGCGCTTGGCGCGCGGCGTGAAGGGGATCTCGCCGATGGTGATCGTCCCGCTCTGCGGGTTGACGATCTCCTCGATCGACTGCTGGATCTGCACGAAATCGACGCCGAGACGCTGCAGCACCCGCGCGGCGATGCCCTCGCCCTCGCGGATGATCCCGAGCAGCAGGTGCTCGGTGCCGATGTAGTCGTGCTGCATCCGGCCGGCCTCGTCGCGGGCCAGGAACAGGACCTTGCGCACTCTCTGGGTGAAGCGGTCGTTCATGCTCTCGCGCCTCCGTTCGCCGTACTGGCCGCCTAGCGGCGGGGGACCGTCCGGTCACCGCGCTCAATATACAGCAGGCCGCCCGCCGGGACCACCGGCGGGGGTGCTGCCGGTCGTTATCGGTCGGCGGGGGAACGGCTTGAGCGCGGTATGCTCAGGACACGCCTGCAGGAGACGCTGCCAGGCGCCCGTCGCGCAGTTCGAGGATGCGGTCGGCCCGGGCGGCCAGGGTCAGGTCGTGGGTCACCACGATCAGGGAGCTGCCCTCGTCGCGGCCCAGGGACAGCAGCAGGTCGGCCAGCTCGCGCCCCTTCTGCAGGTCGAGGTTGCCGAAGGGCTCGTCGGCCAGCACGAGCCGCGGCGCGTTCATGTAGGCGCGGGCCACCGCGACGCGCTGCTGCTCGCCGCCGGACAGCTCGCCCGGCAGGTGGTCGGCGCGGTCGGCCAGGCCCATCCGCGCCAGCAGCGCCAGCGCCCGCCCGGCCGCCTGCGCGCCGGAGTCGCCGCGCAGCCGCGCCGGCATCAGGACGTTCTCCAGGGCGGTGAAGTCCGGCAGCAGGAAGTGGAACTGGAAGACGAACCCGACGTGGGCGCGGCGCCAGTCGGCCCAGCCGTCGGGGCCCAGGCCGGTCAGCGGCTTCCCGTCGTAGAGCACCTCGCCGCCGGTCGGGGCGTCCAGCCCGCTGATCAGGTTCAGGAAGGTGCTCTTGCCGGCGCCGCTGGGGCCGATGATGGCGACGTTCTCCCCGGCCGCCAGCGCGAAGTCGCAGCCCTGCAGGACGGTCACGGCCCCCCCGGCGCGGGGGAAGCTCTTGTCCAGCCGGCGGGCTTCGAGGATGGGTGCCACCGTCGCCTCTCTAGGTGTAGCGGATGATGTCCATGGGCCGCAGCCGGGCGGCCTCGCCGCTGGGCAGCAGCGTCGCCAGCAGGGTGATCACCAGCGCGGCCGCGGCCACGCCCAGGAAATCGCCCGCCTGGGCCACGACCGGCACGTGGTCCATGAAGTAGACGTCGCCGGGGATGCGGATGCCGACCTTGTCGAGGTACACGGTGCCCAGCCAGCCCAGCAGCGTCCCGAGCGCCGTGCCCCAGAAGCCCACGTAGCAACCCTCGAGCAGGAAGATCGTCTGGATCTGGCGTCTCCGCGCGCCCATCGACAGCAGGATGCCGATCTCGCGCCGCCGTTCGCCCACCATCATGGTCAGGATGCCCACGATGTTGAAGGCCGCGACCAGGATCACCAGCCCCAGCAGCACGAACATCATGACCTTCTCGTAGCGGACCCAGTCGAAGAGGTTGCGGTTCAGGGCGATCCAATCGTTGGCGGCGTAGTCGAAGGGGCCCAGCTCGGCGCGGATCGCCTCGCCGAGCGCGGGCGCCGCCATCATGTCGCGGGCGCGGACGCCGACCGCCGTGGCGCCCCCGGGCGCGTAGCCGAAGAACTCCTGCGCCGCCGCCAACGGCATGTAGACGAAGCGGGCGTCGAAGTCGTAGAGGCCGGTGTCCAGGAAACCGGCGACCACGAAGCGCCGGCTCTCGGAGGTGAGGTTCTTCAGGTCCAGCTCGCCGCGGGGCGCGGTGATCACCAGGGTGTCGCCCAGGCCCGCGTAGAGCGAGGCCGCCAGCTCGGCGCCCACGACCACGCCCGGCACGCCGGCGGCGCCGCGCAGGGCGCGCAGGCTGGCCTCGGGCGGCAGCAGGTGCCGCGACAGGGGCGTCACCGCCTCCTGCAGGTCGGGCTCGACGCCCCAGACCACGGCGGCGCGGTGCTGGGCCGGCACGCCGCGGCGGCCGAAGCTGGCGACCACCTCCTGGCGGACGAAGGGGGCGACGTTTTCGACGCCGGGCACGGCGCCGATGCGGTCCATGACCGCGCCCACGTCCCGCAGGCCCTCGGGGCGGGTCGAGACGATCGTCACCATGGGCATGTTGTCGACGAAGGTGCGGCGCAGCTCGACGTGCAGCCCGTTCATGATGGCCAGCGTCAGGTCCAGGACCATGACGCCGATCGTGATGCCGGCGATGGCCGTGACCGTGACCCGGTTGACGAACCGGGAGCGGCGGCGGCTGCGCAGGTGGCGGCGGGCGATGTAGGCGGCGAAGCGCATGGACGGCTCACTCCTCCGGGCGCATGGCCGGGAACAGCAGCACGTCGCGGATCGCGTGGCAGCCGGTGAAGAGCATGACCAGGCGGTCGAGGCCGACGCCCAGGCCGCCGGTCGGCGGCATGCCGATCTCCATGGCCTCCAGGTAGTCCTCGTCCATGACCTGGGCCTCGTCGTCCCCCTTGGCGCGCAGGACCATCTGGTCGGCGAAGCGGCGGCGCTGCTCGCGCGGGTCGTTCAACTCGGAGAACGAGTTGCAGATCTCGAACCCCGCCACGAAGCCCTCGAAGCGCTCGACCAGGGCCGGGTCGTCGCGGTGCCCCTTGGCCAGCGGCGACAGCTCCTTGGGGTGGTCCATCACGAAGGTCGGCTGGATGAGGGTCGGCTCGACCAGCTCGCCGAACATCGCGTCGAGGATCTTGTCGGCGCCCATCTCAGGGCGCACCGGCACGCCGAGGCGCTCGGCGTGGGCCCGGATCTCCTCGCGGCCGAGGCCGCGGAAGTCGACGCCGGTCCGCTCGCGCAGGCCGTCCAGGAAGCGCAGGCGCCGGAAGCCGCCGGAGAAGTCCAGCTCGTGGTCGCCGTACGCGATCCGGCCGTCGCGGCCGAACTTCGCGGCCAGCCGCCGCATGAGGGTCTCGAACAGCTCCATCATGTCGTGGTAGTCCCAGTAGGCCGCGTAGCACTCCATCATCGTGAACTCGGGGTTGTGGGTGCGGTCCATCCCCTCGTTGCGGAAGTCCTTGCAGAACTCGAAGACGCGCTCGAGGCCGCCCACGATCAGCCGCTTGAGGTACAGCTCGTCGGCGATGCGCAGGTACAGGCGCTGGTCGAGGGCGTTGTGGTGCGTCGTGAAGGGCCGCGCCGTGGCGCCGCCGTAGAGGGGCTGCAGGACGGGCGTCTCGACCTCCAGGAAGCCCCGGTCGATCAGGAAGCGGCGCACGTGGTCCAGCAGCGCCGAGCGGCGGCGGAAGCGTTCGCGGGACTCGGGGTTCATGATCAGGTCGAGGTGGCGCTTGCGGCTGCGCAGCTCCAGGCTCATGTCGTGGAACTTCTCGGGCAGGGGGCGCAGGGATTTGGCCAGCAGCTCCCAGGCGGAGACGTGCACCGTCAGCTCGCCGGTGTTGGTCCGGAAGAGCTTGCCGGAGACGCCGATCAGGTCGCCCAGGTCCAGCAGCTTCTTGAAGGCGTCATAGTCCTGCTCGCCCAGGTCGTCGCGGCGGGCGTAGATCTGGATGCGGCCCTCCCCGTCCTGCAGCGGCAGGAAGATGGTCTTGCCGGCGCTGCGCTTGGCCATGATGCGCCCGGCGATGCGGACCTCGGCGCCGGAGGCCGCCAGCTCCGCCTCGGCGGCGGCCAGGCCGGCGCTGGTGTGCGTCCGGTCGTAGCGGTACGGGTAGGGCTCGCCGCGCTCGGCGAGGGCCTCCAGCTTGCGCAGGCGCTCCTCGACCAGGCGGTGCAGGGGCTGCGGCTCGTTCTCGGACACGGGGCCTCCTCGGCCGCTCAACGCGCGGCGCGGCTGGTCTGGCGCAGGTACGCATCGATGAAGGGCTCGAGGTCGCCGTCCAGGACGCCGACGGCGTTGCCCGTCTCCTGCTCGGTGCGGTGGTCCTTGACCTTCGTGTAGGGCTGCAGCACGTAGGAGCGGATCTGGCTGCCCCACGCGATCTCCATCTTCTCGTCCTCGATCGCCGCGCGCTTCTGGCGCTCCTCCTCCAGCTTCCGCATGTACAGCTTCGCCCGCATCATCGTCAGGGCGCTCTCGCGGTTGCGCAGCTGGGAGCGCTCGCTCTGGCACTGGACCACCAGGCCGGTCGGCAGGTGGGTCATGCGCACGGCGCTGTCGGTCTTGTTGACGTGCTGGCCGCCCGCGCCGCTGGCGCGGAAGGTGTCGATCCGCAGGTCCTGCTCGTTGATCTCCACCTCGACCTCGTCCTCGATGAGCGGGAAGACGAACACCGAGGCGAAGGAGGTGTGGCGCCGGCTCTGCGCGTCGAAGGGCGAGATGCGCACCAGGCGGTGCACACCGGATTCGCTCTTGAGGTAGCCGTAGGCGAACTCGGACTTGATCTCCAGGATGGCGCTCTTGACGCCGGCCTCGTCGCCCGCCTGCAGGTCCAGGACCTCGAAGCCGAGCTTGTTGCGCTCCAGGTAGCGGCGGTACATGCGCAGCAGCATCTCGGCCCAGTCCTGGCTCTCGGTGCCGCCGGCGCCGGGGTGGATCTCCAGCAGGGCGCCGCGCGCGTCGTCGGGTCCGCTGAGCAGGAACTGGGATTCCAGGCGGTCCAGCTGGCGGACCAGCTCGGCGACGCCTTCGCGGACCTCGCCCGCGACGCCCTCGTCGTCCTCCTGCTGGGCCAGTTCGGCCAGCACGCCGAGGTCGGCCACGGCCGCTTCGGCCGCCGCGACCGGCTCGAGCCAGCTCTTGAGCACGCGCTGGCGGCGGGTCACCTGCTCGGCGGCCGCCCGGTCCTGCCAGAAGCCCGGCTCGGATTGCCGGTCCTGCAGGGTCGTGAATTCCGCCTGGAGCTGCGGGAGGTCAAAGCCCCTCCTTCAGACGCGCGAGGCGGTCCTGCTGGGCGCGGAGTTCGTCGAACTGCTCCTTCATGTCCCCTCCTGGGGTGGCGCTGCGGGACTCCGCAACAGCGGCGCGCGGGCGGCGACCAGTTCGCGCACTGCGCGGCGCAGGTCCTCGGGTCCGCCCTCGTTGCGCAGGACGACGTCGGCGCGGGTGAAGGCGTCCAGCAGGTGGCGCTGGGCGTCGGCGCGGACGCGGGCCGCCGCGGCGTCGAGCCGGCCCGAGGCGGCCAGGCGGCTCACCCTGAGTTCCAGCGGGGCGTCGATCGCCACCACCAGATCCACCGGCCCGAACGGCGGAAGCAGAAAGTACACGGCTGCCTCGACAACTGCAAGGCCCGGCTCCCCGGCCGCCGCCTCGTGCTCCCGCAGGCGGGCCGCGATCCGCGCCGCCAGACGCGGGTGCACCAGCGCGTCGAGACTTGCGAGCGCCTGCGGGTCGGCGAAGACGAGCCTGGCGACGGCGGCGCGGTCCACCTCCCCCGCGCGCACGACGCCGGCGCCCAGCGCGGCCGCCACGGCCGCCGGCATCCCCGGCTCGCGCAGCAGTGCGCGCCCTTCGGCGTCGGCGTCGACGACCAGCGCGCCCAGCGCGGCCAGCTCCGCGACGGCCAGGGACTTGCCGGCGCCGATCGGGCCGGTCACCACCCAGTGCAGCAGCCGTCGCCCGGCCGGGGCGTTCCGCTCAGCCATGGGCTTCCGCCCAGTCGGCGCCGTCGTGGACGTCCACCAGCAGCGGCACGGCGAGGTCGGCGACCTGTTCCATGGCCTCGCGCACCAACTTTGCGACCGTCGCAAGCTCGCCGCGCGGGACCTCCAGCAGCAGCTCGTCGTGGACCTGCAGCAGCAGCAGCGCGCGGGAGCCGCTGCGGCGCAGCTCGCCGTCGACGCGCAGCATCGCCTGCTTGATGAGGTCGGCGGCCGTTCCCTGGATCGGCGTGTTGACCGCCATGCGCTCGGCGAGGCTGCGGCGCCGCGGGTCGTCCGAGGCGAGGTCGGGCAGCGGCCGCCGCCGGCCCGACATCGTCGTGACGTAGCCGTCGCGGCGGGCGGACTCGCGGGTCGTTGCGATGTAGTCGCGCACGCCCGGGTACGTCCGGAAATAGGCGTCGATGAAGGCGGCCGCCTCGCGCACGGGCACCGCGACCCGGCGGGCCAGGGCGCGGGCGCCCATCCCGTAGATCACCCCGAAGTTGATCGCCTTGGCGCGCGAGCGCATCTGCGAGGTCACTTCGGCTTCGGCCACCCCGTTGATGAGGGCCGCGGTGCGGCGGTGCACGTCGCCGCCGGCGTGGAAGGTGGCGATCAGCTCCGCGTCGCCGCTGAGGTGCGCCAGCAGACGCAACTCGATCTGCGAGTAGTCGGCCGAGAGGAAGACCGCGCCGGGATCGCGCGGCACGAAGGCGCGGCGGATCAGGCGGCCGTTCTCCGAGCGCACGGGGATGTTCTGCAGGTTCGGGTCCGAAGAGGACAGCCGCCCCGTCGCAGCCACCGCCTGGTTGAACGAGGTGTGGACCAGGCCGGTGGCGGGATCCACCAGCTCGACGAGCGCATCGACGTAAGTGCCAAGCAGTTTCGCCAGTTGGCGATGTTCCAGGACCAGCGCGGGCAGCGGGTGCGCCGGCGCCAGGTCCTCGAGCACCGAGACGTCGGTGCTCCAGCCAGAGGCGGTCTTCTTGGTCGGCTTCAGCCCCAGGCGCTCGAACAGCACCTCGGCCAGCTGCTTCGGGCTCTGCACGTTGAACGGCCCGCCGGCCAGTTCGTGGATGCGGATCTCCAGGGCGGCGAGCTCTTCGCGGAAGCGGTCCCCGACGGTCGCCAGCATCGCGGTGTCGACACGGATGCCGCGGCGCTCCATCCGGTAGAGGATCTCCGAGAGCGGCATCTCCAGCTCGCGGAACAGCCGCTGCAGCGGCGGCGCCGCTGCGAGTTCCGCGGCGAAGCGCTCGCGCAGGCGCAGGGTCAGGTCGGCGTCTTCGGCCGCGTAGTCGCAGAGCCGTGCCAGCGGCACGCTCAGGATGTCGCGGGTGCGGTCGTTGTCGGCGAACAGGGCGGCGTAGGGGATCGGCGTGACGCCGAGGCACGCCTGCGACAGTTCGTCGAGACCGAAGCCCGGGCGCGACGGGTCCAGGACGTAGGCGGCGACCATGGTGTCGAAGCGGGGGCCGTCCAGCGGCAGCCCGTGGCGCGCGAGGATCCACTCGTCGAACTTCAGGTTCTGGCCGACCTTCTCGCGGGCCGGGTCCGCCAGGACGGGCGCGAGCAGGGGACGGATCCAGGCCAGGTGGTCGGTCTCGGCCGTGGCGGCGAAGAGGGAGCCCTGGGCCTCGCCGTGCCGCTCCAGCACCGGGATATAAACCGCGGAGCCGGGCCGGACGGCGAGTGAGATGCCCACGAGCCGGGCGCGGTCGGTTCGCAATCCATCGGTTTCCGTATCGACAGCCAGGGGAACGCCTTGGGGCAGTTCGTTCAACCATGCCGCGAGGTCCGAGGGCGTCGCCAGCAGGCGGTAGTCCGGCCCCGGCGCTGGGACGGACGGCGGCGCCCCGCCGTCGGCGGCCGGTTCCGGATCCGCCAACTCCGCGCCGATGCCGCGCGCCTGCAGCCGGTCGGTCAGGGCCTGGACCTGCCGCAGCCCCAGTTCGGCGAGCAACGCGCGAGCCGTGGCGTTCGTCGGCAGCACGGTGCGCATCGCCTCCCAGTCCGGCGTGAGCGGGACCGCCTCGTCGATGGTGAACAGCCGGCGCGACAGCTCGACCTGCTCGCGGTTCTCCAGCAGGATCCGGCGCAGGCGCGCGGTGACGCCCGGGCGGTCCAGGTTCCGGTAGAGCTCGTCGAGCGAGCCCGCGTCGGCCACGAGCTTGGCCGCGGTCTTGACGCCGATGCCGGGCGCACCCGGGATGTTGTCGCTGCTGTCGCCGCAGAGGGCGAAGACATCGACCAGCGTCCGCGGCGCCACGCCGAACTCGCGCTGCACCTCGCGCGGCCCCACCTCGACGATCTCGGCGCCGCGCGCGCCCGGCTTCAGCATGCCCGTGCGCTCGTCCAGCAGCTGCTGGAAATCCTTGTCGCCGGTGTAGAACCAGACCCGGTCGGCGACGCCCGCGCTGAGGCGGGCCAGGGTTCCCATGAGGTCGTCCGCCTCGAAGCCGTCGCGCTCCAGCACCGCGACGCCCCACGCGTCGAGCACCTCGCGCAGCCGCGGCAGCTGGGCGGCGAGTTCCGGCGGCATGGGCTTGCGGTTGGCCTTGTACGCGGGGTACATCGCGTGGCGGAAGACGGGGCCGGGGCGGTCGAAGACCACGGCCAGACGCTGCGGGCGGCGCTCCTCGATCACGCGCAGCACGCCCATGCAGAACCCGAAGGCGACGGACGTCGGCTCGCCGGCCGGCGAGGTCAGGGGCCGGCCCGCCAACGAGAAGTGCGCGCGGTAGACCAGGGCCGAGCCGTCGACCAGGATCAGGGACACGTGGCGTCCTTTCCGCAGCCGTAGAGCCGGCGCTCGCGGATGAAGGCGGCGACCGCGGGGGGCAGCAGGTTCCCGACTTCCTGCCCACGGCACAACAGTTCGCGGATCTCGCGGCTCGCGGCGGGGACCGCGAAGTCGGGCAGCACCACCGCACCGGGCGGCAGCGTCGCCGCATCCGGCGCGCGCCCGTCGCGGGCGAGTACGAGCGGACGAGCCAGTTCCAGCACGCGCGCGGGGCGGTGCCAGCCGTCCAGTCCGCGCCAGGCGTCCTCCCCCAGCACGAGCCACAACTGGTCGTGCGGGTGGAGTCCGCAGAGCGCCTCCAGCGTGTCCACGGTCCAACTGGGGCCGGCACGGTCGAGTTCGCCTTCCCAGACTTCGACGCCTGCGAGGCCGGCGGTGCCCAGGCGGACCATGGCCAGGCGGTCGTCGGCCGAGGCGTGCGCCGGCGGCTTCAGCGGCGAGCGCCCGGCGGGCACCACCAGCACCCGGTCGCAGAGATCGCGGGACAGCAGTTCGCGGATGACGGCGAGGTGGCCGCCGTGGAAGGGATCGAAGGCGCCGCCGTAGATCGCCAGCCTCATGATCGCGCCGGCTTCATGATCGCGCTGGTCTCATGGCGCCGCCAGCCTCATGGCGCTGCGGCCGGCAGCCCGTCCAGGAGCGACCGCGCTTCGGGCGCGAGCTTGCTGTCGGGCCGTTCGCGCAGGAGCATCTCCAGGACCTCGCGGGCCCGCGGCGCGTCGCTCTGGCGCAGGGCGAGACGGGCGCGGTCCATGAGGATCCGGTCGCGGTGCTTCGTTTCCGGCTCCTCGGCGATGAGCCGGTCGAGGGTGACCGCCATCGCGTCGGGCTTGTGGAGCTGGCTGTAGACCTCCACGACGCCGAGCTGCTTGAGCGCCAGCACGTCGCTGATCTCCACGAGGTGGGCCCGGGCCGCCTCGGCGCGCGGCGAGTCGGGATAGGTCTGCAGGAAGCTGCGGAACAGCACGCGGGCTTCGCGGGCCGGCGTGACGTCGCGCTGCACGCCGCCGACCTGGAGCAGGTGCGAGCGCGCCTCCTCGAACAGGGCCTCCTCGACCAGCTCGCTGTTGGGGTACTCCTGGCGCAGGATCTGCAGCTCGACCGCGGCGAGAGGGTACTCCTCGGTGGCGATGTAGGAACGGGCCTTCTCCAGCTGGGCGCGGGCGGCCAGGCTGTCGGTCGGGCTGCGGCGCAGGAACGCGGTGTAGGCGTCGACGGCCTCGCGGTGCTTGCCGCGGTCGGTGTAGGCCAGCGCGCGCTCGTAGGAGCCGGCGGGGTGGGGATTGGAATAACCGCAGCCGGCGAGCGCGGCGGCCAGGCCGGCCGCCGTGATCAGGAGCGGCCATCGCGGCGTTGAACGGCGTGCCTGCACGTGTCCTCCCGGGTTCCGGCGGCGATTCAATTGCCGGAGTTGGCGAAATAGACCGCCACGAGGCCGGTCAGGGCGCCCACGACGACGACTTCCTCGAGGATCGACCGCAGTCCGCCCTCGGCGGGATCGGCGGTGGTGAACCCGTAGGTCGCCGCGTCCACGGCCTCGAGATGGCCGGCCGGGATGCGGTCGGCGTAGCCGCGGGTCATCCGCTTGTCCAGCAGCAGGCGCCCGGTAGCGGTCTCGAGCACCGACACCCGCACCACCGCCTGGAACTCCCGGTCCAGCCAGCTGCGCCAGAGGCCGAACCGCCGGCCCACCCGCGGGTAGCTCAGATCCACGTCCTCGATGAAGTAGCGGAACTCGTAGTCCGCCGCGATCGCGACGTCGGGCCGGGTCGCCGACACGTCCGTCTCGTCGAGCAGGACCTCGTGGCCGGCGGCGGTCAGCTCGGCGAAGGCGGCCGTGTCGAACAGCGGCTGGGCGACGTGCTTGGCGCGGGGACGCAGGGCGACGCGGGCGCCGTCGGCCGGCAGCACGGCGGCGGCCTCGCGCACGATGTCCGTGAACAGGGCCTGGGTCAGCCACAGGTTCGTGCGCACGGTGTCGGGACCGGCGGTGAAGGGAAGGGTCCCGTCCCCGGCCCCGGCCGCGCCGGCGAGGGCCAGGCTCAGGGTCAGGGCCGTCGCGACGGCGGCGGTCAGTCTCATCAGCATTCCTTTCCCCGCGCCGCAGCGCGCACACCCAGGACGTCGAAGGGCGTGACGGCGGCGAAGCGGGCCGTGAGCCAGTCCCCGGCGGCGAGTCCGCGCCCGTCCATCAGCACGACCCCGTCCGTGTCGTAGGCGAAGTGCCGGCTGCGGGCGACCGCCACCGGTCCCGCGACCAGCGAACGCGGATCCGCGGTCCCGGGTTCCCGGTCCCCCTCTTCCAGATCGCCTGCGGCGAGGTCGGCCAGCAGGTCGCTCCACTCAGCGCCGTCGCCCACGCTGTCGACCACGACGTCGAACTCCTGTCCCAACCTGGTCAACTGCCGCTCGCGGGCGATGTCCCCCTGCAGGTCCGTGAGGCGGGCCTCGCGGTCGGCGACCTCCTCGGGATCGGGGGCGTCGTCGAAGTCCGCGCCCGCGGTGCCGGCCTCGGGAGAATAGCGGTAGGTGCCCACGTGGTCAAACCGGATGCGCTCGAGGAAGTCGGCCACGGCCTCGACGTCCTGCTCCTCTTCGCCGGGGAATCCCAGCAGCAGGGTGGTGCGCAGCACCAGGTCGGGCCGGTCGCGGCGCAGCTCCTCGAAGAAACGGGCCAGCTTCTCGGCGTCGAAGGGGCGGTTCATGCGGCGCAGCACCGCCGGCGAGGCGTGCTGGACCGGCATGTCCACGTAGGGCAGGACCTTGGGCAGGTCGAGCAGGCGGCGGAATCGATCGGCGCCGATCAGGCCCGGGTACAGGTAGTGCAGGCGCAGCCAACGCAGTCCGTCGACCTCCCCGAGCGCCGCCGCGAGATCGTGGAGGTCCTCGCCGGCGCCGCGGCCGTAGTCGCTGGTGTTCTGGGACACCAGCATCAGCTCGCGCACCCCGCGCGCGGCCAGCCGGCGGGCCTCGTCGGCCAGTTCGGCCACGGTTCGCGAACGCTGGTCGCCGCGGATCAGGGGGATGCGGCAGAAGGCGCAGCGGAAGTTGCAGCCCTCGGAGATCTTCAGGAACGCCAGGTGCGGCGGCGTCAGCAGGGGGCGGTCGGCCATCCCGTCGTAGCGGGCGTCCTCGGGCCGCGCGACCGGGACGCGGTCCTGCCCCAGTTCCAGGGCGTCGAGCAGGCGGTCGAAGTTGCCGACGCCGTTGACGAGGTCGACCCCGGGGTAGTCGCGCGCGATGCTCTCGCCGTGCTCCTGGGACAGGCAACCCGTCACCACGAGCGTGCGCGCGCCCTTGGTGGCGCACATCTCGGCGATGGCCTCGTAGCTGTCGCGGCGGGCGGCCTCGATGAAGCCGCAGGTGTTCAGCACCCAGATGTCGGCGTCGTCGGGCACCGCCGTGACGGGGATGCCGCGCGCGGCGAAGCGGCCGAGCAGCGCCTCGCTGTCCACCAGATTCTTGTCGCAGCCGAGGGTGCGGCAGTGGACGGTGCGGCGGCTCACGTGAGGCTGTCCTCCTCGAACTCCCGCAACGCGCTGAGATCGTCGGGCTTCATGACGACCTCGCGGGCCTTGCTGCCGATGAACGGCCCCACCACGCCGGCCTGTTCGAGCAGGTCCATGAGCCGGCCGGCGCGGGCGTAGCCGATCTGCAGCTTGCGCTGCAGCATCGAGGTCGAGCCGTGCTGGGACAGCACGATGATCTCGCGCGCCTTCTCGAACAGCGGGTCGTCCTCGAGGTCCAGCCCGGTGGCCGCCTCGCGCTCCTCGTCCAGGGTGATGGGACGCGTCACGTCCTTGAACTGGCGCCAGTGGGCGGCCAGGGCCTCGCACTCCTCGATGTCGATGAAGGCGCCGTGGACGCGCACCGGCGTGGCCCGGCCCGGCTGCAGGTAGAGCATGTCGCCCTTGCCCAGGAGCTTCTCGGCCCCGTTGGCGTCCAGGATGGTGCGCGAGTCGTTCTTCTGGATGACCCGGAAGGCGATGCGGCAGGGGATGTTGGCCTTGATCACGCCGGTCAGCACGTCGACGCTGGGCCGCTGGGTCGCCAGCACCAGGTGGATGCCCACGGCGCGCGCCTTCTGGGCGATCCGGGTGATCGGCATCTCGATTTCCTGGCCGAGCTGGATCATGAGGTCCGCCAGCTCGTCGACGATGCAGACGTAGTAGGGCATCGGCTCGCTGATCGCCACGCCGTCGTCGCCCGCGATCTCGCCGGCGGCCACCTTGCGGTTGTAGCCCTCGATGTTGCGCACGCTGTGGCGCGAGAGGCGCCGGTAGCGGTGGTCCATCTGGGCTTCCATCCACTTCAGCGCGCGCAACGCGTCCTTGGGGTCGGTCACCACCGGCAGCAGCAGGTGCGGGATGTCGTTGTAGACGTTCAGCTCCAGCATCTTGGGGTCGATCAGCAGCAGGCGCACCAGGGAGGGGTCGCAGCGCAGCAGCAGCGAGCTGATCATGGCGTTGACGCAGACGCTCTTGCCGCTGCCGGTCGAGCCGGCCACCAGCAGGTGGGGCTGGTCGGCGAGGTCGATCGTCACCGCCTCGCCGAAGACGTCGCGGCCCAGCACCACGCTCAGCGGCGTGCGCATGCGGTCGGCGGCCTGGACGTAGACTTCCTTCATCGAGACGATCTGCTGCGTCGGGTTGGGGATCTCGATGCCCACGGCCGCCTTGCCGGGGATGGGCGCCTCCATGCGGATGGAGCGGGCCTTCATCGCCAGGGCCAGGTCGTCCGAGCGCTGCACGATGGCGTTGACCTTGATGCCGGCCGCGGGCTGGTACTCGTAGGTGGTCACCACGGGTCCGGGGCGCACGTCCTTGACGGCGCCTTCGACGCCGAACGAGCGCAGCGTCTCCTCGAGCAGGTCGGCCGCGGCGTGCAGCTGCTCCTCGGCGACGGCCACGCGGTCGGTGGGCGGCTCGCGCAGCACCGAGAGGTCGGGCAGCGGCAGCGGCACCGCCGGGTCCACCAGACCGGAGGTGACCTCGGGGAACGCCTCGGGCGAACCCTGGGCCGGGGCGCGCCGGCCCGCCGGCGGCCCATCGTCCTGGTCGAAATCCGCCGCCGCGTTGCGCTCGTGGTCGGGCGGGACGTGCACGACGCGGGGGCGCCGCGGCCGCCGCGGCGGCGGCCTGCACCGTGCGGGGGGCGGCGGCGGTGACGCTCGCCGGCGCCGGCGCGGGTTCCACGACGCGCCGCCCTGCCTCGTCCCTGGCCGTCGCGGCGGCGCCCCGCCACGTGCGGCCGATGCCGCGCACCAGGCGCCAGGGCAACAGCAGGAGCCAGACGAGCCCGCGCCAGGCGGCCGCCAAGCCCGCGCCCAGGGCCGCGCCCAAGGGTCCCATACGGCCGAGCAGCGACGGCAGCCAGGGGTGCGTGGCGCGCAGCACGGCGGTCAGCAGCAGGAACGACAGGAAGATGCCGGCGCCCCAGCGGCCGAACAGGGCGGTGAAACCGCGCGCCAGGCCGTATCCGGGAGCCCCGCCCCAGGCCGCTGCCTCAGTCGCCGCCAGGGGCCATCCGGATTGGCCCAGCCAGGCGGCCGAGGCGAGCCACAGCGGGATCAACCGGCTCGCCAGGAACAGTCGCGACGCCTCCCCGCGCACCAGCAGGCCCAGGCCGCGCAGCGCCAGCAGCGCCGGCAGGGCCCAGCACCACAGGTCGCCCAGCACCGTGCGCACCGCCAGCGCGACCAGGGCGCCGACCGGCCCGCCCGGGTTGCCGGGCGGCACCGGGCTCGCCCCGGGTTCGCCGGTGGCCAGGGCCCACCAGGAGGTCGCCGGCCCGCCGAGCGCGATCGACGCGTAGACGGCCAGCGCCAGGTGCAGCAGGCCGCCGAGCCGCGGGGATCGCCACCAGGAGTCGGCCCCGGTCCGGTTACGCTTCTTCCGCGACGACACGGGCTTCGATCGCCTCCTTGAGACCGGACATCTCCGTGTCGAGGAACTTCGTGGTGGCCTGCCCGGCCAGGAAGATCGGGTTGCGCAGGACCTCGCGGTGGAAGGGGATCGAGGTGGGCACGCCCTCGATGACGCACTCCTGCAGCGCGCGCGCCATGCGGCGGACGGCCTCGTCGCGGTCCTTGCCGAAGGTGATCAGCTTGGCGAGCAGCGAGTCGTAGTAGGGCGGCACCTGGTACTCGCTGTAGATGTGGCTGTCGACCCGCACGCCGGGACCGCCGGGCGCGTGGAAGAAGAAGATGCGGCCCGGGCAGGGCATGAAGTCGCGCGACGGGTTCTCCGCGTTGATGCGGCACTCCAGGGCGTGCCCGCGCAGCACGATGTCGTCCTGGACGAAGTCCAGCGGCACGCCGGCGGCCACCGAGATCTGCCACTTCACCAGGTCGATGCCGGTGATCATCTCGGTGACGGGGTGCTCGACCTGGATGCGGGTGTTCATCTCCATGAAGTAGAACGAGCCGTCCTCGTCGAGCAGGAACTCCACGGTGCCCGTCGAGTCGTAGCCGACGCGCGCGGCCAGTTTCACCGCGGCCTCGCCCATGCGCCGGCGCAGATCCGCAGACACGGCGGGCGACGGGGCCTCTTCGATGAGCTTCTGGTGGCGGCGCTGCACCGAGCAGTCGCGCTCGCCGAGGTGGACGACGTGGCCGTGCTTGTCCCCGAGCACCTGGATCTCGATGTGGCGCGGGTTCTCCAGGTACTTCTCCACGTAGACGCCGTCGTTGCCGAAAGACGCGCCGGCCTCGGCGCGGGCCGTGGCGTAGCTCGAGCGCAGTTCCTCTTCGCTGCGGGCGACGCGCATGCCCTTGCCGCCGCCGCCGGCCGTGGCCTTGATGATCACCGGGTAGCCCGCCACGGCGGCGAACGCGGCCGCCTCGTCGGCGCTCTCCAGCAGGCCGGGGCTGCCCGGCACCGTGGGCACGCCGGCCTCGGTCGCCGTGCGCTTGGCCTGCGCCTTGTCGCCCATGCTGCGGATGATCTCGGCGGTCGGCCCGATCCACACGAAGTCGTTCTCGATGCAGATCTCGGCGAAGCCGGCGTTCTCGGCCAGGAAGCCGTAGCCGGGGTGGATGGCGTCCGCACCGGTGATCTCGGCCGCCGCGATGATGTTGGGGATGTTCAGGTAGCTCTCAGCGCTGGTTTTCTGGCCGACGCACACCGACTCGTCGGCGTACTTCACGTGCAGGCTCTCGGCGTCCGCGCTGGAGTGCACGGCGACGCACTGGATGCCCATCTCGCGGCAGGCGCGGATGATGCGCAGGGCGATCTCGCCGCGGTTGGCGATCAGGATCTTCTCGAACATCCGCGTCTCTCCTGTCGTGGCGGGGTGCGGTGGCGGGCGCGGGGGCCGCCGGACGATTGTCCGGCCGGCGCCGGAAAATGGCAAGCCGGAAGCGGGACGTAAAAGGCGCGCGCCCCCGCAAGGGCGCGCGCCGCCGCGAAGGACCGGGTCAGGCGGGGTCCACGAGGAAGAGGATCGCCTCGGCTTCCACCGGCGTGGCGTTCTCGACCAGGATCTCCTTGATGATGCCGCCGAACTCGGCCTCGATCTCGTTCATGACCTTCATGGCCTCGATGATGCACAGGGTCTGGCCCGGCTTGATCGCATCACCCGTGTTGACGAAGTTCGGCGCGTCGGGCGCGGGCGCCCGGTACAGCGTGCCGACGATGGGCGAGCGGATCTCGCGCCACTTCGCCCGCTCCGGGTTGGCTGCGGGGACGGCGGGACCCGCCGGGGCGGTCGCCGGGAGCGTCGCCGCGGGCGGCGTCGCGGGCAGCGTGGTGGCGTAGGCCACGTGGGCCGACGGTGCGGCGTGCTTCTGGATGCGGATCGTGGTGTCCTTGTCGATCACTTCGAGTTCGTCGATGCGGCTGTCCTCGACCAGCTTGACCAGCTCGCGCACCTTGCTGAGATCCATGGTCTCCCCTTCCGGCCGGGCTGCGTCTTCAGACGCGCCCGAGGTATTTGCCCGTGCGGGTGTCGATCCTGAGGACCGCGCCTTCCTCGATGAACAGCGGCACCTGGACGACGAGGCCCGTCTCCAGCGTCGCGGGTTTCGACGCGCCCTGGGCGGTGTCGCCGCGCAGGCCCGGATCGGTCTGAGCCACTTTCAGTTCGACCGTGTTGGGGGCTTCGACCGTCACGGGCTTGCCGTCGCGCAGCAGCATGCTGACGGTCTCGCTCTCCTTCACGTACTTCGACAGGTCGCCGAGCGTGTCGCGCGGCAGCGAGATCTGCTCGTACGTCTCGAGGTTCATGAAGGTCAGGAAGTCGCCGTCCACGTAGAGGAACTGGAAGTCGCGCCGCTCGAGCCGGACCTCCTCGAACCTCTCGCCGGAGCGGAAGGTGTCCTCGACGACCTTCCCTCCCGTGCACGCCCCGCAACGCGAGCCGGTAGCTGTCGACGCCGAAACCGCAGATCGACGCCCGTACGACGCCCCGCAGCAGGTTCCGCCGCCGGAACGGCTCGCGGGCGTCGGGATTGGAAAGGTGGACCTCGACCACGGGCACCGCGACGCAGAGCAGGGCGTCGCGCACCGCCACCGAGGTGTGGGTGTAGGCGGCGGCGTTGAGCACCAGCGCATCGGCCTCGTTCCCCCAGCGGTGGATCAGGGCCACGAGCTCGCCTTCGGCCTCCGTCTGATGGCAGACGACGCGCAGTCCGAGCGCTTCGCCTTCGGCCACGCAGACGGCGTCGAGCTGGGCGAGCGTGAGCGCCGGGTAGTGCTCGGCCTCGCGACGGCCGAGCTGGCTCAGGTTCGGGCCGTTGAGGATTGCAACCAGGGGTGTCTTCACGCCGGGCCGCCCTGCTGCCGGTCGATCCAGGCTTCGAAGCGGGCGCGGTTGGGATCGGCCGCCGTCGCGGCGCCGTCGGGTGCCCCTCCCGATCCCGGCGCGGTGTCGCTCCCGGCCGGGACCGTCGCGCCGGCCATCGCGTCCACCGTCGCGTCGACCGCTTCCAGGGCGGCGATCTCGCGGGCCACGTCATCGCGTTCCGGATGCTCGGCCAGCAGGCGGCGCAGGATCGCGAGCGCCTTCTGGCGGTGCCCCTGGGCCAGGTAGATCTCGGCCAGGGTCTGGGTCAGGAAGCGCGGCGCCTGGCCGGTCTCCGCGACGGGAGCGGACGCCGCCAGGCTCCGCTCAGGCGGAGGCTCGGCTGCCGGCGACCAGGGCCTGCTGAAGCGCCGTGTCCGGGAAATCGTCGAGCGGCGCCGGTCCCGTCTCCCGGCCCAGCTTCGGCGAAGATCAGGCCTCCGCGGCCGCCTGTCAGTTAACGCCGCGGGGTCCAGGTTCGCCGGCGGCACCGGTGCCGGCGCCGCGGCAGGGCCAGCAAGCTGGGGCGCCTCGCGATGGCCCGGATCGCGGTCAGCACCTCGCGGGCCAGGTCGCGCGCCTCCGGCCAGGCGCCCCTGATCCCGGCGCACGCGGGCCAGCACGACCCGCGCCGACAACGAGTCGGCGCACCGGACGAGCCCCTCCTCGAGCAGGGCCGCGGCGGACTCCAGGCGTCCGGCCGCGCGGTAGAGATCGGCCAGCGGGATGAAGAACCGGCCGCGTGGCCGGCGGTCCTGCTGCATCTCGAAGTAGCGGGTCATGCGATCGTGGGTCACGACGTTTCCTTTATCCTCGGTGCGGGCCGCGCCGGGCGCGTCGCGTCGAACCAGTCTAGACATCCGCCCGGCCCCCCGTCAAGCCGCCCGCCGGGAATCGCTCACAGGATACCCAACCAGGGCCCCAGCAGTTCCTGGAACCTGCCGACCAGCAGCGCCACGCGGCCCATGACCGCCGAACCGAACGAGGCGCCGAAGGTGATCATCAGCACCAGCAGGCCCCAGCGGGCCACGCGCCCGTAGGCGCCCTTCTGTTCGCGCGTGTTGACGAAGTAGACCAGGCCGCTGACCGTGCCGACGAGCACCAGCAGCTGGGCCAGGCTCTCCTGCCACAGCCAGCGGCCGGCCGCCATCGGCGCCAGGCCCGTGCCGATGGTGGCCTCGATCTGGTAGAGGAAGTCCGACCTCAGGTAACGCACCAGGGAATAGCCGGCCGTGGTGCCGAGGGCGAACGCGGTGGGCCATTTTCCGAGCCAGGACAGCCGCGGCCACAGGCGCGCCAGCATCATCAGGCCCAGCGCCGCGGGGATCAGGGCCACGGGGTCCCACGCGCCCACCGGCGCGTCGGGGCTGGACCAGCGGCCCGCGGCCGGGAAGAGCTTCAGCACCAGCGCCGGCCACAGGGTCGTCCAGAAACCCATCACCATCCAGTAGGCCGCCGACACGCCGACGAACACGTGTTCGGCGAACTTGTAGAACGGGTTGTCCCGCCACAGGAAGGAGAAGACCATCAGGGTCAGCAGCGCGCCGATCCAGACCTGCAGGTCCCCGCTGAGATGGATCGCGGCGATCACGGCGACCTCCGGCCCGCGAGGCGGCGCAGCAGCAGGCCGGCGTTGCCCAGCAGGATGAAGGCGACGATCACCAGGTGCGCGGCCGACTGGGGCCCCATGCCGCGGGTGGCCGGCTGGTTGGCGGCCTTGAATTCGGGGTGGCCCCGGGCGAGCGCGGCCTCGTACTCGGCGGCGCCCTTCAGGGCGCTCATCAGGCCGAGGATCTGCAGGGGGTAGTAGGGGAAGAACTGCGGCGCGCCGACGCCGGTGCAGCCGCCCGCGAGCGGCACGTCGAGCACGTCGCCGGCGTACAGGATCCACTCCTTGAGGCCGGGCTGGCCCGCCGACAGGCTGACGATCAGGCCGAAGTCGCCGAGGCCCCGCACGCCGCGCAGCGCGGGCACGTCCCGCAGCGGCCGGCCGGTGACGTCCGTGGGGTAGCGCGCGGTCAGCGAGTCGCGCAGGCTGTTGATGAGCATCTCCCCGCCGACCTGGAAGCCGAGCGTGACCCAGTCGCGGGCGGGCACGGCCTGCGGGAACTCGCGCGCGATGATGCGCTCCTCCACGCGCGAGATCATGTTGTTGCCCGTGGGGTAGAGCGACATGTAGCAGATCGGGTGGCCGGTCAGCAGCGCGTGCTGCGTGAGGGCCTCGGCCATGGGCTCCAGCTCGGGCGCCGAGCTGGGCGAGTAGTCCAGCGACAGCAGGATCGGCGCGCCGTCCGGCAGGTTCTCGATGCGGTCGTAGATCGGCTGGACGACGGAGGTGGCCCGGTCGGGGCTGCTCACGCCCGAGAGCAGCGCGACCACCACCACCACCGCCAGCACCAGGAAGATCCAGCGCCGGTCCAGCGTCTCCAGCCAGGTCGCGATCCGGTCGCAACGGTCGTTCATGAACCGTCACCTCCGGAGCGGGGGTCCTTCTCCACGCCGGCGATCATGCGCACCGCCAGGGCGATGACGCCCAGGGCGATCCCGATCATCAGGGCCCGCTGTCCGGCGGTGTTGGGCACGCGCAGGATCCAGAGGGACAGCTCCTCGACCCGCAGGAAGGCCAGCGGCTCCGGGATCCAGGCCGTCAGGTGGCGGCCGGCGGGGATGCGGCCGAGCAGGACGACCAGGGCCGAGCCCAGCAGCAGGCTCGACTCGAGGGAGCGCGCGCGGAAGGCGCGGTACGACGCCGAGGCGATGTAGAAGGCCAGCAGGCTGTACAGCGTCGCGTGCAGGGGGCTGAGCACCGCGTCGAAGACCGCGCTCAGCCAGCTGCCGGGCGCGGTGACGTCCCCCTGCAGGCCCGGGGGGCCGCCCAGCTTGGCCGTGCCGATCACCAGCACGACCAGGAACGAGACCAGGGTGACCAGCGAGTAGAACCGGTCCGGGCCGCGGACCCGGACCTTCGCCACGTGCGTCGCGACGAGATTCAGTCCGCCCATCAGGAAGGCGAAGACCGCGAGGATGCTGAACCAGGTGGCGAACTCCTGGTCGGCGAAGGCCAGCAGCCGCTGTCCGAAGGGCGCGTCGCCGCCCTCGGGCCGCACGACGAAGGCCGAGGCGATCAGCAGCAGCGCCACGACGGTCAGGATGATCTGCGGCACGCGCTGCTTCACGCCGCTCACCCCGCCCGGAAGACGTTGAGGAAGGCTGCGCGCAGCAGCTGCCAGGGCTGCGCCCCGGTCACGTCCGCGAGGGTCACCACGAGGCTGCCGGCGACGAGGCAGACCGCGGCCGCCAGCTTGCAGAGATCCTGGCCCCGCAGGCTGCCGAGGCGGGCGGCGTCGCCCTCCAGGGAAGCCCCCGCGGCGAAGAGCTCCTCGCCGAGCAGCACGTGATCGCACGACGCCACCAGGAAGGGCAACTGGACCGCGCTGGCGGTGCCGGCGATCTGCACGGCCCCGACGTGGTGCCCGCCCTCGGCCAGCAGCAGCGACTCCGAGGCGAAGAAGCCCATCAGGACGCAGAGGCCGGGGCGCTCACGCGCGATCAGCCCGTCCACCCGCGCCACGAAGCCGAGGTGGTCGTCCGAGATGTAGGTGACCCAGTCGTCGCGCCAGAGATCCGCTCGGCCGGCGTCGTCGTAGGCGCGGCGGCAGATCTCCCGTGCGTTGTCCATGACCAGGCTGCGGTTGGTCGGTACGAAGAGGCGGCCCCCGGCATCGGCGACCTTGCGCGCCAGCGGCCGCAGGACGGCCAGCGCCGCGACCGTCTGCATGTTGTCGATGTCCTGGGATCCGGCCACGAAGTAGACGGGCCGGCCGCCGGCCACCGCGTCGGCGACCGCGCGGTCGAGGGCCAGCAGGGGGGGCAGGGGACGGACCGCGACCATCGCGCCGCGTCGGGAGCGGATCACCGAGAACACGATCACGGCGCACACGAAGGCCCCGACCAGCGCGATGTTCCAGGTGCCGGGCGCGAACCAGCCGCTCACGGCGCCGCCTCCGGGCGCGGGTGCTCCAGGAGGTCCAGGAAGCGGTCGAAGTGGCTGCGCCGCTCCAGGATGCGCGCCAGGCGGGCCGTGCCGGCCCGCGGCACCACGAGGTCGCTCAGGGGGCTGGCGACGTGCAACGCCTGGGAACCCAGGAACGACAGCGGGCGGGCGCTCGCCAGCCAGAGCAGGGCCGGCGTCGCCAGGCCGGCGCCGCGCACGCGCGCCGCCAGGGCGGCGAGGAACGCGTCGTCGGCGGGGTCCAGGCTCGGCGGACGGCCTTCGTCGCTCATGTCACCTTCGTCTTGACGTGGGCGGTCACGGCCGCCAGGTCGTCGAGCAGCCCCTCGCTGCAGTCCAGCGGATCGCTGCAGGCCAGCTTCGCCAGGAAGTCCTGCGGGGTCTCTCCGCCCGCGGCCGGCCCCTCGACCGCGCAGCCGGCGGCGCAGACCGCGGCGCCCTCGCGCACGGCCGCCATCGCCAGGCGGGCGTTCACCCGGCTCATCACGGCGACGGCCGCGGCGTCGGGGTCGCCGGCGGCAATCAGCGCGGCCGCCCGGCGGCGAAGGCGCCGGCCACCTCGCAGGCGGTCATCATGTCGGCCAGCCGGAACTGCAGCGACTGGCGGCCGGTCGTCTTGCGGGCGTGCGCGTACTGGATCGTCGCGTTGAGATCGCGGGCGCCGCCGCCGCGATCGCGGCGCCCACGCCGGCGTCCGCGGCGTGGAGCGCGTCGAGGCCGGCGGCCGGCTCCTCGTACCAGGCGCCCTTGCTGCGCACGGTCGCCTTCCAGCGGTACATCCCGATGATGCTCTGCTGGATCTCGCTGGTGCCTTCGTAGATCGTGGTGATGCGCACGTCGCGCTTGATCTTCTCGACCATGTACTCGCGCGCGTACCCGTAGCCGCCGAGCGCCTGGATGGCCGCCTCGGCCGCCCGGTTGCCGGCCTCGGTGCACCAGTACTTGGCGATCGAGCCCTCGACCTGCAGTTCGGACTCGCCGCCGTCCAGACGTCCGGCGATCTCCTCCACGTAGGCGCGGCCGGCGGCCAGCGCGATCCAGTGGGGCGCGATGAGTTTGCTGCCGTAGCCTTCCTTATCGATCAGCGGCGTGCCGAACTGGATGCGTTCGCGGGCGTAGCGCACGGCCCGGTCGAGCGCCGCCTGGCCGGCGCCCAGGCCGAAGGCCCCGACCATCACGCGCGTGTAGCCGAACACGGCGTTGGCCTGCTTGAGGCCCTGCCCTTCCACGCCGCCGATCAGCTGGGAGGCCGGGACCACCACGTCCTCCAGCACGACGCCGCTGGTGTCCGAGGCCCGGATGCCGTGCTTGTCCTCGTGCTTGCCCGAGCTGAGTCCCGGGGCCGACCTTTCGACCACGAAGAAGGAAGGGCCGTCGGGCGTCTTGGCCAGGATGGTGTACAGCTCGGCCACGCCGCCGTTGGTGATGAACTGCTTGGTGCCGTTGAGCCGGTAGCCGGTGAGGTTGCCGTCGGCGTCGGTCACGCGGTCGGCGCGCGTCTGCAGCGCAGCCACGTTGCTGCCGGCGGCCGGCTCGGTCACGCCGTAGGCGACGATCAGGCCCTCGGCGGCGATGCGGCCCAGCCAGTGGGACTTCTGCTCCGGGCGTGCCGCCGACGATGATCGGGTCGGTGCCCAGGCAGATCGCCAGGAACGCGGTCGCGACGCCCAGGTCGATGGCGGCCATCTCCTCGCTGACGCGGCAGATGTCCAGGGCGCCGCCGCCTAGGCCGCCGACGGCTTCGGGCAGGAAGATCAGGTGCAGGCCGACGTCGGGCGACAGCAGCTGCCGGATGAAGGCGACGGGGAACTCGTCGCGCGCGTCGAGGCCGAGCAGCGTGGCGTCGGGCAGGTCGCGCTGCACGACCTGGCGCAGCGTCTGGACGATCATCTCGCGCATCTCGGGCGACAGGCCGGCGGTCTGGGTCATGATTCTCTCCTGGAAGCCATGGCTGCTGGTGGCGGTGACGGTCTCAGAGGACCGTGCCCTGGTCGAAGCGCAGGCGGCCCTGCGCGAGCAGGACGCCGTGCCCGCCCACGCGGATCGCGCCGCAACGGCCGTCGCGGATCTCGGCCTCGGCGTAGAGGCGGCTCGGACGCTTCATCTCCAGCCCCTGTTCGCAGACGAGGCGGACGTGGGGCTGCGGCGGCACCAGGCGGTGCTTGATCATGTACGCGATCAGGGCGCCCGCAGCGCTGCCCGTCGCCGCGTCTTCGGGGATGCCGAAATCCTGGGCGAACATGCGGCAGTGCACGTCGACCCCGGCGCCTTCGGCCTCGCAGGTGAAGACGAAGAGGTCGCCGAAGCCGAGATCGCGCGCGATCTCCCGCGCCGCGTCCCGGTCGAAACGGATGGCCTGCACTGCGGTGAGCGAACCCATCGGGACGATGTGGATCGGCAGGCCCGCCGACACGATCTCGCAGGGCAGGCCGGTGATGGCGATGTCGGTCTCCTCGACCCCGAGCGCCCGCGCCACCTTGCCCCGCTGGTAGTACTGGCCGATGAACTCGGCGGGCTCGTGGACCAGGGAGTAGAGCGTCGCGCCGTCGACCTCCGACAGTACGACCGGGTACTCGCCGTCCTCCGTCCGCCAGTGGAAGCGGGTCTCGTCGGCTCCGTGCGCGACCCTGCCGCAGGCGTCCAGGCCGCAGGTGGCGCCCAGGATCGAGAGACCCGACAGGGGGATCTCCCCCTTGGGCGTGAAGATCCGCAGACGGCCGCGGTTGGCGCCGCCCGGGTCCGGCTCCGCGAAGACTGTCTCGCCGGTCCCCATCTCGCGGGCGATGGCCTGCAGCAGCGGGGTCGGCACGCCGGTCGCATCGGGGAACAGCGTCAGCCGGCTGCCGCCGAACGGCGCGCGGGTGAACAGGTCCAGGTGCATGAATTCGCGTTCGAACAAGCGTATGTCCCCGTTGTTGCGCCGGGCCCCGACGATGTGGCTGGGATCCTAACCGCTGGCCAGCGGCGGTGCAAGCAGGGGATGTCCGGGGAGGCGTCAGTCCAGGATCACGACGGCCAGGGCGATTTCGCGCTCGTGGCTCAGGGAGAGCAGGACGCGCCCGGCGCCGCTGGCGCTGAGCGCGGCGGCCGCGTTCCCGTGGAGCCGCAGGACCGCCGGTCCGCCCTCGCGGTGGACGACCTCGACGTCGCGGTAGGCGATGGGGCCGGCGGCGCCGATGGCCTTGACGAAGGCTTCCTTGGCGGCCCAGCGCGAAGCCAGGGTGGCCGGACCCTGGGCGCCGCGCCGCGCCGCCAGGGCGATCTCGTCGGGCCGGAAGCAGCGGTTCAGGAAGCGGTCGCCGTGGCGCTCGATCGCGGTGCGGATGCGCGCGACCTCGACGATGTCGCTGCCCATCCCGAGCATCAGTAGGCGCCCTTGCGCTCGATGACGGCCGGGATCGTGAGCGAGAGGATGCGCAGGTCGTAGGCCGGGCTGCGCCGGCGCACGTACTCGAGGTCCAGCTGCATCCAGTCCTCGAAGTCCAGGTGGCTGCGCCCCGAGACCTGCCACAGGCAGGTCAGGCCGGGCTTGACCTGGAGGCGGCGCGCCTGCGCGGGCGTGTAGGCGGCCACCTCGCTGGGGATCTGCGGCCGGGGCCCGACCACCGACATCTCCCCGCGCAGCACGTTGAACAGCTGCGGGAACTCGTCGAGGCTGCTGCGGCGCAGGAAGCGGCCGACCCCCGTGATGCGGGGATCGCGCTCGATCTTGAAGGCGGCGCCGCTGGCCTCGTTCAGGTGGGCGAGGTCCTCCTTGCGGACCTCGGCGTCAACGACCATCGAGCGGAACTTGTAGCAGTCGAAGACGCGGCCCCGCAGGCCGACCCGCCGTTGGCGGAAGAACACCGGGCCCGGGGTGTCCAGCTTGATCAGCGCGACCAGCAGCGGGAAGACCGGCAGCACCAGCAGCAGGCCGGCCAGGGCGCCCAGCACGTCGGCGAGGCGCTTCAGCGCGGCGCCGGCGGCGCCGGCGGCCGGCACCGGACCACTCGGGTCCAGCGCGATGAAGGCGTCGTAACCGCCGACGGCGGCGAAAACGTCTGCAGGTTCCTGGCGCGGGTTCACCGGCCGGCCTCCCCGCCCGCCGCGGGCGTGCGGCGCCAGTGCAGGGCGGTGACCCCGGGGAACTCGCGCACCGCGACGATGTCGCCCAGGTCGTCGAGCCGGCGCGAGGTGGTGGCCCGGATCGAGCGTGCCGCTGCAGGACAGGACCAGCCAGGCCTGGTCGGCCTCCCCGATCCGCTCCGACAGCGCACGCACGGCGGCGTCGCGGTCGGCGAGCGAACCGAGCCCCCAGAAGTCGCGCACTTCGCCGCGGCCCCGGTAGTAAAGACGGAAAATGTCGGTGACCACGGGCACGAGCACGGGCTCGCCGGCGGCGTCCTGGTTCGCGATCCAGACCGCCGCGGACCGCACGTCGTCCTTGGCGTAGCGCGGATCGACGTGGTAGCTGGCCGACGACCAGAGGGTCAGGCCGAGCAGGGCCACGCAGGCAACCCGGACCGTCCAGCCGTGCAGCACGCTGAGGCCGTGCCCGGCCGCGAGCAGGAAGATCGGCGCCGTCACCGCCAGGTAGCGGGGCGTGAAGGTCTTCACGTCGAGCAGGCGCATCGCGATCAGCGCGACGAAGGGCACCACGATCCAGAGCGCCGTCTCCAGGCGCCGCCGGCTGCGCCACCAGCCGGTGAGCGTCGGGAAGGCGGCCGCCAGCGTGCCCGCGGCCAACAGCGGCCAGGTGCGGCGCACGAACTCCAGCCGGTCGGGCCGGTGCAACTCCTCCAGCGTCGGGCCGAAACTGAACCCGTAGAAGAAGGTGAACAGGGCGTAGGAACGGCCAGCGGTGTCAGCCGCTCCTGGCCCTCGGGCAGCAGACCGCCGCCGCCGCCCGCCGACAGGCGCCCGGGATACCAGAAACCGGCAGCCTGCAGCAGCCACGGCAGCGCGATGAGGCCGGCCAACCCGAAGGCGACCACCCAGCCGCTCCGCGACCGTCCGTCCCGCGGTCGGTGCAGCAGCAGCACGCCCAGAGCCTGCGCCGCAACCAGGAACAGGGCCGACATGTTGCTCAGGGCCGCGAGCCCGGCGAGCAGGCCGTAGGTGAAGCCGCCGCGCGTCGTGGCCCCGCGGCGCTGCATGCGCAGCAACTGCCACGTCGCCGCCATCATGAGCAGGACCATCAGGGAATAGCCGCGGGCTTCCTGTGCGTACCAGACGTGGAACGGATTGAGGGCGAGCAGCAGGGCCGCCCAGGCGCCGGTCGAACGGTCGCGCCACTCGCTGCCGAGCTTGTACATCAGCGGGACGGCCAGGATGCCCGCCAGCGCCGCCGGCAGGCGCAGGAGCCATTCGGGCGAGGCCGGCTGGCCGGGCCGCCAGCTCAGCAGCAGGTAGAGGGGTCCCTGGACGTTGTCGCGGAACTGCTCCCAGAGCCCGTGGCCGGCGCCCGGATGGATGTTGTGCCAGGTCTGGAACTCGTCGATCCAGAGCGGCGAGGCGCCGAGGTGGTAGCCGCGCAGGATGGCCGCCGCGGCCGTCACCAGGATCACGAACAGGAGCCGCTCGCTGCGCTTGCCGGCGGGGTCGAGCGCGGGCATGGCGCCGAGGCGCGAGTTCATGGCCGGACCTCCGTCTGCGGGGAGCGGCCGGGCCGGTACGAATTCAGGGAGGCGTCGATGGCCCCGACCTTCACCTTCGTCTTCATGAGCACGGGCAGCCTCAACGCGTCGTCCGAGAGCCAGATCGTGAGGTCGCCCTCGAACTGGAAGAGCCCTTCGCCCTGGATGACCGGCTGCACGACGATGCAGTCGAACGTGCCGGCCGGGACGGTGATCCGCTCGCGGCCGTGGACGACGACCTCGAGGTCGTAGGTCTTGCGCGAACTGTGCGTGGTCACCAGGGCCGGCAGTCCCGGCTCCAGCGGCAGCGTGCGGACGAAGTAGAACGCCGACAGGATGTCCTGGACTCCGATCGGGACGTCCTCGTCGTGGCCGTCGAGGTGGCGGGCCTTGCCGGCTTCCTGGTCGTAGCGGATCGCCACGTTCTTGCGGTAATCGCCCTCGCGCAGCCGCTTGCTGAAGTAGCGCGTCGCGAGCGTCCGCACGTCGATGTGGGTGATGACCTTGTCCCGCACGAGATAGAACGCCGAGAAGAACCGGTTGGACGCCGCCTTGCTCTCCACGGGGTAGCACAGGTGTCCGCCGGACTCGATGATCTCGCCGACCTCCAGGAGGCCTCGCCGGCGTTGACCGGCCCGGAGTCGATCGAGAAGACCAGCAATTCGCCGGGCCCGTAAGGGACCGGCCGCAGCCCGTCGGCAGGTTCCGGTGCGGGGGCGGCAGTTTCCTCGCCAACGGCCGCTGCGGCGGCGGTCGCCAGGATCGCGATCGCGGCCGCGGCCAGGGCCGCCGGCAGGGCTCGCGCCCGGATTCGTCGCAGGATCATGCGTCCTCCCTCGTAGCGGGTCCCGATCGCGCCAGCACGGTGTCCAGCGCCGCCAGCACGCGTCCGGCGCGCAGACCGGTCATGCAGGGATGGCCGGCCACCGGACACTCCAACAGGTCGCAGGGGGAACAAGGTTCCCCGGTCCGCACCATGATATGCAAGGGATGTTCCGGGTTCCAGCCGCGCGGGTCCGTCGGGCCGAACAGGGTCACCGTCGGCACGCCCAGGCCGGCGGCGATGTGGCGCGGTCCACAGTCGGTCGCCACCAGCGCGTCGAGGCCGCCCAACAGGCCGGCCAGTTCCAGCAGATCCGTGGCCGGGGCGATCCGCAGGCGGGGATCCGCCGCGCGAACGGCCGCCACGAGCTCTCCGTCCCCGGGTCCCGGAATCAGCAGCGGGGCGGCGCCGCGCGCGGCGAGCGCCTGCATCAACTGCACGGCCTCGGCCGGCGGCCAGGCCTTGACGGGCCACGTCGCGCTGAGGGTGAGCCCGATGCGCGGGCGGCCCTCGCCTCCCGGCCATCCCTGACCGGCTCCCGCCGGGTTCTGCAACGGCCCGCCGTGCCGGAGCGCCAACCCGCCGGGCCGCCACGGCGCGGAGTCGGCTCCCAGCTCGCGCACCAGTTCCAGGAAGCCCTCGGCCGCGAACTGGCTCAACCGGCGGCCTCCGAGGCGGTCGCGGGGCAGCGGCAGATTGTACGCCCAGCGACGCCACCGCAGGGCGTAGCCCGCCCGCCAGCGGGCGCCGCTCAGGGCGGTCCACAGGGCCGTGCGCGGCGTGCTCAGGATGTCCACGACCAGATCGTACCGCTGCGCGCGCAGGTAGGCGATCCAGCCTGCCGGGGCTTCCGCGTGCTCCGGCGGCCAACTCACCACCCGGATGCGGCCGGCGGCCTCGCGCAGCAACGGCGCGAAGGGACGGTCCACGAGCAGGTCGATCCGGGCCGACGGGCAGGCCGCGGCCAACGCCTGCACCGCCGGCAGCGTGACCACGGCGTCGCCCAGGGCGCGCCGGCGGATCACCAGGATCCGGCGCAGCTGCGGCAGTTCGGCGCTGAATGATTGGTTCATCGTCCGGCCCCCGGGGCGCCCAGACTCGCGAGCGCCGTCGCGACGACGGCAGGCGACAGGTCGGGCAGGCAGATGAATTCGGCGGTCGGGCAGACGTGCCGGTCGCAGGGATGGCAGGCGGGTCGCGTGCACAGCACGCGGTACGGGCCGAAACGTTCGTAGGGGAACCAGATCGCGGGGTCCGTCGGACCGAAGAGCGCCAGCGTGGGACGGCCGCAGGCGACCGCGGCGTGGGTGATGCCGCCGTCGACGGCCATGACCGCGTCCGCGCCGGCGACCACCGCCAGCGCCGCGGCCAGTCCGAGCGGCGGCAGGCGACCACCCGGTACGCCGTCGGGCCAGGCGCCGCTGTCCCGGCCGTCGCCGGGAGCCGCCAGTTCCACGACGGGCCGCGGATCCGCCCCGGCCAGACGGGCGCGCAGGTCGTCCCAGGCGGCGGGGCCAGGCCTTGGCCGGCCACGTGGCTGCGGGCGCGAACAGGAGGTACGGCCGGCCGTCGCCGACGCCCAGAGCGGCGAGCGCGGCGCGGGCCAGCTCGCTCTGCGCCACGTGGAGGCGCGGCGGCAGTCCCTCGGGATATTCGCGCAGGTACCATTCCCTGAAGGCCAGCCCGCTCGGCTCGTGAGCCAGCGGCAGCAGGCGGCCGAGGAGTTCGCCGAGGCCGCCCGGCGCCGCGGCGCGGAAAACCGGGTCCTGCTGCGGCGAAGGCACACCCACGGGATGGGTGGCGAGCCGGCGGCGCCAGCCGCGGTCGCCGCCGATGCGCAGGGGCGCTCCGGCCAGGCGCAGCAGCGTGGCGCTGCGCGGGTTGGCGAAGAGGTCCACGGAGAGATCGTAGCGGGCGCGATGCAGACCGGCGATCGTCGCGGCGGCGGAGCCGCCGCCCTGACCGTCGCCGGTCGCCGTGGGGCGTGATGCAGCGCCTGCGCTGCGCGCGCCCCGCGCCAGCACGTGCAGACGGTCCAGGCGCGGATCGCCGGCGAGCAGGGGCGCGGCCGGCGCCTCGCAGAGGTAACCGAGCCGCAGACCCGGATCGCCGCGGCGCAGGACCTCGAGCACGACGGTGGACATCACCACGTCGCCGAGGAAGCGCAGCCGGCTGACCAGGATCGCGCCGAGGGGCCGGCCGTCGAGACTCCAGCTCACGCCTTCGCCTCCCGCAGGACGTGATCGACGGCGCGGGCCAGGTTCGCCACGACGGGCACGCGCCAGGCCGGATCGAGTTCGCGGGCGCTGAGGCTGCCCTTGCCCGTGCGCACCAGCAACGCGCCCAGGCCGGCGTGCCGCGCCAGCCGCACGTCGGACAGCTTGTCGCCCACCATCCAGGCGCGCGCGGGGTCCCAGGCGTAGTGGCGAGCGGCGGCCTGCAGCAGGCCGGGGCGCGGCTTGCGGCAGTGGCAGTCCGCGTCCGGCGCGTGCGGGCAGTAGTAGACGCCGTCGAGGTACACGTCTTCCCCGGCGAGCAGGGCGTCGACGCGCGTCTGCACGGCGGCGAATTCGTCGCGCGTGTAATAGCCGCGGCCCAGCCCCGACTGGTTGGTGAGCATGATCAGGCGGAAGCCGGCCGCCTGGGCCTTGCGCAGGGCGGCGCCGGCGCCCGCGACCAGGGCCACGGCGCGGGGATCGCTCAGGTAGTCGCCGTCGTGGATGACCACCCCGTCGCGATCCAAAAAGAGCGTCGGCCGCGCCGGCTGTGGCTGAGTCACGCCCAGGGGTTTCCAGACGCCCGTCTCCCCCAACTCCTGCCCGGGGAGCAGCGAGCGGGCCGCGTTCAGGACACGCCGCGGAGAAATCGTCTCGAGGCAGAAGCGCGGTTCGGGGCACGTGCGCAGGAAGCAGGGGTGGCAGCGGAAACCCTCGACCGCCGCGACCGTGGCGCGCGCGCCGCGCGGCCCGGTCCAGATGGGGCTGGAGGAACCGAAGAGCCCGACGGTCGGCGTGCCGAGGGCCGCCGCCAGATGCATCGGGCCGCTGTCGTTGCCGACGAAGAGGTCCGCCCCGCGCATCAGCGCGGCGAGCCCGGCCAGGCTCGTGCGGCCGACCAGGTCGTAGCAGCCCGGCGCCGCGGCCGGCTCTCCCGCCAGGGGACGTCGCCCGCCATCACGGAGGCCTCGCGCACGCGGTCGGCCAGCGGCCGCGCCGGCGGATCGCCGATCAGCACGACGCGTGCGCCGGCCTCGGCGGCGGCCAGGTCGACGAAGCCGGCGACGGCGGCCGGCGGCCAGCTCTTGGCGTCGCCGTAGGTCGTGCCCACGGACACGACCCAGACGGGCGGACCCGGCGGGAACGCGGGGCGGCGCACGCGCCGGCCGGGTCGGGCGCCAGGGCGGGCCGGCGGCAGCGCGGGACGGGCCCGCCGCGCCAGGCGCGGTCCAGCAGGGCGAGTTCCTCGGTGTAGTGCCGCGAGCAGCGCGGCAGCCGCGGCAGGGCGTCGGTGAGCAGCACGCCGCGCTGCTCGCCGCGGAAGCCCAGACGCCGGGGGATGCCGGCCAGACGCGCCACCGCAGCCGCCCGCAGCGAAGGCGGCAGCACGAACACCGCGTCGAAGGCGCCGCCCCGCCACTGCCGGGCCAGCCGCAGCGCGCCGCGCCACCCCGCGTGGGCGCCTCTCGCGCTCGTAGACCAGCAGTCCGGCGACGCGGGGATCATCGGACAGCAGGTGCGCCCAGCGGTCGCGCACAGCGACGTGGATCTCGGGCGGCGCCTCGCCGTCGCGCGCCCCGGCCAGGGAGGCCAGCAGCGAGGTCGACATCACGAGGTCCCCGAGCCAGTTCGGAGCCACCACCAGCAGGCGCGGCCGTCGGGACATGTCTTCCTTTCGGGTCAGCGCGCGGCGCGGACCGCCGCGAACGCGCCCAGCACGGCGTCGGGGTCGATCCGCTGCCCGTCCTTGACGCGCAGGATCCGGACGTGCGGCTGCGCCGCCGGCACCCACTGCGGCCCGTCCTGCTCCAGGAACAAACCCAGGGTCGGGACCCCCGCCGCCGCCGAAAAGTGGAAGAGGTCCGTGTTGCCGGCGATCACCACGTCGCAGACCGCGGCCAGCAGCACCACGTCGAACAGCGACTCGCAGGGCAGGTTCAACGGGGCGGCGTCGAGTCCGGCCGCCAGGGCCGCGACGCGTTCGGCGTCCGCGGACAGCGTCAATGGCAGCACCCGGCACGGCGTCTGCGCGTCGAGCTGGCGCAGCAGGTGATGGAAGTTCGGCGCCGCCAGCGCGACACCCGATTTGCCGGCCGCGGGGTCGCACCCGACCAGGACCTCGTCCTGCCGCGGCTTGTTGAAGTGCACGAGCTGGCGCGCGCGGCGCAGCTTCTCGTGCGGCAGGGGCCAGCCGCGCTGCGCCGGGAGGCGGGGCAGCCCCAGGAAGGGGGCCGCCGCGGCCAGGCGGTCGCCGCGGTAGCGCGCGCCGCCGTCCTGGCTGCGGATCTCGAAGTTCACCGCCGGGTACGAACCCGGATGCGAGGGGCCCATCCGCAACGGCGCCCCGGTCGCCAGCGACACCCTCTCCAGGGCGGGCTGCGGGTCGCAGGACATCACCAGGCTGAGATCGTACCCCTCGCGGCGCACGCTCCGCAGCAGGGCGTGGCAGGACGGGCTCCACAGCTTCAGCTGCCGGGGCTGGTAGACGAGGCACTGGCGCGCGATCCCGCTCGGCGCGACCAGGGAGACGTGCGCCTCGGGCAGCAGGAAGTCGAGGCGCGCGCGCGGGTGACGCTCGCGCACCGCCTGCAGCAGCGGCATGTGGAACAGGAGGTCGGCCAGGTCGCCGGTGTCGACGGCCAGCAGCTGCGGCTCCTCGCCCAGCCCGCCCGGCAGCGAGAAGCCCGCGTCCCCCCCCCGCAGGAAGAAGCGGTCGACGAGACCGCGCACCAGCCTGCCCTCGGCGAAGCTCATGGCCTCCCGCCGGCGCTCACGTGGGGAATTCCTCGGGGAAGAGTTCGGCCCAGACCTCTTCGACCCGTTTCACGCTGATGAAGACGATGTCCCGGGAGACCTCCTCGGGGATCTCGTCCAGGTCGTGCTCGTTCTCCTTGGGCAGCAGGATGCGGCGGATGCCGGCGCGGTGCGCGGCCAGGACCTTCTCGAGCAGGCCGCCGATGGGCAGCACGTCGCCGGTCAGCGTGATCTCCCCGGTCATGGCCGTGCGCCGGTCGACCGGGCGGCCCACCATCAGGGAGAACAGCACCGTCGCCATGGTGATGCCGGCGCTCGGGCCGTCCTTGGGCACCGCCCCGGCCGGGATGTGGATGTGCAGGTCGTGCTCGCGGAAGAAGGCGCGGTGGCGCTCGCGGTCCCCGTAGCGGGCGCGCAGGTAGGAGTAGGCGGCGGCCGCCGATTCCTGCATGACGCTGCCGAGCTGCCCCGTCAGGCGCAGCTGCCCCGAGCCGGCCGGCAGGGCCACGCCCTCGAGGTAGAGGATCTTGCCCCCGGCCGAAGTCCAGGCCAACCCCGTGGCGACGCCCACGCGGGCCCGGCTGCGCAGGCGGTCGGGATCGTAGTCGGGCTGGCCCAGGTAGTCGGGCAGGGTCGTGGCCGTGATCGCGTGGCGGCGCCGGCGTCCGCGCGCCACGGTCTTGGCGACCTTGCGGCAGACGGCGCCGATCTTGCGCTCGAGGCCGCGCACGCCGGCTTCGCGGGTGTAGCCGTTGATCAGGGCGCGCAGGCCCGCGTCCGTGAAGCCCATGTGCCGCGCGGTCAGCCCGTTCTCCTGGAGCTGCCTCGGCACCAGGTACCTCTTGGCGATCTCCAGCTTCTCGAGGTTGGTGTAGCCCGGCAGCTGGATGACCTCCATGCGGTCCAGCAGGGGGCGCGGGATGGTGTCCAGCATGTTGGCCGTGGTGATGAACAGGGTGTGCGAGAGGTCGAACGGCAGCGACAGGTAGTGGTCGGAGAAGGCGTTGTTCTGCTCCGGGTCGAGGACCTCGAGCAGGGCGCTGGCCGGGTCGCCGCGGAAGTCCTGGCCGAGCTTATCGATCTCGTCGAGCATCATCACCGGGTTGTTGGTCCCGCACTCCTTGAGCCCGGCGATGATGCGACCCGGCATGGCGCCGACGTAGGTGCGGCGGTGGCCGCGGATCTCCGCCTCGTCGCGCATGCCGCCCAGCGAGAAGCGGAAGAACTTGCGGCCGATCGCTTCGGCGATGCTGCGGCCCAGCGAGGTCTTGCCCACGCCCGGCGGGCCGACCAGGCAGATGATGGGGCCGCGGTGGTCGGGCTTGAGCTTGCGCACGGCCAGGAACTCGAGGATGCGCTCCTTGACGTCGGCGAGGCCGTAGTGGTCGCGCTCCAGGATCGCCTCGGCGCGCTTGATGTCCAGCTTGTCCTCGCTGGATTCGAGCCAGGGCAGATCGAGCAGCCAGTCGATATACGTCTTGCTGACCGTGTACTCGCTGGCGCCCGGGGACATGCGGGCGAGGCGGTCGACCTCCTTCTCGGCGACGGCGCGCACGGACTCGGGCAGCCGGGCCCCGGCCAGGCGCTCCTGCAGCTCCTCGATCTCGACGGTGCCGTCGTCGGTGTCGCCCAGCTCGCGCTGGATCGCCTTGAGCTGCTGGCGCAGGTAATATTCGCGCTGGTCCTTGTCGATGCTCTTGCGGACCTTGGACTGGAGCTTCTGCCCGAGCTCCGCGACCTCCAGTTCGCGCACGACGATCTTGGCCAGGATCTGCAGGCGCTCCAGCGGGGCGACGGCCTCCAGCACCTGCTGCTTCTCGGCGATCTCGATGTCCAGGTTGGTGGCGATCAGGTCGGCGAGGCGGCCGGGGTCGTCGATGTTCATCACCACGACCTTCAGCTCGTCGGACAGGCTCTCGCTGGCGTCGACGATCTTCAGGAAGTTGTTCGCGACGCCCCGCATGTAGGCCAGCGTGCGGGGGTCGGAGGCCTTCGCCTCGGGCAGGCCCTCGACCCGGGCCTTGAGATACGGGTGCTCGGCGACGAACTCGCCGATGCGCACGCGCGCCACGCCCTGGCCCAGCAGGCGCATGCTGCCGTCGGGGAAGCGCAGCATCTTCTGGATCTTCACCGCCGTGCCGACGCGGTAGAGCAGGTCCTTCTCGTCAGGCTGTCCCTCGTCCTCGCCGGGTTCCCGCTGGGAGACCGCGCCGAGCATCTTGTCGCCGGCGAGGCAGTCGTCCGCCAGGCGGATCAGGTTCTCGTCGCTGAGCACCAGCGGGACCATCATGTAGGGGAAGATCACCGCGTCGCTGATGGGCAGGACCGGCAGCACCGCGGGCACCTGGTTCTCGGGGCGCTTCGTTCGACCGTCGCTGGCGCTCGTCGCCGTTCATGGGCACAGTTCCTTCCGCGTCCGCCTGGGCTCGGCGCCGCTCACTTGCCGTTGCGCACGTCCACGCGCCGGCGGCCGCCGGCGGCGGCCGGTCCCTTGCGGAACGTGACGTAGAGGAATCCGTTGCGGTAGCGTGCGGCCGCGGTCTCCGGCTGCACCGACACCGGCACGACGATGCGTCTGGTGAACGGCCCGACGCTGATCTCCATCTTCGAGTAGTGCTTCTTGCCGGCGGGCGCGATGTCCTGGCGCGTGCCGCGCACGGTCAGCGTCTCGCCGTCGGTGAAGACCTCGATCGCGGCGGGGTCCATGCCCGCCAGGTCCATCTGCACGACGAAGGCGTCCTCGGTCTCGTAGGCGTCGGTGGCCGGGCGCCAGGTCAGGTCGTCGTCCAGCGGCACCCGCCCCAGGCCGCGGGCGTGGGACGTGACCAGGATCTCGAAGATGTCGTCCACGGAACCGGAGTCACCGTCGGCGCGGGGTTCCGTCGTGATCATGGCGGCCTCCTTGGGCGTTGACACTCCGCATGCTAGCGGCGGCGGGGCGGGGCGTCAACCGGCGTCCGGCGCCGGGCGGGCGCGGGCGCTTGTCCCGCGCCGCGGCGGCATGGTAGGATGCGGCGTCGCCGGGCAGGGATCCCGGTCGTTCCGGTCCCCGGCTCCTCCAGCCGAAAGGTGGCGCACGATGTCCGACTGCCTGTTCTGCAAGATCGCCGCCGGCGCGATCCCCGCCGACATCGTCCACGCGGACGACGAGTTCGTGGCATTCCGGGACATCGCGCCCCGGGCGCCGGTCCACATCCTGGTGATCCCCCGCCGCCACATCACGTCGCCGGGCGACCTGGCCGACGGCGACGCCGCCCTGGCCGGGCGACTGCTGGTCACCGCGGCGCGGGTCGCACGGGAGTCCGGGCTGGACGTCTCGGGATACCGGTGGGTATTGAACTGCGGACCGGACGGCGGCCAGACCGTCCCCCATCTCCACCTGCACCTGCTCGGCGGACGCGCGCTCACCTGGCCCCCGGGATAACCGGGGCCCGGCGCGGGGCCGCCTCTCACTTGACCTTGTAACGGCCCCGTCCGGCGCTGACGAGGATCGGGCTCGTCGACAGGGTGCGCCGCAGCACGTTCGCGAAGTTCGCGCTCTTGCTCTTGACCAGCTTGCCCTTGTCGATGGCGCGCAGGATATCCTGGACGGACATCGTGCCGCCGTTGGCCTTGATCAGACGCGCGACGACCGATTCCAGGGTCGCCTTGCCGGCGGTCTTCTTCTTCGCGACCGCCTTCTTCGCCGCCCGCTTCTTGACGACCGCTTTCTTCGCGACGGGCTTCTTGCCTGTTGTCTTCTTGCCGGCTTTGCCGGACGCGATCCCGCGCTTCGCCGTCTTCTTCGTAGTCTTCTTCGTCGTCTTCTTCGTCGTCTTCTTGGCGACCTTCTTCTTCAGTATTTTCTTCTTCGCGACCTTCCCCTTCGCGGTCGTCCGGCTCCCGGACGGCGGCCGCGCCGCGGCGCCGCGGGAGCGGCGGCGGCGCCGCCCTTCATGACGTCGGCGATGGCGGTGCGGACCGCGGCGAGTTCGGTCTCGAGTTCACCCCGCCTGGTTTCGAGCTCGGTGAGGCGCTCCTTGACGACCAGGAGGCGTCGTAGATCGTCGAGGGAGAGTTCCCCGGCGAGTGCGGCGAATTTGCGCGTCATCACGGACCTCCGGTTGGGGCTGGTCACACGGGCGAGAATATTACCGACACGGTAGACCCGGCGGTCGCGATCTGTCAACCGGACGGTAAGATCGCCGCGGCGGTCAGCGCCGGTCGGCGGGCGCGATCCACCAGTCCTGGACGTTCTGGTAGGTCGAGAGCACGTGGGGCGAGACGCCGCGCAGGCGCCGGCTCACGGCCACCACCTGGTCGGGGTAGTACAGCGTGGCGACGGGCGCGTCGGCCACGATCAGCCGCTGGAACGCGTCCCAGACGGGCTTGGCCAGGGCCCGGTCGCGCTCGGCTAGGCCGAGGGCGAGCAGGGAGTCGGCGGCGGCGCTGGCGTAGTGGCCGTAGTTGAAGAGCGACCAGGCGCCCGAGGCGAAGCGCGGCGAGGGATCGACCGCGAGCCGTTCCGAGTAGACTCCCAGGTACGCCTCGAAGCGCCCGGATTGGACGAGTTCCACGGCCGCGCCCATCTCCATGACACGCGGCCGGCAATCCACTCCCACGCGCCCGAGATGGTCGCGGATGGCGACAGCTCCGTTCTCCCGCACCGCGTCCCCCTTGCGCGTCACCAGGGTGAAGCTCAACGGCTCGCCTGCCCGCTCGCGCACGCCGTCGCCGTCGGCGTCGCGCCAGCCCGCCGCGTCGAGCAGGTCCCGGGCGCGTTGCGGGTCGTAGGGCTCGGGCGGCAGCTCGCGGTCGAAGGCCCAGAGCGCGGGCGGCAACGGGCCGCCGCCCGCCTGCGCGCATCCGTCCAGCAGCCCGTCCACGAAGACCGAGCGGTCGACGGCCAGCGACAGCGCGCGCCGCACGCGCGCATCGGCGAAGCGGGGGTCGGCCAGGTTCCACACGATCTGCCCCACCAGGCGGCCCTGCAGGCGGTGCACGACCAGGTCGTCCCGGCCGCGCAGGCGGGCGAGCGCGTGCACGGGCACGTCCTCCAGCAGGTCCGCGCCGCCGGTCTCGACCTCCACCAGGCGGGACGTCTCGTCGGGGATGATGCGCAGGACGAGGCGGTCCAGCCGCGGGCGCGGTCCCGGGTAAGTCTCGTTGCGGCGCAGGACCAGCGTCTGGTTGCGCTCCCAGGATTCCAGTGCGAAGGGACCGCACGCGAGCGGCCGCTCGTTGAGCGGCCACGTGCGGACCGACGCGGGGTCGAGCCGGTCGGTGACGTGGGCGGGCAGCAGGAAGTGGCCGAGGGTCGCCATGAGGTCGTTGCGGCTCTCGCGGAACTCGTAGCGCACGGTCGAATCGTCCAGCGCGGTGACGGACTTCACGTTGTTGAAGCGGCCGCCGCCGCGCGGGCTCGCCACCCGCGGGTCGACGAACAGGAGGTACGTGGCGGCGACGTCGCGGGCCGTCAGCGGCTCGCCGTCGGACCAGCGCCAGGGCCGCAGCCGGACCGTCACCGCGAGGCTGTCGGGGGCGAAGTCCAGCCGGGAGGCGATCCGCGGGCGGTAGACGAAGTCCTCGTCCATCTCCACGAGGGCGTCGCCGAGCAGGTCCAGGACCTGGCCGGCGTGGGCCGAGGTGTAGAGCAGCGGGTTCAGGACGTCGGGGTCGGCCGGGAACGCGATCACGGCCCTGCCGCCGTCGACCGGCGTCGCGTCGTCTCCCGCGGCGGCGGCTTGTCGCCCCGCAGCCGGCGGCGGCCAGGCAAGCCAGCAGCACCCAGGCGGCCAGCGCGGCGGCCGGCGGCGCCCGGCCGGTCCCTTCCCGGCCTGCATTCCTCGTCGCGCTCCCACTCCGGCCCTCCCCGTCACGGCGATGCGGCCCGGCCCCGTCGGGACCGGGCCGCCTTTGCAGCCGTGCGCAGTGTAGCGTCCGCGCCGGTCGCGGTCAACGCGGCCGGCGGCGGCTACTTCACGAGCAGCATCTTGAGGGTGCTGCCTTCCCCGCCGCGCTGCGCGCGCAGGAAGTAGACGCCGCTGGCCTGGGGTCGGCCGGCGTCGTCCTGGCCGTGCCAGGTCACCGTCAGCCAGCCGGGCGCCACCGGTCCGCGGTGGAGGCTGCGCACGAGCCGGCCCTGCACGTCGAAGATCTCGACCGACAGCGGCCCCTCCCCGCCCGCGGGCACGTAGAGGCGGGCCGTGGTGCTCGGGTTGAAGGGGTTCGGCACGTTGGGCGCCAGCGTCAGGCGGGCGGCCGGCGGCGGCGCCTCCTCCACCGGCGTCGTGGCGACGGCCCGGAAGACGCCGTCGCGCAGGGTGTTGCCGCGGAAGGTCGGCCAGGTCGCCTCGTTCGGGTAGAAGGGCGCCGGCAGGTCCCAGACGTGGACCATCAGGTCCCAGCCGCCGTAGACGAGGTTGACGTAGCCGTCCTGGTCGAAGTCGCAGATCACCGGCGAGGGCCGGACGGGACCGCCGAGGGTCAGCGGGAAGCCGTCGAGGTCCTGCCCGTCGTGCGAGAACGCGTAGAGGTTGTTCGGGGACTCGGTGTCGCCGCCCCCGATGCCGAACACCACGTCGGGGTAGTGATCGCCGTCGAGATCGCCGACGACCGGGCTGGACTCCGAGTTGCCGGGCACCGCGCGCGGCCAACCGCTCATGGTCTGGCCGCTGGTGCCGCCGGCGACGTCGGTGTCGATGACGTGGACGCTGGACGACGCGGCGCCGAACACCTCGACCGCGACGATCTCCAGCCGGCCGTCGTTGTCGAAGTCGCCCACGGCGGGGCTGGGGCAGGTGACGTCGCCGTTGGTGCTCTGGGAGCGGAAGTACCGGGGGAACCCGGGGTAGCGGGTGCCGTTCTGGCGGACCACCCGCAGCGAGTCCTCCTCCGAGACGAACACGATCTCCTTCAGCCCGTCGTTGTCGAGGTCGGCGATGGTGGGGCTGCACATGATATTGCCGCCGGACCCGACCGGGATGGGGAAGCCCGGCACCTGCGTGCCGTCGTGGCGGTAGGCCAGCAGGAGGTTGGTGGCGACGAAGCGGTACCGCGTCCCGAAGATGATGTCCTTGGCGCCGTCGCCGTCGAGGTCCTCGAGCGCGGGACCGGAGCGGCACCACTCGTCGTAGGTCAGCACCGACGAGCGGTCGATCAGCACGCCCTGGGTCGCGGGGTTGTTGTCGCCGTCGCGCACCTCGCTGCCGTCGGTGTTCCAGGCGAGCGTGCGGCCGGCGAGGTTGTTGGCCACGATCTCGACGTCGCCGTCGCCGTCGATGTCCCCCACCGCGGGCGGCAGACCCACATCGTCCCGGTGGACCGGGGCCAGCCGGGCACCTGCGTGCCGTCGGCGTTGAAGGCGTACATCCGCTTCAGGTCGCGGTCGGAGCAGAGGATCTCCAGCGCCGGGTCGTCGTCGAGGTTCGCCAGGGTCACGCCCATGGGCGTCAGCCGGCGCCGTGCCGAGGTTGGTGATCGGGCCGAGGGTCTGCGAGTCGTCGTCGCCGTCGAACAGCTCCTGGCCGTCCTCGGTCCACACGTAGACCTCGTCCGAGGCCATGACGATCTCCAGGCGGTGGTCGCCGGTCACGTCGCCGACGGCGCAGTGGCTGCTGGTCTCGGTCGCGATGGGCAGCGGGAAGGGCGCGAGCTCCGACGGCGACGTGCTCTTGGCGAAGACGACCGAGACGGGACCCTCCACGAGGAACGAGTCGACGCAGGTGACGCGGTAGTAGTAGCGCGTCAGCAGGTCCAGGCCGGTGTCCCGGAAGTAGGAGATGCGGCCCGACAGGTCGAGGTTGGCCCGCGTGAAGGGCCCGGCCTGGCTCTGGCTGCGGTAGACGTGGTAGCCGCGCACCCCGGGCTGGTTGACCGGCGTCCACTTCAGTTCGATGACGTCGGGGCCCAGCGCGGTGACGGACTCGAGGTCGGTCGGCATCGCGGGCGTCGTCATCTGGAAGGCGTGCACGGCCCGGCGCCCGCGCGCGTCGGTCACGACCAGGCGGGCGTCGTAGGGCAGGGTCGTGTTCAGGACCTTGAGCGACACCAGCGCCGTACCGCTGGACGTCTGCAGCAGGTCGAGGTTGGGATACGTCAGCAGCGAATCGTAGAGCACGACGTTGGGGCTGCTCGTGCGCAGCACTCCCGGAGAGGCCGTCGGCGCGGCCGGCGCCGAAGTTCTCCAGGGTCACCAGCACCGTCACGCGCTCGTTGTTCTCCAGGACCCCGTCGTTGTCGCCGTAGGGGGCGTCGAACCAGTCCAGGGCGATGGCCTCGACCTCCGGGGCCGCGACCACCAGCTCCCAGGTGGAGGGCCAGGGGCCGGCGGGCGCGTTGTCGGCGACCACGTTGAAGCCGACGTGGTTGCCGTCCGCCATCGCCGCGTCGAAGCGGACCAGGAAGGTGTCCAGGGCGTTGGCGCTGCCGCCGCTGGGGATCGTGGCCACGGCGGCGTTCCCGTCCAGGACGGTCACCAGCCATTCCGACGTGCTGGGACCGCGGTCACGCCGGCGGCGCCGCCGCTGCCGGTGTCCTGGAAGCGGGCCAGGAAGGCCACGGTCTCTCCGGCCTCGGCGATGCCGTTGCCGTTGCCGATGGTGCCGCCGGTGCCGTTGTCGGTGACGGTCATGCTCTGCAGGGCGATGTAGGCGCCGGCTCCGGTCACCGGCAGCGACTGGACCTTGCGGGCGGCGTTGCGGGCGGTGACGGTCAGGGTGAGCGAGCCGGTGTCCACCGGCACGACGTTCAGCGTGACCTGGCCGGCCGCGTCGGTGTCGCCCCAGGCGTAGACGTCGCCGCTGCGGCTGAGCACGACGCGGGCGCCGGCGACGGGCAGCCCGCCCGACGTGATCGTGATCGGGACGTTCTGGGCGCCGAGCGGCAGCGAGGCGGGCGCGCTTACCGTCAGGGCGGCGGGCGCGGCCGTCCACATGCGCAGGCCGGGATCGCCGAGCAGCGTGTAGTTCAGATAGGTCCAGCGGGTGAAGCTGTTGGCCGGCGCGTAGGCCAGCCAGGGCAGGCGGCTGGCGGTCATCAGATCGCCGAGCCGGGGCGTCGCGTCGCACATCATGGCGTCGAAGAAGGCCTTCTGGAAATCGTTGGCGGTGGCCGGGAAGGCCGCCCGCGTGGCGCCGATGGAAGCGAAGGAACCGCCGTTGGGGTTCTGCACGAACCGCTCCATGAGGCAACCGTAGTCGAAGGCCGCCGAGGCGCAGTTCAGGGCGTACATCAGGAACGTCCGGTTGACGCCGTTGTGCAGGTTGTCGGCGTCGGTGATCGTGATGTTGGCGTCGCCCATGTCCATGTTGAAGAAGAAGCCGTGGCCGATCTGGTTGAAGATGCTGAAGTGGCCGGTGTTCAGGCTGTCGAGGGCGGCGATGCGGGTCTCGCGGACCGCCCCGGGGTACATCGGCTGGCCGAGGCCGTCCAGGCGGTCCCAGGCCTCGAACATGCGCACCGCCGACATGTCGCTGCACGGCGCGACGACTTCGTCGACGAGCGCCTGGGCGTACGTGGCGCCGTCGAGCGTGATGCCGCCCTCG
>JADJIV010000006.1:0-128765 GCA_016706845.1 bacterium
CGGGTCCGCCAGCTGTCTTCGGCGCTGAACAGCAGCCAGCAGGCGCCGAAGCCGACCAGGATGCGCGAGGCGGCCTTGCGCGCTCCCCAGTACGCCAGCAGCGAACTCAGCAGCCACGTGAAGTACAGCAGGGCCAGCAACAGCGTGGCCAGCTCCTCGGGATGCTTGAGATGGCGCTCGCCGGAGCGGACGAAGCCGATCAGCACGAAGGCGACCAGACCCGTCACGAGGTAGGCGTGGTAGCCGGCGCGCTGGGCGGCGCGGCGCGCGAACTCGTCGTTGTCGCGCAGCCAGCCCAGTTCCCGCAGGATGCCCGGCCCGAAGGCGCCGATCCCCGACAGGACGATGAACCACCAGTTCAGCTCGGCCAGCAGGAAGCCGCCGATCACCAGGGCCGCGCCGATCAGGGTCGCGGTGGTCGGGCGCCAGCCGATCCGGTCAGCGAATCTCGTCATCGCGGGTCTCCCGTGGTTCCTCGTCCGACAGGGCGAACACGTCCTCGACGCGCACGCCGAATGTGCGGGCGATCCGCAGCGCCAGGCCGACCGAGGGGTTGTACTTGCCCCGCTCGATGGCGATGATGGTCTGGCGACTGACGCCGACCTTCGACGCCAGCTCTTCCTGGGTCATCTCGCCGTTCTGGAAGCGCAGGCGGCGGACTTCGGTGCGGAGGTCATCCTTCATGGGATCGATGCTGGGACTTCCCGGAATCTATGTCAAGTATTTTTAACATATTGTCAATGATCGTCAACATTATTTCCCCCCATTTTGATCGACCTCCATAACAGGCTGGCGTACGCGAATGGGCTCACGTGTACCTCATCGTACGTGACACCCATAGTTTCTTGACCAGGTAACGTGGGGTGGTGTCGTTATAATACGTTGCTATTACGATAGATAGACAGCGATGCCGGCGCTCCGGACATGACCGGCGAACCCGGGCAAGCTCCTTGCATAGTCCGTCTGAAACCCGATCCGCGCCCCCCGCACCGGAAGGACCGCCATGACGACCCATCGCACCCCCGCCACCTGGATCACCCTTCTCGCCCTGCTCGCTGCATCCCTGATGCTGGCCGGCTGCGACGATGATCCCATCTCGCCGAACGACACCTATGCGACCGCCGACCAGGACGCCGCCGGCGTCGTCGCCACCGAGATCGCGACCGACAACGGCGGCATGACCGATCAGATCGCCGACCTGTCCTCGGCCGTCGGTGGGCTGGACGTCGACAAGGCGCTCCCGGGCCCCCGCTTCCAGAACGCCGTCTACGACGAAACGACCAGCACCTGGACGCTCACCGTCGATCGCGAGCGCGGCGATACCGAGAGCACGCCCTACGCGACGATCTCGCGGGTGTACACGCTGCGCTTCCTCTACATCGGGGGCCAGCCCCAGCAGTACCGCATCGTGGGGAGCGACACCGCGCGCACGGTCGAGTTCAACATCGTCTCGGGCACCGGCACCCACCGCACGCGGCGCTTCGAGCAGAACCTGGACGCGCTGTCCGGGCACCTTCGTGGCGACCGGCGTGAACACGAACCTGCTGACGATCAACGGCACTTACAGCCGCGACGCCTCGAACCGGTTCGAGACCCCGCGCTTCGTGCGCACCCTGACCGGCGCCTTCGACGCCGAACTGATCGACGTGACCGTCCCGCGCGGCGCCGGCCACGACTTCAGCGAGGCCGTGTCGGGCACCATGTCCGGCACCTACGTCGCCGACATCACCGTCGAGCGCGGCGAGGACTACGTCGAACGCCACATCGACCGCTCGTTCACGATCACCTTCGGCGCCGGCGAGGCGACGATCAACATGAACGGGCAGCACTACGGCGCCCACATGAACAACGGCGAACTCAACGACTGATCGGGTCGTCATTCTCGCCCGTAGCCGGGGCCGGCGGATCGCAAATCCGCCGGCCCCTTCGCGTGCCGGTTGTGGTAGACTCAACGACGCTCCAACACGCAGGGGAGGATCGAGTTGCGGAAGTTCTGCCTGTCGGTCGGCGCCGTGATCGCCATGTGCCTAGCCTCGCCGCCGGCAACCGCCGCGCCGCCGCCGATCCCCCTGCAGGCCGTCTTCGAGTCGGCCCCTGCGCAGGACGGCTACGACCGCTACCTCGAGCTCGAGACCGGCCGCGTCTACACCGGCGGCCTGATGATCGGCACGACGTGGGACGAGGACCGCACGCGGTTCCAGGACGCCGAGCTGGGCCTCGACGTGATGATCGCCGGCAACGGCGCCATCCTCGACCTCGAGGGCGAACAGATCTGCTTCTCGTTCTGCACCAACCGGCTGGACATCCAGGACTGCATCGTCCTGAACGGCGGCGTGCGCTTCGTCGGGGACAACAGCGTCGACGTGCAGCGGGTCCCGGCGGGATCGGTGCGCTACTGCACGTTCTACCGGCCCGAGGAGTACGCGGTGCGCCTGATGGGCGCCGGCGCCGGCGTGCTGTGCGAGCGCAACCTCGTGGTCGATCCCGTCGACACCGGCCAGGACGTGATGATCTGGACCGGCATCACCGGCAACAACCTGCCGACGGGGCTGGCCTTCGGCCTGTCCATCCAGACGGGCGCCTTCGGGCTGCCCGACGTGCGCGACAACTGGACGTACCACGCCGACCCCCGCGCGAACGAGGACCCGCTGCGGCACTTCGGCTTCCTCTGAGAATACAGCTGAGCAACTCCCACCCCGTGGGACGATGCCGGTTCGGCACCGCACAACAACATCATCGGACTCGACCCGGGACTGCGCGACCCCGAGCACGGCGATTTCCGCCCGCAGAATGCGCCGCTGTACGGCTCGCGCATCGTGCCGGCGGCGGACGTCGTCCGCGGCGCAATTGCCGAGCACGAGGCGTCGCCGTCCGTGCCGCCGCCGCCGGTGCGCGCCACCCCGCTGACCGTTGCGGGCGACATCGCCCAGGACACGCTGTGGGACGCGGCCTCGGTCCTCGTCACCGCGGACGTGACGATCCGCGACGGCGCCGTCCTGACCGTCGCTTCCGGCGTGACGGTCCGCTTCGACGGCTACTTCGGCCTGGTCGTGCGCGACGGCGCCCTGCAGGCGCACGGCACGCCGCAGCAGCCCGTCGTCTGGACCACCGCCGATCCCGGCGCCTTCGACGCGAGCCAGGACACCGCCGGCTGCTGGAACGGGATCACCTTCCTGAACGTCCCGGCCGCGAACCCGGCCTCGTTCCTGCGCGGCTGCGTCCTGGAGCACGCCAAGGCGGTGCCCGGTCTCGGCCTCGACGACGGCGCGCCGCGCGCAGGCGGGCAGTGCCTCGACGGGCCGGCGGCGCGCTGCGCGTGGTGGGCCACTCGCGGCTCGAAGTGACCGGCTGCGTCCTGCGCCACAACTGCGCCGATCGCGGCGGCGCGCTGGCCGTGCACTACGGGGCCGCGCCGCTGATCGTCGGCACGCTGATGCACGACAACGTGGCCTGGAGCCGCGCCGGGGCCGTCTTCGTCGGCCACGGCTACCCCCGGCTGGTGCACGACACCGTGATCGGCAACCGCGTCGTCAACCCGGAGATCTTCGACCGCACGGCCGGCGGCATCGACCATTTCCACGCCCGTCCCCGCTACGTCGGCTGCGTGATCTACGGCAACGAGACCAACCACCACGACCGGTTCCAGATCCTCGAGCCGCGCGCCTTCCACATCCGGTACTGCGACGTCCAGGATTACGGCGAAGGTCTCGGCGGGATGGACCTGGACCCGCAGTTCCGCCCGGCGGTCCACGGGCCCGGGGACCTGAGCGCAGCCTCGCCCTGCCGCGATGCGGGGGACTTCGCCGCGGCCTCGCCCTGGTTGCCGCCGACCGACCTCGCGGGACGCCCACGCCTGCTCGGAGCGCAGGTCGACATGGGTTGTTACGAATTCATGGCGGCCACGGGCGTCCATGACGGCGTTCCCAGCCCCGCGCCGCTGCTGAGCGCCGGTCCCAACCCAGCGAATCCCGCCACGACCCTGCAATGGAAGCTCGCGACCGCCGGCCGCGTCCGCTTGACGGTCTGCGATCTGAGCGGCCGTCGCGTGCGCATCCTGCTCGACGGGGAGCGAGCCGTCGGGACGCACACCGCGCGGTGGGACGGGCGCGACGACGTCGGCCGACGGGTCGCCGCCGGCAACTACGTGGTGCGGCTTGCGGGACCGGACGGCGAGGGGTCGGTGAAAATCCTGTTGGTGCCGTGACGACGATCGGCCCGCGAACCCGCCCGGTGGCGGCCGGCCCGCATCGCGCCGATATTCCGGGGCGAGGAACCCAGGATTTTCCCGCTCCCCGGAGGACGGCATGCATATCAAGGCCCTGCTGTCGGTGGCGCTGCTCGTTGCGGGCGCGTCGGCCGCCGAAGCCGAGATCGTCAACAAGATCGTGACCTACGAACACGACGGCGTCGTGCTGGAGGGCTACCTGGCCTGGGACGACGCGCTGCCGGGACCCCGGCCCGGCGTCCTGGTGGTGCACCAGTGGCTGGGCCTGGGCGACAACGAGCGCCGCCGGGCCGACATGCTGGCTGGGTTGGGTTACGCCGCCCTGGCGGCCGACGTCTACGGCCGCGGCGTCAGGCCGCGCGACACCACCGAAGCGGCGGCGCAGGCCGGCAAGTTCTACGGCGACCGGCCCCTGTTCCGGGCCCGCCTGGCCGCGGGCCTGGCCGAACTGAAGCGCCAGACCGTCGTCGATCCCGCGCGCACGGCGGCCGTCGGTTACTGCTTCGGCGGCGGCGGCGTGCTGGAACTGGCCCGCGCGGGCGCCGACCTCGCGGGCGTGGTCAGCTTCCACGGCAGCCTCGACACGCCCCTGCCGGCCGCCGCCGGCGGCGTGCGCGCCAAGGTGCTGGTCTGCCACGGCGCGGTCGATCCCTACGTCAAGCCGGAGGCGGTGCGCGGGTTCATCGAAGAGATGGAAGCCGTCGGCGTCGACTACCAGCTCGTGATGTACGCGGGCGCCGTCCACGCCTTCACCCAGAAGGAAGCCGGCGACGATCCTTCCCGCGGCGCGGCCTACGACGCCGACGCCGACCGCCGCTCCTGGCTGGCGATGCGGAACTTCCTGACGGAAGTCTTCGCCCGGGACTGAGCCGTTCGCAGTTCACGACGACAAACAGGCGTTTCCCGCCGGCCGGGAAACGCCTATCTTGTTCCCGGTTCACTGCCGCCGGTGCGGGCGCGTCACGTCGCTGCGAGGTGTTCATGGACGGCTCTTCCGTAGGCTCCCCGGCGCTCTGGGCCGGCTTCATCGGCTTCGTGCTGGTGATGCTGGCCGTGGATCTCGGCGTCTTCAACCGCCGAGCCCACGAGATCCGCATGCGCGAGGCGCTGATCTGGTCGGTGGTCTGGATCTCCCTTTCCCTGCTGTTCGGCGCCTGGATCTGGCGCCACTTCGGCGCGGTCCGCGGCCTGGAGTTCTTCACCGGCTACCTGCTCGAGAAGGCGCTGTCGGTCGACAACCTGTTCGTGTTCATCGTGCTGTTCTCGTACTTCGCGGTGCCGGTGAAGCTCCAGCACCGCGTCCTGTTCTGGGGCATCCTCGGCGCCCTGGTCATGCGGGCGATCTTCATCGTGACCGGCGCGGCGCTCATCCACCGGTTCCACTGGATCATCTTCGTCTTCGGCGCTTTCCTGGTCTTCACCGGGATCAAGCTGCTGCTGCACCGCGGCGGGGAGATGCACCCCGAACGAAACCCCGTCTTCAGGATCTTCCGCCGGCTGGTCCCTCTGACGACCGACTACCGGGGCGCCCGCTTCTTCGTCAAGGAAGGCGGCCGTTGGCTGGCGACGCCTCTGCTGATGGTGCTGGTGGTGGTCGAGGCGACGGACATCGTGTTCGCCGTGGATTCCATCCCCGCGATCTTCGCGATCACCACCGATCCCTTCATCGTCTTCACGTCCAACATCTTCGCCATCCTCGGCCTGCGGGCGCTCTACTTCCTGCTCGCCGGGATGATGGGCCGCTTCCGCTACCTGAAGGTCGGCCTCGGCCTCGTGCTGGTGTTCGTCGGGATCAAGATGCTGCTCGCCGACGCGGTGGAACTGCCCGTCGTCGTCTCGCTGGGCGTGATCGCCACGCTGCTCGGGGGTTCGATCGCCGCGTCGCTGCTCAGATCGGCCCCGGAGCGGCCGGACGGCCCACCGCCGGCCTGACGTCCCCGCGGCCGGACACATTCTCGACAGTACGACTCTCCAATGTGATAACATCGACGCAGAGGCGAACCGCGCCGCCCCCGGGGCGGCGCAAGGGGGGAGTCCGCCATGAAACTGCACCATGCGGCCGCTTTCGCGGTCTTGCTCGTCGCCGCGGCCGGCCCGGCCGCCGCCGGCTGGATCGGCCAGGTCGTCGTCGGGGAGCCGGGCGGCTCGCGCCTCCCGAACGGCGCCGTCGTGCTGGTCGATTTCGACTACAAGATCACCAACCCGGGCGGCGCCCGGTTCAGGGTCGCGCCGCAGAGCGGCGGCGCGACGGTCGCCGGCTTCGTCGGCGACGTGAGCGCGGTCCTGCCCGCGGGCACCGGCCACCGGCAGCTCGGATTCACGTTCACCTCCGGAAGCCGCTCCCTCGATCACTGTCTCGTCGAGATGGTCACGCCGGACCAGGTCACCACGTTGCTGGAAATCTCGGTGCCTGCCGTCATCCACTACGGGGACCACGCCGTCCATCACCTGCAACCGTCGACGGCGAGCCCGGCCTGGCTGAAGCACGGCGAGGCGTTCACGCTCGCCTTCGACGCGGCCAGCACGCGCGCGGGTGGCGTGTACGTGCTCGCGCGGCCCTTCAGCGGCGGGACTCCGGTTCCAGGCGTGGTCACAAGCGGCGGGTCGTTCGTCGTTGGATCGGGTTCCGGCAGCCAGTGGTTCCGGTTCGACGGCGGCGCTCCGCACGTCGACAGCATCCGGCTGCAGATGTGGAACGCGGCCATGACGGAACTGCTGCTGGAGTTCTTCATCCCGGCGGATCTCCGGGGCGCACGGCGTGCGCAGCCCGTGATCGCGCCGGGCGCGCACGAGCAGCTCGGCCACGGTCAAACCGTGCTGGTCGACTTCGACTACGCCACGTCCGCGACGGCGGGGGTGCAGGTCTGGGCCCGCGGCGTGGATGCCGGCGGCCAGCCCGTTCCCGACCAGTCCTACGCGCCGAGCCCGGTCCTGGCCGCCACCGCCGGCCACCTCTCGCGCTGGTTCACGATCGTGGCCGGCGAGCGCGAGGTCCCGTACCTGCAGATCCTGATGGTTGCGGCCGGGAGCGGCGCGCAACTGCTCGACGTCCGGCTGCCGGTCGGCTTCGCCTTCGGCCCCCACGCGGTGAACGGCGTGACGTACGTGCCCGCCCTGCCCGCCGTGCTCGACCCCGGGGAGCAGGTGACGGTGAGCTTCGCCTACGCGACGACGGAGGCCGCCGGTGCCCGCATCTGGGCGCTGCCCCGCACGGACGACGCCTACACGCCGGCGTACTTCAACGGCACCAGCCCCCTGTATCCGATCGGCGAAGGCGACGGCGGCGGCTGGTTCTCCGTCTCGGCCGGCAGCGCCGTGGTCGATCAGGTCGAGTTCCTGATCACCGACCGCTACCTGACCCGGACCCTGTCGCAGTCCTACCGCGACGCGCACTTCGCGTACGGGGCGCCGGCCTTCGTCACCGCGGCGCCGCCGCTGCTCCCGTCGCTCGCCGTGCTCGGCCGCTGCCGGCCGAACCCGTTCAACCCGGCCACGACGATCCCGGTCGAGCTCGGTGCGGCGTCGGCGGTGAAGCTGGCGGTGTACGATCTGCGGGGGCAACTGGTGCGGACGCTGGTCGACGGCGTGCTGCCGGCGGGACGCACCGAGGTCGAGTTCCGCGCCGACGGCCTCGGCAGCGGCACCTATCTGTACACGCTGGAGTGTGCAGGGACACGCCAGTCGCGGCGGCTGGTCCTGGTCCGCTAGGGCGTCGCAGCGCGGTCAGCCTTCGCCGGCGGCGGTCGCCGGCCGCTTGTGCACGTAGCCGAGCGACTCCAGCAGCCTGATGTCGGTCTGCCCGAGGTTCGCGCGCGTGCCCGGAGCACCTTTGCCCAGAGGCGAGTCCGGATCGAAGGTCGCGCGCAGCCGGTCGGTCAGCCGCGTGGTCTCGTCGGGGTGTTGGCTCGCCAGGTCCCTCGTCTCGCCCGGATCGGACGCGAGGTCGTAGAGCGCGATCCGTTCCCGCCCCTCCTGCCGGAACAGCATGAGCTTCCACGGCCAGTCGACGAGCGTCTTGCAGTAGAGCTCGGGGTCGGATCCCTGCTCGGCCAGCAGGTCGTGGCGCGGGGCCTTGCCGTGGCCCAGCAGCAGGCCGGCGAGCGAGCCGCCGTCCAGGGTGTCGGGAACGGCGATCCCGGCGACCTCCAGCATGGTCGGCAGCAGATCCAGGGTGGAGACGGGCGCTTCGACGACGCGGCCGGCCCCGGCGTTGCCGGGCAGCTTGACGATCAACGGGACGTGGAGCGTTTCCTGGTAGGGCAGGGCGTGCGTGTAGTAGTAGCCGTGCTCGCCGAGGTGCTCGCCGTGGTCGGAGACCACCACGATCAGCATCCCCTCGTACAGCCCGAGCTCCTTCAGCCGGGCGATCAGCCGGCCCACGTGGTCATCGGTGTAGTTGACCTCGGCCGCGTACTGCGCGGTAGGGAACGCCGGGTCCGTGACGCCGGTGAGCCAGTCGTACATCCCGCGGCTGGCGTTCTCGCCGGGGACGCCGCCCGCCGCCAGGATCCGCGCGGTGAGCGGTTCGCCCGGGCGGCACTCGTTGCCGAGGTAGTACTTGCGATGCCAGGGCGGTGGCGGCGCGTAGGGCGCGTGCGGGTCGTAGTAGTGGCTGAAGACGAAGCTGGGCTCGCCGCGGTGCTGCGCGAAGAACTCGCCGCTGAGGCGCGTGATGCTGCTGGCCTGGTCGAGTCCCGTCAGGTCGACCGACTGCGGCGGCCGCGACACGTATCCCTGGTCCATGCCGAACTGGCCGGTCAGGTAGTTGATGCCCACGTAGCCCGCCGTGGCGTAGCCGGCCCGGGCGAGGTGCTCGGCCAGGGTCGTGTGCCGCTCGGAGAGGTAGTCGCGCTCGCCGCCGACGGCGCCGTGGCGGTAGGGCCGCAGCCCGGTGAAGATCGAGGCGAACGAGGGCAGGGTCCAGGGCGCCGTGGATTGGCACTGCTCGAAGCGGACGCCGTCGCGCGCCAGGGCGTCGAGGTGGGGGGTCCGGGTGGGTTCGCCCGGTCCCGGCGGGCCGATTTTATCCTGGCGCAAAGTGTCGATGCCGATCAGCAGGATGCTCGGCGGGGGGGCGCCGGAGACGGGATCGAGGTGCGGACCGCTCCGCCCGCGCGTCGCCAGCAGCGCCCCTATCCCTATGACCAGTAATAAATTGACTACTATCAACGCGGCCTGCAGGGCCGTCGGTCTGCGCAAGGTGTTCATCCGTTCCCATACGTCCGTCAGCGGGTCAGGTTCCCCCCCCAGGAAACGGAGTCAAAGAACGGTAATTACGGGCAGCCGTCAACCTCGTGCAGGCTGGTAAGTTGTTGAAGCCGAGCGAGTACTTCGCTCCGGGTTGAGCCGGTGGCTTCCTCGGTGACGCCGCCGCGCCGGGCCCGCGCGATCCAGGTCAGACCCCAGTGCACGTCCCAACCCTCGCGGTGCATCCGCCGGGAGGACTCGCAGGGCTCGTCGCGGCTCTCCATCGAGAGCGTGACGATGGTCTGCAGCGTGGTGCGCAGGACCTCGAGGTCGTCGTCGCGGAACGCCTCGGTCCCGGGCAGATCGATCGCGATGCGGCGCGGCTCGTTCATGGTTCGTCCCTCCGGCGTCGGCTCAGGTCCCGTACTTCTCGATGATCTCGTTCTTGCCCAGACCCAGGATCCCGTACTTGGCGCCGACCTTGGCGAAGGCGGCCAGGCCGAGGTCGAGGTGGCTCTGGTCGTGCGCGGCCGACAGCTGCGTGCGGATGCGCGCCTGGCCCTTGGGCACCACGGGGAAGAAGAAGCCGACCACGTAGATGCCGCGCGCGTACAGGTCGAGGGCGAAGTCCTGCGAGAGCTTCGCGTTGAAGAGCATCACCGGGACGATGGGCGTCTCGCCCGCCTTGATGACGAGGCCGGCCTTGGTGAGGCCTTCGCGCCACCAGGCCGTGTTGGCCTCGAGCTTGTCGCGGCGTTCGGTGGTGTTGGAGATGAGGTCGATGACACGGATGGCGCCGGCTGCCACGACGGGCGGCACGGTGTTGGAGAAGAGATACGGACGCGCCTTCTGGCGGCACATCTCCACGAGTTCGCGGCGGCCGCGACGCAGCCGCCGCTGGCGCCACCGAGCGCCTTGCCCAGCGTCGTGGTGACGATGTCGATCTTGCCCATGACGCCGCAGTGCTCGTGGGTGCCGCGGCCGGTCTTGCCGATGAAGCCCGACGCGTGCGAATCGTCGAGGAACACCATCGCGTTGTACTTCTCGGCGAGCTCCACGATCTGGTCGAGCTTCGCGAGATCGCCGTCCATCGAGAAGGAACCGTCGGTGATGATGAGGCGCGCGCGCTTGTCCTGATGGAGCTGGAGCTTCTGCTCGAGGTGCGCCATGTCGCTGTGCTTGTAGGTGTCCTGCTGCGCCTTCGCGAGGCGCATGCCGTCCACGATGGAGGCGTGCACGAGACGGTCGGCGATCATGACGTCCTGCTCGCCCAGCACGGCCTCGAAGACGCCCGCGTTGGCGTCCATGCAGGACGGGAAGAGCAGCGTGTCCTCGGTGCCGAGGAACTCGCTCAACCGGCGCTCCAATTCCTTGTGCAGCGATTGCGTGCCGCAGATGAAGCGCACCGAGGACATGCCGTAGCCGCGGGCGTCCAGGCCGCGCCGCGCCGCCGCGACCACCTCCGGGTGGCAGGACAGGCCGAGGTAGTTGTTCGCGCACAGGTTGATGACCTTCTTGCCGGCGCGCCGATCGGGAACTCGACCTCGATGTCGGCGTCCTGCGGGGCAGCAGATCACGCGTTCCTCCTTGAAGATGCCCTGCACTGCGGATGGCCGCCAGTTCCTGCTGGTAGGAGGTCCGGGTCCCGGTCGCGAATGCCATGACAGCTCCCTTCTTTCCCGGCGGTCAGCTCTCTTGAAGCGCTCGACCAGCGCGGCGATGTTGTTGACGCTGTCGAACGCCTCGGGCGTCGCCTTCGCGTCGGGAATCGAGATGCTGTAGGTGGTCTCGAGGAACACCTTGAGGGACACCATCGAGAAGGAATCGACAATGCCGCTGGAGATCAGCGGGGTATCGTAGGTCACCTCGCGGTCGTCGTCGGCTTCGAGGTACTCGTTCTTGACGTAGTCGAGGATCGTCTGCTTGCGCTCGGCCATTTCGACTGCCCTGTGGTGGGTGCTGGACCGCGTCAATCGCTTATCGAGGGTCGAAATATCGCCATTCCGGCTCGCCGAATTCCCTCGCGCGCAGGACGCGCCGCATGATCTTGCCGCTGCGGGTCTTGGGCAGCGCCATGATCTCGAGTTCGAGCATCTTGTTCGCTTCGATACCCGGCTTGAGCGCGATGAAGACCTTCACCACTTCCATGTTCACGGGATCGGGCTTGCCGACGGCGGCCGACTCGGCCACGGCCGGATGCTCGAGCAGGGCGGACTCGATCTCGAAGGGTCCGACGAGATGTCCGGCGGTGTTGATCACATCGTCGTCGCGGCCCACGAACCAGTAGTAGCCGTCCTCGTCGATGCTCGCGCGGTCGCCGCAGAGGTACCAGCCGTTCTTGAACTTGCTCTGGTACGTGGCCTCGTTCTTCCAGTAGCCGCGGATCAGCGAGGGCCAGCCCGGCCGGATCGCGATCAGGCCCACGCGGCCGGGCCCTCGTGCGGCAGGTCGTGCGGGTCCAGGACCCCGGCCGTGATGCCCGGGAAGGGCTTGCCCATGGAGCCCGGCTTGATCGGCATGCCCGGGAAGTTGGTGATCATCATGCTGCCGGTTTCCGTCTGCCAGAACGTGTCGTGGACGGGCTTGCCGAAGGCCTCCTGCCCCCAGACGACCGCCTCGGCGTTGAGCGGCTCGCCCACGCTGCAGAGGTGGCGCAGGCGGGAGAGGTCGTGCTTGCGCACGACGTCGATGCCTTCGCGCATCAGCAGGCGGATGGCCGTCGGGGCGGAGTACCACACGGTGATCTTCATGGTCTCGAGGAAGCGGTACCAGCTCTCGGCCTTGAAGCCCGTGTCCGTCACGCACTGCGTCACGCCGTTCGCCCAGGGCCCGATGATGCCGTAGGAGGTGCCGGTGACCCAGCCGGGATCGGCGTTGCACCAGTAGATGTCGTCGGGGCGCAGATCCAGGACCCACTTCGCGGTGAGGTACTGCGAGATCAGCGAGTAGTGGACGTGCTGGGCGCCCTTGGGCTGCCCCGTGGTGCCTGAAGTGTAGTGCAGCACCGAGGGGGTCTCGGGGTCCGTGGGGAAGGTGTCGAAGGTGTCGACGCGCGGCGCGCGTCCATGTCGAAGCCCCGACTTCTCGCTCGCGCAGCGGCCTGTCGCCGGCGTCGACCAGGATGACGTGCCTGAGCTGCGGCAGCTTGTCCAGGAGCTTGCGCACCTTCGCCAGGTGCTTGCTCTGGGTGACGATGGCCGGGTGCCGGCGTCGTCCAGGCGCGTGAGCAGCGAGTCGGCGCCGAACGCCGAGAACAGGGGCTGCGCAATGGCGCCGAGCTTGAGCACGCCGAGGAAGCCGAAGTAGAGTTCGGGCACCTTGTCCATGAACAGGCACACGCGCTCGCCGGGCCGGATGCCGAGGCCCTGCAGGTGCGCCGCGAAGGTGTTCGACAGCACGCGCAGGTCGTCGAAGGTGTAGGTCTTCGTCGCGCCGGAGAAGTCCTCCCAGACCAGCGCCGTCTTGCCGGCCAGGCCCTGTTGGCAGAGCCGGTCGCTGCAGTGCCAGCCGATGTTCAGCGGGTCGCCCTTGCGGTAGCCCAGTTCCTGTTCGGCCAGCGACCAGGAGAAGTCCTTCAGGCGGTCCTCGTAGGTGGGCGTGGTGGCCATCGTCAGTCCCCTGTGTGGTTGGTGTCCGGTCGCGGCGCCGGGCCTCCGCGCTCCTCGATGATGGCGACCGCCAGCGCGTGGTGGCCGGCGGCGGCGAGGCTCAGGTGGATGCGGCCGGCGGCGTGCCGCGCGGCCAGTTCCTCGAGTCGTCCCTGCAGCCGGACCGCGGCCGGTCCCACGCCGCGGCGCGTGATCTCCACATCCTGCCAGAACGTGCCGCGGCCGTCGGCGAAGGACAGGGCCTTCAGGACAGCTTCCTTGGCGGCGAAGCGCTCGGCGAAGCGGTGCGCCGGACGGCGGTCGGCGCGGCAGACCGCGATCTCCGCGCCGGTGAACACGGCGTCCACGAAGCCCCGCTGCGGCGCTGTGAGTTCCCGCTCCAGGCGGCGGATGTCGCACAGGTCGGCGCCGACGCCGAGGATCCGCAAACCGGTTGTCTGGGGCAGGCGGATCGTGCAACTCCCGGGATGTGAACGTTTTCACAGACCGGTCGAATCTAGGGCATGACGCACGCGGGCGTCAACCCCCCGATCGCCGTGGAGTCTCGGGATGGGAGGGGAGGGCCGATTGTGGTAGACTCAACATCCCCGCCCGGCCCGAATCCTGGAGTGCGAGATGCCACGGATCCGCCTGTTCCGTCTGTTCGTCTGCCTGCTGCTGGTCCTGACCGCCGCGTCGGTAAGGGCCGGGGTGATCGAGGACTTCGACGGCGCCATCCCCGAACTCGCGGCCTACCCGGGCGAAACCGGGGATCCCGACGCCTGGTCGCTGTCGACACCGGGCGAGGGCGGTTCGGCCCACGCCCTGCGCCTCAACGGCAACCTGTGGCTCGTCCAGTCGATCGCGCCGTGCGCCCTGGCCGACAGCACCGTCTGGAGCGTCGCCGTTTCCGCGGACGTCAAAGGCGAGGTCCAGGCCATCGGCTTCGGGGACGGCGTCCACGAACTGTTCTACACCTTCGCCGGCCGCGATCTGCCCGCCGCGACGAACTGGTGGACGGTCTACCAGGGATCGCAGTCGCTCGCGGCCTGGCACGACTACCTGCTGCCGCTGGGCGAGGACTGGCGGGAGACCTTCGGCGAGCTGCCCGTGATCGACCGGGTGATCTACGTCAACGACGCGGACGCGGGCACGGTCGGCATCACCCGTTTCGACTCCCTGGCCGACGTCAGCGGCGATCTGCCGCGGGCGCCGCGGGTGGACATCCTCTACGCCGTACAGTCGTCACAGAAGGTGGCCGGCGACCTGTACCGGCTGTCGGCGCAGTTCCAGGCCACCGTCTTCGACCCGGACTCCGAAACGCACGCCTACCGCTGGGACTTCGGCGACTCCACGAGCAGCGCCGAATCGGTCGTCGTGCACGAGTTCCTGGTCCACGCCGACCACCCCTACACCGTCAGTGTGGCGGTGACCGACCCCGGCGGCCTCTGCGGCGGCGACACCTGCCAGGTGGCCGTCCACCCCGGCGGCGACGACGCGCCGCTGACGGTGAACTTCGTGGGCGACGTCTTCACCGGGCGCGGCTACGAGTCCGCGGGCGGCATCATCGACACCCAGGGGGTCGAGGCCCTGTTCGCGCCGACGCGCCCGATCTTCGGCGACGCCGCCGACGTCAACGTCTGCAACCTCGAGGTCAGCTACACCGACCGCGGCACGCCGCACCCCACCAAGACCGTGGTCTTCCGCAGCCGGCCCGAAAACATTGCAGGCCTGGCCTACGCCGGCGTCGACCTGGTGACCATCGGCAACAACCACATCATCGACTACGGCGAGATCGGCATGCTCGACACCATGGACGGGCTCGAGAGCCTGGGCATCCCCTGGTGCGGCGCGGGCAGCAACGAGATCTTCGCCCTGCAGCCGGCGTTCTGGACCGAGCGCGGCGTGCGCCTGGGATTCCTGGGCCTCTGCGACCGCACCGGCCGGCAGTGGAACTACCAGCCCTTCCTGGACGCGGGCTACAGCAAGCCCGGCTTCGCCCATCTGCTGCCGGAAAACCTGTCGAAATCGATCGCGGCGGCCGGCGCGCTGTCCGATGTCGTCATCGTCCAGGGCCACAGCGGCGACGAGTACCAGCTCGCGCCCCCGCCCGGCGCGCTGGGGCGGTGGGCCGGGCCGGACGACGTCATCGACATCGAGGCCGACGTCCATGATCCCGGCGCGCCCGAGTTCCGCTTCCTGAACGAGCCGACGCCCGGCGAGCGCGCGCTGCGCCGCCAAGCCATCGACCTCGGCGCGGACGCGATGATCAACCACCACCCCCACGTGCTGCAGGGCTTCGAGTCCTACCAGGGGAAGCTGATCGCCCACAGCCTGGGCAACTTCGTCTTCGACCTGACCTACATCGAGACGATGCCGACGCTGGTGCTGACCCTGGAGATCGACAAGAGCGGCGTCGTGGGGCAGCGCTGCACGCCCGCCTTCATCGACGACTGGATCCCGCGGCCGGCGACCGGCAACCTCGGGCGTGAGATCATCGGCTGGCTGGCCGAGGCCTCGCGGCCCATGAACGCGCTCGTGGTGCCGCTGGCCGGCAAGAGCGAGGCGCGCATCCTGCTGTCGCGGGCGGACGCCGATTCGACGGTGATCGAGCACGAGGCGGCGTTCGATCTGATCGTGCAGGACGGCTACGAGGTGTCGCCGCCGCTGGCGCTCGCCGCCGACGGCGACCTGTCGCAGGTGCTGGAGGTCCTCGGCGGTGCGACGGGCGGCTGGGAAGTGGCCTGGGGTCGCGAGCTGCTCTGGCACACGGGATTCGAGGACGAGGGGGCCGATCTCTGGGAGGCCAACACGTCCGACGAGTGGCTGGCGACCGACGTGTTCCACGGCGGACTGCGCAGCCTCGGCCTGCGCCGTGACGATGGCGACGTCGGCCAGACCGGCACCGACCTCGAACGCCACCTGCCCTGCCGCGCGGACCGGCGCCACACGGCCGCCGGGTGGTTGAAGGCCGACAACGCCGGGCAGGCTCGCACCATGGCGCGCTTCTACGACAGCCGCTCGTCCGAGAGCCCGCTGTCGAGCACCGACCTGGCCGCGCGCCTCGACGGCAGCTGCGATTGGACGTACCAGTGGCGCGACCTGACCACGCCCACCGGCGCGGTCTACTTCGAACTGCGCTGCGGGCTGGAGCCGCCGGCCGACGGCACGGCGCTCGCCTGGTTCGACGATCTCGCGCTGATCGAGTGGGAGCCGTGGCAGGCCGCGGACGGGCCGATGAAGATCCCCGCGCCGAACAACTACCGCTACCTGCAGGTGCGCCGCGCCGGCATGGGCGCGGGCTCCGGCACGGTCGGCTTCACGCAGACGTCCTACGCCCGCGTGGACGTGACCGGCGCGGGGGAGGGTACTGTCCCGTCGCCGCGCCACGGCCTGAGCTGCCATCCCAACCCGTTCAACCCGCGCACGACCATCGACCTGGTCCTGCCCGGCGACGGGGCCGCGGTGCCCGTCGACCTGGAGATCTACGACCTGCGCGGCCGTCGCGCGGCCGTCCTCTTCCACGGGAAGCTGGCGGGCGGGCAGCGGTACGGCTTCACGTGGGACGGCAGGGACGACCGGGGCCGGAACCTCGCGGCCGGCGTCTACTTCTGCCGGGCGGGGGCGGGCACGACGACGCAGGTGCTGAAGCTGACGCTCGTCAGGTGACGCGCAGCCTCCGCGTGAAAAAGCCCGGTCGGAGTCGGCTCCGGCCGGGCTGCGCGCGTCGGTGCGACGAGTACCGTTATCGCACCAATTGGATCTTCAAGTACCCACTCTCCTCGCCAAACTCCAGGCGGGCCAGGTAGACGCCCGAGCCGACTTCCCTGCCCGAACGGTCGCATCCGTCCCAGATGACGCTGTGCGGGCCGGCGCTCAATTGTTCGTCCATGAGCACGCGCACCAGCCGCCCGGCCGGATCGAACACCGACAACAGCGTGGGTCCGGCCGTTGGCAGCTCGAAGCTCAGGGTCGTGCGCGGGTTGAACGGATTCGGCGTGGCCCCGAGGTCGCCGGCGGCGCCCGCGAACGGGACCTCGTCGCCGACGGCGGTCGGCGCCGGGAAGATGTCGAGGACCACGCCCTCGATGACCGTCAGCCCGTAAGGAATTTCCTGCGGCAGCAGGTACCAGCCGTTGTAGGCGCCGCCCCAGCCGAAGTTCAGATGGTAGTAGTCGTCGGAGTTCCAGCCGTCGACGACCACGTTGTGCCCCATGCTCCAGGCGGGATCGACCACGGCCAGGTGGGCGGGAAGGGCGTCGCGCATGTTCGCGGCCAACGATGAGTAGAGGTCGGGGTCCGCGTCGGTCAGCAGCCGGCAGTCGAAGCCGAAGCGCACATACGCGTCGTAGGCCTGGTCGACGCCGAAGGTCCCCGAGCCGGCGGCGCTGTAGACCTGCCGGGCGGCGACTCCGCTCGCGAACACCAGCGCGGCCTTGTCGGTGTTGGTCAGCGGCGTGCCGGCGCTCCAGTGCGCCCTGACGGTATCGAGGCGGTCGTTGAGCGTGTCGAAGCTCGGGAAGCCGTACTGCACGGCGGCGTCGGGCACCCAGTAGTTGTTGCCGGCATAGGCGTGCCAGTAGCGGTCGCCGCTGTCGAGCTTCGTGCCCGGCAGGATGCGGCGGTAGTCGACGATCATCCCCATCGCGACCGCCGGGCAGCCCGCGAGGCTGCGCGCGCTGCCGTGGGCGACGTCCAGGGGACAGAATGCGTTGTAGGGTGAGTTCTGCGTCCAGTTGCCGGCGAGCCAGCCGCCGGTCGGGGTGGTGCCGGCGGGCGGCCATTGCTCGAATCGCGCGTCGGGCACGGGCCGGGCGCCGGCCAGCAGTTGGTCCCAGAGCGCTTGGCGCGCCTCCGTCACGGACGGCGCGACGAGCGCGCGTGCATCGAGCCGGTTCGCGAGATCGGCGGCCACGAGCTGCGCCAACGGGCTGTCGGCCAGGCCTTCGCGCGGGCAGGCGGCGTCCGCCGCGTGGGCGAGGATCGGCGGCAGGTCGGTGTCGGCCGACACCACGACGTAGCCGGCGGGGTCGCACCCGAACACGTAGGCCACGACGCGGCCGTCGGCGACGATCTCCTGCTGCCAGGCGATCGCGGCGCCGTTGGTCGCGGCGACCACGCGCGCCGCGGCGGCGTCGACCGGCGCGGCGGCGGCGGGGCGGCCGGACGGATTCGCGGCCAGCAGCGCCGCGACGGCGATCAGTGTCGATACGGAGATCCGACGAAGTGCGAGCGAAGTGCCGTCACGGAATCCTGACACTTTGTACCCCCATTCCCGCCTCGATCCTGCTTTCCGACCTTCCTTGAGTGTCCCACGGCGGGAGTGGCGGCGTCAACCATGCCACGCGCGTCGCAATGGCGTGCAGGTTCTGGTGCACGACGTTCGTCATCAAGCGGAGGGATTGCGAGGGGTCTCCGGCCTCAGTTGCGCAGCGAGGCCGCGCTCTCGATGTCCACGAGATTGCCGATCCCGTCGCTGGTCTGGTAGACGTAGTGGATCGTCTTGGGTGAGACCGGGTCCGTGCTGAACAGCAGGTTCTGCAGATTCATGGACGTCACGCGGGCGCCGGTGCTGTCGGCCAGCGTCGAGTTGGTGTTGTCCCATTCGAGCCGGTACGTCACGACCCCGTTCCCGTCCAGCAGGGCCAGGCCGTTGCCCGCGTCGACGGGCGTCGTGCGGTCCGCGACGTCGTAGATCATGAAGTTCGACGCGGTGCGCACCCGGCGGCTGATCACGAGCGAGAGCAGGCTGGACTCCTTCTGGGCGACGAGTTTGCGGGTGTTCGTCCGGAAGGTGTGCTCCACGCCGCGGTAGATCGTGCCTGCTCCGAGCATGACCACCACGCTCAGCGCGATGACGAGCATCAGTTCGGTCAAGGTCAGGCCGCACTGCCGGCTCTCAGAACGGATTGGTTGCATCCCAGGTCTCCTCCCAGCCGGTTTCCTCGTACACGCCCGTGAGGGGGAAGGACGGCGGCACGCGGCCGGTCACGCGCGGGTCGTAGTGGTAGTTCTTCTGGTAGCCGTGGATGATCGTGCCGCTGCGGAACTGGCCGACCGCGCCGCGGTACCTCTGGATCAGGCCGCCCCAGATCGTCAGCGTGCCGCGCGGCAGGCCGGTCGAGTAGTTCTCGGCCTGGATCGACGTGTCGAGCGCCATCAGCACCGCGTTGACGATCAGGTCGCTCTGGTTTGCGACGTTGTCCGCGAAGACGATGTTCTGCTCCGCCACCAGACCGAGCAGATCGTCGCAGTTGTTCGGCGGCGTGCCCTGGGCGTCGCTCGCCTGGTACGTGATGTCGTCCACGATCCGGATGTCCCGGCTGCTCGCGACCGTGAACTCCCCGTCCAGGACGCCCCTGATGTGGACGTTCTGGTCGCAGTAGAAGACCGGGTCCGCCAGGTCCGCGATCCGGACCGAGGTCCAGTCCCCGTTCGGGGGCGAGTGGTCCCGGTAGCGGAACCAGCCCGGCGACGCGACGGCCGCCTGGAGCCCGGTGTAGCCCAGTTCGATGTCCGCTTCCGCGATGCTGTAGGCGCCCCCGATCATGCCCCGGTCCCTGAGGTCGGGGGTGGTGGTCGGCACCTCGATGTGGGGCGCGTTCAGCTCGGCGCCCTCCGCGAAGTAGGGGTTGTTGCTGCCGACCGGCCAGTCGCTCATGTCGTAGACGTTGCTGTTGCTGTAGCCGACCATGTGATCAGAGGCGGAAGTGACCAGGCCCAGGAACTGGGGCGTGCCGGAGATGCAGAGGCTGCCGTTGGTGTGCAGGCGCCCCCCGATCACGTCGCCGGTGATGTGCCAGATCTGGGTGCCGTTGAACGTCTCGTTGTCGGTGAACATGGCGTACTGCGCGAACGACGTCATGCGGATACGTTGCCGGATCCGCCGCTGCACGCCGCCCGCGTTGCCGACGCAGTCGAGCACGAAGGCCTTCTCGACGGCCCACAGCGCGGTCGTGTCGACCAGGCAGTTGACGGTGTAGGTGCCGCCGTCCGGCCCGGCGACGTCCTGGTAGATGACGCGGTCCGCGGTGGGCGGGCTGTGGAGCTCCGACAGGTGGCGCAGCGCCCGCGCCTTGCCGCTCTCCGCCAGCCAGAAGGCGCGCTGCGAGTTCAGGCTGCCCTGCGAGGCCAGGGTCTCGTTGCCGGCCAGCGACAGGAAGGCGGCGCCGATGATGCCGATCACGAAGACCAGCACCATCACCACAGCCAGGGCGTAACCCTCTTCGCCGGATCCCGATCGGGCCATGCGTTTCACATCGTCACCCGCCTCAGTTGTCGTAGACCATGGTCACCAGCGACGCCGACCGTTCCGCCGTCGGCGTAGCGTTCCAGGTGACGGTGCACCGGACCGTCTTGATGTCGGGCTCCGGTACGTTCTTCTGTGAGGTCACCGCGATCGTGTAGTCGACCGTGCCGACCGTGCGCTGTTCCAGCCACGCGTCGATCTGCGGATAGGGCAGCGCCACGGTGCGCTCGAGCGCCTCCTGGGCCAGTTGGACGCCGACGCGCTTGCGCTCCTCCTGGTCGAACCCGGTGCGCCCGCGGACGAAGAACTCGGCCGTGCCGATGGCGACAAAGCTCAGGATCACGGTGGCGACCATGATCTCGATCAGGCTGACTCCGAGCTGTCCGCGCGACTCGGCGGGATTTCTTTTATGAACAGGATGCGATCCATCGTGATCAAAGGGACCCACGAGTCCACCTCCGGAGATGACAGGGCCGGTCTCGGGGCTTTCATCGGCAGGAATGGTCCCGACTTGAAGAGTACTTCGAGCCGGTATGAGGGCGGAGCTAGGTTGATGCAGGATCGTCAGTAACTGACGAAGTGGTATGAAGATAGGCGCCCACGACACCCGTGGCCCGCTGCAGCACGATCCCCACCCCGGCGACCATCATCACGTTGACGAGGGCGCGGGCCGCCATGCCGTGCCGCAGGTACTCGTTCTCGTCGAACACCGCCGTGAGGAACATGTAGGAGAGGGCGAAGAGGACTCCGAACAGGATTCCGGCGCGGACTCCTGCCCGGCGCGTGGCGAAGAACGCGGCCGTGCACAGCGGCAGGAACCACCAGAGGCTCCTGCTGCCGAGCAGGAGCCTGCTGTCGCGGAACACGTCGGGCCCCACGGCGAAAAGCGCTTCGAAGCGCTGCTGCGCGTAGCTGTTGCCGGCGTCGAGGAATCCCTCTGCCCACATCGCCAGGAACCGCGACCAGCTCCGCGACAGGAACTCGCGGGGATTCGCCGCGATCGTGACCCGGTTCGCGGCGTCCATGAGCCGGTACATGTCGTAATCGTCGGTCAGCCCGAGCTGGTCGGAGGTCGCCCAGATGCAGCGTGACATCGCGAAGTGGGGGGATGCCGCCAGCGCAGTCTTGACGTTGTCCTGCAACACGCGCAGCTCGCCCGGCGCCAGGGGGAGCTCGGCGAACCGTGGTCCGGTGTAGTTCTGCAGCGTGATCGTCTGGTTCTTGGTGTAGAACGCATGCCCGTATTTCTGGAAGTTGCTGGCGGTCCAGACGGCGGCCGGTAGGAGGGCCGCGAGCAGGAAGACCGCCAGGGCGCTGCGGCGCGAGGAGCCGGCCGGCACGCCGCTGCGCGCGACGAAGACGGCTGCCAGCGGCGCCAGCAGCAGGTTGGATGGCCGCAGCAGGATCGCCCACCCGACCAGCGCGCCGAGCAGCAACGCCCGCCGCACGGTAGGACGGTTCAACATGGCCAGCAGCGCGGCGTACACGGCCAGGATCGTCGCGACGGAGGTCGTCTCGGTGAGGACCGTGAACTGGTAGCACACGGAGGAGATGTCGGTATAGTAGACAAATGATCCCAGCAGGGCCCAGAACGGGGACTTCGTCAGTTGATGCGCGATGACGAACAGCAGGATCGGAATCAAGAATCCCAGCGTTTGCTGGAACAGGATGATCCGGCGCACCAGCCTGCGGCCCTGGTCGTTCGTCCCCGACCAGTCCCGGATGGGGAGTCCGACTTCCACCAGGTCGATGTGCGCCCCCGCCGCGAGCGCGAGGATGACCAGGGGGTAGCCCGGCGTGCGGGCGAAGTCGCCGACGGTCTTGGTCTCGCCCTGCAGGAACTCCTGCAGTTGCTCCGCCAGTTCGACGTAGGTCGGGGTGTCGGGAGTCGCCGCCGCGTCGGACCCGAAGTAACCCGCCAGCAGGCACTGGAACATCGCCGAGGCGGTGATCGCGAGCATGAAGCAGATGCAGAACCAGTGGCGACGGAGCCGCTCGACGCGCGCCCCCCATGCGGCAGCAGGACCCACGACGCACCCTCCCGGCAAGATGGAGCGCGAGGCTCGAAGCCCGCGCAGCCGATGCACCGGGTGGGCTGGTCCCGGAGACTGAAGCTAGGATAAGCCTGGAGATTCCACAATGGGAACCGGCGCTCTCTTATGGCCCTGTGACGTCATCCCCGATCTTGATCATCGTGGAATAACCCCCGGCCATCTCCGTTTCGGACAGCGGCAACGTCCGTATTGCGGGCCAACAGCAGTCATCCTGCATTGGTTTGAATTCAAAAGATCCGTCCGGATTGGGGCCAACCTGCATGTAGGTTTGGACAGTATCGGCCAGGACCTCTGCCAGGGGAATGGGGACCAGCCAGCGGGCCAAGCCGTTCGCGTAATCGGCCTGCATGTCCCCGACCGACAGATGCATCTGGGCGTGCGGGTACATCGCGAGCGCCACCCGCAGCGCATCCCCATCCCGATAGACGCTGTAGATGAAGTATTCCTGCCAATACCCGTCGATCAACGCGCGTCCGGCTTCCGACCAGGTGTCGATACCGTCGAACACGTACAGCCGCAGGATCGAGCCGTCCAGTGCCGCGGCGCAGTCGAACTCGGGATCGAACTGCAACACATCCGACGCCTTGTCTGCTTCGAGCCCGCGCGTCAGGGCCGTACGCAGCGCGTCCGCTCTCTGCTGTAAGGAGAAGGCGCGTCCCTGCCGGTGCTGGTCGGGCTCGACATCCGAGATCGGCGAACGGAAGCGCTCCTCGCCCGGATCCACCACCTGTTCCTGGTGATAAGCGCGACTCGAGGTATCCCCCGACGCTGGAGGGTGTCTCGAGACGACGATCCCCTGCTCTGCCGCCATGATACCGATGAGACCGAACATTCCCTGCCTCCTCGGGACATCGCCCACATCACCTGCGGCCCGTCATACCGTGTGACGAATGTACTCGTTCTCGTCGAAAAGCTACAGATGACCGTTGAGATTCCATCGTGGGAACCGGAACTCCTGTGATAGACTCGTCCCCGGCGTCGCGCCCCGGTTTGGCCGAGAGCCGCGAACACCGCCGACAGATCTTCGCCGACAGATCTTCGCCGACAAGGAGCCCTCATGTTCCGCAAGACCCTGGTCCTTTGCGCCGCGCTGCTGTGCGCCCTGCCCGCCGCCGCCCAGACCGACAAGGCGGGATGCGCCGACCATGCGCTCTTCCCGACGCGCATGCCCGGCTACATCATCCAGGACTGCAAGTCCGAAGAATACGGGATGTTTGATTTCTCCATGGCGCCGAGGGAAAAGCTCCCCGTCGAGGGCGAGTACACCTTCATCACCTACAGGATCGTCGACAAGTCGCAGGAGCCCTCGGCGCTGGCGGTGGTGCGCAACTACGAGAGCGCCATCCAGAAGGCCGGCGGGACGATCCTGACGTCCGACCCCAAGCGCCGCGTGAACGGGAAGATCGTCAAGGACGGGCGGGAGGTTTGGGTGCAGGCCGAGAAGGGGAACGGCCTCATCTGGCTGCGCATCGTGGCGAAGGCCGAGATGACCCAGTACATCGTCGCCGACGCGGCGGCCCTGGGGAACGACCTCGCGAACACGGGCCACACGGCGCTGTACGGCATCTATTTCGATACGGACAAGTCCGAGGTGAAGCCGGAATCGGAGCCCGCGCTCGCGGAGATCGCCAAGCTGCTGGCGCAGGATCCCGGCCTGAATCTCAAGGTCGTGGGCCACACCGACATGACGGGCCCGCTGGACGCCAACCTGGCGCTCTCCCGGGCCCGCGCCGAGGCCGTGGTCCAGGCTCTCGTCACCGGGCACGGCGTCGCCGCAACCCGTCTGGAGGGACACGGGGTGGGGCCGCTGGCGCCGGTCGCCGCCAACGATACGGAGGAGGGGCGCGCCAGGAACCGGCGCGTGGAGCTGGTGAAGGAATGACCGGTGAGCGCGGCGGAACGAGACGGGTGGCCGGTAAGCACCCGCGAGGGACCGTGCTCGTGCTCATGCTCGCGCTCGTGGGCGCCCTGGCCGGTTGCGCCGGCGACGATCCCGCGACCCCGCAGACCGGCGACATCACGATCGACGCGCAACCCGACGGCATCGGCGCGCCCTGGCAGATCACGGGGCCGGCCGGGTTCGCCAGGTCGGGTGCCGACGACGATACGCTCGACCTCCTGCCCGCCGGCGAGTACACGCTGACCTGGGGCGCGGTGCCGGGCTTCGTCGGCCCGGCACCGGCGTCGGCGACGCTGGTGCTGGCGGCGGCCGGGACGGTGACGTTCAGTGGGACCTACACCGACCTGTATCCGTTCACGGACACGCCGTCGCAGCTGATGGCGAATTTCCGCCGGGCCTACGAAGCGATGGACATCGACGAATACCGCGACACGCTGCACGAAAGTTTCGTTTTCGTGTTCGTCGACGGCAGCCCCGTCGCGCCTCAAAACGGCGTCTACACGCGTGAGGAGGACCTGGTTTCCACCACGCGCATGTTCAGCGGCGAGCCGGGCCAGGATTTCGACGGCGAGCCGAGACCTGGAGTCCTCGGGATCGAAATCGAGAAGTTCGATCGGCTGACCGACTGGATGGACGTGCCGCTGGACGATCCCGATTTTCCGGGCTCCTGCCTCGCCGTTTTCGACGTACGGATCGTCCTGTTCCTGGATACGCCTTCGTACAACATGATCACGATCGATTCGCTGCAGTATTTCCACGTCGTGTCCGCGGCCGCGGAACAGCGGGACGGCCGGGCCGGGCTACGCTATTACCTGGTGGGGCAAAGAGATGTCGAAATCGCAGACCCGGCCCCGCAGTTCCTATCGAACGAGGATATGAGCTGGGGCGGGGTCAAGTCCCTTTACTGATCGTCGGTCAGCCCCTCGAGAATCCGACGCTCGCGAGATCCATGATCCCAGCTTGTGGCCACCCGCCCATTTTGATACTATGTATTCATCGCCATGAATCTTCCGTCAATGTGCAGATCGCCCAGCTCTGGGCTCCCACGCATCGGAGGTTTGTCATGTCGATTCCCGCTCGCACTCTCGCCTTTCCATTGCTCGTCCTGCTGTTCCTGAGCGCCATCCCCCCACCCGCGTCCGCGCTGCTGCCGTCCGGCAACTATGTGATCCTGAGCTGGAACGATCTCGGAATGCACTGCATGAACCAGTACCACGCCAACCTCTCCGTGCTGCCGCCCTACAACAACCTCTACGCGCAGGTCATCCATCGCGGCGACGCCTACACGTCGCCGATGATCCTGACGGAGAACGCCACGATGGAGTACTCCATTCCGGGCAACACCTATTCGGTCGGCAAGACGGATTTCTGGACTTACTCCCAGCACCTGTTCGGAGTCACCCTCGCACCGAATATCGGTCTCACCGGCAAGGGGCTCAGCGGGACCCTGGATTTCCTCGCGGATCACTTCGCCGCCGAGGGGGTCCCGCTGACGCCGTTCACCGACGCGGCGCCGACCGTCGAGGATCCCTACCAGCAGGCGCTGGTCGTGCTGCGGGACATCCATGGAACGGAGCTGGCGCGGTCGCGTCCGGTGATGCCGGTCTCCATCGAAATGAGCTGCGTGAGCACCGGATGCCACGCGAGCGAACTGGCGATCCTCGATCATCACGAGGGGCAGGATGAGGGCGGTTTCGACATCGCGAACAAACCGATCCTCTGCGCCCAGTGCCACGGCGATCCGGCGCTCGGCGCCACGGGTCCCGGCGTGGCCGGGTACTTCTCGCAGCGGATCCACGAGAAGCACGCCTTCATCGATGAGGCCATCCCCGGCATGGGCGGCTGCTACAAGTGCCACCCCGGACAGCGGGCGCGATGCCTGAGGGGCACGATGAATTCCGACTTCGGCATGATTTGCCAGGACTGCCACGGCGACATGGCGCAGGTCGCCGATTCCATCGACGGCGGCCGTTTGCCGTGGGTGAACGAGCCTGCCTGCCGAAGCTGCCACACGTCGACCTACGGCGAGCCGGTCGGGCAACTCTTCAAGGTGAGTCGGGGACACGGCGGCGTCTTCTGCGAGGGATGCCACAACAGTACGCATGCCGAATTCCCGTCCCGCGAGCCGCGCGACAACCAGGTGATGATCGACCTGCAGGGCCAGTCCGGAACGCTGACCGACTGCCGTGTCTGCCACGGCATCGTCCCGGCCGGGCCGGGGCCGCACGGAGTCGTGGCCACCGGCGTGGTCGAGAACGAATTGCTGGGAGGGACGGAGAGTCTGGACGTCTGGCCGTCGCCCCTTTCCGTGGGTGCGACCTGCTCGATCCGGCTGAGCGAGACTTCCGGCCTGGCGGGACGTCTGCTGGTGTTCGACGTCCGTGGCCGTACGATCCGGCTGCTGGAAGTCCGACGCGACAAGCAGGGCGAGGCGGTCGCCAGCTGGGACGGCCGCGACGGCCACGGACAGCGCGTCGGCGCCGGCGTCTACTTCCTGCGCTGGAGTGACGGTGAACGGGCAGCCTCGGCCAAGGTGGTGATGGTGGATTGAGTGTCGCGAAGCCGGCCAGGCAGATCGCGCGGTCGGTGATCCGCACCGACCGCGCGTTCATTCCTGCCTGACACATTCCCATTTGATCCGGCCGGGTCCCTCGATCACGTATTTCAGGAGAGCTTCGCGCTCGTAATGACCGTCGCTGATCACCGTATACAGCCAGTTCCTGCTCAGGACGACCGTCCGCAGCCGGTCCGGCCGGTACACCCACGGCTTGGGCGGGACGTTGGCCGGGAAGACCTCCGGGTGCTTCGCCAGGTCGTCGAACAGTTCGGCGACGGGATCCCCCAGGCCGCGCTTCTTTAGAAAATCGAGATCCGGCTGTGAGAGCTCGTGGGAGATCGACGCCTCCCAGCTCGCGATCACCGCCTGCAGGGAGTCCCTGAGACTCTCCGCGAGACGGGCCTGTCCGTGGAGACTGTCGATGCGGGCGGCCAACACCAGCTCCCGCGCCGCAGCCGCTTCCTCGCGGTCACCGCACCCGACGGCGAAGATCACCAGGGTCGTGCTCATGGTGAGCGCGACCAATACAACCAGCCGCGCGGTCCAGGCAAGGCGTGTGCTCGGTCTCATGCGCACCCCGGCTTTGTGTTGCAGGTACCGGCGATCAGTCGTCGCAGGTGGTCCGTACGGCATGGCGCCGGATCACGGGAGAGCCATCACAGGATAGGAGTGAACCGGCGTCCTGCACGGCCACCCGGCGATTCTGCCGCAGCAGGATCAATCATCAATCTGCCACGAACAATCGGCGCGTTCGAGCGATACGACAGTCATCCATTTTGATCGAAGCGGCCGGTTCGCCGGAACCGCGAATTATTCGCAACTGCCTGGATGTACAGGAGTTGTGGTCGTGGTCCGGAACTTGCCCTTCAGGTCTTTTGAAGTCTGTTGCGGAGATCGGAACTAGTAGAACAACCAAATGGGGAGAAACCGAATGGGCGAGCATACCGACAAGACGAAGGGCAAGATCAAACAAGCGGTCGGCGGCTTGACCGGCGATAAGAAACTCGTGCACGAAGGCAAGCGGGACGAGTTCAAGGGCCAGGTCAAGGGCGCGGTCAACGACGTCAAGGACGCGGCGACGAACAAGAAGAAGTAGATCGGGCGGGGCGCGGATCAGCTGAGCCGGCTACGTCCAGTTGATCGCGCCTTCACAGGGTTTTGCAGTTTCAAAGGAGAAACATGAGCTCGGAAACACTCATCATCATCGTGTTGGCGTTCATCCTTTTCGGCGGCGGCGGCGGCTACTACTGGAGCAGGCGCCGGCGGTAGGAATACGCATGGGGCGCCGGCGCCCCGGACGGAGAAGCTCGGCGAAGACACCTCGGTCGACGAGGCGGACGCCACCCATCAATCTGATCGACGCGGTTTCGTTTTGATAACGATTCTGAGGCGGGCCCGAGCGTAACTCCTTAAAAAATTGAGAAAAATTCGAGGCCCGAAATATGCGCGGGCGCGAGGTCCACAGGAGGCAGCGACATGGTCGAGACGAGGATGAGCATCGTGAGAACCGAGGATCCCCGCTTGCAGCATTATCTGCTTCAGATCGAGCAGTACAAGAAATTGACGCGGGACGAGGAACTCGGGCTGGCGGGGCGCATCCGCGAAGGCGACCGCGAGGCGCTGGACCAGTTGGTCAACGCCAATCTGAGCCACGTCGTCGGGATCGCCAGGGAGTTCCACCATCACGGCCTCGGCGATCTGGACCTGATCGCGGAGGGCAATGTCGGGTTGATCTCGGCCGCCCGTAACTTCGACGGCGGCAGGGGTATACGCTTCATTTCGTTCGCGAAGCTCTGGATCGGGCGGGCGATCCGCAGGGCGGTCATCGTCCACGTCCGGGCGCCGCGCCTGCCCTCCACGCTCGTCCTCGGAGCTCCGACGCAGCGTCGGAGTTCAGCGACCTGGGCGGATTGACGGGGTCTGCCACAACGAAATAGCAATGCCACAACGATCCCAGTACCGTAACAATTTATGATTTATTAGAACAATAGAGCGCCGCTCTTCCGCTGCAGACTGCTATGAGATATCAAATTTCTTTATTGATTATTGAACGTAGTTCGTCCTATGCTCGGAATCGGTTGGGGAGTCTCCTTCGAATCGGCTATTCGGTGTTCGTGTCATGATCCGGCCCACGCTCCCGTTTGCTGATTCATCGGATCTCCTTCAGCCATCACCGTGGGAGCGACGCCCAATCCCACAAGGGGCATCCTACTGATGAACGAGGGGGACAACATGCGCAAAGTCATCGTGATGCTGATGATCGTGGCGATCACCGGCACAGCCATCGCCCAGGACCTTGGCAGCTCCAGGGACCTGCCTGCCAAGAGCATGACTGAAGTCCAGTACACACCGCCCACCGGCGGCAACCGCCAGGGCGGCGACGACATCTACTCGGCAGTGCCCATCTACGCACTGCCCTACACGAACACCGGCACCACCAACGGCTTCCTCGACGACTACGACGTGGCCTGCCCCTACACCGACTCGACATCTCCCGACGTCGTGTACAGCTACACGCCGGCGACGAACGAGGCGGTCTCGGTCGACCTCTGCGGATCGTCCTACGACACGAAGGCCTACATCCTCGACAGCGCTCTGACTCCCATCGCCTGCAACGACGACTTCCACTATGACGACATCTGCGGCTACTACACGTCGCTCATCGAAGGCGCCGTGCTGACCGGCGGCGAGACCTACTACATCGTCGTCGACGGTTACTTCGGCGACTTTGGCGATTACGCGATCGCCATCGACAGCTTCATCCCGTGCGTGGTCGCTTGCCCCGCCGACGCCGTGCCCGAAGGCGAGCCCACGATGTACGACGGCTACGCCGACGAGTACAACAGCGGCTGCAACGGCGAGCTGACCAACAACTTCCAGGTGATCAACTGGATCAACGACGAAGACGGCCTGCCGCCCTTCGAGGGCTGCGGCTGGATGTGCGGCAAGAGCGGCTGGCACCTCAACGCCTCCGGCAGCGATGAGCGCGACACCGACTGGTTCGTCGCCACCGCCCTGACCACCGGTCTGATGACGTTCACGGTCGAATCCGAGTACCCGTGCAACATCTACCAGCTGATCCCGTCCCCGATGGACTGCCTCGCCGTGGACGCCTCCCTCGTGGGCGTCGCCGACTGCGGCGCTCCCGGGACGCTGTCGATTCCCGTGATCGCCGGCGAAGTCGTCTACCTGTGGGTCGGCCCGACGACCTACACCGGTCCCGTGCTTGAATTCAACTACTCCATGACGGTGTGCAACCACGAGTTCGAGAGCGTTTCGAACGAAGACATGAACTGGGGACAGGTCAAGGACCTGTACAAGTAGCATGATCCGCTGATGTTCTGATCCCGTAACAGGGGCCGCCTTCCTCCGGGGGGGCGGCCCTCGTTCCGTCAGGGCCTTCGGCGTGGCGATCTGGCCGACGACGCGGACGTGGCGGCGCTGCGTTCCGGATAGAGAGACGCGCAGGGATTGACCAACATCGGAGGGGTCCCGTGAGGACAGGTCTCGTCGTTGTCGTCGTGATCCTGCTGGCGGCTTCGTCGGTCAGCGCCCAGCCGCGAGGAAATCCAAGCCTCGGGGTGTACTTCGACGAAGCCGGCATGAATGCCGACGGGTACTACTCTGGCATTATCAGCGTCGTCCACTTCTATCTCTTCGCCAGGAATCTCGAACAGGTGGGCGCCGTGCGGTTCCAGCTGGAGATGGATCCGCGCATGTTCGTGTACGCCGACAGTCTCTCGCTCCCGCCGTCCACGGTCTCCGGCTCTCCGGAGACCGGCGTCCAGATCGACTACGATCCGGTGCTCGATGGTGACAACACCGGGATCGTCCTGCTGGGGGAGGGCGATTTTATCGTCTACGGGGTCGGCATGATCTTCGAGGTCGATGTCCTGCCTCATCCCGAAGACGCCGTCATCCTGGTCGACTCCGCGGACGGCGCGGGCTGGGTCCCTGCGACCGGCAGGACGGGGTGGTTGTTCTATGAGGTCGCGGTCGAAGAGCTCCGCTGGGGCGAGGTCAAAGCGCTCTACCAGTGATGGCTGCGTGAACCGGCGCGGCGGGCGCCAGACTCGCGACCAGGGGAGAGCCGACGGGAGACCGCCGGCTCTCTCCATATTGATGGGCGCCATCGCCGATATGAGGGAGGCGGCGTCAGGTCTTTTTCCACTAACATCTTGCCAATCGACCAGTTACGGTCGTCATGACGCGCGGCATGTCGATTGCAGTTGCAGGGAGTGGATCGGTCCCGGCCTCACTGCATGAATGGGAGCGCGTCATGAATGAAATCAGGAGATCCTTTAGGAACGTCATGAACGCGGGCGCCGTGGGCGCCTGCATGCTGATCTTCGCCGGCGGCGCGGCGGGCGCCGGCCCGGCCGTCGAGCCGCAGCGTCACGTGGTCGGCGCGGACGAGATCCTGGTCAGGATCGATCGGCAGATCGATCAGGACACCGCCGACCGGCAGGCGATCCAGGCCATGCTGCAGCGCGAGGACGTGCGCCGCATCGCCGGGTCTGCGGGTTTGGACCTCGGGCGGGCCAGCGCCGCGGCGGCCGTCCTCTCCGGAGAGGCGCTCGCCACGCTGGCGGCGCAGGCCAGGGGAGTCGACGCGGGGCTCGCGGGTGGAGAAGGCAACGTCGTCATCTCGACGACCGCGATCATCATCATCCTGCTGATCCTCATCCTTCTGGTGAACTGAGCCGGCGGGCCATGTACTCGTGGCGTGCAGCCGGCTTCTGCGTCGCTGCAGCGGCCCTGATGCGCTTCGCGCCGGCGGTGGCCGCGTCGCCGGTCGCCGGGGGAAGCGCAGCGCAGGCGGTGCGATTCCTGGACGTCCCCTACGTGCCGCAGAGCGGCGTGCTCTGCGGCGGGGCCGCCCTCGCCATGGTCCTGCGATATTGGGGGAAGGCTGGAGTCCTGGCCGAAGATTTCGCCGCTCTGGCGGAACCCGGCCAGGGCGGTCTGCTCCCCGCCGCCCTCGTGAAGGCCGTCGAAGACGCGGGCTGGACCGCGCTGCCGCTGGCGGGAACCCAGGCGGGGATCGCGGAGCACCTGGCCCGTGGCCGACCGATCATCGCCCTGCTGCGTGCGGGCGCCGGCTCCTATCACTACGTGGTGCTCGTGGCGTGGACCGGCGGCTGGGTGGTCGTCCACGATCCTGTCGTGGGGCCGTTCCGGGCCCTGCGCGATGCCGAGTTCGCCGCCGCCTGGTCCGGGAGCGGAAACTGGGCGCTCCTGATCCTCCCACCACAGACGAGCGGGGAGCAAGCTGCGTCGGAGCCTCCGGCGGCAGTCCTGCCGGCATTCGCCGCTCCCGGCGGGTGCGATTCCCTGCTGGCGGCAGGCGTCCAACTGGCCCGGCAAGGTGATGTCGCGGGCGCGGAGCACGAGTTCCTCGCCGCCCGGGCTTTGTGCCCCGGATCCTCGGCGCCGCTGCGGGAGCTCGCGGGTCTGTGTTTCCTGGCCGACGACTGGTCGGGGGCGAGCCGGCTGGCGCAGTGCGCACTCGTGTTGGACGCGAGCGATGCCCACGCCCGGCGCCTGCTGGCCGGGAGCCGGTTCCTGCTCGGGGATGTGGAGGGCGCGCTGCGTGCCTGGAACCACCTGTCCGAACCGCGGATCGACCTGGCGCGCATCGACGGCCTGGAGCGCACGCGCTACGCCGTCGTGGCCGTTCAGCTCGAGCTGCCGCCGGGCCGGTTGCTCACGCCGGCAGCCTACCGCAGAGCGGGCCGGCGACTGCAGGAGTTGCCGGCCCAGTCGGATCTGCGGCTGAGCCTCGATCCCCTGCCCGGCGGGATCACCCAACCGAACGTGACCGTGCTGGAACGACCACTCGTGTTCGGGGGCCGGTGGGACGTCGCGAGTGCGGGACTCGACGCGGTGCTCCGGCAGGGGATCGACGTCGCGGTGGCGAGTCCCCTGGGGCACGGAGAGCTGTGGTCCGCAGGATGGGACTGGTGGCGCGAACGCCCGCGTCTCTGCCTGTCGCTGACGGTGCCGGCCGTCGGTGGGCGGCCCGGGATTTGGTGCGTTGAGGGCTCCTGGGAGCGCCAGACCTATGCCTCCGCGCTTGTGTCATCCGCGAGCGGGACGGTGCGCGAGGAGCGCCGGCGCACGGGCCTGTCCTTCGCCGATTGGGTCGGCCCGGATCTGCGCCTCGAGATCGGCGCGGCGCTGGATGAGTGGGACGGTCGGGGTACCCACGCGTCGCTCGCGGGCAGCGCGGAAACGCGGTGGGCGGGCGATCGCCTGGCGTTGACGGCGGCGCTGGCGCGTTGGGCGAAACCGGGAAGCGGCTCCCCGTTCGGAACCGGCAGTCTGTTGCTGCGCTGGTGGTCGCGCGGTGCGGGCGAAGACGCCGCGTGGCGAGGCTGCCTGGGGATTTCCCGCGCGACCGCGGACGCGCCGCCGGCGCTCTGGTCGGGTGCGGGGACCGGTTACGGGCGTGCGCCGCTGCTGCGCGCGCACCCGCTGCTGGACGGAGGCGTCGTGCGGGGGCCCGTCTTCGGGCGCGCGCTCGCCCACGCGACGATCGAACGGCAGGCCCGGCTGTGGCGGCCGGGTCTCGTGCTGCTCGGCGGCGCCGTCTTCGTCGATGCGGCCAAGCCCTGGGAGACGGGCCGGGCCGGACGCGCGGCGTGGCAGGTGGACGTCGGCGCGGGTCTGCGGGTGAAGGTGCCGGGCAGGCGGGGCCAGCTGCGGATCGACGCGGCGCGCGGGTTCACCGACGGGAACTCGGCCGTATCCGCCGGCTGGCTGTACCCCTGAGCGGGAGCCGCGTCAGCGGGCGCCTTCGCCGTCGAGCATGACCTTGAAGGTCAAAGCCAGGATGCGCAGATCGTTCCGCAGGCTGAGACTGTCGATGTACTGGCGGTCGAGAACGATCTTACGGCGGACCGAGGCGAGGTCGGTGTCGTAGCCGTTGACCACCTGGGCGAGGCCGGTGATGCCGGGCAGCACGACGAGGCGTTCGCGATAGTGCGGCACGTCGTTTTCGAACTGGCGGATGAAGTAGAGCCGATCCGGTCGCGGCCCGATGACGCTCATCTCGCCGCGCAGGACGTTGACGAACTGCGGAAACTCGTCCAGCCGGGTCTTGCGCAGCACGCGGCCCACCCGGGTCATGCGCTCGTCGTTCTCCACGGCCAGTTGCGGCCCGTCGCTCTCCGCCTCCAGGCACATCGTGCGCAGTTTGAAGATCCGGAAGGGGCGCCCGGGATTGATGACGTGGCGCCGATCGGAGCGCGCCGGATAGGGCGTGCGTCGCCGTCGCCGGTCGATCCCGATGCGGGGCTGCTGGAAGAAGACAGGTCCGCGCGAATCGAGCTTGATGGCCGGCGCCAACAGGGTCAGGGCCATGACGAACACGGACAGGGCGATGATCGAGATGACCAGGTCGAGCCCGCGTTTGATTCCCCGGGCGTAGGCGGCCGCATATTCGGCGTCGCTGCGGGCTTCGGTGCCGGACAACGGCTCGAACCGCCCGTCGTCGGTGGCAGTCCCGTACGACCGGCGCTCGCGCCGTTGCCCGGCTGAGTCCGGATTGCCGTCCCGGATCACAGGACCCGGGAGCGGCGGCTGCCGCCCATCAGCAGCGCGACGCCGCCGATCAGCACGACCACGCCGACGATCGCCGGGATCGGGAAGGTCTTGTGTTCGGTCGCGGTGATGTTCAGCGGGCCTACGTCGAGAACGGTCTTGTCCCTGGTGTAGTCGATCCCGCCGTAGACCAGCGCGATGACACCCGCGATCGCGAGGATGATGCCGATGGTTTTCATGTTGGTCGCCCTTTCGTGGCGAGGCGCCGCACCGGGTGCGCGGAGACACTTTGTCGCCTTTCCCGTGATGCCGGCTCTCGACGGAGTCCAAGGCACGATCCGTGCCGCCCACACCAACGGCTTGAACCGGCTGTTTCAAGCGAATAATGGCCAGACGGTCAACGTGCGGCGGCTGGAGATCCCCTCATTAAGGTGGGACGTGCATCAGGATGAGGTCGTCATCCCGTAAGCCCCATCATGCAAAAGATCGAACCGGCGGGCAGGATGGGGCTGAAAGGACTACGGGGCGAAGTCGTTGGGAGCGTCGGGCCATCGGCGTTCATGCCAACTCGTCAGAACGGGATCGCGGACGCACCACGTTCGGCGACACGATGCGCCCCGCTCCCGGGGTTGGCGACGTGTCGTTAATGATGGAGCCGCCGAGTTCGCCGAAATCGCATCGCCATACCAGCCAACGCATTGACTTCGGCACGGAAGTGGCAATGGCGGAAGGTGGCCATCACGATGGCGAGCCCCGTCACTGCGGCCGCGCAGCAGGCGGGATCGGATGGTCTCGGGATTTCAGATCGCCGTCCGATGATCAATGTGGATGGGAGAGTCCATGAACTATCGAACCTACCGCGCGGGCATCGCGTTGCTGGCGGCGTGGCTGGTGACCGCCGCCGCGCCGCAGCCGGCCCTGTCGCTGACCAACCTGTTCGTGCTGCACCATTCCGTGGGCCGCAACATCCTGGAGGAAGGGAATGTGCGGCAGCTCATCGACGAGCACAACACCCAGCGCGGGACCCATTTCGTGCTCTGGGACCACGACTACAACGCCATCGGCCTGATGGACCCCGACGGGCTCATGCCGGGCCGCTACTACCACATTCCCGACGACGACACGTACGTCGTCGGTCTGCACCAGCTCTGGACGACGGCCAACTCGGCGCGCGACTCCATCCTCGCCAACCACCAGGTCGTCGCCTTCAAGTCCTGCTACGATGCGTCGCTCATCCAGACCGACGCGGAGCTCGCGCAGTACAAGACCTGGTACCTCGAGATCCGCGACGTGCTCGACCAGCACCCGAACCACGTCTTCGTGCTGATGTCGCCGCCGCCCATGCACCCCTGCCTGTCGACGTCGACCGAGGCCGACCGGGGGCGGGCCTTTGCCGACTGGCTCGGCTCGACCGCCTTCCTGGGCGGGCATCCGAACCTGCGCTGCTTCGATCTCTTCGACCTCCTGGCGACGCCTCGCGACGCGGAGGACCGCAATACCCTGCGCGCGAGCTACTGCAGGAGTACGAGCTGTTCCAGCCCCGACTCGCACCCCAACACCGCCGCCAACCTGGTCGTCGGGCCGCTGTTCGTCGCCGCGCTGATCGAGGCGGCCGGCGACGACGCGGTGGACGCTCCCGCGGCGGGCACGGCCGCCTTCTTCACGGCCGTCCACCCCAACCCGTTCAATCCGGCGACCACGATCCGCTTCGCCCTGCCGGCCGCCGGATCCGCCAGGCTCGCGGTCTACGACGTCACCGGCCGCCTGGTCCGGACGCTGCTCGACGGCGTTCTGGATTCCGGAGCGCACGAGGTGATCTGGGACGGTCGCGATGCGTCGGGTCGGGGCGCGGCCTCGGGGGTCTACCTGGCGCGGCTGGCGACGGGGACCGGCGTCAGCACGGTCAGCGTGACGCTCGCGAAATGAGGCTCGGGATGCCGGGCCGCGGTCACTGCAGATAGGCGTTGATCGCCCCGCCGGTGACCGTGAGCGGCGCTGTCGCGTTGAGCGGCGGCAGCGCCGCCTCGAAGGAAGCGACCATCCGGTCCGCCGTGAACATCGTGATCGTCATCGTGCCGATGTCCGGTCCGGTGATCGCGGCCCAGGAATCAGCGGTCCCGGTGCGGATCACGGTCAGGTTCATCTGCGACGGGATACCGTACGCGTTGCCGGCCGCGACGGGGATCTTCGGCGTGATCGAGATCGAGTAGGCGGTGTTGTCGGCCCCGGGCTGAAGACGCCGGCGGCGGGCATGAAGCCGACGATCGTCGCCGCGTACCAGGGTGCGCCGCCGACGGTCGCCACGGCGGTGCTGCCGACGCCGGTGGGCAGCGGCGGCAGTCCCGCGTCGATCGTGATGTCGAAGGCGCCGGCGGTCACCGACCGCGTCGCCGGGACGGCGCCGGCCAGAGCATCGGCCGTGAAGTGGAACGTGCCGGCGATCCGCTCGTCGGTGCGCGCGGAGAGGGTGACGAAGCCCGCCGCTCCGCTCAGCGGCGTCAGCCACGAATCCGTCGACACCATCACGGTGCCGACACCTCCCGGCGTGGTGCCGACGTTGACGCCCAGCGGCTGCGTGGCCGGACCGATGAAAAACGAGAGGCTGAGCGTGATGGCCCGGCCGGATGAGGACTGGTACCCCGAGAGCGTGAGGGTGCCGGGGCGCGTGGGCGAGGCGCTGCCCGACACGCCGATCAGGTTCGTGTCGCTGGCCCACGCCTGGCCGTCGATGGTGGCCGTGAAGGTGTTGTCGCCGCCGCCGCCGTCCGGGCCGGCCGGGTCGTCGCTGCCGCCGCAGCCCGCGGTGACCAAAGCGGCAGCAGCAGGACGGGCCTGGATGAGCGGATCTTCACGAGCGACCTCCGGCAAGGGATGGGGCGAGGAGTCCGCTGCCAGGTTATGATCGTGATCGGCGATATGCTACTAATACAGTCTATAATTATAACAGATTGTGCGACAATTTATTACATGCTAACTTGGAAACGGCTGCCGATCCGGCGCGGACCCCGGCGGTCTCATCGACGCCGAGGGGTTTCATTCGTTCTTCATCCAGTTGCTGAACAGGGAGACCCGGCCCGGCGGCGGTTCGATTTCGCGCTTGTCACCGCTGGTGATCGCGGGGACGGCCCGAAAGTCGGCACGGCTGCGTTCCGTGTTGTGCACCACGGTCAGTCCGCCGTGGCCGGCGGACATGGCCAGGCGGTAGCCCTCGATCGACGCGAGTTCCAGCCGGAACGGGCCCTCCTACCTGCCGGAGATGGCCAGGCCGATGGTGACGATCGTCGCCGGATCGAGGCGGGGAGGAGATACGTCCGCACGTCCGCTGTGGACGGGAAGGAATGCCGAGAAGGGCAGCTGCAGGTTGTGCCAAGTTCCGGCCTCGGGCGCCAACTCGAACTGGTAGTTGGCGTCATTGCCGGCGTGGGTTGTGTGCAGTCGCAGGGAATAGCGTTTGCCGTCGTCCTGGACGCGCAGGGCCAGTTCCGAGTAACTGGAAAGGTCGAGTTCGCCGGAGCCGAGATGGATCGAAGCGAAGCCGCCGTGATGAGCGAGCGATACGTTGCCCTGGAAGACGCCGATACCGTCCTGGATCGACATCTCTCCGCGCGACATGTCGCTCACGACCGGATCGTCGTTGCCGTGCCATGCCGGTGCGTCGCTGTCGAACACGACGAGGGGCTCGCGTTCCGAATGCGGGTTGAGAATCATTCACCTTCCTGGCCGATCCCGGTCGCCCGGGCGGGAAGGGGGAATCCCTCCCGCCGGAGTTCCTGCGCACGCTGCGGCGGAGACGGGCGCTTCGCGCGCCCCGTCATCAGAAGCTGAAGCCCAGGGCCAGCATCGTGGTGAAACCGTTCAGTTCGAATCCGTTCAGGGCGTATTCGGTGTCGTTCAGGCGGATCTGCTGGTCGCCGAACGAGGGGTTGGCCCACACGTAGCGCCCCTCCAGGCCCAGGAACGCCTTCTGCGAGAGGTTGACGTTGATCCCGGCGCCGGCATGCATCCCCAGGGTCATGTCGCCTTCGAAGGTGTTGGCGTTGTCGGTTACGTCGAACTTCGTGAAGTAGGCGCCTACTCCGATCTCGCCGTACGGAAAGATCGCCCCGGCCGGGATGAAGGCCTTGGCGGTCAGCAGCACCGGGATGACGTCGAAATCGGCGTGCTGGATGACGGCCGAGGTCCGCGGCTGGAGGGTGCCCTTGCCGTTGAAGTACCCCACGCCGAACTCGAGGGCGAGCGTGGGCAGGACGTAGTGCCCGATCGCGATCTCGCCGGCGATGCCCGTCTCGGTGTTGCTGTCGAAGGTGGTCTCGATGTCGACGTTGTCGAGGTTGAAGGTCTTGCTCGGCGAGTAGATGCCGCCCTTGAGCATCAGGTAGTTGCCCATCGCGGCCGCTTCGGCATTGAGGGGTGCGAATCCGACCGCGCAGATCGCGATCAGCAGGATCGCCGCGAGACCCGCAATGCCGTTCCCGATATGTCGTCTCATGGAATTCTCCTTTCAAAATCCACGAAGGTCGGCGCACGGTCCGTGCCCCCGCCTTCCTGCACGCCCGGGCTTGTTCCCGCGCGCGCCTGTCCGTCCCGATTATTCCGTCATGCAACAAATGGGCCGCGTCAAACAACTTGAAACTCATTGATATCAATAAACATACGACACTCGTTGAGGTGCGGAGCTCGATCATAATGATGGTGGAGAGACCATTGTGATGAGGGGGCGAGATGATCGATCCCCGGCTTGGCCACCTGTGCTATGATCGCCCCGAGCCATCGGCCGTCCGAATGGACGGATCGCGCATCACCAGCTCATAGCAGCAAGCACCCCATGAATATTCGCGCCGCCCTCGACTTCGTCATCCTGTGCTCGCGGCACCCGCTCTGCACGTGCGCGGTGCTGCTGGTCCTGTGGATGATCCTGCGGCGCCGGTCGGAGGGCAGCGCTGCCGATCAAGGCGCGTCCTGGTCGAGGGCCCGGCCCGTCCTGTTGATCCTCGCGGCGATCGTGTTCGCCGCGTTCCTGTCGACCAGCATCTGGTACCTGCTCCACGACGGCTACGCCAGCGACGTCGAAGCGATGGTGACCTCGGTCTCCTGGTGGGTGCAGTCCGGCGGGGCGCTCTACCACTCCCCGGACGCCGACCCGCAGTACAGCGTGCTCTACGGCCCGATGGTCTACCTCGCGACGGGTTTCTGGCTGGATCTGCTGCACCCCTCGATCATCGCCGCCAAGGTGGGCTCACTGCTGGCGCTCTACCTTTCGGTGATCCTGCTGTACCTGACGATCCGCCGCCTGGTTTCCGGCACGCTGGCCTTCGGGATGACGGCCGTCGCGCTGCTGCTCTACTGGACCGCCGGCACCTCGGCGATGCTCGTGCGGCCCGATCCCTACATCCTGGCCGCGGTCTGCCTGGGTCTGTACGCCGCCGGCTCGTCACGGCGCGTCCCCGCCGTCGTCGGCGCTGCCCTCGCGCTCGGTCTGGCGGTGAATCTCAAGATCCACGCGGTGCTTTACCTGCTGCCGGTGCTGACGCTGCTCGACGAGCGTCACGGATCCCGCGCTACGTTGGCGGCCCTGGGCCTGGGCGCTGTCGGCATCGTGGCGCCCTTCGCCCTGCACGACGGCATCTCGCTCGTCAACTACCTGAGCTGGCTCTTCATCGGCACCCGCCACGGGCTGGAACTGGACTACCTGCCGCACCTGTTCAGCCGGGCGCTGTTCTTCGCGATCCCCGTGCTCGTGCTGCTTTCGGCCCCGGGCCGGCCCGCTGATCGCCCCTGGATGCGGCGCCAGCTCGTGATGGCGTGGGCCGCGGGGAACCTGATGGTGATCGTGCTGGCCATGAAGCCCGGCGCCGGCCAGGTGCACCTGCTGCCGATGATCCCCATCAACCTGGTCTTCGCGGCCCGTCTGTGGCCCGCCGAGGGCATGCGCGGCCTGCTCTTCCCGCAGCGCGGCGCCTCCTGGCGGCTGGGCGCGGTCACGGTCTTCATGATCGCCGCGGTCATGACGGGCTCCGTCTCGGGCTACCGCAGCGCGCGGCTGGCGAGCTCGCGGATGGAGAACTCCACGGCGATCTCCGCCGACATCCGGGGGATCCTCGCCGAGCATCCCGACCGGGCCATCGGCATGGGGTACAGCGGCGACAGCAACTACTTCCACCTGGCCAACCTGCGGCCGCTGCTCACGTTCTCCGGCAACCCGCTGCTGATCGACGCCGTCTCGCTCATGGACTCGCGCCGCGCCCACCGTCAGATCCCCGAGGCCACGCTCGCCGCCCTCGACGCCGGCGTCATCGACCTGTGGCTGGTGCCGCGCGGCCGCCAGCCGTTCCGCCTCGCGAACTGGTACCCGCCCCACGACGACGTCTTCTCGGACGAGGTCCGCGCCCGCTTCTCCTACCACTACCGGCTGGAAGGCCACTCCCGCTATTTCGATCTCTGGGGCTGGGACCAGTCCGCGGCCCTGGACGGCGTCTTGGTGCAGGCCCCCGCCGGCTCCTCGCTCGCCACGCTGCTGGAGTGACCGGGTTGATGGTCGTAATGTCCGCCTGGCCCCAGGTCGGACGTCGGGGGCCACTATCACAAGCATGACCACGGCTGGCGCTTCAAACGCACGGTTACTTCCACAACTCACCGACGTATCCAGCGGTTTCTCGCCTCCACTGCCGCCGCTCTTCACTCCCTGGCTCAAACGGCCCGACATCCTGCTGACCAAGACCACGGCTGCATGGCCAACCGTCAGATCGCCCGAGATCTGCACGTCGCGCCCTCGACCATCGACCGCCAGCTCAGTCGCCTCGGCCGGCACTGCCTGCTCTTCCATGCCCAACTCATGCAGTCGGCCAAGCCGGTCGCAAGTTCGCCGACGGCTTCGTCACCTTCGAGCAGTCTGCCGGAGAAGGACACCGACTTCCGCCCTACTTCTCCGACAGCGAGGTACGCCGTAGCGGGACGAGACCAAGCCCAAAGCGCAAGCGTAACATCTGGAGAAGACCCACGGCAGCGGATCCGAAGGCCGTGTACAGACTGAACAGAAGTGGTGACCGACGGTCAACGGCGGTGACGGTCCTGACGACGAGGACCTGAAGGTGTTGCCCTGCGAGTCAGTCCACCTGGTGACTCGAGCAGGAGCGGCGAGACGCGGGCACCGTTGTTCCCGACAACTTGGCAACTGCTGACTCACGGACCACAACGCGAGACGATCGCGTGGTAGCGCCGGCAGCGAGTGCGGAGCGGTTGGCGTTCCTGGGGCGGAACTCGAGGGACGGCGGAGAAGGACGAAGCCACCAGGAGTTCGAGGGGTCTCAGTACGGACTATTGAACGGCGGTTGTTCGTGAGCCCCGAGTTGCCGCCGCTGGGCCAGTACTACTGGCGCGGGATCAGCATGTGGCGCGCGCGGCACACTGGATGTGATGGGCTGAAAGAACGCCTGCCGTGCCTGTCGGGGCACGGCCGGACACAATCTCGACAGCACAACCATTCGGTTGCATGACCGGGGATGTTGTCGTAGTCTGGCGTCAGCCATCGACGATGGCGTCGTCCGCGGGGTGCGAGTCCCCGCGAGGCGAAGGGTGCCGCAACCTGCTCCGGGTCGCGGCAGGATCGAGGATGGTCGGGCCGCCATCCAGAGCAAGCGACGGGGATGCCCGTCGCCGTCCGCGATGCGGGCGACTCTGGAGGCGACATGGCCGGATCCCGGATCACGACTTCTACCCCCACCCCCGTACAGGAACCCACCGGTTGTCTCGGCGTTGTCGTCCGTCTGTCCTGGCTGGCGATCGGCCCGGCCCTGCTGTTCGCCCTGACCTTCAAGATCGGGGATACCGGCCGGTTCTCCGCGCTCGATGCCCTGTTCTGGATCGTGGCTGTCGGCATGGTGGCCGTGCGTTACATCGACATCGCGCGGCTCGGCGGGCAGAACTCGAATTGCGAGCCGGCTGACATGCGGGATTGGCGGCGGTATTTGTTGGCGGTGGGGCTGGCGGCGGCGGGACTGTGGATCCTCGCGCACACGCTCTTAGTCGGATTCATGAACTAACTTGTGCCGTCGATATTGTGTCCGGTCGTGCCCAGACAGGCACGGCCGGCTCTCTTCCAACTCATCATATCGCGTAGCTCAACTCGTGCCGCCGTTGCCGCGGCAGCACACGCGTACTGATCCGGCGCCAGTAGTACTCGACCCAGCGTGCCGGCAACCCGATGCGACTCACGAACAACCGTCGCTCCAGAAGCTCCTGCACGCTAACTCGCTGCTCGAGCATCCCCCTCGCCTGCGCCGGCGTCGGGCTGCCCCGCACCTTCTCCCGCCGCCCCTTCATGTAGTTCCGCCACACCAGGAACACCGCCAACCGCTCTGCGCTCGCCTGCCGGCGCTTCGACCATGCGATCGTCTCGCGTTTGTGATTCGCGCTGCTGTGACGGATCAACAGATCGGCCAGGTTGATCGGGAACAATGGATTGCCGACGTCCCGCCGCTCCTTGCTCGAGGTTACAAGGTGGGTCGACTCGCATGGCAGGGCCTTCAAGGCTTTCGGATAAACCTTGTGGTCGTCACTCAGCACCGTCACCTGCCGTTGTCCGCCCGTGACCACCTCAAGCAGGTGGCGTACGTCCTTGTCAACGGCCCTCGGATCCGGCCTGCCGTGCAGGTCCTCCAGCTTCTTGCGCTTGCGCTTCTGGGCTTCGGTCATCGTTCCGCTGCGGCGCACCTCGCTGTCTGTGAAGTAGGCCAGGAAGTCGGTGTCCCTCTCCACTGCCAGGTGGTGGTGGAAGGGCCAGTACTGCGACTGCTCGAAGGTGACAAAGCCGTCGATGACGACCTGCGAGGCAGGTTTGGCAGACTGCATTTGCTCAGCGTGGAACAGCAGGCAGTGGCGGCCGAGACGTGCGAGTTGGCGATCGATGGTGGAAGGAGCGACGTGCAGGTCCCTGGCGATCTGGCGGTTGGCCATGCAGCCGGTGGTCTTGGTCAGCAACTGCTTGAGGATGTCGGGCCGTTTGAGCCAATAAGAGGTGGCGAAAGTCTGGGTGCTGAAGGAGCGACGGCAGTGAAGGCAGAGAAACCTCTGGATACGCGTTGGGTTGAGTTGTCTACGGAAGTAGCCGATGCGCTTGAAACGCCAGCCGATGGTCAACTGCTTGTGATATGGGCAGTTGGGATTGGGGCAATGGGGCGGGACGAAGTCCGGATCGTGGGTATGCATGCCCGGATCGGGGCATGATCCGGGCCGGACATATTTTCAGCGGCACAACTCATGAACTGACTTGTGCCGTTGATGCGGAGTCCGGCCGCGCCCCGTCGGGCGCGGCCGGTGCTCTTTCAGCCGAGCCGCCCGATAAGTCCGGCTACTTCCGCGAACTCGCCTTGGCGTCGTTTCTGGCGATCATCCGCGTCATGACGATCCAGGTGACCCACCCGATGAGCACGATGCCCGCCGTGAACAGCCCGTACGAGAGGCGCCAGTCGAGCTTGTGGGTCATCATGCTCCACTCCGACATGCCGCCGATGCTGGCGATCAGGTTGAGGGGCAAAAACACGATGTTGATCAGGGTGAGGTTCTTGAGCAGGACGTTCATGTTGTTGTTGACGATCGTGCCACGGGCGTCCATGAGGCCGCTGAGGACCGAGCTGTAGATGTGGGCCTGCCTCGACGCCTGCCTGTTTTCGAGGATGATGTCGTCCAGCAGTTCGATGTGCGGTTCGGACATGCCCAGCTTGATGGCCGCGTTGCGGAGTTTGGTGAGGACGGCGCCGTTGCCCTCGATGGCGTCGCTGTAGTAGACGAGGCTCTCGCCGAGGGCGAACATCTGGAGCAGGTAGCGGTTCTCCATCGAGACGGTGATCTTCCGTTCCAGGTCGCTGCTGATCTGCTTGATGACCCGCAGGTGCTCGACGTAGTGGTGGATGGTGCGCAGCAGGGTCCCCAGCAGGACATCCGCGGGGCCGCGGGAGTTGCGGAACTCCCTGGCGGAGAACTGCATGGCGCCGTCGCTCATCACGAACGCCACCTGGTTCTCCGTCAGCACGATGCCGACCGAGTATACGCCGAGTTGGCTGGGGTCCTGGCCCTGGGCGTTTTTGGGCGCCTTCCACACGATGAAGGTGTTGGTGCCGGCCGTCTCGAGGCGTGCGACCTCCTCGGTGTCGAGCGCCGAGTCCAAATCGTAGGGGTCGAGGTCGTACCGCTCCAGGATGTGCGCCTTCTCGTTCTCGTCCGGCGCCACGAAGACGTGGATCTGGGCGGCCTCATCGGAAGTTTCACGGATCCCCCGCGCCTGGTCGATGGCGTAGCGAGTGTGCATTCTTCTTCACTCTCCCCGGGACAGGTGGGTCGGCGCGGCGGCGGGAGTCCGCCGCCTGAACAGCTTGAGCGCCTCGAACCACAGGACGCACAGCAGCCCGGCCCCGGCGCTGAGCGCCAGGGCCTTCGGATGCAGCGGCGCGAAATGGAACATCCGCTGCGCGAACGGGACGTACAGGATCGCGGCCAGGAGCGCCAGCGTGCCGCCGGTCACCCAGCGGAACGCGGTGTTGGGGACGCGGAGCATGGCGAAGAGCGACCTGTTCCACGAGCGGTTGACGAGGATGATTACGAGAAAGGCCACGACGAGCGTCGTGAAGGTGAGGGCCCGGGCGGCGTCCGGCGTATGGCCGGTTCTGGCGATCAGGTAGACCGCCACGCAGGCCGCCAGGACGCTCATTCCCTGCAGGACCGAAAGACCGACCGAGCGCAGGGAGAACAGCCGCGTGTCCGGGTCTCGCGGCGGGCGTTGCATCACGTCGGATTCGGCGTCCTCGGCTTCGAAAATGAGCGTGCAGGAAGGATCGATGACCAGTTCCAGGAAGACGATATGGATCGGCAACAGCAGCAGCGGCCAATCGGCGAAGAAGACCGGCAGCATCGAAAGGCCGGCGATCGGCACGTGCACCGCGAAGATGAAGGCGATGGCTTTCTTGATGTTGTCGAAGATCCGTCGGCCGAGGCGCACGGCGGCGACAATGGAGGAAAAGTCGTCGTCGAGCAGCACCAGCGCAGCGGACTCGCGCGCGACGTCGGTTCCCCGACCTCCCATCGCGATGCCGATGTGGGCGGCCTTGAGGGCGGGGGCGTCGTTGACGCCGTCGCCGGTCATGGCGACCACTTCCCTGTTGGCCTTGAGGGCGTTGACGAGTCGCAACTTCTGTTCCGGTACGACGCGGGCGAAGACCTGCACGTCACGGATGCGCCGGGCGAGTTCCTCGTCCGACATCCCGTTGAGTTCCGGGCCCGTGATCACCGCCTCGCAGTTCGCGAGGCCCGCCTGGCGCGCGATGCTCTGCGCCGTGGCCGGATAGTCGCCGGTGATCATCACGACGCGGATACCGGCGGCCCGGCACTCGGCGACGGCGGCGGGCACGGTCGGCCGCAGCGGGTCCTCGAATCCCAGCAGACCGACAAAGGCGAAACTCAGGTCGTGTTGCGCCTCAGGAGGGCTCGTAGAGGCCCGCCGATCCGCGCGCGACCCCCAGGACCCTCAATCCCCGGGACGCCAGTTCCGCTGTCTGCTCGGTGAGGCTCGCGAGTCCGGCGGGATCCAGGTGGCAAAGATCGGCGATGGCCTCGGGCGCTCCCTTGGTGGCGACGACGATCTCGCCGCCCTTCCCGGTGTTCCAGGCGTGGCTCACCGCGAGCAGTTCGGGGGTGAGCGGGTACTCCCGCGCGAGCGACCAGTCGGGATGCAGGTGCTCGCTGCCTTCGAGGTGGGCCGTGCCAGCTGCGTGCAGGGCGCGCTCCATGGGGTCGAACGGATCGGGCTTGCTGGCCAGGATCGCGCTTTCGAGCAGGGAGTGCAGTTCCTCGGGCAGGGGTGCTGCGATGTCGGCGAGATCGACGGAGAGGGCGGGCGACGCGAGTCGGCGCAGCGTCATGCGGTTCTGCGTGAGGGTTCCCGTCTTGTCGACGCACAGGACGGTGGCTGCCCCGAGGGTCTCCACGGCCGGCATGCGGCGCGTCAGGACGTTGCTGCGCGAGATGCGCCAGGCGCCGAGGGCGAGAAAAACCGTCAGGACGACCGGGAACTCTTCGGGCAGGACGGCCATGGCCATCGCGATCCCGGCGAGGAGCCCTTCCTTCCAGGCGTGCCCGCCGCCGCGGGTGTAGGCGTAGGCGACCACGACGATGACGCAGGCGGCGAGGCCGGCGACGGCGAAGGTCCGCACCAGCCGCGTCGTCTCCTTCTGCAGCAGCGTCGGCTGGGGTTCTACCTGCAGGAGCGCCTTGCCGATCTTGCCCAGTTCCGAACGCGTGCCCGTGGCGACGACTTCGGCGACGCCCTGGCCGGCCGTGACGAGGGAACCCGAGAAGACGGAGGGGAGGTCGTCGCCCCCGGGTGCGTCGAGGGCCGTGGCTTCGGCGGACGGGTTCTTGCGGACCGGCACCGATTCTCCGGTCAGCAGCGACTCGTCCACGGTCAGGTTGATCCCGCGGCGCAGCAGCGCGTCGGCCGGGATGCGGTCCCCCTCGACGAGCACGACCAGGTCGCCGGGCACCACCTCGCGGCCGGGGATGCGACGCTGCGCGCCGCCGCGGATCACCAGCGCGCGCGGGCTCGACAGGTCGCGCAACGAATCCAGGGCCCGCTCGGTGCGGCGTTCCTGGACGACGGTGATCGTCATGACGACGAAGACGAAGCCGAGCAGCATCAGGGCGTCGGCCGGTTCGCCCATGAAGAGATACAGGGCGCCCGCGGCGACCAGCATGAGGAACATCGGCTCGCGTGCGACTTCGAGGCCGATGGCGAACAGGCCGCGGTTCTTCTGGGTGGGCAGTTCGTTGGCGCCGTCCCGACGCAGTCTCGTCAGGGCCTCGTCCTCGCCCAGGCCCTGGAGCCCGGCGATCTCGAGGACGGACGCACCGGCCCTGGCCGAAGAAGTCGCCCGGTCAGCCGGTTCTGTCGGTGCGGGATTCATGAGGCCTCCGGCGGGTGTCCGGGGTCGCGGGGCGGCGTTCGGGCCGCGGCGTCCGAGGGACAGCCGCGGCCCATGATATCCGATCGGCGTCCGGCAATCTACTCCGTCGTCCTGCCGTCGAATTGCTCGGTGTCGGCTTCCGCGTCGTCGCGGGTGTGGTGGACGACGCCGTCGCGGTGGTTCGGCGGCGCGTAGAGCGTGTAGAGCTTCAGCGGCATGGTGCCGGTATTGACGATGTTGTGATTGGTTCCCGCCGGCACGAGCATGGCGAATCCGGCGCGGATCTCCGTGCGGTCGCCGTTGAGCACGGCGGCGCCGGCCCCTTCCTCCACCCGGAAGAACTGGTCCAGCTTGTGCACTTCCATCCCGATCTCTTCGCCGGGCTTCAGAGCCATGACGACGAGTTGGCAGTTGGTGGCGGTGTAGAGCACCCGCCTGAAATCCTCGTTGTCGACGGTAAGATCCTCGATGTTCTGCACGAATCCCTTCATCGCGACACCTCCTGTCCGCAATCAGGTTCCGAGGAACGCCAGCAGGTCGGCGTTGAGCTGATCCTTGTGCGTGGCGGTGAGGCCGTGCGGCGCACCGGCGTAGATCTTCAGGATCGGGTTCGCGACCAGCTTCGACGAGCGCAGCGACGAGGCCGCGAGCGGTACGATCTGGTCGTCGTCGCCGTGGACGATCAGCGTCGGCATGTCGAACTTGGCCAGGTCCGCGCTGAAGTCGGTCTCGGAGAAGGCCCTGATGCATTCGTAGGTGCCCTTGAGGCCGGCCTGCATGCCCTGCAGCCAGAACGAATCGATCGTGCCCTGCGAGACCTTCGATCCGGGCCGGTTGGCCCCGTAGAACGGGCCGCTTGCGATGTCCCGGTAGAGCTGGGAGCGGTCGGTGAGGGAGGCGAGGCGTGTCCCGTCGTACCGCTCGATCGGCACGCCGTCGGGGTTGGACGGCGATTTCAACATCAGCGGCGGGACCGCGCCGATCAGGGCGACCTTGGCGATCCTCTGCGTGCCGTGCCGCCCGATGTAGCGGGCCACCTCGCCGCCGCCGGCGGAAAAGCCGACCAGGGCGGCGCTCTTCAGGTCGAGGGACTCGATGAGCTGCGACAGATCGTCGGCGTAGGTGTCCATGTCGTTGCCGTCGGAGGGCTGGTCCGAGCGCCCGTGGCCGCGCCGGTCGTGGGCGATGCAGCGGTAGCCGTTGGCGACCAGGAACATCATCTGGGACTCCCAGCTGTCCGCGTTCAGGGGCCAGCCGTGGCTGAAGACGACGGGCGGTCCCGCTCCCCAGTCCTTGTAGTAGATCCGCGTGCCGTCCTTCGTCTTGATCTTGCTCATTTTCCACCTTCTTTCATACGGCGATGGCCGGGGGTGGGTGCGCCCGGCCATCGTCGTTATTGGCCGATCGTCGCCGACGCGAAGGGTTCGCTACGGCTTGTCCATCTCGCGGCGGTAGGCCTCCTTGGCCTCCGAGACCGCGCCGCGCGCCGCATTGACCCGCTGGTGGACCGCGTCGCTGACGGCCTGGCCCTTCTCGCGGGCGTCCTCCTCCAGGGAGGTCGCCGCGTTGGTCACCGCGTCCCGGCCCCGGCGCAGGCCGCGGCTGCCGCCCTCGCGCAGGCGGCGTCGCGTGACCTCACCCTTGTCCGGCGCCAGCAGGAGCGCGGCGATGCCGCCCATGGCGGCGCCCAGTACGAAGGCCATCAGCGTATTGGTGTTGCGTGACATGTCAGCCTCGACTTTCTTCGTCGTATTCGATCCCGGTCGACGGTTCCTCGTCGTGCGCGCGCCCGCGATCACGCCAGGCGAGCAGGCCGGTCTTGACCGCCACGGCGGTGGCCCGCGCCTGGCGGACGAGCTGCCCGAGATCGGATACCTCGGTGATGATGGGCTGGACCGCAAACTTCAGCCCGGTGGACACGCTCTCGGCGTGGCCGGCGATGCGGTTCAGTTTCGCACTGATGCCTTGCAGTTCCACGAGCTCGATTTCCACGCTGTCCATGATGCGGTCGAGCTTAGGGCGGCTTGACTCCAGGAACTGCGAGGTGTCGTCCAGCCGCTCGATGATCGGACGTATCCGGATCAGGGTCCGGATCAGGTACGCCGCCGACGCCACCACGGCGACGACGACAACGCTCACCGCGAGGTACATGAACGTGGGACTCATCTCTACCTCCCTGGCCGTCTTTCCTGCGAGCGGCCTTCGCCTTGGGCGTGCGTGAAATTTCCGGCCGGGGTCAGTATCGCCGCCGGTTGCCAGCCAGCAGCGCCGCGATGCCGCCGATGACCGCGACCAGGCCCACGTCCGCCGGGATCGGTATGCCCCGTCGTTCGACGTCGGAGTAGTTCATCGAGCCCTGTTCGATGATCGCGCGGTTCGCGTGATCGTTGATCCCGTTGAAGACTACCACAAGGATCCCCAGGGCCGTCAGGACAATGCCGATGAATTTCATGTTGACCGTCCCGTCTGCGGCGCGCGGCTCGGGCGCGCCGGTCTCCGTCATTTCAGGTAGAAGGAGAAGCCGATGCCGGCGTAGGTGTGCGAGTCGTCGTTGAGCCCGACACCGACCTCGCCGACCAGGTCGGCGACATCCGACAGGCGGTATTCGAAACCGGGCACGAGGTGCAGCCGGGTGTAGGAGTCGTCCATGCCGGCCGGCACGTCGTCGACCGATTCGAACGAAGCGTCCAGGGCGCCGCAGAGCTCGAGGTTCTCCGACACGTTGCCGCTGATCATCGGCGCGATATCGAAGCCCATGGAATCGTGGTAGCCGTCGCTGCCGAAGTTCCAGTGCAGGCCGCCGGTCAGCGAAGCGTCCAGGCCGGCGCCGTTGTCCTTGCCGTGCAGGAGCCACAGCTCGCCGTCGAGGCCGGCGTAGGTGCTGTTCTCGAAGAGGCCCAGCTTGATTTCGGCGTCGAAGCTCTCGGTGAAGCCGTAGCCCGCGCGTCCGGCGACGCCGAACTCGTCGTCCGCGCCGTCCTCGCCGAAGGTCATCAGCGGGGCCAGCGCGAGCTTGTAGGTGCCGGTGTCCATCGTCTCGGCGGACTGCATGACGCCGACGGTCTGGGCCGCGGCCGGCAGGCCGAGGCAGAGAAACAGGCCCGCTGCGAGCAGGCTGCGGTGATTCGACATTTTCGATTCCTCCCTGTTAAGTACTCCGATGAAACGCCAACGGATCGTCGCCTACAGGACCCTGCGCCCCTGGATGAGGCGGATCAGCACGGCGATGACGGCGACGACGAGCAGGACGTGGATGAAGCCGTTGAGGGTGGTGGACGTTACGAGTCCCAGGAACCACAGAACGACGAGCACGACTGCGATGGTCCACAACATGACGCATCTCCTCGCGTGGCGCCACGGGACGGGGGGGTGGCTCGGGCGATCCGGCCGCCCCTCCCGGGGCCGCGGCTAGTGGTAGAACGTCCAGCCGATCGTGATCTTCACGTCCGGCACGTCATTGAGGCTGAGCTTGCTCTCGACGAAGAAGCGGTCGCCGTTGTTGAGACCCTTCTCGATGCCGCCGAGCAGGTTGACTCCGAGGTCGGTATCGGAGTCGCTGTCGTGCCCGTTGTCGTAGCTCTTGATGTTCAGGCCGACCCCGCCGCCGAGGTAGGGGCTCCATACGTCCCATTTCTCGCTGAACCGGTAGGCCGCTTCGGCGTTCAGGCAGACGAGTGTGATGTTGTCGCTGAAGCCGACCTCGAAGTTCGGCTGGAAGCGGACGCGCTTCGCGAAGTGCCCGTAGTCGAAGTGGGCGCCGAAGTGGACCTGGTCGGGATCGACGGACAGGCCGACCCGGGGTCCCCAGCCGCGGAAGCCGACGTCGGTGTACGGGTCGGCCGTCGCCAGGGTGGGCGCCGTGAGCGCCGCCGCGAAGGCGATCAGCAGGATCGTGAGCTTTCCGTTCATCGCGTCATTCCTTCCTGTTCGTGGACGTTGCCGGCAGGGTCATTTCTGGGCCAGGACCTGGATGCTCGTGGGGGACGTCATCGTGACGTTCAGCCGCTGGCCCGCCGCGAGCTCGACCTCGTCGCCCTTGGTCGCGAGCATCAGGATGGTGCCGGCGCCGGCGCCCGCGCCTGCCCCGATCGCGGCGCCCTTGCCGCCGCCGCTGATCCCGCCGATGATCGCGCCGAGGACGCCGCCCGCCGCGATCTTCTCGACGTCGCCGTGCGTGGCGGACTCCGCCTGCAGCGTGAGCGGCTGCGCGGAGATCCCGTGCGTCTTGCCCTGCGCGTCGACGATCTTCTCGTAGGCGAGCGTCATGCGGGCCCGGCCGCTGGTCCGGCCGGAGGCCTGGACGTCGCGCAGCACCCCGTAGATGCGGGCGCCGGCCGGGACGACCGTCACGCCGCGCACGAGGATGGCTTCCGTCGTCGTGGTGACGAACGAGTCGCCGCTGCTGTTCTCGCCCGTGGAGAGGTGCGTATCGAGCATGGTGACGACGCTGGCCCCGTCCGGGATGACCATCGTCTCGAAACGCGGTTTCTGGGACTCGGCGGCGGCCGCGAGCCGCGCGCTCTCCTTCTCCCCGTCGCAGCCTGCCGCGAACGCCAGGCCGGCCAGGGCGAGAACGCCAATGCCGATGGTTCGTGATTTCATGTACATCAACCTCACTTCTGTGATTCTGACCGGGAGAGGCCGCCGTCGACCTCGCCGCCAAACCGGCGGATTCGGCGATCCGCCTCGCATCCGGAGCCCCTAGGGCTTCGGCTTCGTCTTCTTGAGGGCGCTGCCGAGTTCGTCCAGGGAATTCGTCATGCCAGTCATCAGCCGCGCCCGATTCAGATCGTTCCCCGCCTTGAACTCGTCGAGCTTCGTCCGTGCGACTGCGTGCAGGGCCTTCAATTCGTCGATGTGCATGAGGGTGTAGTATCCCAGGGGGGCGCCGACTCTCTGCTTTTCGTCAGCGAGACGTATGATCTTCAGGCGCCAGTGTTCGAGCTGTGACTCCATCTTCCCAATGTCATGTTCCACGGAGTCCTCCTTCGGAGGGGTGCCAGACGCCCCTGCCACTATCGTGCCGCACCTAACTGCTTGTACGGCAGGGGTTCCCTCGCAACAGGCACTTGCCCGCTCCATCATTTCGAGGTAGACTGTATCAAAACGGAGGTGGCGCCATGCGTGTCGAGGAACTCAAGATCAGCGAACTGGTGGAGTTCGATTCCGAAGGCGGCCTGGTCCGCTTCGCGAACCAGCGCGCGCTCATCTTCGACGCCACGGCGAAGGGGAACCTGTCCAAGGAACTGATCGAACACTTCGGCGCCAGCACCGCGCGCGCCGTCCTGACCCGGTTCGGCTACGTCCAGGGCTGGCGCATGGCCGCGGCGACCCAGGACCTGTTCCAGTGGGAGAGCGAGACCGACTGGCAGGAAGCCTGCGGCCGCATCCACATGCTCGGCGGCATGTTCCACATGGGGGCGGGCACGCCCGGGTCGCTGACGAAGGACGGCCTCACGGTCGTCGGCTCGTACGAGGCGGAGCAGCACCTGGCCCACCTGGGCAAGAGCGACACCCCGGTCTGCTGGACCATCTGCGGCATCATGAGCGGGCACCTGAGCCGGTCGATGGACAAGGAGATCTACGTCCTGGAGGAACGCTGCGTGGGACGCGGCGACGCCGTTTGCCACTTCCTCGCGCGCACGCTCGAGGAGTGGGGCGACAAGCGGGCCGACGAGCTCCGCTTCTACCACGTCGAAAACCTCAAGGCGTGGCTCGAGCCCTCGCTGCACCTGATCACCGAGGACCTCAAGGAGACCGAGCGCAAGCTCCGCGTGAAGAAGCGCGTGCTCGCCCGCGTGGCACCGGACGCCCTGGACCCGCTCGGGATCGTCGCCCGCAGCCCCGCCATGCGCCGGGTCGTCGATCTCGCCCGGCGCATCGCGCTGGTGGATTCCACCGTCCTGATCACGGGCGAGAGCGGGACGGGCAAGGAGCTCATCTCGCAGCTGGTGCACGAGGAGTCCACACGCTCGTCGCGCCCGTTCATCGCCGTCAACTGCGGCGCCATCACCGAGTCGCTGCTCGAGAGCGAGCTGTTCGGGCACGCGCGCGGGGCCTTTACGGGCGCCCTCCAGGAACGGGTGGGCCTGTTCGAGGCGGCCAACGGCGGCACCCTGCTGCTCGACGAGATCGGCGACGTCTCGCCCGGCATGCAGGTCAAGCTGCTGCGGGTCCTCCAGGAACGCGAGATCCGCCGCGTCGGGGAGAACAAGAGCCGGCCCGTGAACGTGCGGGTGATCGCCGCGACGAACCGCGAACTCGCGGCGGACATCGCCGAGGGCCGCTTCCGCAAGGACCTCTACTACCGGCTGAACGTCGTGCAGGTGCACGTGCCGGCGCTGCGGACCGGCGCGAGGACATCCTGCCGCTCGCGCGGATCCTGCTGGCCGATTCGGCCAAGCGGATGAAGCGGCCCGTCACCGGATTCACGCCGCGCGCGGCCGATCAGCTGCTGCGGTACGACTGGCCGGGCAACGTGCGCGAGCTGGAGAACGCCATCGAGCGCGCAGTCGCGCTCGGCAGCACGAACCTCGTCGGGTACGACGACCTGCCCGAGGAGGTCCGGCAGGCGGTCCCGATTCCGTCGGTGACGGGTCCGGTGCGGGAACTCGAGGAAATCGAGAAGGACTACATCCTGGCGGTGCTCGACCTCAACGAGGGCAACCAGACCCGCACCGCCAAGCAGCTCGGCATCGGCTCGGCGACGCTGTCCCGGAAGCTCAGGAGCTGGGGCGTCGGCCGCGACACCCGCAAGACGGCGGGCGGCGATTCCGCAGCGGACTGAGACCGCATCCGTTACGCCGCCGGCGCCGGGACCGTCACCACGACCTCGTGCTCACGCCGGTCGTCGACGAGCGGCAGGGCGTCGCCCTCGAGGACGGCCCCGTCCAGCACCACGCGCGTCCCGCCGCCACCGCCGGCGACCTGCCGGATCTCGATGTGGTAGACGGTTTCCCGGAACCGGTAGTGCACCCGGTAGGATTCCCACGCCGCGGGCAGGCAGGGCGCGAAGCGCAGCCTGTTCGTTTCCAGGTTCAACCCCAGCAGCGACTCGGTCAGCAGCCGGTACATCCAGCCGGCCGAGCCCGTGTACCAGGTCCAGCCGCCGCGGCCGGTATGCGGCGTGACGGCGTAGACGTCGGCCGCGACCACGTACGGCTCCACCTTGTAGACGGCCGCGTCCTGCGGCGTGACGGCGTGGTTCACGGGGTTGATCATGGACGCGAGATCCCAGGCGCGCCGCCTGTCACCCAGGGCGGCGAACGCCATCGCCGCCCAGATCGCCGCGTGGGTGTACTGGCCGCCGTTCTCCCGCACGCCCGGCGGGTAGCCCTTGATGTAGCCCGGGTTCGAGGGACGAGACCGTCGAACGGCGGGTCCAGCAGTTGGACCAGGCCGTCGTCGCGGCGGACGAGACGGCGGTCCACCGCCTCCATCGCCGCGCGTGAGCGCGCGGCGTCGCCGCCCGGAACGAGCGCCGACCAGCTCTGGACGACCGAGTCGATCTGGCACTCGGGGTTCTCGGCGGATCCCAGCGGCGTGCCGTCGTCGAAGTACGCGCGGCGGTACCACTCGCCGTCCCAGCCGTGGGCCTCGACGTTCGCCGCGCGCGGGCGGCCTCTTGCCGGCAGCGACCGGCGAAGCGCGGCGTCGCCCTGCGGGCGGCCAGCCCGGCGAACCGCGTCAGCACCTCCTGCAGGAAGAAGCCCAGCCAGACGCTCTCGCCCCTGCCCTGCGCCCCCACCAGGTTCATGCCGTCGTTCCAGTCGCCGCCCCCGATGAGCGGCAGCTCGTGCGCGCCGACGGCCTGGCCGTTCAGGATGGCGCGGACGCAGTGGTCGTACAGGCTGCCGGATGCCCGGGGCCGGCCCGGCAGGTCGTAGTAGGAGTCCTCTTCCGGCTTGAGCAGTCGGCCCGTGAGGAAGGGCAGGGACTCGTCCAGCACGCCGGTGTCGTTCGTGGCCAGGACGTAGCGCGCGGTGGCCAGCGGCAGCCAGAGGTAGTCGTCCGAGCAGTGGGTGCGCACGCCGCGGCCCTCGGGCGGATGCCACCAGTGCTGCACGTCGCCCTCGCGGAACTGACGGGCCGCGCAGCGCAGCAGGTGCTCGCGCAGCAGCCGCGGTTCGGCGTGGACGAGCGCCATCGCGTCCTGCAGCTGGTCGCGGAAGCCGAACGCGCCACCCGGCTGGTAGTAGCCGGTGCGGGCCCAGAGCCGGCACGCCAGCGCCTGGTACAGGAGCCAGCCGTTGGCCAGCACGTCGAGGGCCGGGTCCGGGGTCTCCACGCGCACGGCGCCGAGCGCGCAGCCAGTGCGGCCCACACGCGAACGCGCCCCGTGCGGTGCCGGCGCCCGCGGAAGCGCTGGACCAGGTCGCCGGCGTCCGCGGCGTCGCGGCCGGCGCCCAGCCGGAAGACGAGCTCGTGCCGCTGCCCGCGCGCCAGCTCGAAGGGGACCCGGATCGCGGCGCAGGGGTCAGGCCCGCCCCGACCCGGCCCGACAGGCGCGTCCTGGCCATGGCGGCCGGGTCGCGCAACGAGCCGTTGCGTCCCACGAATTCCATGCGGTCGCAGGTGAAGGTCCGGGCCATGTCGTCCGCGTCGAAGAAGGCGACCCGGCCGGCGAACTCCGTGTTGTACGGGTTGCGCGCGAAGAGTGCGCCCGTCTTGGCGTCGATCCCGGTGACGACGTGCATGGCCGACTTGGCCCGCAGGTCGCCGAGCACCCACTCCACGTATCCGGTCACGGAGAGCCGCCGGGGACGGCCGGACTCGTTGCGCAGCTTCAGCACCGAAAACTTGATCGGCGCGTCCAGGGCCACGTAGATCAGAAGTTCCGAGTGGATGCCGTCCTGCAGGTGTTCGAAGATGCTGTAGCCGAACCCGTGCCTGCAGACGTGATCCCCTTCGCCGCGGCCGGGCAGCGGCGTCGGCGACCAGTACAGCCCGTGCTCCTCGTCGCGCAGGTAGATGGCCTCGCCGCTCGGGCCGCCGACCGGGTCGTTGGTCCACGGGGTGAGGCGGAACTCGTGCGCGTTCTCGCCCAGGTGCAGGCGGTGCCGCTCTCCGTGACGGTGGTCCCGAACTGCGGATTGGCCAGGACGTTCACCCACGGGGCGGGCGTGACCCGTCCAGGACCAGTCGTGATCACGTACTCGCGCCCGTCCGGCGTGAAACCGCCCAGCCCGTTGCCGAACAGCAGGTCGGGGCGCGGCGGCGTCGCGGCGGGAACCGCGTCCGGCAGCCGGGTGCGCGTGACCGCCAGTCGCCGTCCGGGCGGGACGGCTTCGAGCCGGCGGCCGATCTGCTCCGCGAGCGTCCCGCGGTCGTCGGCGATGATGACGCGGGCCACCGACATCAGCAGCGTGCGGTCCTCGTCGGAGATCTGTTCCGCCGCCGCACGAAGATGCCGCCCGGCCGGTTGGCGATGTTGATGGCGTTGGCGGCGGCGATCAGACCCAGGATCTGGTCGTTGAGCTCCTGGCGATACCCGGCGTGATCCTCGTTCCAGATCACCAGATCGACCGCCAGACCCTTGAGGTGCCAGTAGGTGTGGGCCTGCACGAGCTGGCGCACCAGGCCGATGTTGGCGGGATCGACGATCCTCAGCAGCACGATCGGCAGGTCCCCGGAGATGGCATAGCCCCACAATCCCGACTGACCCCGCTGGTTCCGGGCGAGCGTGCCCTGGTTGGCGCGCAGCAGGGGTTCGCGTAGATCACGGAGCCGGCCAGGCGCCCGTAGAGCTGCGCGTCGGCCTCGCTGGCGTCGAGCTGACGCAGCAGCACCTCGCCGTGGGTCCACGCCAGGTCGAAGACCCGGTCGGCCAGCCGGCGGTCGAGGTACTTCTCGGCGAGGCCCAGGCAGGCGTCGCGGGCCTCCGCGACGCCGTAGACGATGTTCACCGTCGCCGACTCCTCGGGGCCGAGGGTCAGCCGGTGCCTGATCGCGACGACGGGGTCGAGCACCGGGCCTTCGCCGCCCGCGAGCGTCCCGGGGGTGGACATCGCCGCGGGGGCGGCCGGCGTGTGGCCGCGGCCGATGAACTGCAACCGGTCGGTCTCGAAGGAGATCTCCTCGGACTCCGCGCCGTGCACGGCCATCAGGTGGAACATCCAGGGGGTCCGCTCGCCGGGGGAGCGGGGGCGGCGGCTGCAGAGGATCGCCTGCCGATCCCGGACGGATCTCGGTCTGCACGAAGAGGTTGCTGAATGCCGGGTGCAGCGCGTCCGCGGCCGACGAGGCGAGCACGACCTCGGCGTAGCTGGTCACCTCGATCGTCCGGCGCTTGCGGGAACGGTTCGTGATGTGGAGGCGGCGGACCTCGACGTCGTCTTCCGGCGAGACGGCGATCTCGGTGTGCGTGTCGAACACGTGGTCGCGGCGGCGGAACTCCGCCCGGGACTCGGAGAAGATCGCCTCGTAGCGCTCCGCCTCCACGAGCGTCGGCTGGTGGGCGTTCGACCAGAACCGCCCGGTCTCCGTGTCGCGGATGTAGCAGAAGGTGCCCCAGTCGTCGCACGTGGTGTCCTCCCGCCAGCGGGTGACGGCCAGGTCCTTCCAGCGGCTGTAGCCGCCGCCGGCGTTCGTGACCATCACGTGGTAGCGGCCGTTGGACAGCAGCTGCACTTCCGGCAGCGCGGTGTGCGGCGTGCCGATGACGCGCGACGGGTTGGCCCCGCCGGCGGGCAGCGTCGGCGTGGCGGACAGTTCGTCGGCCTGGAAATGGAACACCGACGCCTGGGGCACCCGCTCCTGCAGCAGCAGCATGGTCGCCTGGAAGGCCGGATCGGTCCCGAAGCGTCGTTGCATCGGACGGTCCAGGAGCAGGTAGGCGAGGACAGCAGGCTCATGCCCTGGTGGTGCGCCATGAAGGAGCGCACGACGGCGTGCGGCTGGCCGCGCGGGATGCGCGAGGCGGTGTAGTCGATCGCCTCGCGGAGCCCGTAGCGGCCCTCCAGGCCTTCGCCGGCGAGCCGCTGCAGGTTCAGGCACGCCGCGACCGGGGCCACCATCAGCGCCAGGGCCGAGGCGTACGGGGCGATGACCAGATCCGCGGCCAGACCGCGCTTGAGTCCCAGACCGGGCACGCCGAACGCCCGGTACTGGTAGTTCAGATGAGCATCGATCGTGTTGTACCCGGATTCCGAGACGCCCCACGGCACGCCCCGCAGTTTCCCGTATTCGATCTGCCTTTCGACCGCCGCCGTGTAGGTCCGGTCGAGCAGCGTGTTCTCGTACGTCGGCATCACCAGCAGCGGCATGAGGTACTCGAACATCGAGCCGCTCCACGAGAGCAGCACCGGCGCACCGCCGGAGGCGCTGAGCAGGCGTCCCAGGGCGAACCAGGTCTCCTGCGGCAGCTGCTCCCGCGCGACGCCCACGAAGCTGGCCAGCCGCGCTTCGGAGGCGAGCAGGTCGTAGTAGCTCTCGTCGCGGCGGCGCTGGGCGACGTTGTAGCCGACCGCCAGCACGTGGCGGGCCTCGTCGTAGAGGAAGCCGTAGTCCGCCTCGGCGATCTCGTCGGCGCGCCGCGCGAGATCCGCGATCGCCGCCATCCGCTCCCGGGCGCGTTCGCCGGCCGGGCCGGCCAGCGCCGCCAGTTCGCGCAGCGTCGGGATCGTGTCCGGACCCGGGGCGGCGACGGCCGGCTGCGCGGGGTCCGGCGGCGATGTCCAGGGAGCCAGGTGCGCGATTTCGTCGATCGCCGCCACGCACTGCCGGACCAGGGCGCCCGCCCACCAGCCCGCGTCTCCCGCGGGGTCGTCGTCGAAGCCGGCCGCCGCCGTGGCGGCGGTCGCGGCCAGCGTCTCGAGTCCGGTCCGGACCGCTGCGAGCGTGGCGGGCGGCTCGGCGCGGGCGGCGTTCAGGGCCGCCCGGAAGGCGGCCAACTGCGGCGCCGCGCGTCCGCCCGCGGCGTCCGCCAGGATGCGCACGGTGTCTTCCAGTCCCGCGAACGATTGCATGCCGGCGATGCGGTGGTCGGGCAGCTCGAGCAGGCCCGGGCGCAGCGTCAGCAGGTGGCCGGCGAGATTGCCGCTGTCCACCGTCGAGACGTAGAGGGGCGGCAACGGTTCCAGGGTCTGCGTGTCGTACCAGTTGTAGAAATGACCCCGGTGTCGATCCAGAACGTCCATGGCGTCGAACGCGCGCGACGTGCGTTCGAGCAGCTGCCCGGCGGGGATGTAGCCGAAGTCGTAGGCGGCCAGGTTCGACAGCAGCGAGAGACCCATGTTGGTGGGCGACGTGCGGTGCGCGACCCTCGCCGTGGAGAGCTCCTGGAAGTTGTCCGGGGGCAGCCAGTGGTCGTCGGGCCCGACGAACGTCTCGAAGAACGCCCAGGTCCGGCGGGCGAGTTTCCGCAGGAAGACGTGCTGGCCGGCCGTGAGCACCGCCCGCCGGCGGGAGAGCGGGCGGCTCAGCCACCACGCGACCGCCGGCGAGATCAGCCAGAGTGCGAGGACGGGTCCGGCCGTCGTCAGGGCCTCCGGTCTCAGGTACGCCAGGCCCGCCAGCGTCGCGACGGCGAGCGTGGGGGCGGCCCACATCACGCGCAGGTAGGCGGCGAGACCCGCCGGGCGATCGCCCGCGCCGTCGCCGGCGGGGCTCCACTCGAGCAGCCGTCGGCGGAAGATCAAGCGCCGGATCGTGCGCAGGATCGCGTCGAGGCTGGAGTGCGCCTCGTGGGGCAGGCAGGCGAAACCGAACGCCCGCCCGGGAAAAATGACGGCCGCTCGCGTGCGCGGTGGCGGCGAGATGCTGGGCCAGGTTCACGTCGCCGGATTTGCGCGACAGGTCCAGCAGCGAGGCCGCCAGCGACGGGATCATGACGATGCCGACCACCGCCAGCGTCCAGAACCACGCGGGCGCCAGGACCGTCCAGCCCAGCAGCAGCAGCAGGGTCAGCGCCGGTGAGGTGAGGCTGCGCCGGAGATTGTCGCCGAGTTTCCAGCGAGACAGGGCGGAGAGGGTGTTCCTGCGGCGGCGCGGCTCGGCGTCGGGCACGCGCGGCCACAACCATGCCAGCAGCTGCCAGTCGCCGCGGATCCAGCGGTGGCGGCGGCGCATGTCGGCGAGGTAGCCGCCGGGGTAGTCTTCGTAAAGCTGCACGTCGCTCAGCAACCCCGAGCGTGCGTAGCAGCCCTCCAGGAGGTCGTGGCTCAGGATCCGGTTCTCGGGGAAGCGCCCTCCCAGCGCCCGCTCGAAAGCCTCGACATCGTAGATCCCCTTGCCGATGAACGACCCCTCGTGAAACAAGTCCTGGTAAACATCCGAGACGGCGCGCGTGTACGGGTCGAGGCCCGGCTCGCCACCGCACAGCCTGGCGTACCGCGACCGGTTCGAGCCCGGCAGGCTCGCGGCCACGCGGGGCTGGAGGATGCCGTACCCCTCGACGACGCGCCGCCGGTCCCCGTCGAAGCGCGGCCGGTTCAGCGGGTGCGCCATGGTGGCGACGAATTCCCGCGCCGTGTCGCGCGGGAGCTGCGTGTCGGTGTCGAGGGTGATCACGTACCTGACGTTCGGCAGGATCTCCGTCCTGCCGACGACGAGGGCGAAGCGGTCGGGGGGCGCGCCGCGCAACACGGCGTTCAGGTCGGCGAGCTTGCCCCGCTTGCGCTCGTAGCCCATCCACAGCCGCTCCCGCGGATTCCAGGTCCGGGGCCGGTGGAACAGGAAGAAGGGGCTGTCGCTCCCCTGCCGGTACTTGTCGTTGAGCGCCTCGATCCCCTCGCGCGCGCAGCGCTGGAGCGGCGCGTCCTGCGGCAGCGATTCCTCGTCGGCGTCGCCGAAGTCCGTCAGCAGGCCGAAGTTCAGGTTGTCGTCCCGGTTCGCCAGGTACCGGACCTCCAACGCCTCGATCAGTTCCTCGATGTTGCGGGTGCTCGTGATCATCGTCGGGACCACGACCAGAGCACGCGATTCCGATGGTATGCCGGTGGAGTAGTCGAGGCGCGGCAGCAGGTGAGGCCTGGCGAGCAGCGCGGCGAGCCAGTTCACCAGGGCGACCGCCAATTGGCCCGCGCACAGCAGCGAGAGGGCCACTGTCAGGACGATCACCGGGCCGCGCGGGTCGGTGGCCAGCACGGCCGCCGCCAGGCCGCCGGTCAGCAGCGCCCCGATCAGCAGAATCGATCCCAGGTACGCCAGGAGCGGATGGCGGCCGGCGGCTCGCCGCACGGCTTCGCCGGCGGTCCGTTTCATACGCGCCGCCCGCTCGAGCTGCGGCAGTCCCCGGTCGATCAGATAGTAGCCGACGTGCGACGACCGGTCGTGGCTGCCGGCGGCCGCGGCGCCGGCCTGCGCGAAGTCGAGCGACAGTTGCGCCACCTGCGCTTCGGTCAGCGTGCTCCCGCCCGCGATCCTCTCCACCGCGTGGCGGTAGCGATCGCGGGTGGCAAAATCCATCCGGCCATAGACACCGCCGGGATCCCGGCGCAGCGTCTGCTCGACCACGCTCATCGTCTCGACGAACTCGCGCCAGTCCATGGCGCCCAGGAAGCGCAGGCTGCCGATGCTGTTGCCGATCGAGACCTGATCGGCGGCCTGCTGCTGCATCTCCTGCTGGACCAACCGCTCGATCGTCAGTCCGGACTGTGCGAGCCGCTGCTCGATCCAGGTCAGGGGCAGCGCGAGCGAAGGGTGACGTCCCTGCAGGCGGCGCGTGAACTCGGCGATGAAGGCGCTGACCATCGGCGGATCGGAGCGCGCCATGTCGGCGACCATGAGGATCAGGCTGTTGGGGTCGTTCTCGGCGATCCCGGTCATCTTGTCCGCCCATTGGTCGGCGCGGTTGCGGTCGATCCAGTCGGCCGCGATCCGGGCGGCGATGCGGCGCAGGTTCTCCAGCAGGGCCAGGCGCAGCATGATCGGGATGGCCCACAGCTCGCCCAGCTTCAGGACGTTGCCCGACTGGTAGGCGGCGACGAAGCTGCTCAGGTTCTCCGGGTCGACGCGGCCGTCGCCGTGCGCGATCGTTTCCAGCGCGATGTCGTAGACGCGAGGGTAGCCGGCAGACGGACCGCGCCGCAGCGCGGGCAACTCCCGGCTGTAGCCCTTCGGCAGATGGCGCCGGGCCGTGCGGATCTGCTCCTCGATGAGATAGAAGTTGTCGAGCAGCCATTCGCCGGCCGGTGTGATGTGGCGGCCGGTCGTGACGGCTTCGGTCACCACGTCGCGTGTTTCGGTCAGGACGCGCTCGTTCTCCGCCAACCGGGACAGGAGCCGGTCGGGCGCCCGCTCGCGGCAGGGACCGTGGCTTTCGGCGAGGGATTTGCCGTGATGTTTCATCTGATCGGCGCTGAACAGCTCCGAACGCAGGGGCTGCTCGTCGCCGGGAGCCCGGTCGGAGGAGCGCGGGAAGCGTTTCACGGGACTCATGATGTCATGCGCGCGGGGGAAGTAAGCTGCGCGGCCGGGACCTCGGCCGAGATCCCAGGGCCGCGCAGCAGGAGCCGGGCCTCCGGGCGGAGGCGGTCGATCATCCGGCCCGGATCGATGGTCTTCATGTTCCACAAACTAACCGACAGGGCCGGCATGCGCCACGGACGGCCTGGCGGCTACTTGCTGCCCCGCACCACCATCAGGTCGAGGTCCTCCCGCAGGCTCTGCAGGTCCTCTTCGTGCTCGATCTCCTGTTCGAGGATCGCGAGCGCCAGGTTGTACGTCACCATGTCCTTGTCCTTGGTGGCGTCCATCAGGGCCTTGTACGTGGTGATCGCGCACTGCTCGCCCGCGATGTTCTGGTCGAGCAGGACGGCCACGTACGGGTCCTCGGGCGCGTCGTACTTGCAGGGGCTCAGCGCGGCCCAGCCCTCGGGCGTCAGCACCGGCGTGCCGCCGAGCTGGATGATGCGGCCGGACAGCATCACGGCGTGGTTCAGCTCCTCGGTGGCATGCAGGTTCAGCTCCGCGGCCACGGCGTCCTTCATCGGGCCCTTGATGAGCTTCGCGCCGAGCCAGTACTGGTAGTAGGCCAGCCACTCGCTCGCATAGGCCCGGTTGAGCAGGCCCAGGAGTTGATCGACGTCCATGCCGATGATCTCGCGTCCGCGTGTACCCATGTTCGCCTTCCTTTCGGCGGTCGCCCGCCCTTCGTGTTGTCCGACGGCGAGGGTCACTCCCCGTCCGGGATCCCTGTCTTCGGAATGTCGGGCGTCGCGGCGGAATTCGCGGCGCAGCTGCCGCAGACTCCGCGCACCTCGACGTGCGTGGTGACGATGCTGCCGAACTCCTGCAGGATGTCGGGGACGCGCAAGTCGTTGCACTCGGCGCTCGTGAAGTCCCGCGCCAGCCCACAGCGCACGCAGACGTAGTGGTGGTGCGGTTCGAGGTTGGCGTCGAAGCGCACGCTCCCTCGGCGCGGTCCGAGCGTCGAGACCAGGCCGAGGTCGTGGAGCAGCCAGAGGGTCCGGTAGACGGTGTCCAGCGACACCGTCGGCAAACGGGTCTGCACTGCGCGGAAAACGAACTCCGCGTCCGGATGCTCCAGGCTCGAGGCGACCTCGCGGAAGATTTCCAGGCGCTGGTGGGTCAGCTTGACGCCCGCCGCCCTGGCGACCGCCTGGTACCTCGCGAGCCGGCTCAGGATTTCAGGGCCGTCAGTCATCGACATTCATTCCTATTTGCAAATGAATCGCAGGTAGGAACATACCGACAACCAGAGCGATCGTCAAGCCCGTTGCGGATCGCCGCAGGGTCGCCCGGCGCAGGTTGTGAGTATATTGGTGAACATGTCCCCAAGGCGGCAGGCCCCGACCGGAGACAGTCATGCACGGCGAAAAGCACCGCAGCAACCGGATCGGCTGGCTGCGCGCCTCCGTCCTGGGGGCCAACGACGGCCTGATTTCCACGAGTAGCCTGGTCGTGGGCGTGGCTGCGGCCGGACCGGGGCGCGAGGCGGTGCTGGTGGCGGCGGCCGCGGGGCTCGTGGCCGGCACCCTTTCGATGGCGGCCGGCGAGTATGTCTCGGTGAGTTCCCAGGCGGACACCGAGCATGCCGACCTCGCCCGGGAGCGTCGCGAGCTCGCCGACACGCCGGAAGCCGAACGGAATGAACTGGCGGGGATCTACGCCGGTCGCGGGCTCGACCCGGTCCTGGCGCTCGCGGTGGCGGACCAGTTGATGGCCCACGACGCCCTGGGTGCCCACGCCCGCGACGAGCTCGGCATCCACGAGGCGACGCGGGCCCGTCCGCTCCAGGCCGCGTCGGCCTCGGCGGCTTCCTTCGCCGTGGGGGCGGCGCCGCCCGCGCTCATCGCCGCCTTCGTTCCCATGGCGTGGCTCACCCCGGTGGTCGTGGTTGCGACCCTGATCCTGTTGATCGTCCTGGGGGGAGTCGCGGCGCGTCTCGGCGGCGCCACGATCGCGCGCGGGGCTGCGCGGGTCGCCTTCTGGGGCGCGGTGGCCATGGCGTGCACGGCGGCGGTCGGGAAGCTGTTCGGCGCGGTCGTCTGACCGCAACCGTCGACGTAGGCTGGAGAACGGCGGCGTCGCCCATGGTATGGAAAAGGAGATCCCCATCGTGACTGATCCGTACGACATGCCGCAGTTCGCCGACGAAGCCGACGCCGATCGTCGCTGGTGGATCCTGGGCCTCGGCGCGCTCTCTCTGGACCTGGTGTCCGCCCTGGCCGGGGACCGGCCGCTCTCGGCTGCCGAAAGGGACCTGCTCGACGGCCTGGAACAGAGCCGCGGCCCGAGCTACTATTCCGACATCCTCTATGCGATCACGCACCGGTACTTCTCGCCGGACGAAGCTGAAGACCACTGGCGGGCGATCCTGCACCATAAATTCGAGCTGTCCGGGATCCTGGGCCGGAACGTCAGGATCGTCGTCGCCGCCCTGGACTACCTGTCGAACATCACGGCTCACCTGGATTCCTCCACGCTGGTGGACGAGGAGCACATCGACGGGATCGTCGAGCTCTCGCTGCGCGACGGCCTGACGGACCTCTTCAACCACACCTATTTCTATCAGCAGATCGACTTCGAGGTGAGGCGCTACGTGCGCTACGGCACTCCGGTCTCCCTGATCCTCATCGACATCGACGACTTCAAGGCGGTCAACGACAACTTCGGACACCGGCAGGGCGACGTGATCCTGGCCGCGATGGGCAGAAAACTCATGAGCGTCTCCAGGGAGGCCGACGTCTGCTGCCGCTACGGCGGCGAGGAGTTCGCGGTCATCCTGCCGATGACCGACGCGACGGAGGCCGGTGCGATCGCCGTCCGGCTGAACCGGGAACTGGCGGAACGCCTGCCCGACGGCCGGACCGTGACCGTCAGCATCGGCGTGGCGTCGTGCGGGAAGAAGACCGGAACTTCGCGGGACCTCGTGGAAAGGGCGGATGCGGCGCTCTACCAGGTCAAACGCAGCGGGAAGAACCGCGTCCTGGTGGCGGCGGACGCGGAGTCGGGGCCGGAGGCCGGCGGGCAGGATCGCATGATTCCATGAACGGAGGGGCTATCCTATGGCAACCAAGATCAAGATCGTCACGACCGGGGATTTCCTGGAAATCACCCCCGAGGGGGTCATCGACATGGCCACGAGCCGGCAGCTCCTCGTGGACATCGCCAAGGCCGACCGCCACCCCGTGGATTTCGACCTGCTGATCGACTTCCGCGACACGCAGTGGCGCATGTCGACGTTCGACCTCTACCAACTCGCGTCGGAGCTGTTCGCGCACGGCGACACCTTCCGCCGCAAGGTGGCGCTGCTCGTGCACGAGGGTGCAACGTTCGACGCCGCGGCCTTCCTCGAAACGTGCTCGCACAACCGCGGCTTCTCCGTGGACGCGTTCACCGACTTCGAGTCCGCCATGCGCTGGTTCCTGATCCCGGAAGACGTGTAGCTGGAGACGGGCCGGAGGTGGGCGGTGGCCAGGAACATCGAGATCAAGGCCCGCCTCGCGGGCATCCCGAAACTGCTGCCGAAGGTCGCCGCCCTGGCGACCGGCGGTCCCGAGGAGATCGACCAGGACGACACGTTCTTCCGGTGCGCGGACGGCCGGTTGAAGCTGCGCGCTTTTTCCGAGGACCGGGGCGAACTCATCTTCTACCGCCGCGCCGACCGGCAGGGCCCCAAGGAGTCGTACTACCTGATCGCGCCGACCGCCGCGCCCGGCGCCCTGCGGCGGCTGCTGGCGCAGGCGAACGGGGAGACCGGCCGGGTCGTGAAGCACCGCACCGTGTACCTCGTCGGCCGCACGCGCGTGCACCTGGACCGCGTCGAGGGGCTGGGCGATTTCCTGGAGCTGGAGGTCGTCCTGCGGGACGACGAGGACGCCGCGGCGGGGATCGCCGAGGCGCACGCGCTGATGGAGAGGCTGGGCGTCCGGGCGGCCCAGCTGGTGGAGGGGGCGTACATCGACCTCCAGGCCGCACGCAACGCCCATGAGGGAAAGGGAACATGACCAAGATCATCAAGGCGGAACAGCGCCATTTCTCGGATATCGGCTGGCTGCAGTCCTACTGGCTCTTCGCGTTCTCCGACTACCACGATCCGCAGAACGTGCGGTTCGGGTCCCTGCGCGTGTTCAACGACGACATCATCGCGCCCCGGGACGGGGTTCCCGATGCATCCCCACCGGGAAATGGAGATCGTGACGCTGGTCCTGCGGGGCGAGATGACCCACCAGGACAGCATGGGGAACCGGGCCGTAATCAGGGCGGGCGACGTGCAGCGCATGTCCGCCGGTTCGGGGCTGACCCACTCCGAGCACAACCTGGGGACGGAACCCGTCCACATCTACCAGATCTGGATCTTCCCGGAGCGCAAGGGCCTGACGCCCTCCTACGACCAGCGGACCATGGACCCCGCCGACTGGCGCAACCGGCTGCGTCCTGTAGCCTCCGGGCGGGGCGATGCCGGCGCCGTCACCCTGCACGCCGACGCCGTCATCCACCGCTGCAACCTGGACGCAGGCCACGTTGTCACGCACGAGGTCGCCGCCGACCGGCGGATCTTCGTGTACTTGAAGACCGGGAGCCTCCTGGTCGACGGCAGGAAATGGACGCGAACGACCAGGCCCGCGTCGACGCCGCGGGGACGCTGGCCATCGCGGCGCGCGAACGTGCGGAATTCGTACTCATCGATGTGCCCGCTTGAACGGGATGGATGCCACGAGCGCCGCCGCCGCGCCGACCGGAATCGTCCTCTTGACCGGAGCCAGCGGCTACGTCGGCGGTCGCCTGTTGAAGCTGCTGGAGGAGCGGGGCTGGAGCGTGCGCTGCCTGGCCAGGCGGCCGGAGGCGCTCCGGCCCAGGGTCGGCCCTTTGACGGAGGTGTTCGCCGGGGACGTCCTGGACCGGCCGAGCCTCGACGCCGCCCTGCGCGGGATCCGCGCGGCTTTCTACCTGGTCCACTCGATGGGCGCGAGCGGGTCCTTCGTCGAGGCGGACCGGCTGGCGGCGCGGAACTTCGGCGCGGCGGCGAGGGCGGCGGGGGTCGAGCGCATCATCTACCTGGGCGGCCTGGGCTGCGAGGAGGAAGAGCTGTCGCCCCATCTGCGCAGCCGCCAGGAGGTCGGGCGAATCCTGCGGGAATCGGGCGTGCCGGTGCTGGAGTTCCGCGCGTCGATCGTCATCGGCTCCGGGAGCCTGTCGTTCGAGATGATCCGTTCGCTGGTGGAGCGCCTGCCGGTCATGATCACGCCGAAATGGGTCAAGGTGCCGGCCCAGCCCATCGCGATCGACGACCTGCTGGAATACCTGGCCGCCGGCCTGGCGTTGCCCGTCGCCGCGTGCCGCGTCTACGAGATCGGCGGCGCCGACCAGGTGTCCTACGCGGACATCATGCGCGTGTACGCGCGGCACCGCGGGCTGCGGCTGCGCATGATCCCCGTGCCGGTCCTGACGCCGCACCTGTCCAGCCTCTGGCTGGGGCTGGTCACGCCGTTGTACGCGCGGATCGGTCGCAAGCTCATCGAGAGCATCGTCCATCCCACGGTGGTCCGGGACGACGCCGCGCTCGCGGCCTTCGCCGTGAGGCCGGTGGGCGTCGAAGAAGCGGTGCGCCGGGCTTTCGCCAGCGAGGAGCGCCACTACGCGGCGACGCGCTGGTCCGATGCCCTGTCCTCATCGGGAGCGCAGCCGGCGTGGGGCGGCGTGCATTTCGGCTCCCGGCTGGTGGATTCGCGCACGAGGAACGTGAAGGCCCCGCCCGCGGACGCCTTCGCGCCCGTCGAGAGGATCGGCGGCGCGACCGGGTGGTACGCGTGGAATCCGCTGTGGCGGCTGCGGGGGTTCCTCGATCTGCTCGTCGGCGGTGTGGGCGTCAGGCGGGGAAGGACCTCGCCGACGACGCTGCGCGTGGGCGACGCCGTCGACTGGTGGCGCGTCGAGGCGCTGGAGCCCGGCCGCCGCCTGCGGCTCGCCGCCGAGATGAAGCTGCCCGGGCGGGCGTGGCTGGAGTTCGAGGTCGAGGGCGACGGCAGGGACTCGACGATCCGGCAGACCGCGATCTTCGACCCGGTGGGGCTCTTCGGCCGGGCCTACTGGTACGCGCTCTACCCGGTGCACCAGCTGGTGTTCGGCGGTATGCTGAAGGGCATCGCGAGGGCGGCGGTCCGCGAAACGGAGGTCCACGATGATATCGGCGCACGAGGCGCTTGAGCGCCTGCGCGAAGGCAACCGCCGCTTCGTGAGCGAGGTCCGCAACTGCGATCCGCACGAGCGGCGGGCCCGGCGCCTCGAACTGACGGCCGGCCAGGAGCCGCACGCCATCATCCTCGGCTGCTCCGATTCGCGGGTGCCGGCGGAACTCGTCTTCGACCAGGGACTCGGCGACCTGTTCGTCATCCGGGTCGCGGGCAACATCGTCGCCCCGTCGCAGGTCGGCAGCGTCGAGTTCGCGGCGGAGCAGTACGGCACGCGCCTGGTCGTCGTGCTGGGGCATTCCGAATGCGGCGCGATCCTGGCCACGCTCGAGACCCTGCGGCGGCCGCCCGACGCCCACTCGTGGAACCTGCGCGCGATCGTCGACCGCATCCGGCCTTCGGTGGAACCCCTGCTGTCGGCGGAACCGGGGCTGCGTCCCGCGGAACTGGTGCAGTTGGCGGTGCGCGCGAACATCCGCGTCTCCGCGGACCACCTGCGGCACGGGTCGGCCATCCTCGAGAAACTCATCCGCGAGGACGGGCTGCTGGTCGTCGGCGCGGATTATTCGCTGGAGACCGGGATCGTGGACTTCTTCGACGGTTCGCCGCTGTTGTAGTGGGATCGATTTCTTGATATATTGACAGCACCCGTCACTCATACCGTGTCTGATCGCCCCCTCAACTCGAGGTAGTGCAATGCGTTACTCGCGAATCCCCTCCCTGCTGACCATCGCGGGCGTGCTCGCGATCGGAGCCGCGGCCTTCCTCGCCGGCGTGGGCGTCGGTGAAGGGGACGACCCCTTCGCGCGCGAGCTCGCGCGGCAGGAAACGCGGCGCGACCACGCCGCGCCCGGATCGGCCGAACGCTTCAAGGCCGGGCATCGGATCGACCGCATCGAGCGCAAGCTCGCCGGCCTGCCGGCCTTCGAGGCGCCCGAGGAGTTCGCGCGGCTGATGAACGAGATGCGCATCCCCGCCGACCGCAAGGAATCCGAGTACGAGGCCGGCTACCTGGTGCGCGAGCTGGCCAAGGCGCGCGCGGCGAAGCGCTCGCCCGCCGCGACGCTGGCCTGGGAGAACCGCGGCCCCGGCAACGTCGCCGGCCGCGCCCGCGCGATCGTGGTCGATCCCGACGATCCGGCCGCCCTGACCTGGTTCATCGGCACCGCGGGCGGCGGCGTCTGGAAGACCGCCGACGGCGGCGCCACCTGGACCGACCTGACGTCGGACTTCCCGGTGCTGTCCGTCCAGGCCCTGGCCATGGCCGCGAGCAACCACGACGTCCTGTACGCCGGCACCGGCGAGAGCTTCTTCAACGTCGACACCATCAACGGCAACGGCATCCTCAAGTCGACCGACCGCGGCCTGACCTGGTCGCACCTGCCGGCGACCGTCGACGACCCGTCCTTCAACAACGTGGCGCGGATCGTGGTCGACCCCGCGAACGCCAACGTCGTGCTGGCCGTGACGACCGTCGGGCGCTACAAGGATTCGGTGCTGCAGCGCTCGAGCATCTTCAAGTCGACCGACGGCGGGGCGAACTGGGCCGAGGTGCACGCGATCACCGACATCGGCACCTTCGGCCGCGTCAAGAAGATCCAGCAGATCGTGGCCACGCCCGGCAACTTCAACGTGCTGTACGCGACCGTCGACGAGGGCGGCGTCCTGAAGTCGACCAACGCGGGCAACACCTGGGCCTACGCCAACACCGGCATCGCCGACCTGAGCGGCCGTTTCGAACTGGCCGTCTCGCCGGTCAACACGAGCCGCCTCTACGCCGCCGCCGAGGGCGCGAGCCACTCCGAACTCTGGATCTCGACCAACGCCGGCGCGACCTGGTCCGAGACCTTCGAGAGCGGCTCGGAGCCCAACTGGCTGGGCGCGCAGGGCTGGTACGACAACACCATCGTCTGCCACCCCACCGACGTGAACATCGTCTACGTCGGCGGCGTGCGCCTGTGGCAGATCACGCTCTCGGGCACCAGCCGCACCACGAGCCAGCTGAGCGTCGGGCCGGTCCACGTGGACCACCACGGCCTGGCGGTGGTGCCGACCGGCGGCGGCGCCTGGCGCCTGCTGAACACCAACGACGGCGGCATCGGCGTCGCCGCGAGCCAGGCCGCCAACTGGAGCGCCCCGATCGACGGCATGACCACCACCCAGTTCTACGGCGTCGACAAGCGCCCCGGCGCCAGCGCCTACTTCGGCGGCATGCAGGACAACGGCACCTGGTTCTCGGCGCCCGGGCCGGATCAGCTCTCCCCCTGGACCTTCGCCATCGGCGGCGACGGCTACGAGACCTCGTGGCACTTCGACGACCCGTTGAAGATGATCGGCGGCTACCAGTACAACGGCCTGCTGCGCTCGCTGGACGGCGGCCAGAGCTGGAACGGCGCCACCGGCGGCCTGTCCGACACCGGCGCCGGCCTGGCCCCCTTCATCACCAAGATCGCCAAGACCAACCAGGCGCCCGACCTGCTGCTCGCCGTCGGCGCCAGCGGCGTCTGGCGTTCGACGGACTTCGGCGGCAGCTGGTCGCTCACCCCGGTGTCGTCGGCGACCTGGGGCTCGATCAGCAGCTTCCACGCCGTGAAGATCTCGCGCGCCGATCCCGACATCGTCTGGGCGGGCGCCCGCATGGACGGCAGCGGGCGCATCCACGTCTCCACCGACGGCGGGCTCACCTTCGGCGTGGTGCCGAACTACACGGGCGCGACCATGGGCGGCATCTCGGGCCTGGCCACCCACCCGGCCGACCCCGCGGTCGCCTACGTCCTGTTCAGCTTCGCGGGCCGGCCCAAGATCCTCCGGACGGACGACCTGGGACAGACCTGGAACGACATCACGGGCTTCGCGGGCGGCAGCCCCAGCACCAACGGCTTCCCCGACGTGGCGGTCTACGACCTGCAGGTGTTCTCCGACGACCCCGACCACCTGTGGGCCGGCACGGAGATCGGCCTGGTCGAGTCGCTCGACGGCGGCGCCAGCTGGGATCTCGCCGACAACGGCCTGCCCGCCGTGGCGATCTGGTCGATGACCGAGGTCGAGGACGAAGTCGTGATCGGCAGCCACGGCCGCGGCATCTGGAGCGTGAAGTTCCCCGCGCTCACGGCCGGCAAGACCTACAAGCCGCTCATCGACGCGCTCTACCAGGGACCCGACGGCCTGCTGAGCGTCGATCTGAACCTGCGGTCGCCGTACGACTCGACCCAGGTGTTCGTCGACGGCGCCCGGCGCGCCACCCTGCCCGCCAGCGGCTTCCAGCAGGACGCCCTGGTGCAGCTGCCCGTGCTGAGCGCCGGCCAGCGCCTCGTGTTCGCCCGCGCCTTCCGCGGCGGCGTCGCCTACGACTCGGTGACGCGCGAGCTCGAGGTGTTCGTGTACGCCGCGCCGCTCTCCGCCTACACGAACAGCTTCAGCACGTCCGGCGACTTCGTCGGCGACGGGTTCACCATCGGCGCCTACGCCGGCTTCAGCGGCGGCGCCCTGCACTTCCCGCACGACTACCCCGACAACGCGGCCTACACGGCCATGCTCGCGGTGCCGATCGTCGTCGCCCAGTCGAACGCCTACGTCTCCTTCGACGAGGTCGTGCTGGTCGAGCCGGGCGAGCCGGGCAGCGTCTTCGGCGACGGCGATTTCTGGGACTACGTGATCCTGGAGGGCAGCAAGGACGGCGTCACCTGGGTGCCGATCGCCGACGGCTACGACAGCCGGCGCGACGCCGCCTGGCTCGCCGCCTGGAACAGCGGCACGCCCGGCAGCTCCTCGCTGCTGCGGCCGCACGTGTTCGACCTGCACGACGCCTTCGCCGTGCGCGACACCATCCTGCTGCGCTGGCGCCTCTACGCCGACGGCGCCGTCAACGGCTGGGGCTGGGTCGTCGACAACCTGTCGATCCAGGTCGGCAGTCCGACCGGCGCAGGCGACGCAACGCCGGACCGCGCCGTGACGCTGGCGCAGAACGCGCCGAATCCCTTCAACCCGTCCACCGTCATCCGCTTCTCGCTGCCGCAGGCCGGGCCGGTGAGCCTGCGGATCTACGACGTGCGCGGGCGGCAGGTGCGGAGCCTGGTGGAGGGGAACCGGGAGGCCGGCGCGCACGCCGTGGTCTGGGACGGGCGCGACGACCGGGGCGGGAACGCCGCCAGCGGGGCGTACGTGTACCGGCTGCAGGCGGACGGGAAGTCGCAGCAGCGCAACATGATGCTCGTCAGGTGAGACGGCTGCCGGCGCACCGCCGCCGGCGCCTCTCGGCATCCGGAATCGCCAGGGGACGGGGCCGCGTGATCGCACGCGGCCCCGTCTTCCGTTTGCGGTGCGGCGGGCGTAGAATGAGTGTGGCGCATCCCGTCCGGACATCCGCGGGGCGGCAGCATGCGATCGGAATTTTCATAGGGGGGAACCATGTCGAACGATGATGCGAAGTCACCCATCGGATTTCTGACGCCGACCATTCTCGCCTGTCTGGCCTGCGCCGTCACGGCGTCGGCGACGCCGACCGAAACCAGGATCCAGGCCGCCGACGCGGCGCTCGGGGACCGCTTCGGCATCAGCCTTGCCGTGTCGGGCGAACTCGCCCTGATCGGCGCCCAGGCGAACGACGACGACGGCGGCGACTCCGGTTGCGCCTACGTCTTCGACCTGGACGGTTACGTCCAGGCTCGCAAACTCAGGGCCGCGGACGCGGCCGGCGGCGATTACTTCGGCTGCGCGGTGGGGCTCCGCGGGCTGCGTGCCGTGATCGGCGCGCTGCGGGACGACCACTCGGCCGTCGATGCGGGCGCGGCCTACCTCTTCGGGGCCGACGACGGGATCCAGCGCTGGAAGCTCACGGCCGCCGACGCCGCCGCGAACGACCAGTTCGGCTGCGCCGTGGCCGTCTCGGACTCGTTCGTCCTGGTGGGCGCCCGCTACTGCGACGCCAGCGCCTCGATCACCGACAGCGGCGCGGCGTACCTGTTCGATCCGGACACCGGCGTGCAGGAGCGGAAGCTGGTCGCCGCGGACTTCGGCCGCCAGAACCAGTTCGGGTACGCGGTGGCGGTGTCGGACTCGTTCGCGGTGATCGGCGCTCCCATGTGGGACGCCCCGGCAAGACGGACTGCGGCGCGGTCTACGTCTTCGATCCGCGGACCGGCGTCGAGCTCTGGCGGCTGACCGCCAGCGACCGGGGCGCCTACGACCGTTTCGGCAATGCGGTGGCGATCTGCGGCCGCACCCTGCTGGTCGGCGCCTACTGGGGCGGCGGGGACGAAGACGCCGGCGCGGCCTACGTCTTCGACGTCGCCACCGGCGCGGAACTGCACAGGCTGACCCCCGCGGACGCGGACTACGCCGACTGGTTCGGCAGCTCCGTCGCGCTCGCGGGCGATCTGGCCGTGATCGGCGCCACCCAGCAGGGCTACGGCACGCCGCGGACGGGGTTGTCCTACGTCTTCAACGTCGCGACGGGCGCCGAACTGCTGAGGCTGGCCGCCACGGGCGGCAATCAGAACGACGATTTCGGCATCGCGGTCGGCATCGACGGCGGATGCGTCCTGGTCGGCGCCGGCAGGGACAGCGACACCGCGCTCAACGCGGGCGCGGTCTACGCCTTCGATCCCGTCGTCGACCCTACGGGCAGCGCGCCGGCGGCGGTTCCCCCGGCGCGCCTCACGGTGAAGACCAACCCCAACCCGTTCAACCCCGCCACCGAGATCGAATTCGCGCTGGCGTCCGACAGTCGGGTCTCGGCGCGGGTCTTCGATGCCGGCGGCAAGCTGCGGCGCGTGCTGCTGAGCGACGCGTCCCGTCCCGCCAGCGTGATCAGGTTGCGGTGGGATGGTTGCGACGATGCAGGCCGCGCCCTGCCGAGCGGCGTCTACTTCTGCGAGGTGAAGACGGGCACGGTGCGGTCCGCCTGCAAGATGGTCCTGGCGAGGTAATCAGCCGCGGCGGCCCCCCCCGGGGGGCGGCCGGCGGCCGATCGCCGCGCCTTAGAGGTCGTCCCGCTGCGTCGCGCACAGCTCCAGCAGCCAGTCGCGGAACGCCGTGACGCGGTGGAGGTCCGCCTTGCGTTCGGGATGGACGAGGTAGTAGGCGTGCTCGCTCCTCACCGGCCGGTCGATCGCGACGACGAGCCGGCCGCTCGCGATCTCGTCCTGGATCAGGAACCGCGGCAGGACCGCGAGCCCGAGCCCGGCGATGGCGGCCTGGATGACCATGTGGAACTGCTCGAATCGCGGGCCCATGCGGCCGTCGCTGTCCTCCACGCCGCAGGCGCGGAGCCACTCCTGCCAGGCCTGCGGTCGGGTCATGTGCTGCAGGAGCGTGTAGCGGCCCACGTCCTGGGGGCGGGCCAGCCTGGCGCCCCCCAGCAGCGACGGCGCCCCCACCGGCACGACGACCTCGCCCATCAGCTGGCGGCAGATCGCGCCCGGCCAGATCTCGCGGCCGAAGTGGATGGCCACGTCGATCTCGCTGCCCGCGAAGTCGAACGGCCGCACCTGCGTCACCAGGTTGAGCTGGATGTCGGGGTGCCGCACGGTGAAGTCGCCGAGGCGGGGGACGAGCCACCGCGAGCCGAAGGTCGGCAGCAGGGCGATGGTCAGCACGCCGCCGCCGCTGCCGTAGGCCATCAGCTGCAGCGTCGCCGCCTCGGCGCGGTCGAGCAGGTCGCGCACCGCGGCGGCGTAGGCTTCGCCGGGTTCGGTCAGGACCAGCCGCTGCTTGAGGCGGCGGAACAGCGGCCTGCCCACGTACTCCTCGAGCTGCCGGATCTGGCGGCTCACCGCGCTCTGCGTCACGTTCAGCTCGCGCGCCGCCCGGGTGAAGCTCATGTGGCGCACGGAGGCCTCGAAGTACTGCAGCGCGGTGAGCGAGGGCAGGATCCGCTTCGTGGTCATGACTTTTTCGAATAGGCTCCTGTTAAATCATCGTTTGTCGTTTCGGGCGAAAATGGATCATAATTATCATTACCGCAACGAGAAAGATGCATCTTCGACAGGTGGATTCGTTTGCGGGGGTTCCCCGATCATTCCAATACCGCATGGATCGGCCGAGCCGGTCGGCCGGTCCCGGGTCCCAAGGAGGTTCCATGAGCAAGTACAAGATCGCCTGGTTGCCCGGTGACGGTGTCGGCGTCGAGGTCATGGAGGCGACCAGGATCTGCCTCGACGCTCTGAAGCTCGACGCCGACTACGTGCACGGCGACATCGGCTGGGAGTTCTGGTGCAAGGAGGGCGACGCCTTTCCCCGGCGCACCATCGACCTGCTGGGGAACTGCGACGCGGCCCTGTTCGGCGCCATCACCTCCAAGCCCGTGAAGGACGCGGAGCGCGAGCTGGTGCCGGAGCTGAAGGGCAAGGGGCTGGTCTACCGCAGCCCCATCGTTCGCATGCGCCAGTCCTTCGACCTCTACACCTGCCTGCGGCCCTGCAAGGCCTATCCGGGCAACCCCCTCAACTACGCGGAAGGCATCGACCTGGTGATCTTCCGGGAGAACACGGAAGACCTCTACGCCGGCGTCGAGTTCAGCCCGGTCCCCGACGAGCTCGCCGAGGTCCTGGGCCGGCTCAGCAAGCCCTTCTCCCATTTCGCCGCGCTGCCGGGCAGCGACTACGCCATCACCTGCAAGATCAACTCGAAGAAGGGCTGCGAGCGGATCATCCGCGCCGCCTTCGAGTACGCCAAGAAGTTCGGCTACCCCAAGGTCACCGTGATCCACAAGGCGAACGTCGTGCGGGCGACCGAGGGCATGTTCCTGGAGATCGGCAAGCGCGTCGCCAAGGACTACCCGGGGATCCAGATGGACGACGCGAACATCGACGCCATCTGCATGTGGCTGCTCAAGAACCCCAAGAGCTACGGCGTGCTCGTCGCCACCAACATGTTCGGCGACATCGTCAGCGACCTCTCCGCGCAGATGGTGGGCGGCCTCGGCTTCGCCTGCAGCGGCAACATCGGCGAGAAGCTCGCCGTGTTCGAGCCGAGCCACGGCAGCGCGCCCAAGTACGCCGGCCAGAACAAGGTGAACCCCATCGCCACCATCCTCGCCGGCAAGATGATGCTGGACTGGCTGGGCGAGACCGACAAGGGCGCCCGGCTCGGGCAGGCGGTCGCCCGGGTCATCGCCGAAGGCGACGTGCGCACCTACGACATGGGCGGCAGCGCCACGACCCTGGAGATGGGCGAGGCGATCGCCCGGAAGGTGTAGCGCGATGGCCGAGATCATCATCCACGAGGTCGGCCTCCGGGACGGTCTGCAGGCCGAGAAGCAGGTCGTCCCGACCGGGCAGAAGCTCGCGTGGATCCGGTCGCTCGTCGCCGCGGGCCTGGACATCGTCCAGGTGGGCTCGTTCGTGCACCCGCAGAAGGTGCCGCAGATGGCCGACACGGACGAGCTCTTCCGTGCCCTCGACGCAGCGTCCAGGGGCGGGACGGTCCTCTCGGGCCTCGTGCTCAACGAGAAGGGCCTCGAGCGCGGGCTCGCGTGCGGCGTCGACCTGTTCTGCCTCGGCGTCTCGGCCTCCGAGACCCACAGCCAGAAGAACACCGGCATGGGTTCCGCGGAGGCGCAGCGCCGCATCATCGCCGCGGCCGCCGAGGCGGTCGCGGCCGGCAAGAGGGTCCAGGTCTCGGTGCAGAGCGCCTTCGGCTGCGGTTTCGAGGGCCCGATCCCGCAGGAGCGGGTCCTCGACATCGTGCGCGCCTACCTCGAGGCCGGGCTCACGAACATCAGCCTCGCCGACACCGCCGGCCACGCGCACCCGACGCAGGTGCGCCGGCTGTTCGGCGAGATCCTGCAGCTCGCGCCGGAGATCCGCTGCACGTGCCACTTCCACGACACCTACGGCCTCGGCATGGCCAACATCCACGCCGCGATGGAGTCGGGGGTCACCAGCTTCGAGACCTCGTTCGCCGGCCTGGGCGGCTGCCCGTTCACCAAGGTCGCGGCCGGCAATGTGGCCACCGAGGATCTGGTCCACGCCCTGCGGCGCGGCGGCCTGCGCACGGAGATCGGACTCGAGGGGATCGTCGCCGTGGCCCGCGAGGTCGCGGCGCATTTCGGACGCGAGATGCCGGGCCGGGTCCACAGGACCGGCCCGCTCTCCTACTAGGCAGGTGTTGCGATGACCGATCAGGTACGCATGCTCGACGGCATCAAGGTGCTCGACCTCACGAACGTGCTCTCCGGCCCGTTCGCCTCGCTCCACCTGGCGCTGCTGGGGGCCGAGGTAGTCAAGATCGAGAACCCCAGGGACGGCGACCTGGCCCGCAAGCTCGGGATCGTCTCCGAGTACAACAGGCAGCTGATGGGCACCAGCTTCCTGGCGCAGAACTGCAACAAGAAGTCGGTGACCCTCAACACCAAGTCGCCGGAAGGCAAGGCGATCTTCAAGCGGCTCGCCGAGGACGCCGACGTGGTGATCGAGAACTTCCGCCCCGGCGTCATGGACCGCCTCGGGCTCGGCTACGACGTCCTGCGCGGGATCAACCCGTCGCTGGTCTACTGCGCGATCTCCGGCTTCGGCCAGACCGGTCCGGACGCCGACAAGCCGGCCTACGACCAGATCATCCAGGGCCTCTCCGGCGAGATGGCGATCAACGGCGACGAGCGGCTGACGCCGCTGCGCGCCGGCTTCCCCGTCTGCGACACCGTGGGCGGGCTGAACGCGGCCTTCGCGGTGATGGCCGCCCTCTTCCACCGCCAGCGGACCGGCGAGGGCCGGTTCATCGACGTCGCGCTCCTGGACTCGATCATGCCGCTCATGGGCTGGGTGGCCGCGAACCTCCTGATCGGCGGCCAGGAGCCGCAGGTCATGGGCAACGACAACTTCACGGCCGCGCCCAGCGGCACCTTCCGCACAAGCGACGGCCACGTCAACATCGCCGCCAACAAGCAGGAGCAGTGGGAGGCGGTCTGCGACGTCCTCGGACTGCCGGAGCTCAAGACCGACCCGCGCTTCCAGGAGCGCGACACGCGCAAGAAGAACCGCCGGGCCCTGACGCCGCTCCTCGAGGCGCGCCTCGCCGAGCAGACGACGCGGCACTGGGTCGAGGCCCTGAACGCCCGCGACGTGCCGAGCGGCGACATCCTGAGCCTGGGCCAGGCCCTGCGCCAGCCCCAGATCGCGCACCGCGGGGTCCTGCAGAAGGTGAACGTGCCGGGCCTGGGCGACATCGAGGTCTTCGGCCTCACCGCCCTGTTCGACGGCGAGTCGGGCCCGGTCGCCACGCCGCCGCCGACGCTCGGGCAGCACAACGCCGAGGTCCTCGGCCGCCTGGGCTTCACCGCGGACCAACTCGCCGAACTCAAGCAGAAGGCCGTCATCTGAAACCCCGGACCTCACGAGGAGTCGCGATGGGAATGACAGTCGTCGAGAAGATCCTGGCCAGGGCGGCGGGCGTGCCGGCCGTCAGGGCCCTGGACATCGTGGAGCCGCGCGTCGATCTCGCCATGTCGCACGAGAACGCGGCCCTAGTCATCAACCAGTTCAACGAGATCCACCAAGGCACGGGCCGCGAGCCCAAGCCCTGGGACCCCGACCGCATCGCCGTCATCTTCGACCACCGGGTGCCGGCCGAGGGGCCCAAGACCGCCACCAACCAGAAGCTCATCCGCGGCTTCGTGGCGCGCCACGGCATCGCCAAGTTCCACGACATCCGCGGCGACCTCGGCGGCATCTGCCACCAGATCCTGCCGGAGCGCGGCTACGTGCGGCCCGGTTTCGTGGTCGTCGGCACCGACAGCCACACGACCAGCCACGGGGCCCTGGGCTGCTTCGCCTTCGGCATCGGCGCCACCGAGATGGCCTCGGTCTGGACGCTCGGCGTCGCGCTCAACATCGAGGTGCCGCCGACCATCAAGGTCGTCGTCAGCGGCAGGTTCCAGGAGCACGTCGGGCCGAAGGACCTGATCCTGCACCTGATCGGCCGGCTCACGGCCCAGGGCGCCAACTTCCGCGTGCTCGAGTTCCACGGCGACACGATCGCGGCGATGTCGACGAGCGGTCGCCTGACCATCTGCAACATGAGCGTCGAGGCCGGCGCCACCGGCGGCCTCGTACCCGCCGACGCCGAGACCGAGCGCTACCTGCGCCAGGAGGCCGGCGTCACGGGGCCCCTCGCGCCGGTCCGGCCGGACGCCGACGCCGTCTACGAGCGGGTCGTCGAGGTCGACGTATCCCGGCTCGAACCGCAGATCGCCTGCCCGCACACGGTCGACAACGTGAAGCCGATCGGCGAGGTCGCCGGCAAGGCCGTGCAGCAGATCGTGATCGGCAGCTGCACCAACGGCCGCCTGGACGACCTCGAGATCGCCGCCGGGATCCTCAGGGGCAAGCAGGTCGCCCCCGGCACGCGCATGCTGGTCTTCCCCGCGTCGGGGCGGATCTACTCCCAGGCGCTGGAGGCCGGCTACCTGCAGGACTTCATGAAGGCCGGCGCCGTGGTGATGAACTCGGGCTGCGGCCCGTGCCTGGGCATCCACCAGGGGGCGCTCGGCGACGAGGAAGTGGCGCTCGCCACCACCAACCGCAACTTCAAGGGCCGCATGGGCAACCCGAAATCCGAGGTCTACCTGTGCAGCTCGGCCGTCGCCGCGGCCAGCGCCATCACCGGCGTCATCACCGATCCGCGCGCAGGAGGTCGCTGACATGGGCAAGGTCGTACTGACGCTCGGGAAGGACATCAGCACCGACGACATCTACCCCGGCCGGTTCATGGCCACGGTCCTGCCGACCGAGACGCCGCAGTTCTGTTTCCACGACCGCACGGAGTTCAACGCGCAGCTCAAGGCCGGGGCGATCCCGGCCGGCAGCCTCGTCGTCGCGGACGAGAACTTCGGCTGCGGTTCGAGCCGCGAACAGGCGGTGAGCACCATCCGGGGCCACGAGCTCGTCATCGTCGCGCGGAGCATCGCGCGCATCTTCCTGCAGAACGCCATCAACCTCGGCCTGAGCCTGGTCATCTGCCCGACCATCGAGGCGGAGGTGGGGGACGAGCTCGAGCTCGCCTCCGGGAAGGTGCTGAACCGGACCAGCGGCAGGGAGTTCGACGCCGTGCCGCTGCCGCCGGCGCGGCAGGCGATCGTCGATGCGGGGGGGCTGATCCCCTACACCCGCAAGAAGCTGCTCGAGCTGCCGGCTCGGTGATCACGGTCGTCAGTCGCGGCGGCCTCGCCCGGAGGTCAGCAGCCACCCGATCGCCGCGCCCCAGAGGACCGCGACGACCGGGTTGGCGCTGATCCGTCAGGTCGCGCCGCTGCAGTGCTGCCAGTAGTGCCAGAGATAGCCGAGCGCGCCGCCGAGGACGGGACCCCCGAGGCGGCGCGCCGTTTTGCGCAGGCGCGGGTGGATGGTCACGGCTGCACGTACCCCGCAATGTGGAGCTGCTCCACGTTCGCGAAGGTGCGCGGCGGCTTCAGGTGCTTCGCCAGGAAGCGGTAGACCCGCAGCCGGATCTCCTGCGCGCCCTTCGTATCGAGACGGTCGAAGCTGTGGCCGCCGGGCGCGGCCTCGTAGATCTCGTGCTCGAACTGCTTGCCCTCGGCCTTCAGTGCCTGGACCAGGTGCTCGACCTCCAGCACGTTCACGTCCTCGTCGGTGGTGTTGGACAGCACCAGCAGCGGCGTCTTCAGCTTCCGGACGTTCCACACGGGCGACCGCCGCTTGTACTCGGGGATGTTCTCGCCGACCGTCTGGCCGATGTGGTAGTCGGCCGAGAAGTCGTCCCGGTATTCCTGGCCCAGGTAGCCCAGGCGCGCGACGAGGTCGCTGACCGGCACGCCCGCGTAGGCGCAGGCGTAGTCGCCGGGGTGCTCGAAGACGCTCATCAGGCTGATCAGCCCGCCGTGGCTCCAGCCGATCGCGCCCACGCGGCCCGGATCCACGAAATCGTAGTTCTCCAGGACGTAGGCGCGGCAGGCGTGGGCGTCCTCGACCTCCAGCCCGCCGTAGTCGATGCTCGTACAGGCCGCGGCCGTAGCCCGTGCTGCCGCGGTACTCCGGCGCCACCACCACGTAGCCCCTGGGCGAGCAGCCGCGCACGATGTGCGCGTGGTAGGTCGTGAAGTCGGCGTGGACGCGCCGTGCGACAGCACCAGCAGCGGCGCCTTGCGGCCGGGATCGAGATCGCGGGGGATGAAGACGTAGGCCCAGAACTTCAGCGGGTTGCCGGCGCCGATGCCCGTGGGGTTGGTCTCCTTCCACTTCGGCGGCCCGTACAGGCGCACCTTGTCGATGTGGGCGACATCGCCGACGCGGTCGAACCAGAGGCCGTCGTCGACCTGCTTCTGCAGCTCGTCGAGGCGGTGGCCGAGGTTCTCGAGGGCGCCGAGCACCTCGTCGAGCTTGGCGCCGTCGGCGGCGGGGGTTTCCTGGGCGACGGCGGCCAGCGGAACCGCGAGGACGAAGAGGCAGGCCAAAAGCAGGCGGCGCATGGCGTATCCTCCGGGTGGGGGTGCCCGGCGAGCATGGACCACGGCGGCGCGCCGGTCAACCCGCCCGGAGCCTAGGGCGCTTCGGCGATCGCCCACAGCAGCGCCGCGACCGCGGCCACGTTCCGCTGCAGGTCCGCGGGGTCGACCTTGTCCAGCGTGTCGGCCGGGCTGTGGTGGACGTCGAAGTAGTGCTCGCCGTGGACGCGGTGGCCGATCAGCGGCACACCGGCGTCCGCCAGGAACGAGATGTCGACGCCGCCGCCGCCCGGAGACACCGCGTCCGCGCCCAGCGGCGCCAGCGGCGCGGCCAGCGCGGCGAAACGCGCGACGGTGGCCGAATCGGCCTGGACCGTGAAGCCGGCCGGGGCGTAGCCGCCCGAGTCGCATTCCAGCGCCGCCCGGTGCCGCGGCAGTTCCCCGGCGTGGTCGCGGGCGTAGCCGCGGCCGCCCTGCTGGGTCATCTCCTCGTCGGCGAAGAGCACCACGCGCAGCGTGCGGCGGGGCGCGAGGCCCAGGCGTTTCAGCAGGAAGGCGGCCTCCATGACGATGGCGCAGCCGGCGCCGTCGTCGTGGGCGCCGCTGCCGACGTCCCACGAGTCGAGGTGGGCGCCGGCCAGGACGATCTCGTCCGGCAGCTCGCGGCCGGTCAGGTCGGCGACCACGTTGGCGCTCTGCACGTCGGGCAACTGGGCGGCGGCCATCTCCAGGCGCACGCGCACCGGACCGCGGCGCGCCAGGCGGGTCAGCAGGGCCGCGTCCTCCACGGCGGGCGGCGGCGACGGCGCCGCGGCCCCGGTACTGCACGGTCTTGCCGTACCCCTCCCACGGCGGATCGAACAGCACGAGGCGCCCGGCGGCCTCGGCGGCGCGCGCCTCCAGTTCGTCGAAGTCGCGCACGGCCAGGACCTCGGCCGTGATCCCGCCCGGCGGTGTGCCCACGCTGCCGCCCAGCCCCAGCATCGTCAGCGGCTGTTCGTAGGGCTCCAGCAGCGTGCAGGTCTCGCGGCCGCGCACCCAGTGCGGCACCATCACCGGCTCGGCGCGCGCGCCGTCCAGGCCGCCCGCACGCAGGCGTTCCTGGGCCCAGTCGACGGCCCGGCGCTGACCGTCCGAACCGTTCAGGCGCGGGCCCGCGGTGTCGCAGAGGTCGGTCAGCAGTTCGTAGGCGGAACTGTCGGCCAGGGCGGCGGCGATGATGCGTTCCACGGGCGCCGGGGCGGAGCCGCGGGCGCGGGCGGGCACGGCGTCGTTCGTCATGAGACCTCCCAGCGCGATCAGGATCGCGGCGGCGCGGGCTGGTGCGGAGCGGGTGGGTCATGGGTCCTCCGGCGCGGCGGGGCGCCATCAGCTCGAGGTGACCATCACGATCCCGGCGACCGCCAGCGCCGAGGCCGCCAGCTTGCGTCGGGTGAAAGGCTCGTGCAGGAAGAACGAGGCCAGGATCAGCACGTAGATCGTGCTGGTCTGGTTCAGGACCGCGGCGGCGCCGGCCTGGGTGTACTTCATGCCCGCGAGCCAGAACATCAGCGCCAGGTACGAGCCCAGGATCGTGGCCGGCAGGCTGAAGCGCCAGGACGGGCTCGGCCGGAACGCGTCCAGGTAGCGGCGGCGCTGCGGCGAGATCGCGGCCATCGGCACCATCACGGCCAGCGCGCCTAGCTGCCGCACGGTCGTGGACCACAACACGGGCTGCCGTTCCAGCACCGGTTTGGCGACGACGACGCCCAGGGCGATGGCCGCCATCGCGGCCATGCCCATCAGCGAACCCTTCAACAGGGCCCGCGGCGGCACGCCGGCCGGGGCCGGGTGACCCGAGGCGACCAGCACCGCCGCGATCACCGTCACCATGCCCGCCAGCTGCCACGCGTTCAGGTGCTCGCCGATCAGCAGGAAGGCGAACAGCACCACCAGCGGCGAGTACAGGCAGTCGACGATGGCGGTGACGCCCGCCCCGACGATGTTCAGGCAGCGGTGGAACAGGGTGTCGGCCACCGCGATCGCGATGACGCCGCTGGCCATCAGGGTCAGCACGTCGCGCAGCGGCGCGTCGCGCACCAGACCCTGGCCGGACACCAGCGTCGTGGCCACCAGCAGCACGCAGCTGATGCCGACCCGGAACAGGTTCAACGCGAACGGCGAAACGGTCTCGCCGGAGCGCTTCAGCAGGATGACCGCGGCGGCCCAGACCACGGCGCAGAGCAGGGCGTAGAACTCTCCCAAGACGGTCTCCCGGTGATCGGCGGCGTGAATGCAGGTTGAACGGCGGCGCCGGACGTGGAATCATCGCACCGTTGCCGTCCCTTCCGCAAGCAGGGGGTTGAGCCATGATCGTCGGATACGCGGCGCCGCTGCACCGGGCCTGGGCCCGCGCCCGCGGCATGCTTCTGACGGGCGCGAGCCTCGAGACGTGGTTCGTGCTGGGGTTCACGGCCTGGCTGGCCCGCCTCTGGGACAACGCCGGCCTGGGCGGCTCCTGGGACCGCGACCTCGTCCACATCAAGGACCGTGACTGGCGGGTGACGAACCTGGACGAGCTGCGCCACCTCGACTTCTTCGGCCACGAGCTCGGCGGGCTCGGCCTGGGGATCCTGACCGGGCTGGGCGTGCTGGCGCTGCTGCTGGCGGTGCTGCTGACGTGGGTGAGCTCCCGCGGCGAGTTCTGCTTCCTGGACAACGTCGTGCACCGCCGCGCCCGCGTGAGCGAGCCGTGGCGGCGCTTCGCGCAGCAGGGCGACTCGCTCTTCCTCTGGCGCCTGGCCTTCCAGGTGGTGGCGGGCGCCTTCGCGCTGGCCCTGATCCTGCCCGGCTTGCTGCTGGTGATCGGCGCGATCACCACCGAGAGCCTGCGCGGCCTCGGCATCGCGGGCGCGGTCCTGCTGGCGATGCTGGGGATCGTGCTGGCGGTCGCGGCCGCCCTGATCTCCTTCTGGACCGACCAGTTCGTGGTGCCCGTGATGTACCGCGACGGTTCCGGGGTGCAGGCTGCCTGGCGCCGCACGCTGCCACTGGTGCGCGAGCACATCGACCAGGCCGTGCTGTTCGCCCTGTTCTGGCTGCTGCTGACCCTGGTTGTCGGCGCGGCGATCACCGTGCTGGGCCTGCTGACCTGCTGCATCGGCTGGCTCGTGCTGGCGATCCCGTACCTCGGCACCGTGATCATGCTGCCGATCTACGTCACGGCCCGCGCGCTGGGCCCCGAGTTCCTGGCGCAGTACGGCGAGGAGTGGCGCCTGTGGCCGCGCGACGGGCAGTCGCCGCCCGACGACGCGGGCCCGTATACCACCGCTTAAGGAGTTCCGATGCGCCGCACGAAGATCGTCGCCACGCTGGGTCCGGCCACGCGGGAACCGGAGATGCTGCTCGAGCTGATCCGCGCCGGCCTGGACGTGGTGCGCCTGAACTTCAGCCACGGCACGCTGGACGTGAAGCGCAAGGCCATCCTCGACGTGCGCGCCGCGGCGGACGCGGCGGGACGGCCGGTGGCCATCCTGCAGGATCTCGCCGGCCCGAAGATCCGCATCGGCGGCTTCGCGAACGGGCCGGTGACCCTGCGCCGGGGCGACCTGTTCACCCTGACCGCGCGCGACGTGCCCGGCGACGAGCGTGCGGTGTCGGTCGACTACAAGGACCTGCCCAGCGACGTGGTCCTCGGCGACACGCTGCTGCTGGCCGACGGGTCTCTCTGCCTGAAGGTGGAGAAGATCGACGGTCCCGACGTCGTCTGCCGCGTCGAGACCGGCGGCGAACTGAGCGCCAACAAGGGGATCAACCTGCCGAGCGGCACGATCAGCGCCCCGATCCTCGACGACAAGGACCTCGAGGACCTGCGCTTCGGGCTGGCCGAGAACGTCGACTACGTGGCCCTGTCGTTCGTGCGCAACGCGTCGGACGTCCTGGCCTGCCGCGCTGCGATGGACGACATCGGGACCCGGCGGCCCATCATCGCCAAGATCGAGCAGCGCGAAGCCATCGCGAACATCGACGAGATCCTGCAGGTGGTCGACGGGCTGATGGTGGCCCGCGGCGACCTGGGCGTCGAGATCCCGCTGGAGCACGTACCCGGTGTGCAGAAATCCCTGATCTACAAAGCCAACGCCGCCGGCGTGCCGGTGATCACGGCCACGCAGATGCTGCGCTCGATGGTCGAGAGCCCGCGCCCCACGCGCGCCGAGGTCTCGGACGTGGCCAACGCCATCCTCGACGGCAGCGACGCGGTGATGCTCTCGGAGGAGACCGCCGTCGGGCAGTATCCGGTGGAGTCCGTGCGCACCATGGCGCGCATCGCCGCGAGCGCGGAGGAATCCTTCCCCTACGCCGGCTGGAACGCGCGCTTCCCTTCGACCGTGGGCCTGAACAGAGACGAGGCGGTGGCCCGCGCCGCCTGCCGCATGGCCGCCGAGATCGGCGCCGCCGCCATCATCACCATGACCACCAGCGGCAGCACGACGCGCCTGGTCGCCAAGTCGCGCCCGCCGCAGCCGCTGCTGGCGATGACCGACAACGCCGCGGTCTGCCGCCGCCTCGCCCTCATCTGGGGAGCCACACCCTTCTTCACGCCGGAGGGTGAGACGCTCGAGGAAATGGAACGCGACGCGCTGCGCCTCGCGCTCGACGCCGGTCACGTCGCGCCTGGTGACTCGGTGGTCGTCACCGCCGGTCTGCCGCTGCACGAAGCGGGACGCACGAACCTCATCAAGATTGTTACGGTGCCGACTCGCTCCTGATCGGGAGATCGTCCCGGCGCCTTCTGCATGGATTCCCTGCGCTCTGCTCATCCACATCCGCTGCGTCGGGGGGCGCGCGCCGGGCACGTCCTGTGCCCGGCGCGCTTGACGTTCGGGCTCCGGCGCCCTCCTGGCGCCGGAACCCTCTCGACACCCCCGACGCAGCGGATGTGGATGAGCAGAGCGAGGTGATCATGCAGAAGGGACGGGAGCGATCTCTCGATCAGGAGCGGGCGCCGGCTAATCGAGCAGGCGGTACTGTTCTCCCGGATCGGCCGGCTTCACCGGTTCGGCCAGCTGCGGGCCGTCGTTGCGCGGGGTGTTGACGAGGGGGGAGACGGGCCAGGCGGTCATGAGGTTGGCGGGGTAGGGGCGTAGCAAGGCGTGCAGGTCGAACGCGGCATCGGGGTCGGCGGTGAGCCAGGACTCGAAATCGGCGCGGTGCAGGATGACGGGCATGCGGTCGTGGATGGGGCGCATGAGATCGTTGGCTTCGGTGGTCAGCAGGGCGCAGGTGTGCAGGGCGGAGCCTGCCGGCGGCGTCCAGGATTCCCAGATGCCGGCCATGGCGAAGCCGGGCTCGTCCTTCAGGCGGAAGAGCCAGGGCTGCTTCCTGCCGCCCTGACGCTGCCACTCGTAGAAGCCGTCGGCTGGGACCAGGCAGCGGCGGCGGCGGAAGGCGTCGCGGAACGACGGCTTGTCGGCCACAGTCTCAGCGCGGGCGTTGATCGGGCGGTTGCCGTCGGAGGGGCCGCGCGACCAGTGGGGTACGAGTCCCCAGTTCAGGTTGCGCAGGCTGCGCGGCGTGTCTGGTGTTTCCTGGACGGCGGCCGGCAGATCCTGGCCCGGGGCGATGTTCCAGCGCGGGCGCAGCCCGAATTCCGCGTCCAACGCGGCATCCAGGGCCAGCAGTTGCGCGGTTTCCTCGGGCGTCAGGGTCAGCGTGAAGCGTCCGCACATGGTTGGGTCTCCCGGAACTGACGGTTCGGCAAGAGGATGCCGTCTGCCGCCTCCCGCCGCAAGTGCGGACTTGATCGCCGCCCGCATCGGCCGATAAGGAACGGGACATGTCATACCCAAGACACTTCCTGCATCTGCCGGCACAAACCCATGGTTGGGCCGGCTGGGCCCGGCTGGGGCGCCGCCGGAGCCCGCCCGTGGTGGGCCTCACCCTCGGCGTGTTCGACTTCTGCCACGAAGGTCATCTCAACCTGCTGCGACGGGCGGCCGGGATGTGCGACCGCCTGGTGGTCGGCGTGCACACCGACGAAGAGGTGCGCCGTTACAAGGGCGTCCAGCCTGCCAATTCCGAACTCGAGCGCGCGGCCGCGGTTCGCGCCCTGGGGATCGCGCACACGGTGGTCGTCGGCAGCGACCGGGCCCGCCTGTGCCGGGAACACCGGGTGAAGCTCGTCTTCCACGGCGACGACTGGGATCCCGCCGCCTACCGGCGGCGCTGGGGCGAGGAACTCATCGCGCGGCTCGGCCTGGAGCTGGTGCTGCTGCCGCACACCCCGGGGATCGACAGCACGCGGCTGCGGGCCGCGGTGCCCGACGTGGGCTGGTGGCTGTACAGCAGCCGTCCGGAGTGGAGCCGGACCCACATCTTCGACCATCTGCGGGACCTCTACGCGCGGATCGGCGGCGTCTGGTTCGTGGGCGAGGGGGGGCGCGAACTGGTGCGCCGGCACTTCCCGGACGCGCCCTGCGCCCTGCTGCGCGAGGACCAGGAAGCGGCCGCCGCCGCGGCTTCGATCGCGCACTACCGGCTTGGACGTGATCGTCACCGCCCACTTCAATTTCGACGCCATGGCGCCGGTGCTGCGCGATTCGCCGCGGCCGATCGCGCTGGTCGCGCTCTCGCACGGGCGCAGCGGCAAGCCGGGCACGAGCGCCGACGCGGCCCGCCGGCGCGCGGCGCTTGCGGCCGACGGGACCGGGACGGTCGCGAGCGGCAACCTGACCGTCCACGACTGGTCGTTCGCGCCCGACGCCTACCTGCACTGCGACGGGTTCCTGCGCGACGGCGGCTCGTTCACGAACCCGCCGCCGGCCGGCCGGCCGCAGATCCTGCTGCTGCCGACCTGGGGCCCCCACGCCGAAAAGCGCGGTCTGCTGATGTCTCGCCGCTGGCGCGAACCGCTGCGACGGCTGGCCCGCGACGCGGACCTCGTGCTCGCACCGCACCCGCTGTCCTCGCCGCGGGACGTGATGCGCTGCGCGCGTGCGATCGGCGCCCGGACGCTGCCCGCGGACGGCCGGTCGTTCGTCCACGTGGCTGAGGCGAGCGCGGTGATCGGCGACCTTTCGGGCGTGTTCTGGGAGGCCTTGCTCTTCGACACCCCCGCGGTGCTGGTCCGCGGCGTTGTGGACGCGGCCTGGCCGCCTGACCTGCGGCCTTCGCGCGACGAGACGCTCGCGGTCGTGCCCGCATCCGATCCGGGGCAGCTGGCCGGCACGGTCCTTGCCCTGTTCGGTGAGCGCCGGCCGCAGCAGCGGGCGCTGGCGGAAGCCCGGCTGGGCATCATCGACGGTCTCGCCACCACCCGCATCGCCAGCAGGATCAGCGACTTGCAGAATCCGCCCGCCGGGGAAGGGAACCGTCCGCCGCATCCTGCGTAGAAGAATTCTAATGCGTTGCGATCGTTGCACTTCATCGATCGCCGGGAAAATCCCTGGCGCCGCACCCGCAGCAGTCTAGTTTGAGGCCACATGCGCGACACCTTCAGCAAAGCGGACCTTCACGTCCATTCGTCATTCTCGTTCGACGTGCCCGACCTCGCGGCACTGCATCCGCGCGCCCTGTTCGAGGCGGCGCTGGGACACCCCGATCCCGAGCGACGCCTGGACTGGTTCGCGCTCACCGACCACGACACGATGGCCGGCTGGGAAGCGCTGGTGCGCGAGCTGCCCGAGGCCGACCGCGCCCTGGTGATTCCCGCCGTCGAGCACACGCTGCTGGACCCGAGCATCGGTTTCACGATCCACACCAATCTCTACGGTCTGGACCCGGACACCTACGCGCGGATGCGCGCCGCGGTGCGCACACTGGACGAGCTGTGCCTGTTCTGCCGGGAGCACGGCATCCTCTACCAGTACAATCATCCGACCTGGTGGGAGCGCGCCGAGCTGAGGCGCGGGCAGGTGGACTTCGCGCGCGTGCCGGAGATCGCCGCGCGCTTCCCGGTGCTCGAACTGAACGCCGCGCGCACGCCCGCCCAGAACCTCATCACCGCCGGCTTGGCCGCCGAGCGCGGCCTGCCCCTGACCGCTTCGTCGGACACCCACACCGGCGCCGTCGGCCGAGGCTGGACCGCGGCGCCCGGACGCACCGCCGCCGAATTCCTGGGCGCCGTCTGGCGCGGTGAGGGTTCGACCCACCTCGACCACCTTTCGCACGAGGCGCTGGTGGACGAGGCGCACGGGCTCATCGACGAGTTCATGGACCGCGGCCACATCCACGGTCCGGCCGGCCGCGAGGCGTCCAGCCCGGCCCAGGCCTGGCTCGAGCACATGGCGCTGCTGCTGGTGCGGTCGCGCTGGGTGCAGCAGACGCCGGCGGCGCGCGAATCGCTGCGCGCGCTGCTGAAGCACGCGTCGGTGCCGATCCTGAAAGCCGTGATGGGTCACGAGCACCGGCTGGACCGCCGGCTCGCCGATTCGGAACTGCGGACCTACCTCACGCGGGCGCACGTCGCCAACGCCGCCTGAGCGTCTTCTTCCCGCCGGCCTCCGCCTACATCGAAGCCTCGAAGTGGCGCGGGATCTTCAGCTCGAAATTGTCCCACCGCGACGGGATGTGCGTGGCGCCGAGCACGTCGGACGCCCGCGCGAAATCCTGCGGGTGCACGTGCATCAGGTACCGGTAGCCGCCCTTGCCGTCTCCCAGACCCGTGGAGGTGACGACGTTGATCTCGGCGTCGCACAGGCGGTGGTGGATCTTCACCAGGGCGCCGAGCTCGTCGTCCCCCTGCACCAGGAACGCGTGGTGGGGGCCGTTGAGCACCAGGCCGGTGCGCCGCGCGACGTCGGCGAGCCAGGTGGTGTTCAGCGGGTAGATCACGAGCTGGGTTTCGCCCGTGCCGATCGGGAGCGCGGTGAAGGCGAGCAGGTTCACTTCGTCCCGGGCGAAGCGGGCCAGCAGCCGGCAGGCTTCGCCGGGTACGTCCGGCACCGTGGTGGTGTAGTACGGTGCGCTGTAGATCTTGACGGACATGGCATCCTCCCAGGCTGGCGCCCTCGGGATGTCCTGCGAGATGCTCCATCGGTATCCCGAGGGATTGATTCCATTCTATCACGAACCGGCGTGGATTCCAAGATGGTTGCGCCCCCGACGCACGGCGGCGGGACCCTGCCGGATCCCGCCGCCGCCGCGTTTTGCGGTCTTGCCGGCGCCGTGCCGGCGTCGGTCACCTCACGAGCAGGCCCTTCTGGGTGCGGACGACGGCGCCCGCCTCCAGACGGAAGACGTAGCTGCCGCTGCTCATGGCGCGGCCCTGGGCGTCGGTGCCGTCCCAGACCGCGACGTGCTCGCCCGCGGACAGTTCGCCGTCGCTCAGGATCTTCACCAGGTGTCCGCGCACGTCGTAGACCGACAGCCGGGCCGGGCCGGCCGACGGCAGGTCGAAGCGGACTTCGGTGCGCGGGTTGAACGGGTTGGGCGACACGGCGCGCAGGTTCACACGATCCGCCTGCGGCAGGTCGCCGGCGCCGGTGCCCTGCGAGCGCTGGAGGCCCCAGATCTCGACTTCGTCGATGTTCCAGCCCGAGTAGAGCCAGCTGGAGTCGGTGGTCCCCATGGTCCAGCGCACGTAGACCGTGGCCTGCCCGTCGGCCACCGCCGAGATGTCGTACTCGACGAGCGACCAGGCGGCCTCGATCATCTCGGAGTTGTTCTGCCAGACCGTGGTCCAGTTCACGCCGTCGTTGCTGACGCGCAGGTAGGCGTGGTCGTACGCGGGCTGCTCGACGTTGAGCCAGCGCTGGAACTTCAGGGTGACCGCCGACAGGCCGCTGCAGTCCAGGGCGGTCGTGGTGAGGTGACGCTCGGGCAGGCTGTTGGCGTAGTCGCCGGCCAGGTTGTAGCCGTAGACCGCGCCGCCGTTCCAGCCGCCCGTGGGATCGGCCTCGCCGTAGGCCCCGCCGGCGCCGGTCGGCACGCCCCAGGCCCACTGGCCCTCGACGGTCCAGCCCGGGTTGGTGCTCATGTCGAACCCGTAGACCAGCTCGGGCAGGCCCGCCTGCAGGGACAGGGGCGCCGTGGTGTCGCCGTCGTGGTCGGTGGTGTTGGTGAACGACAGCGTGCCGGTGTGGACGCCGGTCGCCAGCGAGTTCGCCGCGGCGTTGACCGAGACGGTGACCACGACGTCGCCGCCCGCGGGGATCGTGCCGCCGGGATTGGTGACGCTCACCCAGGCGACGTCGGCCGCGACCAGGTAGCCGATCGTGGCGTCGCCGGCGTTGGACAGCGTGTAGTTCTTGCTCGCGGGCGTGAATGGGCCGCCGACATCGCCCTGCGTGGACAGTCCGGAAGCCGGAGCGATCCGCAGGCCGCTGGCGTAGGGGGGCCAGCAGGTCGAGCGTCTGCACGCCGGTGTTCGACGGATCGAGCCAGTTGCTCAGGCGCGTGGCCGAAGTGCCGCCGCCGGTCCAGGACCGGGAGAAGCGCCCGTACCAGTCGGAGAGGTTGTTGCCGCAGGCCGCGTAGCCGCCGTGCAGCTGGCCCACGACGTGGTGGTTCTGGTTGAACAGCGGCGAGCCGGACGATCCGCCCTCGGTGGTGCCCAAGTCCCAGTCGGCCACGCGCAGGTGTGTGCCGTCGCCGGGGACGGCGGTCTGCAGGTAGGTGGTCGTGCTGAGGGCGTCGTACTCGAAGCTGATGCTCTTCTCGTCGGTGCTCGGATGATGGATCGCGGTGGCCGAGGTCGGATCCTGGGCGCCGCGGTCCCAGCCCGCGTACGCGACGTTCCAGGAGGCGTCGGGCACGGAGTTCAGCTCGACCAGCGTGAAGTCCGACGCGCTGGACTCGGCGCGGAAGGTGCTGCCGGTCAGGAACTGCGACAGCGAGCCGCCGCCGTGCTGGCCGCAGGTCGGGCTGTTGAAGTTCCAGTAGGTGACCAGCGTCGGCGCCTGCGCGGTGTGGATCCCGCAGTGGTAGGCCGTCATGAAGAAGGAGCGCTCGTCCTGGGCGGTGTTGTTGACCATGAAGCCGGAGCAGAAGGTGCTGCCGCCGGTGGAGATCACGGCCACCGACTGGATGTCGTCCCGCCAGCCGTCGCCATCGGGGCAGACGACGTCGATGTTGCAGGTGCCCGACTTGTCGACCAGGGTCTCGCCGAAAGTCTTGTAGCCCACGTTCACGGAAGTCAGTTCGAGCTCCAGGTCGGCCACGGCCTTGGCTGCGATCTGCACCTCGATGACCATCTCGGCGCCGGGGATGATGGGCGTCCAGAGCTGGCCGTGGTCGCGGTTGTCGGCGGCGGTGAAGGCGATCGCCGGTTGTGACAGGTCGGCCGGGTAGATCAGCAGGCGACCGTTCTCGGGCATGACGTAGCGCGTGAACCCGAGGTTCAGCGACACCGCGCCGGGGCTGGAGATGCGCAGGCGCCACAGCCGGGTGCTCTCGTTCAGAACCTCCCAGGTGCCGTGGGTGTCGGGCGCGATGAAGGCCTGCTGGGGGATCGCGAAGCGGGGCGGCTCGCCGTCGCGCGCGCGGACGTCGTCTTCAGCCAGGGCCTGGTCGCGGTCGACGGTGTCGGCCGCGAAGACCTCGATGTTCGCCAATGGGCGCAGGCCTGACGCGGCGGCGGGGCTGGCCGTGCGCTCGGCGGCGGCGGCGTTCAGGCTCAGGACCGTCAGCAGAGCGACGGTCAGCAACAGCGCCGGGACAGCGACGCGCAGCAGGGCGCGCCCCGGGACTTGGTATCGGTTCCGACTCTGGTCATCATTCCCATCCTCGCGGATCGGGTGATTGGAGGCATGGGACCGGGGTCCCATGGGCGGTGTTCCGGGGGAGGGGCGAGGGCCTCCACTTCCATAGCCTACAATGATATATCAAAAAGACCGTTCGGTGTAGAAAATCAGGTGGGAAAAGTCGGGGATCGGGGCGGGGCGCGTCAGCGCGCGCCCTCGCCCGTCAGGACCACGCGGACCGTGGACAGCAGGATGCGCAGATCCAGCGTCCAGCCCGCCCTGGTGATGTAGAAGGTGTCCAGGCGCAGTTTGCGCTGGATCGAACGCAGATCCTCGTCGTAGCCGTTGTTCACCTGGGCCAGGCCCGTGATGCCCGGCAGGGCGTCCAGCCGGGCCAGGTAGCCGGGCACCGTGGCCTCGTACTGGCGCACGAAGCAGAGCCGCTCCGGGCGGGGACCGATCAGGGTCATCTCGCCCCTCAGGACATTCCAGAACTGGGGTACCTCGTCCAGGCGCGTCTGGCGCAGGAACCGGCCGACCCGGGTGATGCGGTTGTCCTTGGCCTGGGCCAGCTGAGGACCGTTGCGCTCGGCGTCGGTCCGCATGGAACGCAGCTTCCAGATGCGGAAGGGGCGACCCGGGTAGATCACCTTGCGGCGCTCGCAGGTCGTGTGGCCGGCGTTGCGGCGGCGCAGGTTGCGGCCGATGCGGGTCTGGGAGTAGAAGACCGGGCCGCGGGAATCCACGATGATCGCCAGGGCGATGATCGGCAGCAGGGCCGCGAACAGGGACAGCGCGATCAAGGACACGGCGACGTCGGTGACGCGCCGCGCGCCGAGGTAGAGCGGCGAGTGCTGAGGCGCGGTACGGGGCGCCCGGCGCTCCAGGTCCTGAAAAAGCCGCGCTGTTTCATGACCGGCGTTGGCGAGCGACATCGGCTGCTGCATGAACGCATGAGCGTTGTCATTGAAATTGACCATGATCTTCGACCGGACCCCTCTGATGTTCGATCCCACTTGGTGCTCCGCACCATCAATTGCCGACGCTTCGCTGCTTGATCATCCGTGAGAGTGCTCCACTATAAAGGAGACTTCTCAGGTCGTCTATAGTGACGTCGACAAAAATCGGCGCCAAAAGCATGCGAATTCACAAATGATAAGTTGATTCCCGGCCCCCCAGCCGAGAACAGGGACCATGATATCACGAACCGACCAAACGTCAAGACAAATCCCTGCCGAAAATTCAACTTCGCACCCCCTGCAGTCGGCGATGAGGGGTACTTTTCCTCACTTTGCCAGCTCCTTGAGGAAGTCGGCATCGACCCACCAGATCGCAGAGCGGCCGTTGCCCGGGGCGTCGTTCAGGGAGCGCAGGGCTTCCAGGGTCAGGGGACGGGGAGCACGGGTGGTCAGGTCGTTGCGGGCCGACACGAAGAACAACGCCCGTCCGTCCGGCGACAGGCAGGCGGAGTATTCGCTGCGGTCGGCGGTGTTGACGGCGTCGCCCAGATTGGCCGGAGCGCTCCAGCCGTCCCCGACGCGCCGGACCAGGTAATAGTCGGTGCCGCCGCGGGTGTCGGGCATGCCGTAGGCGGGCACGATCAGGAAGCGCTCGTCGGATCGACCCAGGCGTTGAATCGGGAACGGCCCAGTTGCAGGGCGTCGGGCAGACGCTCCGATTCGTTCCAGACCCCGCCGGCGCGGGTGGCGCGGCGCAGCTCGCTGACGCCGGTCGTCGTATCGTCGCGGGTGAAGTAGAGGGTGCCGTTGCGGGCCACGCTGGGGTAGAAGTCGGGCGCCTCGCTGTTGACGCCGCCGGGAACCGGATGCGGCTCGCCCCAGCCGCCGGGACTCCGTTCGGCGAACCAGATGTCGTGGTCGGGGCGGGCCGGACCGTCGCCGTCGCGGGGCCGGTCGCTGGCGAAGAAGAGCAGTGCGCCGTCGGGGCTGATGCACGGCTCCATGACCTTATATCTGGGGTCGGCGGCGAAGGGCGCCACTTCCGGCCGCGTCCAGCCGGTTTCCAGCCGCCGGGAGACCAGCACGGTGCTCAGTACGAACTCGCCGACGCTGACCCCGAAGTAGATCTCGTCGCCTTCTGGGGTCATCGCCACGTCGCGCGTCGCGAGGCCGAGGTTGACGATGCCCGGGGCGAACAGCGCGGGGACGGGAGGCGGATTGCCCTGCCCCAGGAAGGGGCCGTCCGGGATCTGGGCGTGGACGGCGGAAGCTGCGGTCAGGCACAGGACGGCCGTCAGCGGGCCGAAACGGGATATCATCGCGGGTCTCCCTGAAACGGGTGTCGGAGTTATCATACGCAGGGGAGGCGCCGAGGATGCACTTGACCGCGCAGGGGCGACCTGTTCCCATACCCGTGTCACCCATCGAGGAGGTCGACCCGTGCGGAAAATGTCGATTTGTGCGGGCGGCGCCGTCGCCCTGGCGGCTGTGTTGCTGCTGACCGGGTGCGCCGGCACGTCTCCCGATTTGCGCGGCACCTGGGTCCTGGTGAGCGCCGGCGGTCACCAGTTCCCGGCGGTCGAGACCGCGGGCCCGGGCGACATCGTCAAGATCCTGACCGACGACGCCTTCGCCACCACGGGGCGGGCCGCCGGCAAGTTCGAGGGCGGCGCGGGCGACTGGTCCTATCGCGACGGGGTCTACACCGAATGCATCCGCGTCCATTCGAACGAGGAACTGATCGGCCAGAAGATCGACTTCAGCTGCCGCGTCGAGGGGGACTTCTGGCACCACGCGGCGGAGTTCGTGGCCGGCGGGCGCCGGCACTTCATCGACGAGGTGTGGCGCCGTCTCGCGCCCGGGAAATGCGCCGCCAAGCCGACCACTTCTGCGGGCGCCGCGGAATGACAACATGACGACCGCGCGCGCCACCTGTACCGTCGTCGTGAAACCGGGCCGCGAGGACGCGGAGCCCGGTCGGCATCCCTGGATCTTCAAGGGTTCGATCGCCCGCGTGATGGGCTACCACGCGCCGGGCGATCCTTGCGCGTTCGTGACCGAGGACGGCGCTGCGCTGGGCTGGGGCTACGTCAACACGCGGTCGCTGCTGGCGGGCCGGGTCGTGAGCCTCGACGGACCGGTGACGCGCCGCCTGCTGCACGAACGGCTGGGCGAGGCCGTCGCTGCGCGCACGGCCCTGGGCCTCGGAGATGGCGGGCGGCTGGGCAGCCACGGCGAGGAGCGGACCGACTGCTACCGCCTGGTGAACTCCGAGGGCGACAGCCTGCCCGGCCTGATCATCGACCGCTACGGGACGGGCCTGGTCCTGCAGTTCCTGACCGCGGGCGCCGAGCGCTGGCGGCAGGACGTGATCGCCGCGCTGACCGAACACCTCGCGCCGACCTTCATCTTCGAGCGCAGCGATTCGCGGACCCGCACCGACGAAGGGCTCGAGGCGGCCCGGGGACTGCTGTCGGGCGCGCTGACCGATCCGGTGCTGGTGCGCGAGAACGGGCTGGTCTACGAAACCTCGCCCGAAGCCGGCCACAAGACCGGCCTGTACCTCGACCAGCGCGAGAACCGCGCGCTCGTCGGCACCCTGGCGCGCGACCGCCGCGTGCTGAACTGCTTCGCCTACACGGGCGGCTTCTCGATGGCGGCGGCCGCCGGCGGCGCCGAGAACGTGGTGTCGGTGGACGCCTCGAAGTCGGCCTGTGCGGCGGCGGAGCGCAACCTGCGGCGCAACGGCTTCCCCGAGGCGGCCGGCCTGGTGCAGCGCGAGGACGTGTTCCGCTTCCTGCGTCCGGGCCGCGACCGCTACGACCTGGTGATCCTCGACCCGCCGAAGTTCGCCCGCTCGCAGCGCGAGCTCGACGGGGCCGAGCGCGGCTACCGCGAGATCAACCGCCTGGGCATCGACAAGCTGGCGCCCGGCGGTCTGCTGCTCACGTTCTCCTGCAGCCAGGCGATGAGCCTGCTGCGGTTCCAGCAGGTGGCGCAGGAGGCGGTGCTGGCCGCCGGTCGCCGCGCGCGCGTGCTGCGCCGGTTGTCGGGCGGGCCGGACCATCCCTGGATGCTGGGGCATCGCGAGGGAGAATACCTCAAGGGGCTGCTGCTTCTTGTAAATTAAGGCCCCCGGCTGCGGGATCACCCCTGCCAAAGCCCTCTGCTCCATCGTGGACAGGCGGTTCTTGGAGCCTTCGGGTGCGGATGTTACACTGCAGATCTGCGATCGCATGTTCAGGGGCGTCCATCGGGGCGTCCGGAAGGGGTGTTGCATGGCTGTCCGCGCCTATTTGAAGCCACGGTCGCCGGCCGAGGCGCTCGCGCTGATCGAGGGAGATGAGCGTGCGGCGTTGGTCGGAGGGGGGGCCTACCTGAGGTTGGCTTCACGGGGGTACGAGACGGCCGTCGATCTCTGCGAGGCGGGGCTCGACTACCTGCGCGAAGAGACGGGGGAGTTGCGGATCGGGGCCATGGTCACCTACCGGCGCCTGGAGACCGACCCCGCGGCGCGCGACTACTGCGGGGGGCTGCTCGCGCGGTGCGTGGGGAACATCGTCGGGGTGCAGGTGCGCAACATCGTCACGGTGGGCGGGACAGTGGCTGGGCGCTACGCGTTCGCCAACCTGACGACGGCGCTGCTGGCCCTGGGAGCCGACGTGGTTTTGGAGCGCGGCGGGCGCAAGCCGCTGGAACAGTTCCTGGCCGACAAGGCGCTGGTGCGCGACGTGCTGGTGGAAGTGGTGGTGCCGGTGGTGCCGCAGCGCGGCGCCTGGCAGGACCTGACGCGGGTGCGGACCGACTTCGCGGTGCTGAACGCGGCAGCGGTGCGGCGCGGCGACGCGGTGCGCATCGCCGTGGGCGCGCGGCCCGGCGCGGCGCGGCTCGCCCTGGCGGCCATGGCCGCGGCCGACGCCGGCGACGCACCCGGCGCGGGCGCCGCCGCGGCGGCGGAACTGGATTTCGGCGACGACCTGCGCGCATCGGCCGCCTACCGCCGGCGCGTTTGCGGCACGCTGGTCGCGCGCGCGGTCGAGGAGGTCCTGGCATGAACATCTCCCTGGAACTGAACGGACGGCGCGCGGACTGGGACGTCGAACCCGGCGAGGCGCTGCTGGACGCCCTGCGCCGCCACGGCGTGCTGAGCGTCAAGCGGGGCTGCGACACCGCCTCCTGCGGCACCTGCACGGTGCTGCTGGACGGGATGCCGGTGCCGTCCTGCGCCGTGCCCGCGCCGCGCGCCGACGGCCGCGCGGTGACCACGGTCGAGGGTCTGCCCGGCGAGGCGGCGCGCCTGGGCGCCTGCCTGGCGGCCGAAGGCGCCGACCAGTGCGGCTTCTGCGCGCCCGGACTGGTGGTCGCGGTGGTGGCGATGAGCCGCGAGCTGACGGACCCGGACGAGGCCGCGATCAACCACTACCTGGCCGGCAACCTCTGCCGGTGCGGCGGCTACGTCAGCCAGACCCGCGCGATCCGCCGCTACCTGCAGGAGGCGCGATGAAGCGAGCCGGCGGCATGAGCGAAGTCGGCAGGTCCCTGCCCAAGATCGACGCCCTGGGCCTGGTGCGCGGCACGCCCGCCTACACCGACGACCTGGCGCCGCGCGAGGCGCTCTGCGTGGTGGCGGTGCGCAGCCCGCACGCCCACGCGCGCATCCTGTCGATCGATGCGGCCGCGGCGCTGGCGCTGCCCGGGGTGCTGGCCGTCTTCACCTGGAAGGACGTGCCGCGGGTCGCGGTGACGCGCGCCGGCCAGGGCCACCCCGAACCCTCGCCCCGCGACCGCTTCATCCTGGACGAGTACGTGCGCCACGTGGGCGACGAGGCCGCCATCGTCGCGGCCGAGACCGAGGAGCAGGCCCGCGAGGCGGCGCGCGCGGTGCGCGTGGAGTACGAGGTGCTCGCCCCGGTGCTCGACTTCGAGAACTCCCTGGACAACGCCGTGGTCCTGCACCCCGAACCCGAGATCCACGAGAACTTCCCGATCGGCTTCGAGCCGCGGCGCAACGTCGCCAGCGCCTACAGCATGCACGTGGGGGACGTGGACGCGGTCGTCGCGGGGGCCGAGGTCGTGCTGCGGCGGCGCTACTACACGCAGGCCCAGCAGCACGTGGCGCTGGAGCCCCACTGCGCCTGCACCTGGCTGGATGTGCACGGGCGGCTGAACGTCATGAGCTCGACGCAGACGCCGTGGCACGTGCGGCGCATCATGGCTCGCGCGCTGGAGCGTGAGGTCAAGGAGATCCGCGTCGTGAAGCCGCGCATCGGCGGCGGCTTCGGCGGCAAGCAGATGCTCCACGGCGAACTGTACTGCGCGCTGGCGACGCTGCGCACGGGCCGGCCCGCGAAGATGGTCTACACGCGGCGCGAGGTCTTCGAGGCCACCAACACGCGCCACCCGATGCGCCTGGACGTGACCCTGGGCGCCGACCGCGACGGCACGCTGCGCGCCATCGATCTGGAGGTGCTGTCCGACACCGGGGCCTACGGCGAACACGCCCTGACGGTGTTCATGGTGGCCGGCGCCAAGACGCTGCCGCTCTACAACAAGGTCGAGGCGGTGCGCTTCGGCGGTCGCACGGTCTACACCAATCGCGTGCCCGGCGGCGCGTACCGCGGCTACGGAGCGATCCAGGGCAACTTCGCCCTGGAGTCGGCGCTGGATGAACTGGCGGGCGAGCTGGGGCTCGACCCGATTGTCCTGAGAGAGAAGAACATGATCGCCGAGGGGGAGACCTCGCCCATCTTCGCCATCATGGGCGAGGGCACCGAGGGCGTGGAGATGATCGTCGAGAGCTGCAAGCTGCCCGAGTGCATCCGCCGCGGCAAGGAGCTGATCGGCTGGGACGCCAAGGGGCCGCGGCGCGAGGTGGCGCCCGGCGTGTTCCGCGGCCTGGGCATGGCCCTGGCGATGCAGGGCTCGGGCATCCCGACCATCGACATGGCGGCTGCGACGCTCAAGCTCAACGACTTCGGCTCGTTCAACCTGCTGATCGGGGCGACGGACCTCGGCACCGGCAGCGACACGATCCTGGCGCAGATCGCGGCCGAGACCCTCGGCGTGCCCACCGGCGACATCATCGTCTACGCCTCGGACACCGACCGCACGCCCTTCGACACGGGCGCCTACGCCTCGAGCACGACCTACGTCTCGGGCCACGCCGTGCAGACCGCGGCGCTGAAGATGCGGCAGGAGATCCTGGTCGAGGGGGCGCGGTCGCTGGGGTGCGAGCCGGCGCTGGCGACGTTCGACGGGCGCGAGGTGTGCGGGCCGGACGGCGCGATCACGTTGCGGGATCTGTCGGCGAAGCTGCTCTACAGCGAGCACCAGAAGCAGCTGATGACCACCGGCAGCCACCTCTGCGAGAAGTCGCCGCCGCCTTACATGGCCGCCTTCGCCGAGGTCGAGGTGGATGCGGCCACCGGCGAGGTCACGCTCGTGGATTACGTGGCGGTGGTGGACTGCGGCCAGGCCATCAACCCCAACCTGGCGCTGGTGCAGGTCGAGGGCGGGCTGGCGCAGGGCATCGGCATGGCGCTCTGGGAGGAGGTCGTGTACGGACCGCAGGGGCACCTGCGGACGCGCGACCTGATGAGCTACAAGATCCCCGGACGCGAGGACATCCCTTCGATCCGCGCGGAGCTGGTGGAGAGCCACGAACCGAGCGGGCCCTACGGGGCCAAGAGCGTCGGGGAGATCGGGATCGACACGCCGCCAGCGGCGATCGCCAACGCGGTGGCGGCGGCGGTGGGGGCGCGGGTGCGGGATCTGCCGGTCACGCCGGAGAAGGTCCTGAAGGTCTTGTCCCCGGCAGGAAAGCCTCGATGAGGTCCGTGCGGGCATAGAGTCCGTGCGCGTCCTCGTCGATCAGGCCGAGAGTCTTGAGTTCGTTGATGTCCCGCGAGATCGTCTTCGCTGTCCTGTCCGCATACGCTTCGGCGATCTTGGGTGAGATCGTGCGGATTTCCGCTCGTCGGATCCGGCCATGGTCGGACATCGCCAACACGAGGTTGCGTTGGCGTGTCGCCGCAGACCCGTTACGCCCGCTGAAAGATTCGTGGACGAAGTTGATCCAGTGAACCCGGAGTTGTTGACTGCGGACGGTCGCGATCTGCTCACGGAGCTGATCGACGAAACCGCGCAAGGCGTATTGGTAGAATCCGAGAGGATCCCTTTCCCGGCTCGCCCTTTCGAGTTGCCGGTAATATTCCGATCTGGTGGCGTTGTAGTGATTGCTCAACAGATGGGCTGCGACGTCAGGTACGCCGGCGGCGATCAGGATCCGTAACTCGACCAGTCTCGCCCCGCGTCCGTTCCCGTCGCCGAAGGGATGGATCCAGGCGAGGTACAAGTGGGCGATCAGGGCTTTGATGATCCCGTCCGCGATTTGCCCCAATCCGTGCGACGTCAGTGACTCGGCTTCGATCCAGGCGCAGAGTCTTTCCAACAGGAATTGGCAGTCTTCGGCCGGGGCGCCCTTGTATCTGGCGACACCGACATCGTAGGTCCTGATCCTGCCTGGAACGATGTGCGGCTCCAGATCGAGATCAGCCAGCACTTCGGCATTGTCGTGCTCCAACAATTCGACCGAGAGGTTCTCGACGGTACCTTCGAACATCCGCTGAACGATGCCGTTGCACGCCCGCACGATGTTGTCGACTTCCCGGCCCAGATACGCTCGGGAAGGGGGGAGTTCGCGATGTCCCTGGATCCTGCGCAGCACTTCTGCCTCGGTCAGGGTGTTGCCTTCGATCGCGGTGGTCGCGTGCGCGCCTTTGGCGAGGAACAATTCCTTCATCTGCTGCGCCACGACCGGCATGAGGGGGACTCCCGCCAGATGCTCGCATTTCGAGGCCGCCTCGCCCAGCAGCGACCAGAATGACGGAGGAGCGCTCCGCAGGTCGGCCTGAAACGTGAGCCAGGGATGTGTCTGCTCGAATGTCCTCATGTTTGTCCCATCTTATGCATTTGTAATCTATTTATTTTTATAAGATTATAAATTATAAACGTTATAATGTCCATAAATATGTCCGGCGTGGTGTCCCTGTCTGCAGCCTACTGCGGACCGGAGGCGTCGCGCGGCCTGCCTTGATCCTGTAACTCCCGCAGGTATGCGTACTTCAGGAACGTGTACACCCCCGCCATCACGGCGATGCACAGGCCGCGAAAGCCGTCCAGGTAGGCCCGCTGCAGCACGAGGCGCCGCAGCAGCGCGAACTTGGGGCGCACCAGCAGGTCGGTCCAGCGGGTGCGGCGGCCGTCCTCGTGCATGGCGGCGGCGGCGGCGCGGGCTGAGGCGACGTTCTTGCGCAGGTGCTCGGCGAGGTCGGCGTAGGTGTAGTGGAGCAGGTCGCCGTCGAGGCGGGCGCGGACGCGGCCGCGGAACTCGACGTACGGGTGGGGCTCGCGGCCGGACCAGACGGCGCAGCCCTTGCGGTACAGGAACGTGCGCCACTCGGGGTACCAGCCGGAGTGGTTGATGAGGCGGCCGGCGTAGACGCCGTGGCGGTTCAGCTCGAAGGCGTCCGCGGCGGGATCGCCGCCGCGGAAGGCGGCCTCGATCGAGGCGCGCAGCGCGGGGGTGACGACTTCGTCGGCGTCCAGGCAGAGGATCCAGGGTTGGGCGGCCTGCTCGACGCCGAAGTTCTTCTGGTCGCGGTAGCCGGTCCAGGCGCGGGTCAGCACGCGGGCGCCGCGCTCGCGCGCGACCTCGACGGTGCGGTCGACGGAGCCGGAGTCGACGACCAGCCGCTCGGCGCAGAACTCGGCGGCGTCGAGGCAACGCCCGAGGTTGCGCTCCTCGTCGCAGGCGACCACCACCAGCGAGATCGGCAGCCTGGCGAGCGTCAAGACGGGCCTCCCGAGCCGGCGCCGTCCGAGCGCGGGGCGCCGAACCAGCGGCTCAGCGTGCGCGCGGTGCGCTCCCTGACGCCCGGCGGGAGGCGGCGGGACACGTACAGGACCGCCGCCGCGATCACGCCGACGTCGTCGAGCAGGCCGACCAGGGGCGTCGGGTCGGCCACCGCATCCAGCGGAAACAGCAGGTAGGCGAGCGCGCCGAAGATCGCCAGCTTCGCCCAGGCGGGCGTGGCCGGGTCCCGGGCGGCGTGGTACAGCCACAGCAACCGTTCGACGACGCTGCGGACGGGCTTCATTCCGGCTTCTTCGACTGTTTCTCCTTCTTCAGCGCCTTCTTTTCCTTCGCGGTATGCTGCGGCTTCTTGCGGGTCTCGCGGTTGCCCTTGTCCTTGCTGCCCTTTTCCGCCATGACGGTACCTCCGTGCTTGCCATGAAGTTGCGCCGGGCCGGGTCGTCTGCCGGATCTGTCCGGAGGCGGCTCCCGGGGCCGGGCTTCGCCCCGACAGATTAGCAGATCCGGCGCACGACACAACTGCGCGATCCGGCTTTTGGGGGGTGTGCTAGGATCACCGCGGAGGCTCTTACGGGGGAGGGGGGCGTGATGACTGTGCGTTGTTTGATGACGCTGTGCGCGCTCGGGCTCGCGGGCGGTCCGGCCGCGGCCGACTGGGTGTCCATGGAGATCAGCGAGAACCAGACCGACGCCGATCATCCGGCGCTGGCGGTTTCGCCGGACGGCGCGGCGGTGATCGCCTGGGAGGAGGCGGGGGTCGGCGTCTGGACGCGGTTCGTCGAAGCCTGCGTCGGCGATGCGGTCGTCGATCCTGCAGCGGAATTCCAGGGACCCGGCCACCGGCCCGTCGTCGCCTGGACCTGGCGCGGTTTTTTGATCGTTTGGGCCGACGGGCAGGACCTCCGGTATCGGTACGGCGGCGAGTCCGGTTGGGGTGATCCCCCGGACGAGATCCCCGTGGGCCTGGATCTCGCAGAGGCGCAGCTCGATCTGCAGGGCTGCGCCGAACCGGGCTGGAGCGTCGGTTGGCTGGGACTCACGGTGCCCGACGGCTTTGGGGTGGACCACTGGTTCGTGCGCCTGCACAAGGGCAGCTTCGATGCGCCGGAACTGCTGGCCGGGGGCCTGACCGAATGGGCATGCGTCCAGGTCGCGCAGGTCCCGCACGCGCTGCAGCCCGTGCCGCGCGTCTACTACTTCCCCGAGTTCGCGCGCCTCGCCTGCCGCACCGGTCTCTTCGAAGGGGGCTGGGAAGCCGCGGCGATGCTGCCGGGGGAATACTACGGCGCTGCGTGCGACGCGCGGGGCCACGCCGACGGCCGCCAGGCGGTGCTCTCGCTGGGACCGCAACCGACCTGCCCCTGCAACACGATCCACTACAGCGAACAGGACGATGGCGGCAACTGGTCGGCGCCGGTCACGCTGATGACCGTGCACGACACCTACGACTGGCCGCAGTCGCCGCAGGTCGCGTGGGGTGCGGGCGACGAGGTCCACGCTTTCTGGGTCCAGTTCACCCACAACGACGGGCTCGAGCCCGGCCGCACCCACCTCGAGTACCGGCAGCGCGTCGGCGGCGTGTGGCAGAACTGCAGCGCGGTTCTTGAGGACCAGGAGCGGCGCAGCCTGGGCGGACACGTCGCGATGGAATTGACGGCGCAGGGCGAACCGCTGTTCGCCTGGACGCGCCAGGACACGCTGGAGTCCGGGCCGCAGCCGCGGCGCGTCTGGCTCGCGCGGCCGCTGACGGCGGTGGGTGCGCCGGCGTCCGACATCGGCGGGCTGTTACTGGCGGCCTGGCCCAACCCCGGGCGCTCGCGGATCGCGCTCGCGGGTTCGGCGCCGCAGGGGGCAGCAGTCACGCTCGCGGTGTACGACCTCGCAGGGCGGCGGGTGGCGACGCCTGCAATGTCGACCGCAGCGCCCGGACGCTTCGCCGCGACCTGGGACGGGCGCGATGCCGCCGGGCGGGAGGCGCCGGCGGGAGTGTACCTGATGAGGTTGTCGGCGGCGGGCGGAACGGTCACGCGGCGGGTGGTGCTGGCGCGATGAGCCGGCCCTCTGACCGGCTGCCGGAACGCGCGGCGGGCGACGTGACGAATCCGTGGCTCGGCATCCCCCTGGACGACTACGAGAGCCACATGGCCCTGCCGGATGTGGGCCAGGCGCGGCTGCTGGCCGACGTCTTCGCCGACGCGCTCGCCCGGTACGCGCCGCGCGCGGTCGCCGTGCTCGGGTGCGCGGGCGGCAACGGGTTCGAACGGGTGACGAGCGCGGTGACGCAGCGCGTGGTCGGCGTGGATCTGAATCCCGGATACGTCGAGCAGGCGCGCCTGCGGTTCGGGCAGAGGATCGCGGGGCTCGAATTGTACGTCGGCGACGTCCAGGCGGACGCGTTCGGCTTCGCGCCCGTCGATCTGGTGTACGCCGGCCTGCTCTTCGAATTCGTCGCAGCGCAGACGGTGCTGGCGAGGATCAGGGACATGCTGCGGCCGGGCGGTACGCTGGTCACGGTCGTGCAACTGCCCAGTGCCGTGATCGCGGAGATCACACCATCGCCGTATGCGAGTCTCCAAGCGCTCGCGCCGGTCATGCGACTGGTGCCACCCGAACTGCTCGGACGGCTTGCCGAGGAGCACGGCTTTCGCGAAGCCTGGGCGCGGACCGTGTCGGCCACGTATCACAAGTCGTTCAGGGTTCAGGCGTTTACCTGCAATTCCGCGTCACCCTGCCCCTAGGTCCGCCGACACGATCGTCACGGTGTCGGGCAATAATCGGACTGATATGGTACGATATCCCATCGTTTCATCGTCCACGCGTTCCCTTGACTTCAGGGGGTCATCCATGTCATCCCGTTCGATCATCCGCAGTTCGGCGCTCCTGTTGCTGCTCGGACTCCTGGCCTTTTCCGCGACGGCCCACGCCCAATGCTGCGTTGTCGCGGACAACGGGTCCGGCACCGCAACGCTGCCGCCGATCACCACCGGGGCGAGCTGCATCTACCTGGGCACCTCGGAGATCACGGCGGGGCTGCCCGCCGGGACGACCATTCAGATCGTGATGTCCTTCGGCTTCTTCATCAACCAGAACGAGTACGCCGGCGGTTGGCTCGGCGGCACGGTCAGCGAATGGGACGGCCTCTGCGAGATGCAGATGACCGGCACCGGCGTGCTGACAGGCTTCAGCCACACCGTCCAGATTCCCCTGAACGGCCCCAGAACAACATGATGGAGTGGGCGCCGCGGACCGCCTACGCGCCGGTCCAGTCGGCGACGGCCGACGTGTTCCGCTTCTTCGGCCAGACCTTCAGCCACCCGCAGTTCGACCTGCTGCGCGTCGCCGGCGGCAACGACTTCGGCATGCCCTCGCCGGGGCAGATCCAGCTCGTGCAGACCGCCGGCAGTTGGGCGGTGTCGGGCTACTTCGACCTGACTCACCGCATCGACTTCGTCGGCTCGTCTACCGGTTCGCTGGCAGGCTACTCCGGCAGCACGACGGTCCAGCGGCGCTTCGAGATCTGTCCGCAGACCGTGGCGGACGAGGACATGTCGTGGTCGCAGATCAAGGCGATTTACGGCGGCTGACCCCCACCCGAGCGGCAACGGAAGCGGCGGGCGGCGCCGCTTCCGTTGCGGCCTCGGGGTATCCATGGCGGACAACCTCGCCGCGATCCGCGGCGCCTACGAGGCCTTCTCCCGCGGGGACGTGCCGGCGGTGCTGGCGGTGCTGGCGCCCGACGTGAGCTGGACCGAAGCCGAGGGCTTCCCCTACGGGGGAACCTACGTGGGCCCGGAAGCGGTGCTCCAGGGCGTGTTCATGAAGCTCGGCACCGAGTGGGACGGGTTCGCGGCGGTACCCAGCGAATTCGTGGCCGATGGCGACACCGTCGTCGCGCTGGGAACCTACAGCGGCAAGTTCAGGGCCACCGGCAAGAGCTTCGCGGCGCCGTTCGCGCACGTCTGGCAGTTACGGGCCGGGAAGGTCTCGAGGTTCCGGCAATACACAGACACCGTGGTGGTCCGGGCCGCGCTGACTTGAAGCCGGCGGCGCTGACTCCGGGATGCGTACCATACGGCAGGGGGCCCGGCTCCCTGCCGTTGACATATGGCATTGAGTCGGCGCGAGGCGCGGGATATCCTGCAGCGATCGACGCCCATCACGATCGATATGCGCCATGCCATCAACGAAGGAGTCGTGATCATGCGCAGGATGTCGTGGTTGTGGACAGTGGCGGCCCTTCTCCTCGCCGCGGGCGCGGCGTGGGGCGAGGCCGCGGGTCACATCGTGGGTTGGGGCGATCGGTGCCTCGTCGCCCAATCGGATCTCGACAGCCTGGTCGCGGTGTCGGCGGGCGGGAGCCACAGCCTGGGGCTCAGGTCCGACGGCTCGATCGTGGCCTGGGGCGGCAACAGCCGCGGCGAGTGCCGCGTGCCGGCGCCCAACCGGGACTTCGTCGCCGTGTCGGCGTGCGGGTTCCACAGCCTGGGCCTCAAGGCCGACGGGAGCATCATCGCCTGGGGGGACAACAGCGACGGCCAGTGCAACGTGCCGGCGCCCAACACGGATTTCGTCGCCGCGTGGTCGGGAGGGAGCTTCGGCCTGGGACTGAAGAACGACGGTTCGCTCACGATCTGGGGGGACGACTATCACAGCCGGTTCGCGGTGCCGGAGCCCAACGCGAATTTCGACACCGTGGTGATGGGCGGATCCTGCGTCATGGGTCTCAAGTCCAACGGTTCGCTCGTGGTCTGGGGGCCGAACTGCCAGTCCATCCCGCCGATGCCGAACGACGATTTCGTCGGCATGGCGGCAGGCAATTCCCACTGTCTGGGTCTCAAGGCCGACGGATCCGTCGTAGCCTGGGGCGCCAACGACCGGGGGCAGTGCGACGTCCCGGAGCCCAACGCGGACTTCACGGCCGTGGCGGCGTCGGGATGGTGCAGCCTGGGCCTGAAGTCCGACGGCACGATCGTGGCCTGGGGGTGGGGCGAATACGGTGAGACCGACGTCCCCGATCCCAGCCGCGATTTCGTGGCCATCGCGGCGGGCGGGGAGTGCGTGGGTCTCAAGTCCGACGGCACACCGGTGTTCTGGGGGGCCAACTACTGGGGCCAGTGCAACGTGCCGGCGCCCAACGGGGACTTCGCCGCGATCGCGGCGGGATCGGCGCAATCTCTCGGACTCAAGTCTGAGGGCAAGATCGTGGTCTGGGGGGACAACTACTACGGCCAGTGGGACGTCCCGGCGCCCAACCGGGATTTCGTGGCCGTGGCGACCGGCGCGTCCCACTGCCTGGGCCTGAAATCCAACGGGAAGATCCTGGGCTGGGGGTGGAACGGCCATGGGCAGTGCACCGTGCCCGCGCCGAACGTGGACTTCGTCGCCCTGGCGTCGGGCTCGTACCACGGCCTGGGACTGAAGGCCGACGGGTCGGTCGTGGTCTGGGGAGCCAACAATCACGGCCAGTGCGACGTCCCGGAACCCAACGCGGACTTCGTCGCCGTAGGCAGCGGCGAATTCCACAGCCTGGGCCTGAAGTCCGACGGCACGATCGTGGCCTGGGGGAGCAACGATTACGGGCAGTGCAACGTGCCGGCGCCCAACGCGGACTTCATCGCCGTGATGGGGGGCATCTACAACAGCATGGGGCTGAAGGCCGACGGCTCGGTCGTGGCCTGGGGCTGGAACCAGTACGGCCAGTGCAACGTGCCGGCGCCCAACGCCGATTTCGTGGCCGTGGCCGCGGGCTTCCGTCACAGCCTGGGCCTGAAGTCCGACGGCACGATCGTGGCCTGGGGGAGCAACGTGCGCTACGAGCGCGAGGTGCCGCAGCCCAACGCGGACTACATCGCCGTGGCGGCGTTCGGGAGCTACAGCCTGGCGCTGAGGTCCGACGACGCGATCGCGGTCGTGGGAGCGCCCGACCCGCCGCCCGGGACGACGCCGGGCGCCGTCGGGTTCCAGGTCCTGTCGCTGGCGCCCAACCCCTTCAATCCGTCCACCGAGATCACCTTCGAGGTCATCCGTCCGGGTGACCTGAGCCTGGAGATCCACGACGCCGGCGGCAAGCTCGTGCGGATGGAGCGCCTCGGCGTGATGGACCCGGGCCGGCACGCGATGCGCTGGGACGGACGCGACGACGACGGCCTCAACGTGGGGTCGGGCGTGTACTTCGTGCGGTTGCGGGGGGCCGTGGCGGTTTCGCGCGCCGTGAAGGCGGTGCTGGTGCGCTGAAGGACCCGGGGCGGCGCCGAGCCCGCCGGCGTATCCTGCAGGTACGGAGCTTCGCCATCGTTCACGACAGGGGGGCGCCATGCGCTGGCAGGGACGTCGCGGCAGCGGCAACGTGGAGGATCGCCGGGGAGTCGGCGGGCGGATGATGGTCGGCGGCGGCCTCGGGGGCGTCGGCATCATCGTCGTGATCGTGTACCTGCTGCTGGGGGGTGACCCGAGCGCGCTGCTGGAGCAGGCGTCGACGGGGTCGGGCGATTATATCGGTACGGAACAGACCGGCGTTCCCGTCGACGCTTCTTCAGACGCGGGGGCGCAGTTCGTGTCGGTGGTGCTGGCGGACACCGAGGACGTCTGGCGCGAGCTGTTCTCGCAGATGGGGCGCACGTACGAGGAACCGCGGCTGGTGCTGTTCAGCGACGCGGTCGAGTCGCGGTGCGGGTATGCGGGCGCGGCGGTGGGGCCGTTCTACTGCCCGGCCGACCGGACCGTCTACATCGACCTGAGCTTCTACGAACTGCTGCAGCAGCGCTTCGGAGCGCCGGGGGACTTCGCCCAGGCGTACGTGATCGCGCACGAGGTGGGGCACCACGTGCAGAACCTGCTGGGGATCACCGCTCAGGTCGACGCGCAGCGTGGTCGGGCGAGCGAGCGGGAGATGAACGCGCTGTCGGTGAAGCTGGAGCTGCAGGCCGATTTCCTGGCGGGCGTGTGGGCGCATCACGCGGAGCGGCGGTTCGCGATCCTCGAGGCCGGTGACATCGAGGAGGCGCTGACCGCGGCCAACGCGATCGGGGACGACAACATCCAACGCCGGACGCAGGGGCGGGTGGTGCCGGACAGCTTCACGCACGGGAGCGGGGAGCAGAGGGAGCACTGGTTCAGGCTGGGGTTCGAGACGGGGGATGTGGGGCGGGGGGATACGTTTGCGGAAATTCCGTAAGTGGGATCCTCGAGCCGATGCCTGATCGGTTTCGGTGTCCTCGGCGGATGATCGAGAACCTGATCAAATACAACACAGATTCACTCCTATATATGATATCATGCCTCCTCCTCCAGCTGATCCGGGCGGCACTCGCCTGCCGGCGGGAGGAATTCCCCGTCCAGGAGGTAGTCCTCATGAACTCACGACTTAACAAAGTGCAAGGCGACGGTCGATCGATTCGCGGTTGGTTCCGGAGTTCGCTGTTGGCGGTCTTCGCGGCGCTGGCGCTCCCCGCCGTCGGCGCCGCCCTCGATCCTCCGGCCTCGACCGATCTCAACGGGGACGGCGCCATCGACTTCTGCGACTATCAGGTCTTCGCCGGCGACTTCATCTCGAACAACCTGCGTTCGGATTTCAGCGGCGACGGTGTCGTCAATCTCACGGACACGGCGTTGCTGGCGGCGGTGTACTGCACCGGTCCGGCCAAGACAGCCGTCGCCGGGACCGCCACCATCGGCGTGTACTTCGATCCCGCCGGCACGATCAGCCAACTGGTCAACATCCCCGCACCGTCGGTGGTCGACCTCTACGTGGTGGCCCACGGCGTGACCGAGGTGGGCGGTCTCGGGGGGTACACGTTCGACATGGACGAGAATTCGTCCGCCGTCCTGCTCTCCGAGATCCGTCCCGCGGGCTTTCTTGGTTTCGTGGGACACGATTCAGCGCAGGCGATGTGCGTGATGGGGGGCATTGAGGTCTGCATGGGGCCGGCCAGTGCGATTGTCCTGGATCACTACACTCTGTTGTACATGGGAGACGACACCACGATCGACCTGCGGGGGGTCAATCACTGCTCGGCGCCCTCGGCGCTGCCGTCGTACGTGTCGTGCGGCGACGCGGGCACGCCCTGCGACTGGACCTACTTCGACTACGAGAAGCCCAACGGGCGTGCACTCATCGTCCACATCGTGGGCGGGGAAACGGCGAACTGGTCGGAGATCAAAGCGCGGTACCGTTAGTATCCCGGCGATTGCCGAGCGGCTTTAGGGGGGCAGAATTGCCCCCCTGGCTGTCCTGCCCCATGCCGACCCCATCCTGCACCGCCGGAATCAGCTTCGTCGGACACCCCGGTCCGCATCCTCTCATTCGGATGGCGGTTTCGTCGCGGTATGGCGTATCGTGTCGGCATCAAGAAAGGAGGGGAACCTTGAGCAAACTTCTACGCGGGGTGGCGGCTGGATGGGGAGCCAAGAAACTCGGTGGCGGCTGCTTCGGCACCGTCATCGTTTTTCTGGTGCTCTGGTGGGTCCTGGGGAATTTCGACATCTTCAAGTAGAGGACGGGTCTCCTCGACTCATCCCGTATCGCTGTCACCAAGTCGCCTTCAGCCAGTCGATCGTCGCGGAGAGGTCGAGGCTCTGCGCGTAATCGGTCATGTAGGGAATGCGGTCGACGCCGTCCATGGGGATGGACATGCCGCGGGGGAAGACCGGGGCCAGGCGGTGGTAGCGGTCGCCCATGATCTGTTGGCACTGGTAGTCGGCGATGCCGGCGGTGCCGTCGAGCATGATGCTGACCAGGGGCTTGATCCACTGCACGTAGCCCCAGTTGTGGACGGCGCCCTTGATGTAGTTGAGGCTCGTCCCGGTGCCCAGCGACAGCAGCACCACCTCGTCCAGGAGCGGCGTGGGGGAATAGCGCCGGTCCAGCGACTGCGCCAGCGCGCACATCGCGGGGTTGGCGGCGTAGACCCCGCCGTCGATGTAGCCGTCGACCGAGGGGAAGTACGTGGGTGCGGCGCTGGTGTAGAGGGCGACGTTGCGGGCGAGGTGGGCGCCGTCGCTGTTGGGGCCGGGGAAGTTGTGGAAGAGCTTCGGCTTCCAGGTGCGGCGGCGGGGATCCTCGTTGTCGAGGTCGAAGGTCGTGATCAGGACGCGCTTGTGGAGCTGGTCCAGCGTGGTGTCGCCGAGCAGGGTCTGCAATTCGCGCTTCAGGTTGGTGATGGAGTAGTCGGCGCCGCGCAGCTTGCCGAGATCCATGACGTCGTCGAGCCAGGAGTCGTCGAAGATGCGGGGGCCCTTCTCGACGTAGGTCCGGCGCAGCAGCTCGAGGTCCAGGCCCTTGGCCAGGCCCAGGGCGAGCAGGCCGCCGGTGGAGGTGCCGGCCAGGAGGTCGGCGCCGTCGAGCAGGCGCTCGAGGCCGGGGGTGGCGGTCAGGCGCTGCAGGATGATGGCGGTCATCAGGCCGCGGATGCCGCCGCCGTCCAGGGATATGATCCGATAGGTGGGCATGGCGATCTCCTCGCTTTCCGCGACAGGATAAGGGAAGATCGTCGCGCCGGCCCGGCCGGCGTCGCAGGCGGCTTTCGATCGAGGAGCGGGATGTCAGAAGGCGCATCGGTGCATTTCATCCTCTACACGGCGGACCAGCAGGAGAGCACACGGTTCTACGCGTTCGTGCTGGGCAAGCCGCCACGACTGCACGTGCCCGGCATGACGGAGTTCGACCTGGCCGGCGGGGCCGTGCTCGGGTTGATGCCGGTGGCGGGGATCAGGCGGCTGCTGGGGGATGCGTTGCCGGACCCGGCGCAGGCGGCGGGCGTGCCGCGGGCCGAGCTCTATCTGGTGGTCGAGGACGCCGCGGGCTGCCTCGCGCGCGCGGTGGCGGGCGGGGGCAGGGAGTTGAGCGCGGTGCAGCGGCGGGACTGGGGGCCCGAGGTGGGGTACGTGCTGGATCAGGATGGGCATGTGCTGGCCTTCGCGCGTGCGGATGGGAAACCAGCGTGATCGTCGGGGACGTGGGGCGGGGATTTTCAGCAATCCGCCACCAACTGCTGATATCTGTATGTGTTGCGTTGATTACGGGTTGTCGACTCGTTGCAGCACGATCGTATGCGTAGACTATTGGCGGCTGGACTTTACGGATTTTTGGGATCTGTCGCCGGATGGACGGCGACGTCGACTCGGTAATCCCGTTCAGCAACATTCGCGTTCGGCGGCAGGCGGCGGCAGGCAAGTCCGCGCGCCGCCGAAGGCCCAGCTTTGGGCGGCTCCGCTTGATGTAGAAGAACGCTTCCAGCGGGAGAATAGATATGCAGTCCAACGACCTGTTCCGGCTTGTCAGCCTGAGAAAATCGAAATCCGACAACCGCGAGGGCCCGGCGCCCGAAACGCCGCCCGATTCCCGATTGCGCCACCGCGACCGGATCGCCGGGCAATCGCAGGTCGAGACATCCGACCGGGCCGCTCGGCTCGATACCCTCAAGGCCCGCCACGGCGAACTGAGGCGCGTGGTGCGCGACCTGGAAGAGGTGCAGCGAGCGGTGGTGAAAACCGTCATGCTCGGCGAGCAGAAGGAGACGCCGCAAGCGCCGCCCGCGCCGGCAGCCAGGGGGAGCAGCACGGCGGCAGCCAGGGCCCGCGCGGCGCCGGCCGCCGCCGCCGCGCGCGGCGCATCCGCATCGGCCCGCGCCGTCATCGTCGACGAGGCGATGGTCGGGTCGATCCAGAAGCGGCTTCCGGAGCGGCAGGCGAGGCTGTTCGAGAGCGTGATCGCCAAGCTTCCCAACCGCGATCTCTTTCGATATCGACGACCTGGTCAACAGGCTGGACGTGAGCGTCTTCCTGGACGAGGCCAACCAGGTCTGCACCCAGATCCGTGCGATCGAGGAAAGCGTGGGCAGCGGATTTCCCGTCGCCGAGGGCGGAGCGGCAGCGGGCTCCGCGCCGCCGATCGTCTCGGCGGTCGGCTGGGGCGAGCTGATCATCGCGCGCGAAACCCTGGTCGGCTACAACGCCCGCGAGATCGCCCATATCGAGAACATCCTGCCGGGCGAATCCAAGCTGCGCGAACACCACCGGCTTTCGAGGACCGAGCAGGTCGACGAAGCGGAGACGACCACCGAGCGCGAGACCGAAAAGGATTCGCAAAGCACCGAGCGCTACGAGCTGCACGCGGAGACGCAGGAGACGATCCAGCGCGACTTTTCGGTGAACGCCGGCGTCAACGTGTCCGGCAAATACGGCGTGACCCAGGTCGATGCCAGCCTCGATACCGCCTTCGCGCAAAGCGAGTCGAATTCACGCACCAACGCCATCGATACGGCCCGCGAGATCGTCAAGAAATCGGTCGAGCGGACCTTCGAGCGGGTGCGCAAGCTGCGCCGGCTGGCGCTGACCGAGGAGATCAAGGAGCTCAACCGCCACGAACTGGCCAACATCGGCAACCCGCCCTTGAGCGCGATCAGCGGCATGTACCTGTGGGTCGAGAAGATCCAGAAGATCGAGCTCAGGCACTACGGCACCAGGATGATGATCGAGTTCCATGTGCCCGAGCCGGCGATCTCGCTGCTCGAGCAGGCCTCCGGCGCGGGCAGGAAGCGGCGCCTGCCGCCGTTCGACGTCGGCCCGTCGGAGGTCGACGGCACCAACTATCTGTGCCTCGCGCAGCGCTATGGCGCGCTGGACGTCGAGCCGCCGCCGCCGCAGTTCGCCCATGTCGGCTTCGGCTGGGTCTCCACCAGCGCCGAGGACCTGGAGCAATGGGCGGAAGACCAGTTCACCGACACGATCAACGTGCCTGCGGGCTATACCCCCGAATGGGCGCGGGTGGCCTGGTCCGCCCTGCGCGGCAAACTCGAGAATCGCGAGTTCAACTTCGCCTTCGCGGTCGGAGGCATCTCCGAGCCGCCGGCGAACAAGGAGCACACGGTCAACACCTACAACGGCGTCGTGCTGCAGTTGCCGACGGGCACGACCTGGCCGCAGGGGGTGCCGGTTTCCGGGCGCGTCCACGGCGCCTGGGACGGGGCGATGTATGTCCAGATCACGCTGACCTGCCGGCGGACCGCCGAAGCCTACGACAAATGGCGGATCGCCACCTGGGCCTCGCTGCGCGCCGGATACGAAGGGCTCGTCCGCCAGCTGGCCCAGGAAGAGCAGGCGTCGTCGTTCCAGGACCAGCTGCTGGTCACCGCCTCGCCCGAAGGACCGGCGGAAATCAACCGCCGGATCGAACGCGAAGAGCTGCAGAAATGGGCGATCAAGTCGCTGCGCCTCGTCCCGCAGAATCTCAACGCGATCGTGAACGTCGGTGAGCGCCAGGAGATCAGCCCGTTCCACGCGGAGGCTGAGGCGCCGATCGTGCGCTTCTACGAGAACGCCTTCGAATGGGAGCACGTGAACTATTTCCTCTACCCCTACCACTGGGCGCGGCGCGCGACCTGGGCGCTGCGCAACGGGATCGAGCGGGTGGACCCGCGCTTCCAGGCGTTCCTGCAGGCAGGCGCGGCGCGGGTGATCGTACCCGTCACTCCGGGATTCGAGGACAAGGTGATGTCGTTCCTGGACCCGCTGAGCGAGCAGGACGAGTTGGGCCGCATCCTGGGCCCCGTGCGCGAAGTGGCGCCGCAGCCGGGCGACAGCCCGTTCCGCGACATCTGGGTGGAACTGCTGACCCGGCACAAGCCCGACATGGCGCGCGGATCCGGCACGCTGGCGCTCGTCCAGGGCAGCGACCAGGCGAAGATCAACGATGACGGCAACTGGCGCGCATCCGATCGCGACGAAGACCGCGAGATCGTGATCGACGGCGAGGTCTATCGCGTCGCCGAGGTGACCGGCGACAGGAGCTTCAGGCCTCGACCGGCCGTACGAAGGCGAGAGCGATGAGGCCGCCATCTATGCCGCCGGGAGCGTGCCCTTCGGCCCCGCCTGGACGGTGAACGTGCCGACCACCCTGGTCGTCCTTGCGGACAACCTTCCCGCCCTGCGCGCGATCGGCTGAACCCCGCTCGCGCCGAGCCCTTTCAGAAGGAAGCCGGCCGGATGAGCCAGAAAGACATCGAAACGCTGCGCACGGAAGTGACGACGGCCGTTAAGCTCCTGAAGCGTCGCCAGAAGATGACGTGGGAGTTCATGATGAACGACGTCGACGCGGCGAGCGAGAAATTCCACACGCAGCGTCTCGCACTGATCGAAGAGCGCATCCAGATCCTGGCCGACGGGACCCATCCGACGCTCCTGGAAAGCGTGATCGGGCTGGTGATCGTCGCCTTCCCCGTCGCCGCCGTCACCCGCGGCCTGCTCTCCCATTGGTCGCGGACCATGGAGATCGGCAAGGTGGCCGCGGTGATGAAATCGAAGCTGACCGGGCCCGAGGCCGCCTATCTCGTCAAACGGGCGCAGAAGCTGGAAGAGGAGGCGCTGCGGCGGCCGGGCCTGTTTCCGGCAACCAAGTTTCCCAGGAACGTGACCGCGCTCCGCAAACCGCGCACCGAGTTCGTCAGGGAGACGACCGAGTACAACGCGAACATGCAGCGGTACGCCGCGCTATACGAGTCGGAGATCGCCGCCTCGACCCGCGGCCTCATCAAGAGCGCGGCGGAAAAGGCCGCCAAGCCCGTCGTCAGCCAGGACCAGATGTTCGACCCCAAGGCGAAGTCGAAGAGCAACGGAACCGCCGATGCCTCCGATTATCTGAAAGGCGTCCGCGACTGGATCGTGCGCTCGCAGAACGCCGAAGAGGCCGTCCTGGAGGACATGAAGGAAACCGCCCAGCAGTCGAAGGAGATCAAGCAGCTGGAGGCGATCGAGGCCTTCATGGCGACCGACGCCTTCGCGGCGGAGAATCTCAAGGCCGATTACGACCGCGAGATGTTCCAGCGCCATATCGAGATGTGCCTGTGGTGCACGACCTGGGATTTCCGGCCCCGCTGGATCCCCGCCAGCCGCGCCAATCCGGTGGTCGGCCGGGCGATGGTGCTGCCGCATTTCGAGGCGCCGCCGCTGGGCGACAAGTTCTGGAAGTTCGCCTGCGACCGCTATTACGACCCCTTCATCGGCGACGGCACGACGACCTATGCGCAGGCCGGCCGGCGCCGCCAGATGGGCGAAGGGCCGCCCCCGCCGCTGCCGCCCGAGGTCAGTTCCTATTACGGCGACAAGGTGGACGAGGTGTTCGGCCAATATCCGTCCGAGCGGCTGGCCTACAACTGGGGCAACGTCATCGCCCCGGCCCTGCTCGACCTCAACAAGGAGCTCGGCCAGGCGCTCGAACGGCAGCTGAAGCTGAACAAGAAGCAGATGTCGGAACCGAGCGAATCCGATGTCTTCTACCAGTATCTGTTGGGGCTGAGGAAGGTGGAGAGCTAGGGCGGGACCACAATCAGCCGAATAAGGAGAACCTACTGATGTCACAACGTATTAGCCGGTTGGTTCCAGTCGTCGCGGCTCTCGTGCAGGGCGGCGCCCGGGTGAGCGATGCACAGGTATCACATAATTCCAACACGGACGAAGCTGCCATCCGACAGGTCGTCAAGCAGGTCGAGGATGGCTGGAACGCGCACGATGGGAAGGCGTTCGGCGCATCGTTCGCCCCCGATGCAGGCTACGTGGTGGTCGATGGCATGCGGGCGACAGGCAGGGCGGAGATCGAACAAGGGCATACCATGATCTTCACGACGATCTCCAAGGAGAGTCGCAACGCCGGAACGGCCAAGAGCATCCGCTTCCTGCGCCCTGATGTGGCTGTCGTCCACGTCGCATGGAATCTGGAATACAGCGCGGGCGGCGAGACGCGCAAAGGCCACGCCATTAACACGATGGTGATGACGAAGGACGGCGGCCAGTGGAGCATCGCCGTCTTTCAGAATACGCCCATCCAGGCGGAAGGGCGCTGGCCGGGCGCGCCCGACCAAGGGAGTGTCACATGAAGCGGATTTGCCTGGGCCTTGCCGGTGTGCTGGCCCTGTCCTGCACGGCGGCGCTCGCCCAGCAGTATCAGCTTCCCGAAGACCCTGCACTGAGGAGCAGATCCGGATGCTGGACCTGGCCCATGCCGAGGCGATCTTCGAGGGCGACACGACCACCCTGCAGGAGCTCATGCCGGATGACCACACCGTCAATCATCCGACGAATCGCATTGTCCAGGAGAAGGCCGAGCTCCTGAAGCTCATCGGCGAAGGCGTCATCCGCTACACCCGGTTCGAGCGGAGACCGGAGAAGTTCCTGTTCTACGAGGATCTGGTCGTCGTGATGGGGGACGAGACGGTGGTCCCGGCGCCCGGGGCGCCCAACGAAGGCAAGGTCCTTTGCAGGCGCTATACCAACGCCTGGATGCGACAGGACGGGACGTGGCGCCTGGCGTTCAGGCATGCCAGCAACGTTCCGCAGACGTCCGAGTAATCACACCGAGGAGCAGCCTGGAATGATGCGTGCGCCCGGCAATCGGCACCTCCTCCTGACCGCATTGTGCGTCGCCGCGGCGGCCTGTCCGCCTGCGGCCAAGGCCGAAGGTGCAGCCCGTCCCGACCTGCTGTGTTTCGCCCAGGGCGCTCTTCCGGTCGGGATCGAAGGCGGGGCGCCGGAACTTGGGATCGGCATGAACGAGGCGCTCCAGGTGATCGACGGCGATCTTCGCGGCTTCGTGGTGACGCCGAAGCCGGGCGGCGCCGACACCGAGATCTCCTTCGTCTACGAGTTGCCGGCATTGACGACCTTCGAATCGTTCGCCGTGCCGAATGTCCTGGAAACACCAAGCCCGGCGCAGACGTTTTTCAGGACGGTCGGCATCGACGGCTCGGAAGCGGGCCGCGACGGGCCGTTCACGCAGCTGGCCGGCGTGACGCTGGTGACGCACCCGAAGAAGGACGAGATGACGGTCATCCCCGCAACCGCCGCGATGCCGGTGCGCTGGGTGCGGGTGACGCTGGGGGGCGGCATCAACATCGAGCGCGAGAGGACGTTCTTCGAGTTCAGCGAGATCTCCGGGTACGGCGTTCAGGAGCAGCTGCCGCTTTCGTCGGCCTTCAGCGGCAAATGGAAGGGCCCCGGCGTGGTGCTGGAGCTCAGGCAGGACGGCGTTCGCGTGAGCGGCTGCTACGACGGCGAGGGCGATCTCGAAGGGACTGTCAGCGGCAATCTCCTGCACGCCACAGGCAGGTCCCGCAAGAGCGGGGTCCCGAGCACATTCGTGCTTTCGACGGGCAGCGATGGCGATATCATCGGCGTTCGGTCGACCAACGGCGCGCCGTTCCGGCTTTACCGCGGCGACGCGGCGCCCGATCTCAACACGGAGTGTTCGGAGCGACCCGTGGCCCCCATCGGTTGCGGGTCGGTGATCCACGGGATCCGCTTCGACTTCGATTCGGCGACCATCCGCCCGGAGTCCGAAGAGCACCTCGATGCCCTGTACGACGGATTACGGTCGTCGGCGCCGACTGCGGTCACGGTTGTCGGCTACACGTCGAGCGAGGGATCGGATGCGTACAACGAAGATCTTTCCCGGCGGCGCGCCGAGGCGGTCGTCGCCGCCATCGTCGCCCGCGGCTTCGAGGCGGGGGAGTTGTCGGCGCAGGGCCGCGGCGAACAGCATCCCATCGCCGACAACTCGACCGAGGCGGGACGCTCCTTGAACCGCCGCGTGGAGGTCGAGTGTCGCTGAGCGGCCCGGACGACGATGGCGGCGGCAGAGGCGCGTCGAAGATCGGATACCCCGACCTTCATCCTGGCAAACGCGGTTCGCCACAAAGCGCCCAAGCCGCCGATCCCGCCGGGCGCCTGATCGGCAACCAACCTGAACTCAGGGGAGAGATGTCATGAAGCAAATCGCCAAGAACACGGTTTGCCTTTGGTACGACGGGAACGCCGAGGACGCGGCGCGATTCTACGCCGCCACCTTTCCCGACTCCTCCGTCGGAGCCGTGTACCGCGCGCCGGGCGACTTCCCGTCCGGGAAGCAGGGGGACGTGTTGACGGTCTGGTTCACCGTGATGGGCATTCCCTGCCTCGGCCTCAACGGAGGACCCGAGTTCAAGCAGAGCGAAGCGTTCTCGTTCCAGGTCTCAACCGCCGACCAGGCCGAGACGGATCGCTACTGGAACGCGATCGTCGGCAACGGCGGCCAGGAGAGCGCCTGCGGCTGGTGCAAGGACCGGTGGGGGCTGTCCTGGCAGATCACGCCGCTGGCGTTGACGGAGGCGATCACCGACCCCGATCCCGCCGCCGCCAAGCGCGCCTTCAATGCGATGATGACGATGCGGAAGATCGACATCGCCGCGATTGAGGCGGCGCGCCGGGGTTGAGGTGCCGCCGTTCCGCCGGCGCTGATGCCGCTCGGGAATTGCGGACGCGACTGGACCAAGCCCGCCCCCCGGTGCTAAGTTGTCGATCCGATCCGCGCCTCGACCGCCATCCGGCCCCGGGAGCCGACCCATGCCCGCATCCAGCGACCGCGACCGCGTCGGCGCTCCCATCCCCCGCCTGGACGCCTGGGGCAAGGTCACCGGCGCCACGCGCTTCCTGCCGGACGACCCCCGGCCGGACGCCTGGCTCGGCGCCGCCGTCCGCTCGCCGCTCCCGCACGCCCGCCTGGTCTCGGTCGCGAAGACCGCGACGTTCCCGGCCGAGGCCGTCCTGCTGACCGCCCCCGACCTGCCCTGCGCCAACCTCGTCGCCATGGTCCGCGAGGATCTGCCGCTGCTCGCCGCCGACGAGGTCCGCTTCGCCACCCAGCCGGTGGCCCTGGTCGCCGCTCCCGACCGCGCCACCCTGAAGGCCGCCCTGGCCGCCGTCGCCGTCGAGCTCGACGAGCTCCCCGCCGTGCTGGACCTCGACGCCGCCCTGCGCGGCGATGGTCCCGTCTGGGGCGCAGACAACGTCGTCGCCGAGTACCGCATCGACCGCGGCGATCCCGACGCCGCCTTCGCGTCGGCCGTGACGGTCGTCGAGGGGACCTACTTCACGGGCTACCAGGAGCACATGTACCTCGAGCCCCAGGGCATCGTGGCCACGCCGCGCCCCGACGGCGGCGTCGAGATCCTGGGATCGCTGCAGTGCCCCTATTACGTCCACAACGCGATGAAGCGCGCCCTGGGCCTCGGCGATGATCGCGTCGTGGTGCGGCAGTCGCCCACCGGCGGCGCCTTCGGGGGCAAGGAGGACTACCCGTCCATCCTGGCCCTGCAAGCCGCCGTGCTGGCCCTGCGCTGCGGGCATCCCGTGGCGATGATCTACGAGCGGCGCGAGGACGTCGCCTGCACGACCAAGCGGCACCCTTCGCGCACGCGCTACCGTTCGGCCTTCGACCGCGACGGCAAGCTGCTGGCGATCGACGTGGATCTGGTGCTCGACGCCGGCGCCTACACGACCCTCAGTCCGGTCGTGCTGTCGCGCGGCGTGCTGCACGTGGCCGGCCCCTACCGCGTCCCGCACGCGCGCATCCGCGGCCGGACCGTGGCCACGCACACCCCGCCCAACGGGGCCTTCCGCGGCTTCGGCGTGCCGCAGGCCGCGTTCGCCTGCGAGCGGCAGATGGACCGCGCGGCGCGCCGGCTGGGGCTGGATCCCGCCGAGCTGCGCCGGCGCAACCTGGTGCGCGACGGCGACACCTTCGTCTTCGGGCAGAAGCTGCGGCCGGGCATGGCCGCGGCCGACCTCGTGCTCGAGCGCGTCCTGGAGCGATCCGGATACGAGCTGCGCCGGCGCGAGGCGCGCGCGTTCAACGCCGGCGGCGGACCGCTGCGCCGCGGCGTGGGCGTGACGCTGACGATGCACGGCGGCGGCTTCACCGGCGACGGCGAGGACCGCATCAAGGGCCAGGTCGCGGTGAGGCTCGAGCCCGACGGCGTGGTGACCCTGCTGGTCAGCAGCGTCGAGATGGGCCAGGGCGCGGCCACCGTGCTGCCGCAGATCGCGGCCGAGGCGCTCGGGGTGCCCGTCGGGCGGATCCGCTTCCACCAGCCCGACACCTCGGTGGTGCCCGACTCGGGCCCGACGGTGGCTTCGCGGACCACGATGGTCGTCGGGCGCATCCTGGTCGCCGCCTGCCGCCAGCTCGCGGACAAGGCCCGCGCGTTTGCGGGCGACAAGGCCGCCGACCCGCTGCTGGCCGCCGGTCACGCCGGCCTGACCGCGACCGCGGTTTACGAACCCGATCCCGACATCGACTGGGACCAGTCGACCATGCACGGCGACGCCTACCAGGGCTGGTCGTGGGCGGCGGCCGTGGCCGAGGTCGAGGTCGACGTCGACACCATGGAGGTGCGGCCGGTCAGGCTGACCCACGTCGTGGAGATCGGGCGCGCCGTCAATCCCGTGCTCTGCGTCGGGCAGGTCGAGGGCGGCGCGCTGCAGGGGCTGGCCTGGGGCCACCTCGAGGAGATGAAGCTCAGGGACGGGCGCTACTGGAACGACCGCATGTCCACCTACATCATCCCCACGAGCCTCGACGCACCCGACTTCGACGTGGAGCTGGCCGAGCTGCCCAGCCCGCGCGGCCCCTTCGGCGCCAAGGGCCTGGGCGAACTGCCCCTGAACGCCGGCGCGCCCGCGTTGGCGGCGGCCGTCGAGGACGCGCTGGACATCGAGGTGTTCGAGGCCCCGGTCACGCCCGAGATCCTGCTGGCGCGCCGGCGGGAGGTGCGTCGATGAAGATCTCGCTGTGGGTCAACGGCGTGCGCCGCGACCTCGAGGTCCCGCCGCTGAAGCGCCTGCTGGACGTGCTGCGCGAGGACCTGGCCCTGGTCGGCGCGAAGGAGGGTTGCGGGGAGGGGGAGTGCGGCGCCTGCGCCGTGATCCTCGACGGCCGGCTGGTCAACAGCTGCCTGCTGCCGGCTTACCGCGTCCACGGCCGGGTCGTGCGCACCATCGAGGGGCTGGGCACGCCCGAGAACCCCGACCCGGTGCAGTCCGCGTTCGTGGCCGAGGGCGCCGTGCAGTGCGGCTACTGCATCCCCGGCCTGGTGATGGCCTCGCGCGCGCTGCTGGACGAGGAGGCCGCGCCGACGCGCCCGCGCATCCGCGAGGCGCTGGCCGGCAACCTCTGCCGCTGCACCGGCTACGAGCGGATCATCCGCGCCGTCGAAGGCGCCGCGCTGGCGCCCGCGCGCGTCTGCGGAGCGAGCCGTCGCCCGAGCCCGTTTCCGAACTCGAAGCGTCTCCAGGCGACGAGGTCGTCGTGCACGTTCCGGGTTCGCTGGGCGCGGCCTGCGAGGTGCTGGGCCGCGGCGGTGTCACCGTGGTCGGCGGCGCGACGGACCTGGGCGTGCTGCTGCACGAGGAGATCGTGGCGCCCCGCGTGGTGCTCGACCTGAGCCGCGTGGCGGAGCTGCACGGCGTGCGCCGCGAGGGCGGGGCGCTGGTCATCGGCGCCGCGACCACCTACGCCGACCTGCTGCGCGACCCGGACGTCGCGCGCGACCTGCCCTGCCTGCACGCGGCGATGAGGACCGTCGGCGCGCCCGCCATCCAGAGCCTCGGCACCCTCGGCGGCAACCTGGTGAACGGTTCGCCCGGCGCCGACGCCGTGCCGCCGCTGCTGGCCCTCGGCGCGCGCATCCGCCTGGTGTCGGGAGCGGGCGGGCGCGAGGTCGCGGCCGACGCCTTCTTCACCGGCTACCGCGCGACGGTCCGCCGCCCCGACGATTTGGTGGCCGCGATCGTCGTGCCGCTGCCCGCGGCGGGCACGCGCCAATCGTTCCGCAAGGCGGGCACGCGCCGGGCCCAGGCCATCGCCAAGGTGAACCTGGCCGCCTGCGCGCGGGTGCAGGACGGCGTGCTGCGCGACGTGCGGCTGGCGGCCGGCAGCGTCGGGCCCACGGTGCTGCTGCTGCGCCGCGCGATGACGACGCTGGAGGGTGGCCGGGTGGCCGATCTCGAGCGGTTGTCCGCGTCCGCGGCCGCCGCCGCCCGCGACGAGGTCGTCCCCATCGACGACGTGCGCTCGACCGCAGACTACCGTCGCGCGGTGACGGGCAACCTCGTGGCGAGGTTCGCGCTGTCGCTCGGCGGATCATAATTCCTATAGTCTACGTTCGCTCCGAATTCACAGCGCGACGATCGTTCGCCTTCAATCCGGTGTGACTGCGACACACACGGCGACGGTGTCGGCGCGCAGTGTGAAGACGTCACGGCGTGGAGATGCCTAGTAACATCGAGGTCATTGACGCAGGCGTACCGTTGGTTCTAGCTTGGAGTCGACATGAAGACCTCGGTGTGGCGATCGGTTCCCCGAAGGTCGGCTCCCTGCGCGGCTGCATCGCCGGGAAGCGCCGGCTTCCTGTGATCGGCGGCGAAGGAGCCGGTGCGCTGCGAGCCCTCGTCCTGTACGGCATCGCGCTGCATTCCCTGCTGACCGGCATCGTCCTGATCGTCCAGCCGGACGCGTTCATGCTCTGGGCCGGTTGGGGAGCACCCCGGCCATCGTTCTTCGCCGCCCAGGGCGGCGTGTTCCACGTGCTCATGGTCGCCCTCTACCTGCGGGCGGCGCGGCGCTCCCGGGATCGCGACGCGCTGATCCCGTACATCCTCTTCGTCAAGACCACCGCCGCCGCGTTCCTGCTGTCGTACTACCTCTTCGTCGAGGGGACGCCGTTGATCCTGGCCGCGGGACTGTTCGACGGGAGCGTCGCGGTGCTCCTGGCGGCGATGCGCCGGCGTGAACGCCGCGGTGCGACGCGGGAGGCCGCGCGATGACGAAGCACGGCGGCGCCATGGACGAGCGGCTCCCGGGCATCATCGTGACCGGGGCCTCCGGTTTCGTCGGCCGCCACTTCCTGGAGGCGGCCAACGGCAAGTACCGGTTGTTCTGCCTCGCGCGGCGCTCGCAGTTCGAGGCGGGCGTCCCGCGCCTGGAGAACCAGCGCTGGACGCAGGTGGACATCGCCCACCGCGAGGCCCTGCTGGAGGTCGCCGACTGCGTCATCGACCACGGGGGCGCGGACATCGTCCTGCATCTGGCCGGCTACTACGACTTCACGTACAAGGACAACCCCGAGTACGAGCGGACGAACGTCCTGGGCACGTGGAACGTGCTGGACCTCGCCCAGGCGGTCGGCGCCCGGCACTTCATCTACAGCAGTTCCGTGGCGGCCTGCCGGTTCCCGCCCGCGGGGACGAGCATCGACGAGGACAGCGAGCCGGACGCCGACTTCCCCTACGCCCGCAGCAAGCGGGCGGCCGAGAAGCTCATCCGCGAGCACTCCGGGAGCTTCCAGCGCAGCATCCTGCGCTTCGCCGCGATCTACAGCGACTGGTGCGAGTACCCGCCGGTGTACGCCTTCCTCGGGAACTGGCTCTCGTCGGCGTGGAACGCGCGCCTGCTCGGCGGCCGCGGAGCCAGCGCCGTGCCGTACCTGCACATCCACGACCTGACCACCCTGCTGCTGAAGGTCGCAGCCGCGGGGGACGCCCTGCCGAGCCAATGCGTCCTGAACGCCAGCCCGTCGCACACGACCTCGCACCGGGAGATGTACTGCGCCGCCACGAAATTCCTCCACGGGGAGGAGTGCCGGCCCGTCTGCGTCCCGCGCGCCCTGGCGCTGCCGGCGGTGGCGGTGCGGCAGTTCGTCCGCGGGCTGCTCGGTTGCCCGCCCTTCGAACGGGTCTGGATGATGCGCTACATCGACCGGGAGCTGCGCGTCGACGCGTCGCGGACGCACGCGCTGCTGGGCTGGGAGCCGACGCCGCGCTACGATCTGCGCCGCCGCCTGCTGATCCTGGTCGAGAACATGAAGTCCCACCCCGAGCTCTGGCGGCTGCGCAACGAGGCGGCGATCGTCCACGTCGCGCAGCGCCCCAACCTCGTCATGTACAACCACCTGCGGCGGCGGCGCGAGAGCATCATCCTCGGCGTAGTCGGCGCGATCCGCCTCGAGCAGCGCGGCTACACCTGCCGCGACTACGAGCGCATGACCGAGGCGACCCTCCAGGCCTACGTCGCACTGTTCTTCGAGGTGCTGGTCAGCGCCATGCGCACGCGCGATCATGCGCCGGTGCGGACCTACGCGAGGATCCTCGCCTACCACCGCAAGCGGCGGGGTTTCGCCCTCGAACACGTGTGCCGCGCCATCCACGCCTTCCGGGACGTCATCCGCGACAACCTGTCCGGGATCGCGGATCCCGTGGTCACGCCGGCGCTGATCAACGAGTACGTGGATCTGAGCCTGCAGTTGGCCCTCGACGAGATCGAGGAGACCTACGCGCAGCTCGCGGACAAGAGCGACGAGCCGGGCGAGCGGGCCGACGACGTCAACGTCCTGTCCGACAACATCGAACTGGTGAAGCTGGTCGACGAGCTGCACGATGTCTGCCGCGAGGGCTGGGACGCGGACAGCCTGTTCTGCGAACCGGTGCCGGACGAGAGCGTCCTCGGGGGAGCGCGATCATGATCGCGAAGATCCCGAAGGTCTGGCGCCTCCTTCCCGGAGCCGCGCCTGTGCTCGTGATGCTCGCGCTCCTGGCCGGGCGCGCGCCCGCCGCCGACTTCACCGCCGCGACCCTCAACATCTGGCACGACCAGGGGGACTGGCCGGCGCGCCGCGCGGTGATGCTGGACACGCTGCGCGTCCTGTCGCCCGACGTGCTGTTCCTGCAGGAAGTCCTGGAGAAGGAGGGCCTGCCCAACCAGGCGCAGCAGCTCGCCGACAGCCTGGGCTGGGGCTTCGTCTTCGCTTCGGTCGATCCGCCGGGAGCCGCGAAGCGGTACGGCAACGCCATCCTCACCCGCCACCGCATCGTCGCGACGCACGAGATCATGCTGCCGCCGCTGGACGACTACCGCGTTGCCGCACATGCGCGGCTCGAGGCGGGCGGGCGCACGGTCGACGCCTACGTGACCCACCTGCACCACACCGCGGAAGGGGCGCACATCCGGGCGGAGCAGGTGCGCGGGCTGCTGGCGTTCGTGGACTCGACGCGCGGGGAGGGCGAGTTGGTGATCGGCGGCGACTTCAACGCCGGGGCGGACAAGGCGGAGCTGGCGCCGCTGCTGGCGCGCTATCACGACTGCTACGCGAAACATCACCCCGAGGCGGCGGGTGGAGCCGTCACCACCCTGAACCCCGCGATGGGGCACGCGCCATCCCGGATCGACCATCTCTTCGTCGATCCGGGGGGGCCGCGACCCGTCGCGGCGAGGATCTTCCTGGCGGCGCCGTCGCCGTCGGGAATCTGGGCTTCGGATCATTTCGGCGTCTGGGTGCGGTTGCGCTAAGCCTGTTGCGCGGCCTCCAGGCCGGACCGGGCCGGACGCGGTCGCGCGCTCTTGACCACGGCTTCTTCCCGCCACCCCGCGTAATGCTCGTCCATCAGCTCCCCGCAGATCTCCTCGAACGTGTCCCGCTCCTGCGGAGTCCAGCGGTCGGCCAGCGAGGACGCCTGTCCGGAGTTGGAGACCGGCAGCGGCCGGTCGCTGGGCGGCACGCCGAGGGCGGCCAGCAGGGTGGCCCGCGACGCCGGCGAGGCGGCCAGGTCCTCGAGGCGGAAGGTGTGCGTGGCGACGCCGTCGAGGTTGCGGTTCGTGTGGACCAAAAGCGGCAGGCCTGTTCGAAGACGCTGCCCGGGAAGACCGGCTTCACGCGGTTCAGGGACCTTCACCCGACGTACCAGCCGCGATTCAGGCCCGACTGCACGACCCGGCGGCCGTCGCGGATCAGGCGGATGACCGCGTCGGCCCGGATCGCTTCGGGCATCAGGGAGAAGTGCGGCGCGCACTCGATCTCGTGCTGGAAGCCGTCGACGAAGGCGCGCACGTCCTCGCTGCGGCCCGCCGCGATCAGCGGCAGCAGGTAGTGCCAGAGCGTCTCGTGGCGGGCGCGCAGGGCGGCGCCGTCGAGGTCGGTCAGGCCCTCGAGCCAGTGGGCCAGCGACTGGGTGCCGCAGCGTCCCGAACCGGTGACCAGGCCGCGCAGGCGGCGGGCCCTGCGGCGGACCCGCAGTTCGACCGGGCGCTTCAGCAGGCGGGCCAAGGGCCGGGCGTCCTGCACGCCCAGGGTCACCTCCGCCCAGACCGGCAGGTCGACGATGTCCAGGACGTCCTGCGTCGCCGTGAAGCGCAGGGTGCGCGACGCGATGCCGGGCGCCGCGACGCC
>JADJIV010000007.1:0-19635 GCA_016706845.1 bacterium
CGGCCCGCAGCCGCGTGCTGTCGATCCCGGGTGTGCGGCAGCAGCACCAGCTCCAGGCCGAGCCGCGCGATGCGCTCCTCGCCCCAGCGCCGCCGGTAGGCGGCGGGATCCCAGTCGTCGCCGTGGAAGACGAGCTTCACCCCGTGGTCGCGGCACAGCCGGGCCCGGTCGCTGCTGACGACCACCGCGTGCGCGATTCCCAGGGCGCGGATCGCGGCCGCGCGCTCGAGCTCGGAATTGGCGGGCTGGACGCCCTTGTAGCGGCGCACTTCCTCGTCGGTGTGCACGCCGACCACCAGGCGGTCGCACATCCCGGCCGCGCGCCGCAGCAGGTTGAGGTGCCCCTCGTGGCAGAAGTCGAACACGCCGAGCGTGAGGCCCACCACGGGCCGGCTCCGCACCCGCCGGGCGAAGCCGAACCACCCGCGGCGACTCTCCGGCGGGACTGCGATGTGACCGTGGTTCGTCATGTCCTCTTGGTTATCGGCCGCCGCGGGCCGGGAGTCAAGTCCCTCTTGCGCCTGCCAGGACCCGGCGGCATCCTCTTGCCGGACCTCACCGCTTCCAGGAGTCGACGACATGTGCGGACGCTTCACGCTGACCCTGACGCCCGAGGAGACCGCCCGGCTGCTGGCCCTGGACGCCGCGCTGGACGCCTCGCTCGGCCTGCGCCCCCGCTGGAACATCGCCCCCGGCCAGGACCTCCCGGCCGCCGTCCAGGAATCCCCGGACGCGCCGCGCACCCTGCGCAACCTGAACTGGGGCCTGGTGCCGCGCTGGTCGCGCGGCCCCGCCGACGGCATCCGCCCGATCAACGCCCGCGCCGAGACGGCGGCCGACAAGCCGGCGTTCCGGGATGCCTTCCAGCGCCGCCGCTGCCTGATCCCCGCCGACGGCTTCTACGAGTGGCAGCGCCAGGGCGGCAGGAAGCAGCCCTGGCTCTTCCGCCTCAAGGACGAACCCGGCTTCGCGATGGCCGGCCTCTGGGAAACCTGGACGCCGCCGGCAGGCTCCCCCCTGCACACCTGCGCCCTGCTGACCACCGACGCCAACGACCTCATGCGCCCCATTCACGACCGCATGCCCGTCATCCTGCACCGCGCCGATTTCGAAGCCTGGCTCACCGCCGCACCCGAAGCCGCCCCCGCCCTGCACGACCTCCTGCGCCCCTACCCCGCCGACCAAATGACCGCCTGGCCCGTCTCCCCCCTCGTCAACGCCCCCAGCAACGACGGCCCCCAACTCGCCGAACCGTACGAACCGACCGATGCGGGCGAGCAGTACCGCCTGCTCGACTGACCACTGCCGCCCCTGATCGGGCAATCCTTCCCGTCCCTTCTGCATGGATCACCTCGCTCCGTGCATCCACACCCGTTCCGTCGGGGGTGTCGGTAGGGCTCCGGCGCCAGGAGGGCGCCGGAGCCCGAACGCCAAGCGCGCCGGGCACAGGACGTGCCCGGCGCGCGCCCCCCGACGGGACGGGTATGGACGAACAGAGCGCAGGAAATCCATGCAGAAGGACCCGGGACGATCTCCCGATCAGGTGCGAGCGGGGACAGTTACGATCTTGATCAGGTTTGTGCGCCCCGCTTCGTGCAGCGGCCCCGGCGGTAACAACGACGGAGTCACCCGGCGCGACGTGCCCGGCATCGAGGCCGGGCGCAGGGCGTCCCGCTCCATCTCCTCGAGCGTGTCGCCCTCGGGGGAGAAGAAGGGCAGCGCGCCCCAGACCAGGGCCAGGCGGCGGCAGATGGCGGCGTTGTCGGTCATCGCCAGCAGCGGCTGCGGCGGGCGCGACTTGGCGACCAGGCGGGTGGTGCTGCCGCTGGTGGTCATGGTGATGATGGCGGCGGCGCCGATCTCGGCGGCCATGCGGCAGGCGGCGCGGGCCACCGCCTCGTCGCTGTTCAGGCCCGCGTGCGGGGGGAAGCGCGAGTTCCACCCGGCGTAAGGGAAGGCCTCCTCCGCGCTCGCGGCGATGCGCGCCATGGTGCGCACGGCCTCCGCCGGGTAGAGGCCGACGGCGGTCTCCTCCGAGAGCATCACCGCGTCGCTGCCGTCGAGGATGGCGTTGGCCACGTCCGAGACCTCGGCGCGCGTGGGGCGCGGGCTCTCGACCATCGAGCGCAGCATCTGCGTGGCCGTGATGACGGGCACGCCCGCGTCGTTGGCCTTGTAGATCAGCGATTTCTGCACGCCGGGCACGCGCTCCAGCGGGATCTCGACGCCCAGGTCGCCGCGGGCCACCATCAGCCCGTCGACCAGGGGCAGGATCTCGTCGATGTTCGCGATGGCCTCGCGCTGCTCGATCTTGGCGACGATGGGCCGCCGGGTCCCGAAGGCGTCCATCGCCGCGCGGCAGGCCAGGACGTCCGCCGCGTTGCGCACGAACGACAGCGCCACGTAGTCGACGTCCTCGGCCAGGCCGAAGCGGAGGTCCTCCAGGTCCTTGTCGTCGAGGATGGGGGCGCTGATCGTGCCGCTCGGCAGGTTGATCCCCTTGTGCGAGCTCAGCTCCCCGCCGGCCTCGACGCGGCAGACGACGTCCGGCCCGTCGACCTTCTCCACCTTCAGGCAGAGGGCGCCGTCGGCCAGCAGCAGCGTGTCGCCGGCGACGACGTCGCCGGGCAGGCCCTTGTAGCCGACCGACACCTCGCGATCGTCGCCGGGCACGTCGCGCGCGGTCAGGGTGAACAGGTCGCCCCGGCGCAGCGTCACCGGACCGTCCGCGAAGCCGCCGATGCGGATCTTCGGACCGGCGAGGTCCTGCAGGATGGCCACCGGGCGCCCGGCCTCGTCGGCCGCGGCCCGCACGTCGCGGATGGCCCGGCGCTTCACGTCCAGCGTGCCGTGGCTGAAGTTCAGGCGCACGACGTCCAGGCCGGCGCGGACCAGCTCGAGCAGGACGGCCGGATCGCGGGTGGCCGGGCCCAGCGTGGCGACGATCTTGGTGCGGCGCATCGGTGCTCCTCAGTCGGTGGCGGAAGGGGGCGCGCCGGCGTCGGACGGCCACAGCCGCCACTCCTCGCCGTACTGGGCCAGGAACTCCGGGCCCAGGGCGCGGGCCGTGACGTAGACCGGCAGCAGGATGACGGTCCCCAGGTAGGGGATCGCCAGCACGAGCCAGCCGACGCAGCAGGTCGCCAGCCCCAGCGCGCCGATCGCGACGCCGACGCCCACGGCCAGCAGCAGCCAGAACAGCGCGAACACGACGGCCTGGTCGACGTGCGCGCGCACCAGCGGCAGCACGCGGCGCCAGGCCGCCAGCACGCCGGCGCCGTCGCGGTACATCACCGGCACGACGAACTGGTCGGTCCAGAAGGAGACCAGGGCGGCCGCGACCGCCAGCAGGATCCCGAACATCGCCAGCACGATCGCGCCCGCGATGCCCAGGCCGCGCAGGCTCTCGCTGGCGATCGCGCCGATCACCACCAGCAGGCCGGGCAGGATCAGCGCCAGCGCGCAGAAGCCGGCCGCGACCTGGAAGGCCAGGCGCCACAGGAAGAGCGAGTCGCCCTGGCGCGCGTACCGCCGCCACGGCTCGCCGACCCGGGCGCGCCGGTGCACGACGTTGTCCAGGAAGCAGAACTCGCCGCGCGAGCTGAGCCAGGTCAGCAGCACCGCCACCAGCAGCGCGAGCACGCCGAGCCCGGCCAGGATCCCGAGGCCGAGCCCGCCGAGCTCGTGGCCGAAGAGATCCAGGTTGCGCAGTTCGCCCAGGTCCCACGCCCCCCAGTCGCGGTTCCTGACCTTGACGAGATCGCGGTCCCAGGAGCCGCCCAGGCCGGCGTTGTCCCAGAGGCGCGCCAGCCAGGCCGTGAACCCCAGCACGAACCAGGTCTCGAGGCTCGCGCCCGACAGGAGCATGGCGCGGGAGCGCGCCCAGGCCCGCTGCAGCGGCGCCGCGTAGCCGATGTTCATGGTCCAACCCCCTGCTTGCGGAAGGGACGGCAACGGTGCGATGATTCCACGTCCGGCCCCTCGGATCAATCACCATTCGCTGCGCCGCAACCCGGGAGACCGCCTTGGGAGAGTTCTACGCCCTGCTGTGCGCCGTGATCTGGGCGGCGGCGGTCATCCTGCTGAAGCGCTCGGGCGAGACCGTCTCCCCCTTCGCCCTGAACCTGTTCCGGGTCGGGATCAGCAGCGCGCTGCTGGTCGCCACGACGCTGGCGTCGGGCCAGGGGCTGGTGCGCGACGCGCCGCTGCGCGACGTGCTGGTCCTGATGGCCAGCGGCATCATCGCCATCGCGGTGGCCGACACCCTCTTCCACCGCTGCCTGAACATCGTCGGGGCGGGCATCACCGCCATCGTCGACTGCCTGTACTCGCCGCTGGTGGTGCTGTTCGCGTTCCTGCTGATCGGCGAGCACCTGAACGCCTGGCAGCTGGCGGGCATGGTGACGGTCATCGCCGCGGTGCTGATCGCCTCCGGGCACCCCGCCCCGCCCGGCCTGCCGCGGCGGGCGCTGCTGAAGGGGGCGCTGATGGGCATGGCCGCCATGGCCGCCGTCGCCCTGGGCGTGGTCATCGCCAAGCCGGTCCTGGAGCGCCAGCCCGTGCTGTGGTCCACGACCGTGCGGCAGCTCGGCGCCCTGGCGGTGATGGTGCCGATGGCCCTGGCCTCGCCGCAGCGCCGGCGCTACCTGGGCGTGTTCCGGCCCGACGCCTCCTGGCGCTTCAGCCTGCCGGCCACGATCCTGGGCTCGTACCTGGCGCTGATGTTCTGGCTGGCCGGCATGAAGTACACCCAGGCCGGCGCCGCCGCGATCCTGAACCAGACCAGCACGATCTACGTGCTGATCCTGGCCTCGTTCTTCCTGCACGAGCCGTTCACGCGGCGCAAGCTGGCGGCCTCGGCGCTGGCGGTCGCCGGGATCCTGATGGTCACCCTGAGCTGACGGGCGGGCGCACCGCCCCGGAGGACCGATGACGCACCCGCACTCCGCACCGGCCCGCGCCGCCGCGTTCCTGATCGCGCTGGGAGGTCTCATGACGAACGACGCCGTGCCCGCCCGCGCCGCCGCGGCTCCCGCCCCGGCCCCCGTGGAGCGCATCGTCGCCGCCGCGCTGGCCGACAGCTCCGCCTTCGCCCTGCTGGCCGACCTCTGCGACACCGCGGGCTCGCGCCTGAACGGGTCGGAGGGCCAACGCCGCGCCGTCGCCTGGGCCCTGGACCGCCTGCGCGCGGGCGGCCTGGACGGCGTGCGCGCCGAGCCCCTCACGGTGCCGCACTGGGTGCGCGGCCGTGAGTCCTGCACGCTGCTGGAACCCTACGAGCAGCCGCTGACGCTGCTGGGGCTGGGCGGCAGCGTGGGCACACCGCCGGGCGGGATCACGGCCGAGGTCCTGGCCGTGCGCGACTTCGACGAACTGGAGGCGCGCGCCGCCGAGGCCGCCGGGCGCCTCGTGCTGTTCGATCCGCCGTGGGAGGGGTACGGCAAGACCGTGCAGTACCGCGGCCGCGGCGCCGTCGCCGCCGCCCGCCACGGCGCCGTCGGCTGCCTGATCCGCTCGGTCACCGACCGCAGCCTGGCCACGCCGCACACCGGCATCATGCGCTACGACAAAGGCGACACCATCCCGCGAATCCCCGCCGCCGCCCTGAGCGTGGAGGACGCCGCGCTGCTGACGCGGCTCGCGCGCCGCGGGCCCGTGCGCGTGCGCCTGGAGATGGGCGCCGCGCAGCTGCCCGACGCGCCGAGCGCCAACGTGGTCGCCAACCTGACCGGCCGCGAGCTGCCGGACGAGATCGTCCTGGCCGGCGCCCACCTCGACTCGTGGGACGCCGGTTGCGGCGCCCACGACGACGGCGCCGGCTGCGCCATCGTCATGGAGGCGGTCCTGCTGCTGAAGCGGCTGGACCTCGCGCCCCGCCGCACGCTGCGCGTGGTGCTCTTCGCCGACGAGGAGATGACCCAGCAGGGCGGCCGCGGCTACGCCCGCGACCACGCCGGGGAGCTGCCGCGGCACCGCGCGGCCCTGGAATGTGATTCGGGGGGCTTCGCTCCGGCCGGCTTCACGGTCCAGGCCGACTCCGCGACGGTCGCCCGCTTCGCCGCGCTGGCCGCACCCCTGGCGCCGCTTGGCGCGGACGCGGTGACCCCGGGCGGCGGCGGCGTGGACATCTCGTTCCTGGCGGACGCCGGTGTGCCGCTGATCGGCCACCGCGTCCACGGCGAGCACTACTTCGACGTCCACCACAGCCCGGCCGACACGCTGGACAAGGTCGATCCCGCAGATCTGCAGCGGAACGTGGCCGCGGTCGCGGCGCTGCTGTGGCTGATCGCCGAGGCGCCGTAGCGGCAGGCTTGTGCCGAAGCCGTGGTGAATGTCAGGCGCCGGGCGCGTGTCCGTCGTTCGGGCGCGACACCTGCCCGCCCCAGACTTCGCCCAGCGGAACCGCGTAGATGCGATCGCCCAGGGGAACCAGGGTCTCTCCGTCGTACAGCAGCACCCCGCAACGGAAGCGCTCGCCGGCGGCATCCCTCAGTCGCTCAAGTCCCCGGCGATCGCCATCGCGAATCGTGGCGGCGGCCTTGACCTCGATGCCGACGAGGCGGCCGGGGCCGCGCTCCAGGACGAGATCGACCTCCAGCTGGTCCTTGTCCCGGTAGTGGGAGAAGCGCACGTCGTGTTCCGAGCCGCTGGCCTGGCGCCGGATCTCCTGGACGATGAAGGTCTCCAGCAGTTGTCCGAGCAGGGTGCGATCGCGTTGCAGGTCATCGGCGGCGACGCCGAGCAACGCGCAGGCCAGGCCCGTGTCGGTCACGTGGAGCTTCGGCGTCTTGACCAGGCGCTTCAGACGATTGGCATGCCAGGCCGGCAGCTCTTCCACGAGGAACACGTGTCGCAGCAGGGTCAGGTAGTCCCGCACCGTCGTGCGGCTGACGCCGAACGGGCCGGCGATTTCGCTGACATTGACCAGGCGCGCCGTCTGCCCCGCGGCCAGTTCGAGCAGTCTCGGCAGAACGTCGAGCCGCTGGATGTGCGCAAGGTCGCGGATATCCCGTTGGACGATCGCCTCGAGATATCCGCGGACCCAAGCCCGTCGAGCGCGCTCGCTGTCCCGGCGCACCACCTCGGGGAATCCTCCCCGCACGATGAGCTCGGCGAGGTGCGGTCCCAGTCGTTCGGCCTGTCCCACCTTGAAGTCGGACGCGAAGATCCTGTCGAGGAACGCCGGCCGACGGCGGGCGATCTCCACCTCGCTCAAGGGGTGGAGGCGTACCATTTCCATCCGGCCGGCCAGGGAGTCGGCGACCATGGGAACGAACAGGGCATTCGCCGAACCCGTCAGCAGGAAGCGACCTGGCCGTCGGTCACGGTCGACCGACTGTTTGATGGCCAGGAACAGTTCGGGGACCCGTTGCACCTCGTCGATGGTGACCGGCCCCTCGAGGTCGAGCACGAAACCGGCAGGATCCGCTTGCACGGCCAGATACGTCGCGGGATCGTCCAGGGTCAGGTAGCGGCGACCCGCGTCCGCACCAACGGCCTGCACGAGGGTCGTCTTGCCGCTCTGGCGCGGTCCGTGCAGCAGCACGACCGGTGAATCGGCGAGGGCGTCGCACAGGCGGTCGTGCACGAGGCGGGGAAGACGGCTCGACGTATCCATGCGGATGATTGTCGGACAATCTCCGTCCAATTGCAAGAATTAGTTAGTCTATATGCCAAATTTATATCGTCCAATTGCCATATAACTGCGCGTCGATCAACTCGTCTTCTTTTATAACTAATTATTATATAATATATTAATACCATGGGTCCTTGATCGCCAATGGTGCCTCATCCTGCCGGCCAACCAGCTCGTCTCCGGATGGATTCCTACGCCACCGAACGGGCCGTGCACCCCGAACCGATTGACCGGCTCGCCCTTGCGGTCCATGCTCGCCGGGCACCCATTCCCGGAGGATCCGCCATGCGCCGCCTGCTGCTGGCCTGCCTCGTCGCCGCCGCGGTCCCGCTGACCGCCATCGCCCAGGACGTCACCGCCGCCGACGACGCCAAGCTCGACGAGGTGCTCGGCGCCCTCGAGAACCTCGGCCACCGCCTCGACGAGCTGCAGAAGCAGGTCGACGACGGCCTCTGGTTCGACCGCGTCGGCGATGTCGCCCACGTCGACAAGGTGCGCCTGTGCGGCCCGCCGAAGTGGAAGGAGACCAACCCCACGGGCATCGGCGCCGGCAACCCGCTGAAGTTCTGGGCCTACGTCTTCATCCCCCGCGATCTCGATCCCGGCCGCAAGGCGCCGCTGCTGGTGCTGTCGCACGGCGGCGTCCACGCCGACTTCACGACCTACCACACGCACATCGTGCGCGAGCTGCTCGCCCAGGGCTACGTGGTGGTGGCGCCGGAGTACCGCGGCAGCACGGGCTACGGCCGCGGCCTGTACGAGAGCATCGACTACGGCGGGCTGGAGGTCGAGGACGCCCACGCCTGCCGCGCCTACGTCCTGGAGAACTACGACTTCGTCGATCCGGGCCGCGTGGGCACGATCGGCTGGAGCCACGGCGGGCTGATCAGCCTGATGAGCGTCTTCGAGCACCCCGACGACTACGCCTGCGCCTACGCGGGCGTGCCGGTCAGCGACCTCGTCGCGCGCCTCGGCTACCTGGACGACGAGTACCGCGACCTGTACTCGGCCGACTACCACATCGGCCAGACGGTCGGCGAGAACATCCCCGAGTACAAGCGGCGATCGCCGGTGTGGAACGCCCACAAGCTCGCAACGCCGCTGCTGGTGCTGTCCAACACCTCGGACGAGGACGTCAACGTGCTGGAGGTCGAGCACCTGATCCAGGCACTGAAGGCCGAGGGCAAGCAGTTCGAGCACGAGATCTACGAGGCCGCGCCCGGCGGCCACAGCTTCGACCGGCTCGACACCCGGGGCGCCCAGGAGATCCGGCTGCGGGTCTACCGCTTCCTGGCGAAGCACCTCAAGCCGCCGCGCACCTTCGCCGACGTGGATCAGCTCCACGCGGCGGGGTACGTGCAGCCATGACCATCCGCCCGGGACTCCAAAAAACGGCGCGCCGCCTCTGGGGCCCGGCCCTCGGCGGCGCGCTCGGCTATCTCTGGCATTACTGGCAGCACTGCCGCGGCGCCACCTGACGGATCAGCGCCAACCCGGTCGTCGCGGTCCTCTGGGGGCGCGGCGATCGGGTGGCTGCTGACCTCCGGGCGAGGCCGCCGCGACTGACGACTGAAATCACCGAGCCGGCAGCTCGAGCAGCTTCTTGCGGGTGTAGGGGATCAGCCCCCCCGCATCGACGATCGCCTGCCGCGCCGGCGGCAGCGGCACGGCGTCGAACTCCCTGCCGCTGGTCCGGTTCCGCAACTTCCCGGAGGCGAGCTCGAGCTCGTCCCCCACCTCCGCCTCGATGGTCGGGCAGATGACCAGGCTCAGGCCGAGGTTGATGGCGTTCTGCAGGAAGATGCGCGCGATGCTCCGCGCGACGATGACGAGATCGTGGCCCCGGATGGTGCTCACCGCCTGTTCGCGGCTCGAGCCGCAGCCGAAGTTCTCGTCGGCGACGACGAGGCTGCCGGCCGGGATCGCCCCGGCCTTGGGCTGCGCGTTGAACTCCGTGCGGTCGTGGAAACAGAACTGCGGCGTCTCGGTCGGCAGGACCGTGGCCATGAACCGGCCGGGAGTAGATGTCGTCGGTGCTGATGTCCTTCCCGAGCTTCAGTACGACCTTGCCCATGTCAGCGACCTCCTGCGCGCGGATCGGTGATGACGCCGGTGATGGCGCTGGCCGCGGCGACGGCCGAGAGCACAGGTAGACCTCGGATTTCGGGTTGCCCATGCGGCCCTTGAAGTTGCGGTTGGTGGTGGCGAGCGCCACTTCCTCGTCGCCGAGCGCCCCCTGGTGGATGCCCAGGCACGGGCCGCAGCCCGAGTTCATCACCACGGCGCCGGCCTTCGCGAAGTCCTGCAGGTAGCCGGCCTCCAGCGCCTGGGAGTAGATCCGCCCCGACGCGGGGAAGACCAGCATGCGCGTGCCGGGGGCGACCTGCTTGCCCCTGAGGATCCCGGCGGCGATCTCGAGGTCGTCCAGGCGGCCGTTGGTGCAGCTGCCGATCACGATCTGCTGGACGGCCTTGCCGGCGACCTCGCCGATCGGCTTCACGTTGTCGACCGTGTGCGGGCAGGCGATCTGCGGTTCGAGCCGGGACACGTCGACCTCGACGACCCTCTCGTAGACGGCGTCGGCGTCCGGCCGGACCGGCGCGAGGGGCCCCGTGACGCCGGCCTCCTGGCGCAGGTAGCGCTCGGTCTCGGCGTCGGCGGGCACGAGGCCGCCGGTGGCGCCGGCCTCGACGCTCATGTTGCAGATGGTCAGGCGGCCGCTCGTCGACATCGCCGCGATCGTGTCGCCGTGGAACTCGAGCACGCGGAAGTTGGCGCCCTGGGCCGTGAGCCGTCCGATCAGGTGCAGGATCAGGTCCTTCGGGCCGACGCTCCTGGAACCTGCCGCTGACGACGACCTTGATGGTCGGGGCACCTCGATGTTGAGCGCGACGCCGAGCGTCAGACCGAAGCCATCTCGGTGGCGCCGATGCCGAAGGCGAAGCAGCCAGGGCCCCGTGGCTGGTCGTGTGGCTGTCGGTGCCGACGACCACGAAACCGGGCCGCACGTAGCCGCGCTCCGGCAGGATCTGGTGGCAGATGCCGCCGAGGTCGCCGCGGATGTCGTGGAACTTGGCGATGCCGTGGCGCGCCACGAAGCCGCGGATGAGCTTCTGGTTGGTGGCGGTCTTGGGCCCCTCGGCCGGCACCCGGTGGTCGAAGATGACGGCGATGCGGTCGGGGTCCCAGGGCTTGGGCTCGCGGCCCGTGCCCTGGTGGATCTCGTTGAACTGGTTGATGACCAGGGCCGCGTTCTCGTGCGACATGGCGAGATCGACGCGCGCGGCTCCACGATCCCAGGGCCCTGACGGCCGGCACGCCCGCCGCCCTGGCCAGGATCTTCTCGACGACTGTCATTCCCATCGCGACTCCTCGTGAGGTCCGGGGTTTCAGATGACGGCCTTCTGCTTGAGTTCGGCGAGCTGATCCGCGGTGAAGCCCAGGCGGCCGAGGACCTCGGCGTTGTGCTGCCGAGCGTCGGCGGCGGCGTGGCGACCGGGCCCGACTCGCCGTCGAACAGGGCGGTGAGGCCGAAGACCTCGATGTCGCCCAGGCCCGGCACGATTCACCCTCTGCGGGACCCGCGGTGCGCGATCTGGGGCTGGCGCGGGCCTGGCCCAGGCTCAGGATCTCGCCGCTCGGCACGTCGCGGGCGTTCAGGGCCCTCGACCCAGTGCCGCGTCGTCTGCTCGGCGAGGCGCGCCTCGAGGCGGCGTCAGGGCCCAGCGGTTCTTCTTGCGCGTGTCGCGCTCCTGGAAGCGCGGGTCGGTCTTGAGCTCCGGCGATCCCAGGACGTCGCAGACCGCCTCCCACTGCTCCTGCTTGTTGGCCGCGATGTTGATGTGGCCATCCTGCGTGCGGAAGGTGCCGCTGGGCGCCGCCGTGAAGTTGTCGTTGCCCATGACCTGCGGCTCCTGGCCGCCGATCAGGAAGGTTCGCGGCCACCCAGCCCATGAGCGGCATGATCGAGTCCGGGAGCGCGACGTCGATGAACCGGCCTCGCCGGTCCGCTGGCAGTGAAAGAGGGCGGCCATCACCGCGAAGGCCGCGTTCAGCCCCCCCACGGTGTCACAGACGGGGAAGCCGGCGCGCAGCGGCGTCAGCCGCTCGTCGCCGTTGATCGTCCATCTCGCCGGAGAGGCCCTGGATGATCTGGTCGTAGGCCGGCTTGTCGGCGTCCGGACCGGTCTGGCCGAAGCCGGAGATCGCTGCACGTAGACCAGCGACAGGTTGATCCCGCGCAGGACGTCGTAGCCGAGCCCGAGGCGGTCCATGACGCCGGGGCGGAAGTTCTCGATCACCACGTCGGCGTCCTCGACGAGCCGCTTGAAAGATGGCCTTGCCTTCCGGCGACTTGGTGTTGAGGGTCACCGACTTCTTGTTGCAGTTCTGCGCCAGGAAGCTGGTGCCCATCAGCTGCCTGTTGTACTCGGAGACGATCCCAGAGCTTGCGGGCCAGGTCGCCGTCCCTGGGGTTCTCCGATCTTGACGACCTCGGCCCCAGCGCCAGGTGGAGCGAGGCGAACGGGCCGGAAAGCACGTTCGTGAGGTCGAGCACCTTGATGCCGTCGAGCATGCGTACCTGATCGGTCATCGCAACACCTGCCTAGTAGGAGAGCGGGCCGGTCCTGTGGACCCGGCCCGGCATCTCGCGTCGAAATGCGCCGCGACCTCACGGGCCACGGCGACGACCCCTCGAGTCCGATCTCCGTGCGCAGGCCGCCGCGCCGCAGGCGTGGACCAGATCCTCCGGTGGCCACGTTGCCGGCCGCGACGGTGAACGGGCAGCCGCCCAGGCCGGCGAACGAGGTCTCGAAGCTGGTGACCCCCGACTCCATCGCGGCGTGGATGTTGGCTAGCGCCGAGGCCGTAGGTGTCGTGGAAGTGGCACGTGCAGCGGATCTCCGGCGCGAGCCGCAGGATCTCGCCGAACAGCCGGCGCACCTGCGCCGGGTGCGCATGGCCAGCGGTGTCGGCGAGGCTGATGTTCGTGAGCCGCGGCTTCGAGGTAGGCGCGCGATCTACCGGGACCCGCTCCTGCAGGATCAGCCCCTCGAAACCGCAGCCGAAAGGCGCTCTGCACCGAGACCTGGACCTTCTTGCCGGCCGCGACCGCCTCGGCACGCCGCGGCGATGATGCTGCCGCTTCGCCTCCGCGGAACCCATGCCGGTGTTCTTCTGGCTGTGGGTCTCCGGAGGCCGAGACCCCGAGGAAGGCTAGGTCGACGCCGCACGCGAGCCCCGCGCTCGAGGCCCCTCTCGTTGAGCACGAGGCCCGAGAGGACCGTCCCGCCCCTGGACGCTGCGTCGAGGGCGCGGAAGAGCTCGTCCGTGTCGGCCATCTGCGGCACCTTTTCCGGATGCACAGAACAGGCCCACCTGGACGAGGTCAGGCCCGCGGCGACGGGCGACCGGATCCACGCGAGCTTCTGCCCGGTCAGGACGACCTGCTTCTCCGCCTGCGGGACCGTCCCAGGCCGACCTCGTGGATGATCTCGGCCATCGCACTACACCTTCCGGGCGATCGCCTCGCCCATCTCCAGGGATCGTGGCGCTGCCGCCATATCGTAGGTGCGCACGTCGCCTTCGGCGGCGATGACCGGGCGACCGCCTGCTCGAGCCGGGCGCCCTTGTCGGTCTCGCCCAGCCGGTCCAGCATCATCTTGCCGGCGAGGATGGTGGCGATGGGGTTCACCTTGTTCTGGCCGGCGTACTTGGGCGCCCTGCCGTGGCTCCGGCTCGAATGCCGCGAGCTTCTCGCCGATGTTGCCGGAGCAACGAAGCCGAGGCCGCCCACCATCTGCGCGGAGGGTCGCTGACGATGTCGCCGGACATGTTGGTGGCGACGAGCGCCGTAGCTCTTGGGGTTCTTCAGGCAGCCACATGCAGATGGCGTCGATGTTCGCGTCGTCCATCTGGATCCCCGGGTAGCTCTTGGCGACGCGCTTGCCGATCTCCAGGAACATGACCCTCGGTCGCCCGCACGACGTTCGCCTTGTGGACCACGGTGACCTTGGGGTAGCCGAACTTCTTGGCGTACTCGAAGGCGGCGCGGATGATCCGCTCGAGCCCTTCTTCGATTGATCTTGCAGGGTGATGGCGTAGTCGCTGCGCCAGGCAGCCCGGCGAAATGGGAGAAGGCCTTGCTGAGCCGGCCCAGGACCTCGGCGAGCTCGTCGGGGAACAGGCTGAACTCGACGCCGGCGTAGAGGTCTTCCGTGTTCTCCGGAAGACCACCAGGTCGATCCCTTCCGCGTAGTTGAGGGGTTGCCCGGGTAGGCCTTGCAGGGCCGCAAGCGGGTGTAGAGGTCGAAGGACTGCCGCATGCGGACGATCGGAGCTGCGGTAGACCAGGCCCTTGCCCTGCAGCTCGGTCACGAGCTCGCGCTCCGCGTCCTTCACGGGCTTCCCTGCGGAGGTGATGGCGCCGAACGGGGCCGCGTCGCCGACCCCCCAGCAGGTCGATGGTGCGCCCGGGAAGGCGTCGCCCTCACCGCACCAGAACTCCCAGCCGATGTCGCCGTGCGTACTCCCGTCGGCGTCGAGCTTCAAGCGTCGAGGCAGATCCTGGTCGCCTCCATGACCTCGACGCCGACACCGTCACCGGGCAACCAGGCGATCTTGTACTTGCTCATGGAACCTCCTTGGGACCCGGGACCGGCCGACCGGCTCGGCCGATCCATGCGGTATTGGAATGATCGGGGGAGCCCCCGCAAACGAATCCACCTGTCGAAGATGCATCTTTCTCGTTGCGGTAATGATAATTATGATCCATCTTCGCCCGAAACGACAAACGATGATTTAACAGGAGCCTATTCGAAAAAGTCATGACCACGAAGCGGATCCTGCCTCGCTCACCGCGCTGCGGTACTTCGAGGCCTCCGTGCGCCAGGCGGGCTTCACCCGGGCGGCGCGAGCTGAACGTGACGCAGAGCGCGGTGAGCCGCCAGATCCGGCAGCTCGAGGAGTACGTGGGCAGGCCGCGGTTCCGCCGCCTCAAGCGGCGGCTGGTCCTGACCGAACCTGGCGAAGCCTTTACGCCGCCGCGGTGCGCGACCTGCTCGACCGCGCCGAGGCGGCGACGCTGATGGCCTACGGCAGCGGCGGCGGCGTGCTGACCATCGCCCTGCTGCCGACCTTCGGCTCGCGGTGGCTCGTCCCCCGCCTCGGCGACTTCACCGTGCGGCACCCCGACATCCAGCTCAACCGGTGCGCAGGTGCGGCCGTTCGACTTCGCGGGCAGCAGATCGACGTGGCCATCCACTTCCGCGAGATCTGGCCGGGCGCGATCTGCCGCCAGCTGATGGGCGAGGTCGTCGTGCCGGTGGGGGCGCCGTCGCTGCTGGGACGCCAGGCGGGCCCGCCCCAGGACGTGGGCCGCTACACGCTCCTGCAGCACATGACCCGACCGCAGGCCTGGCAGGAGTGGCTCCGCGCCTGCGGTGTGGAGGACAGCGACGGCCGCATGGGCCCGCGATTCGAGCAGTTCCACATGGTCATCCAGGCCGCCATCGCCGGGGCTCGGGCTCGCGGTCCTGCCGCGGTTCCTGATCAGGACAGAGATCGCGAGCGGCCGGCTCGTCGTCGCGATCGACCGGCCGGTGAGGAGCGAGCACGCCTACTACCTCGTCCATCCCGAACGCAAGGCGGACCTCCACCGCGTCACGGCGTTCCGCGACTGGCTGCTGGAACTGTGCGCGACGCAGCGGGACGACCTCTAGGGCGCGGCGACAACCGGCTCACCTGACGAGCATCATGCTGCGCTGCTGCGACTTCCCGTCCGCCTGCAGCCGGTACACGTACGCCGCTGGCGTTCCCGCCCCGGTCGTCGCGCCCGTCCCAGACCACGGAGTGCGCGCCGGCCTCCCGGTTCCCCTCCACCAGGCTCCGCACCTGCCGTCCGCGCACGTCGTAGATGCGCAGGCTCACCGGGCCGGCCTGCGGCAGCGAGAAGCGGATGACGGTGGACGGGTTGAACGGGTAGGGCGCGTTCTGCGCCAGCACGCGCCGCGGGCCGGCGTGCCGTCGTCCGCGCCGGTCGGGCTGCCGACCTGGACGACAGGTTGTCCACGACCCAGCCCCAGGCTGACGGCGCCGTCGCGAAACCGCCAGCGCAGCAGGATCGTGTCGCGCCGGCGAAGGCGTCGTGCAGGACGAACGATGCGGCCGCAGCAGCGAGGAGCTGCCGGGCGTGCCGCTGTTCCAGGCGGTGACCCAGGCGGCGTCGCGCCGGCTGTCGTAACCGTCGGCGATCGGCACCCAGGCGATGCCGTCCTTGCTGCCCTCCAGGATCACGTAGTCCCAGAAATCGCCGTCGCCGTAGACGCTGCCCGCCTCGCCCGGCTCGATCAGCACGACCTCGTCGAAGGAGACGTAGGCGTTCGACTGGGTGACAACGATCGGCACCGCGAGCATGGCCGTGAGGCCGCGTTGTCGGGGTAGTCGTGCGGGAAGTGCAGGGCGCGCCGCCGCCGAAGCCGGCGAAGCGCCGATGGTGAACCCGTCGCCGACGGAAGTCGCGGACGTGCTGAAGCTGTTCGTGTAGGCGGAGAGCGGCGGGGCGTGCCACGAACTACGCGAGCTCCGCGCGTCACCGAGTCGCAGGCGACGCCGCCGCGGAAGGCGCGGGCGAAACGCGGGCGCTGGCCGGCGCCCGCACGGGCGCTGCACCAGGCGTCCTGCTGAAAGCCGCTGGCCGGCGCAGGGTGGCGCGCCGGACGCGCCGTCGACGAAGACCTGGGTGGAGTCACGTAGGCGGATCGCGGGTTCAGGTCGACGCTCAGCAGGCCGTCGGGGCCCTGGTAGAGGCGTCGATGAGCGGTTTTGAAGGTCTTGCCCGCGACCAGCGAGGGAACTCTGCGCTCCAGATGCCGCGGCCCGTGGCTGCCGGTCACGACCTCGTCCTCGACCTCGGTCATCGACCAGATCGCCACTGGGCAGGCCGTTGTCGGCGAGGTCCCAGGTGGCGCCGCCGTCCAGCGATTCGACCAGGCCGATCTCCGTGCCGGCCCAAGGTGGTCGGTCGTCGAAAGCACCTGCAGGTCGTACACCGCCACGTCGGGGGGAAGCCGTTGGTGCTGGGGCCGGCGCCCGCGAAGCCCGTGATGTCGTTCCAGGTCTGTCCAGGTCCGTCGTCCGGAGTGATCTTGGGCCGGCCCGCAAGCTGAACAGGACGTAGGCGACCGCGGGGTTGGCCGGGTGGGTGGCCAGGCCGGAGATACCGCCCATGGTCGCGCCCGTGTAGTTCGGCACCACGCCGAAGGTGAGGCCGCCGTCGGTGGAGACGTGGATGCGCCCGCTGCCGTCCATGCGGGCGCCCGCCCAGACGATGTCGGGATCGGCGCGCGAGATCTTCACGGCGTGGAAGCTGCTGATCGAGCTCCAGGTCGCCGACGACACCGGGGTGAGCGACCAGCTGCCGCCGAAGTCCGTCGAGCGCCAGACGCCGCTGGCGCCGACGGCGAAGAGCAGGTCGGGCGGCAGCTTGGTCTTGGCGATCTTGGTGATGAAAGGGGCCTGGCCGGCGCCGGTGTCGGACGAGGCCGCCGGCTGGCGCTCGTTGCCAGGTCTGGCCGCCGTCCAGCGAGCGCAGGAATCCGTTGTACTGGTAGCCGCCGATCATCTTCAGCGGGTCGTCGAAGTGCCACGAGGTTCGTAGCCGTCGCCGCCGATGGCGAAGGTCCAGGGGCGACGCCGGTCCGGGTCGGGCCCCCGAGAGCCAGGTGCCGTTGTCCTGCATGCCGCCGACAGTAGGCGCTGGCGCCGGGGCGCTTGTCCACGCCGTAGAACTGGGTGGTGGTCATGCCGTCGATCGGGGCGCTCCGTTGGCGGCCTGGCGCCGCGGCACCGCCACACCGCCGTCGTTGGCTGAGCAGGCGCCAGGCGCCGGCGCCGTCGGCACGACCGCCGAGGCCGTGGTGGTCCACGTGAACGGCCGACGCTCAGCTGGGTCGTGGTGCGGCTGGTGCCCGAGAGCGTGATCTGCCAAGGCGGACGCCGCCGACTAGACGATGTTCACGGTTCTGGGGTGGCAGACGATGGTGTTGTCGTACCAGCCCTGCGCGCCCAGCCAGTTGGGCTCCGAGCCGCTCTCGAAGGTCTCGGACCAGGTCGCGCCGGCGTTGGTCGAGATCCACAGCTCGGAGTGGCTGGCGCCCTCGGCGGCGGCGTAGAGGCGGCTCGTGTTGACCGGCGAGACGGCCAGTTCGAAGCGGCCGCTCAGGTCGCCGATGCCGGTGTTGACGTAGGTCCAGCTGTTGCCGGCGTTGGTCGACTTCAGGATGCCGCCCTCGTCGACGGTCGCGTACAGCACGTTGAAGTTGCCGGGCGTGGCCACGATCTGCTGAATCTTCTTGACGCGGCCGAAGGTGCCGAGGTCGGTGATGGCGAAACCTCGGCCCAGTTCGCCCCGCCGTCGGTCGACTTGAAGATGCTCGAGCGCTGGAGGACCGAATCCCTTGTAGCGCCCGACGGTCGTCACGGCCAGTGACGACATTGGGGTTCGCGGTCGACCACGATCCGGGCCACGTTGTTGAAGACGGGTCGTCGACGGTCGGCCAGCGCGCCCAGGTCTGGCCGCGGTCGGTCGACTTCAGGATGCCGTTGCCGTTGATGGTGTCGACGTTGAAGAAGCTCTCGCCGGTGCCGGCGTACAGGACGTCGTGGTTGGTCGCGGCCATGGCCAGCGCCTGGACCGACAGCACCGGGAAGTCCGACGTCAGGTCGCTCCAGGTGGCGCGCCGTCGGCGGTCTTCCAGACGCCGCCGCCCGCCGTCGATGTACCAGGTCAGGGCGGCGGGTCGTCGGGATCGACCACGATCGCGCGGGCGCGGCCGGCGACGTTGCCGGGGCCGCGGTTCTCCCAGGCCAGCGCCGCGGCGGGCGAGCGCTTCGCCGCACGCGCAGTGGCCAGCTCGCGCACCAGGTAGCCGGCCTCGTACTCGGGCTCCTTGCGGTCGGCGGGGATGCGCATCTCGTTCATCAGCCGCGCGAACTCCTCGGGCGCCTCGAAGGCCGGCAGGCCCGCGAGCCGGCGCGCGATGCGCTCGATCTTGTGCCCGGCCTTGAAGCGGTCGGACGAGCCGGGCGCGGCGTGGTCGCGCCGCGTCTCCAGCTTCGCGAGCTCGCGCGCGAAGGGGTCGTCCTGCTCGCGGACGCCCGAGCCGGCCAGGAAGGACGCGGTGCCGATCGCGAGCACGCCCGCGACGGTCAACAGGGCAGGGATCCGGGAGAAACGCATGGTACGACCTCGAAGGGGTAGGGCGTTGGGGAAAGGTCCGACGGCGGTGCCGACAGATATCAAAACACTGCCCCGCTAGCAAGGTCGGGGGCGCCGTCGAAGAAGTCCACGACGCCGGTCTCGAGCGAGTAGTCCGCCCCGACGACGAGCAGCCCGTCCTCGCGGATCAGCTTCTCGAGGATGGCCGACCCGTGCCGCAGGTGGTCCGCGGAGACGCGGATGTTGGCCCGCACGGCCTGCTGCACCAGTTCCTGCGGCCGGTGCCGCAGCTCCGACGCGAGCAGCGGCGCCACCGAGGGCCGGATGCGCTCGACGATCGCGCGCAGGTTGTGCGAGTGGGCGTCGGGCGGGCGCCCCAGGGTCTCGAGCGTGGCCAGGATCGCCCCGCACTCCGAATGCCCGAGCACGACCACCAGGCGCGTGCCGGACTGCTCCGCCGCGAACTCGACGCTGCCGACCTGCGACGGGCGACGATGTTGCCCGCGACCCTGATGACGAACAGGTCGCCGAGCCCCTGGTCGAAGATGATCTCCGCCGGCACCCGCGAATCGGAGCAGCCCAGGATGATGGCGTGCGGTTCCTGGTCGGGCCGTTTCGCTCGAGGCGGCGGGCCTGCCCGCACGCGCGGGTCGCAGTTGCGGTTGACCTCGTCCACGCGGCGCCGGTGCGCTCGCGCAGACGCTCCAGGGTCGCGTGCGCCGTGACATCGTCCCCCCCTTCTCCCGGAGCGCCGCCTTCGCGATGCCCCCTTCAGCATGCC